>NZ_JBYFCH010000002.1:550186-579596 GCF_057652295.1 Runella sp. R5_40 | reverse complement strand
CTCGGTGGTGCATCACCAGCAAAAATATGACAAAAATTATACTCGCACGCTTGCATAAACCATAGAAATCCGTGCGGTAGAAAAAAGGTAATATCCCTACCCATGAAGCCCCGTAGGAGTGGGTATAAGGGACGTTAATTTGTCACGCTGTAAGCGTCTAAATCATTGCGAGAAAGGAGTCATGCGTTAAAAACGCATCTTTCAGAGGTTCGCGTTTTAAAAGCAAACCAGCTTTGTGAATTTAGTAGGTAGTGTATATTAAATTCATCTTTCGTTATCCCTGATAAAAATCACTGAATTGAGCAAGCGACATGAGAGCTATTTGTGGAAAACTTATGTCTGGTAAAACGTTAAAATGACCATCGTTAGTCACTAAAAGTGCACCAGCGGCAAAAGCACAATCGCAATACTTGTTATCATCAGGGTCATTAGCAATGAGTTTCAAATCATAGTAGATTTCGTATTTTTCAACGAATGGATGAACCATCAAAAAATTGAGCACGTTTTCAGCAACAAAAACGCTTGCTTTTTGCTCTAAAATTTCACGGTACTCCAACAAAATATCATTTGAAACACAGAGTATTAAATCGCCTGCAATAATGGCATCAAAAATCCAACGAAACTGGGATTTCTTGCCGATGATAGCAATGAAGATATTGGTATCAATGACTACCTTTAAGGCGGTTGTGCTCATTTGTCCAGTCAGTCATGTCTTGTTCGGTCAAACCTTGTGCTTCCCATACTTCATCCATGGCCTCGGTAGCTTTTTGGGCAAAGTAGTTGCTAAGCATCCCTTTTATTTCCAACAATTGCTCATCGCTTAGGTTATTGGCGTATAGTTTGAGCAACTCCGCTTGTAAGTTGCTCATGGGTTTTGTTTGATTAGCCGCCATAAGAATTAGTGATTTATTTTAGACGAAAATACAGCGTAACCTCAAATTATCCTAATTATCCCCCTTTTGTCACGCTACAAGCGTCTGAATTCATTGCGGGAAAGGAGTTATGCGTTACAGACACATTTTTCAGAGGTTTGTCTCGGATGCGTTCGGGCTCAAACCAACCAATCATCCAACAGCCCCAGCGGGGCGAAATCTTAGTAGAAAAAGAGCGATTATCCACACCTCATCTTTTAAACACATTTTTTCGATGCCATTCAAAATTAGCCAACGACGGCCAAAAATCCTTGTCATTGGGAAGTACGATTGTCTTACCCTCCATTTTTGAAAAACTGTACTCGCTCTGAGTGTTTTCCTTAAAGGATGGGGAAAGTATCACTTCATAGCTATCATTGATTGAAATCAAGCCTCGGTCAAAAGCGCGGTGTAAATTGGGACAAAGCGCGATACCGTTGGTTAGGCTGTTGTCAAAACTTTTGGCAAATGGTACAATGTGACAAGCATCTACCATTGTAATCGTAAATAAAGCCGAAACCCGAAGCCCTGATAAACAGCATGATTCGTTGTAAATTTTCACCACTTCTCGCCTAAAAATTGTGCCTCGGTTATACACTTCTACTTGGTAAGTTTCGGCATCAAGCTGTTTTTTAAGGTTCAATAACTTGGTTTTGTAAGAAAACGATGGCTCGTAAACTTCATTTCGCAAATCGTTAAAGTAATTATCTTGTTGATTTTTAATGCTTTGAGGGTATTGATTAGAGAAGTACGTTCCTAGAATTGTCTGTTTCAAAATGGAATGACTTTCTGGATTCAGTAGCAAAGCAGCCAGCCTTGGGTCTATTTCAGCATACGCGACAGCAGCGCTCAAATTGCCAAAACTTCGCATTGAACCTGCATTTTCAATCCAAATTTCACAGCCTGCATTTGGTACGAGTTGCCACCATTTGCCTTTTTCTCCCGTCAAATGATAAAAAGGTAAAGCAAAACGTTGGTCATGTTCTGTTGTTACAAGCTGATTCCAGAATACTGAAAAAGAGTGTGTTAACTCAGGAGTAATCAAAATACGATTATCCTTGATTCGCCCTGATTCATATTCGTGGATGATGGCAAGAAGTAAAATGGGCTTGTGTGGTGCTCCTCCTTTTTTTGAGTCACGATGGAGGTGCTCCAAAGCATTTATGAAATAATTTAGGTGTTGATTATCCATGATTTTACCCTAATTACCCACAAAAAAAGCCGTGAAACTCACGGCTTTTTTTGTGGGGCTGAGTCCCAAATTATTTTTTGCCAGTTACTGCTTTGGCAAATTTAATAAGCTCAGGGCCGTCCATGATGGCGCCTAAGTGCGTGGTAACTAATTTGCCGTTGCCATCCACAAAGAAAAGGGTAGGATAGCCTTCGATGGGGTAGCGGTTGGCCAATTGTGGCCCTTCGCCTATTTCCATGTCTTTTTTCACATTGATGAACGTCGCGTTGAAATAATCGCCGACGTCTTTGCGCGTAAACACATTTTTTTGCATCATTTTACAAGGACCACACCAGCTTGCATAGGCATCAAAAAAGATGATTTTCTTCTCTTTTTTAGCCTTTTCGAGCACCTTGGCCCAAGGCAAATCCACAAATTGAATACCATCTGCTTTAGGGGCAGTGGTAGAAGGTGCAGGCGCAGATGGAGTGGTCGCTGCCATGCCTGTAAACAAAACAGCCGCGATGGCGAGAACAAAAATGAAACGTTGCATCGGTTTAGATAATTAGATTGTCAATTCGTTTGAGCATAAAACGCAAATTTCGTGCAAAATGGTTTGGTCAACCCATAAAACTTACCAAATCAATGAATAACGCACGGTACCGTTGAGCGGTAAAAGCAATTCTTGTTGTCCACCCACATTGCGAACCACGGGCTTACTCTTAGGGTCGATTCGTACAAAATAACTTTGTCCGTTTACTTCATAAAGTCCTTTTTCGAGCTGTGAAATGCTATTACCACTCACCAATCGTACGTAGCCGTTGGGGAGATTTCCGTTGATAGTACGCGTTAAACCGCCATTATCGGGCGTAATTTCGTCGGTAATATCGGCATTATTGAGGCGATAAGTGGTGGTTGGGACACCGTCGGGCGATAAGCGGTATCCTTTGTAGGTGAGCTGCGAGAGAGAGTCGGGCCAAGCCGCATTCATATCGGTCAGCACGGCCCAATCTACCTGTCCTTTGGTCGTTGTTGTGGTGCCCATTGGTGATAAAATTTGCGGTTCACCGCGTTCGTACCACATTTCGGTCACGTTGGCAAAAGGCCCTTTCCAGAACTGCAACAAAGAACCCCAATTGAGGTCTAACGTATAATGTACACCTTCGGGCGTGCCTACCGAAAGGCAGTGGGTGCGTTTGTTTTTTTCGCCTTGGCGTTGGATAAACGAACGTACCAACTCAGCCTTGCCTCCCGTTGTGGTTACTTCGATGGTTGGTATGGGCTGTGGTTCGGGCACCGACGACAATACGTGAAGTGGGTATGGGCGGACGCCTTGGGTCGAAACCATCATGCCTAGCGCAGGGCGGCGCCAGGTAAATTTGTGGAAATCTAAGCGGAACGGATGCGAACCTTTGGTCAAATGTACGGTTGTGGGGACGTAGTTTTGCTGAAAATCATTCCATTGGTAAGGAAGTACTTGTTTTCCATCTATCGCCAACGACGCATTCGACATATAGACAAGCTGAATCAGGTAGTCGCCTTCTTGGGCTACGTCCATGTTTCCTTCATAAACCAAATAAAAGCTATTGTTGCCCATCCCCCATTCTCTGGTCAGGATAGAGGTTGTGTCTTTTTTGAGAATATTTTCACTTAACAATGCCTTTGGGCGGTCGTTTCCTGCTTTGTAAAGGGTGTAAGTGAGGTTTTTTAGGGTCAACGGGTGTGTATCGTTCAACAATTGATAATACACATTTTTAAACGCCACACTGCCAGAGGTTACTTCTAACGCAATGCTAGATTGGGCAGAAGGGGCGGCACTCAAAAAAGTATTTTCTTGAATCACTGACCCGTTGAGGGTTAGTTTTTCTATTTGGGCTGCCGACGTTTTGGTCGGTCGTTTAAATTGAACCAATAATTGTTGCCAAAGTCCAGGCGCTTTACTGGCATTTTGAAGCGGCATTAGTCCTGCTATCGACCCACTTGCGCTACCATCCAGTTTGGCATTTTTCCAACTATCGCTCAGCTGGATGTCATAGCCACCTGGAAGTTTCACGACGGCACTTCCTGCGGGTGACAACATAAAATCAAGTTGTAGAACCACATCTCCTGTGCCTAATTCGGTGGTGGCTTTGGCCGAAGAACTGCCGACCAAAATCCCCGTCGCTTTGTCAGAAAGAGCGGTTGTTTTTACAAAATCTTTTTTGTCGGGGTGCATCGTCACCGCCTGTGCCGACTTCCAGCTTCCTGTTAGTTGGAACGCTCCTCCTTCGTGGGTGGGGAGCTGGGTCATGCCATTTTTTTGGGCATGTACTGAAAAAGCAAAACCGACTGCCAAAAGAAGACAGCCGGCTTGATATGCAATGCGTATTTTCATAGTCAAAAGTGCTTCGGCTTACTTGTTTACCTTTTGCAAAGGTACGTTTGTTTCGACAAACAAACTCCGAAGTACTTAAATTCTACTGCACTTTTACGATTTTTCGTCGCGCTATGCGCCCATTTTGTTCTGCATTTAGGAAATAAACCCCTGGGGTAAGCGTCGTAAAGTCAACTTCGTCTCTGCTGGTGGCGGTTTGTTGACGTAACAAAACGCGCCCGTAGCCATCGGTGACGGTAATCGACGCAGGCGCACCTCCTTGGATTTCGATGGTACAACGCGTTTGAACTGGCACAGGATAGACGCTCAACCAATCGTTTGATTGGTTTGGATTGACCGACAACAACGGGCTGACCGTCAAGGTAAGACGTGAGGTCGCTGGGCCGTTTCCGCAACCGTTGCTAATCGAAACGATACGATAGATGTTTGTTTTGGCAGGACGTACGGTAAACTCAAAAGGCGACACAGTCGTTGAAAACGTGGTGTCTTTCTGAGCCAAGCTATCGCGGTATGTCACGCGCCAAGGATTTTCACCCGTGAAGGCAATCGAAAGTTTGGCGCTTTCATTTTCGTAAATGTTCGATGGGCCCGAAATGGTCGCCGTTGGCAATTCTCGCACTACAATTTGAACAGGGCTTACTTTTCCTTTTACCGTAAAGTTAGAGGCAACCCCAATCACCCGTACAAAGTATGTCCCAGCGGTAGCGGTGGCAGGAACTGTGGCGGTGAGTGGCGTGCTTGAGCCTTCCGTCGAAATCGTTTGGAAGCTTGCGTCGTCGTTTGTCTTCGAGATTTGGACGCGGAATTGGGTATTTGACGGGAAGAAATCCGATGAAAAATACGGTATAGCGAACGTTTGACCCGCACAAACGGTGGTGGCGCTTGGATTACCAACGTCGATGGTGGCTACCCGTACGTTGATAGTAGCACTTCCTGCTGGACTACCTTCACCACAATTGTTGGTAATTTTTGTTACCGTAAAAATGGTAGATTCCAACGGGCTCACGGTGATGTTTGTTGGGTTTTGAGACGACGTAAAGGTTAATCCGTTGGACAATGTGTAAGTCCAAGGGCCTTGGCCCGTAAATGCAATCGACAACGGTGCCGACTGGCCTTGGGTGATGGTGCCTTCGCCGCTAATGGTTGCACTTGGGAGTGGCTGAATGACAACTACAATTTCGGCACGTGGACTCTCACAACCGTTGGTGCCTGTTTGGGTCACATAAAAATTGTAAGTACCTGGCGTTTGTGTCGGTGGAATATTGGGGGTGCTTTGAGGCGTGCCGCCTGTTTTGTTAGTATTGTACCATTTTAAAGCTGTTCCGGTGGCAGACAATGCCTGAGGTGTTGCGTTTTGGCAAGTTACAATCGGTACTTGACTCACTGCTGGCAATGGCGTCGTGCGTACGTTTACCCGAATGTCGGTACGAGGGCCTCGACAGCCATCGCGTAGTTGTAGCACAGAATACGTTCCTTCAAAGCCCGTGTCGGTCGTAATGGTAGGAATAACCCCCGTTTCGCTGCTGTTAGGGTAAATCCAAAGCAACGACTCGCCCGTTCCTTGCACTTTGGCATCCAACTGAATGGCGGGGTCAAACTGACAAAGAAGGTATTCTTGCTTTGCCACTTGTGCAATAGTAGGAAGAGGCTTTACGACTACTTGGACTTGGCTACGCTGGCTTTCGCAGGTATATTGATTGGTCTGCGTAACGTAATAGCTTGTTGTGATGGAGTTATCGGTTGAGTTGTTGGTCGATGGGGTAGGGGCTACGCCGCTTCCACTGCCACCTGTTGCTTCGGTGTACCATTTGATGTTGCTTCCATTCGCGACCAAAGCAGTGGCGTTGGCGGTTGCACAATACACAACTGGTGACGCAGCGGTAGGATTGGCAGGAGTTGGGTTGACAACGAAAGCGAAAGTGGTTGTTTTTCCAGTACAAAGTGATGTTGCAGGAACAACACTAATGGTGGTTGAAACCACATTCTGCGAGTTATTTAAAGCACTAAATCCAGCGGCGATATTGCCCGTTCCTGCCACGCCAAAACCAACGTTGGTAGGAGTTGACCAAGTAAATGTTGTGCTTGGAGTGGCGCTTGTAAACGAGATAGCGTTTCCTTTTTCTCCCGCACAGAGGGTAATGTCTGCGGTGTTACTAACAACTGGGCTTGGGTTTACTGTGATGGTAAAGGTCTTGGCTGTTCCTTCGCAGGTATTGGCAGTTGGGATGACGCTTACCGTAGCGGTTGTGGCAGATACGATAGGGTTTGCTACTGTATAACTTGTGATAGCGCCCGTGCCTGTTGTTCCAAAGCCTACGTTAGCCGTGCTTGTCCAGGCGTAGGTAGTGCCTGAGGTAAGGCTTGTAAAAGAAATAGCGGGGGCTGTTATTGCACCGCAATAGGTCAAATTACTAAGTGTCGTAACAACTGGTGTTGGGTTGGCAGTGACGGTGAAAGTTTTTACTGGGCCCGTACAGGTAGCGGTTTTTGCCGTAACACTCACGGTCGAGATGATAGGTGCTACGCCTGCATTGGCTACCGTAAAAGCGGCAATGTTTCCCGAACCCGACGTTCCAAAACCAACATTGGCCGAAGATGTCCATGTATAAGTACTTCCCGAAGTAGGACTCGTAAAAGCAATGGCGGCGCCTGGGGCAGTGTTACAGTAGGCCACATTGTTTACGGTCGTAACTTTAGGCGACGGGTTTACGGTAATGGTAAATGTTTTAGAGGCACCTACGCAGGTATTGGCTGTAGGCGTAACGGTGATGGTACCCAAAACGACAGAGGCGCTATCCAACGTTGTAAAAGCCGCAATATTTCCCGTGCCCGCCGTTCCGAAACCTACGTTGGAAGTACTTGACCAAGCGTAAGTAGTTCCCGATGTGGAACTGGTAAATGGAATCGCACTGGCACTTGCATTGCCACAATAAACGGCATTCGCAACTGTACCAACAACGGGCGTAGGGTTGACAGTGATGGTGAAAGTTGACGCTGGGCCAGTACATGTTCCTGTACTTGGGGTGACAGTGATGGTACTGATAACGGGGTTTGAGGTAGCGTTGGTAGCGGTATAAGCAGGAATATTGCCCGTTCCCGAAACCCCAAAACCAATGTTTACTGAACTTGACCAAGTGTAGGTCGTTCCTGCAACAGGGCTAGAAAACGTGATGGCTGAAGCCGAAGCTGCATTACAATAGACGGCGTTGGAAATGGCGTTGACCGTTGGGGCAGGATTGACAGTAACAGTAAATGTTTTGGATGCCCCTGGGCAGTTTCCAATGCTAGGCGTAACCGTAACGGTTGCAACGACGGGAGTGGTGCTAGAGCTGGTGGTTGTGTAAGAAGGGATGTTGCCTGTTCCTGACGTGCCAAAGCCCACGTTTGCCGTGCTTGTCCAACTGTAGGTAGTACCTGCCACTGGGCTAGAAAAGTTAATTCCTGCTACTGGAATTCCACCACAAAAAGCGGCATTAGCAACGGTATTGACGCTGGTCGTAGGATTGACAGTCACGCTAAAAGACGTACTGTTTCCTGTGCATCCTCCCACCGAAGGTGTTACCGTAACGGTAGCAACTTGAATACCTGCTCCCGCATTGATTGCTGTAAAAGCGGGAATATTTCCAGTGCCTGAGGTGCCAAAACCGACGTTTACTGAGCTGGTCCATGCAAATGTCGTACCCGCCGAGAAGCTTGTCAATGCGATGGCAGGGTTGCTGGTACCATTGCAAGTAACCACATTTGAAAGGGTGTTGGCTGTAGGCTTATGTTTAACGGTGACAGAAAACGTCGTTGGATTGCCCGCACAACCGCCCACGCGCGGCGTAACTGTAATGGTTGCGGTTACGTCAGCATTGCTATTGTTGTTGGCAATAAACGCAGGGATGTTCCCCGTGCCTGAAGTACCAAAGCCAATGTTAGCCGAAGATGTCCATTCAAACGTCGCCCCTGCGGACGAACTGGTAAAGTTGATGGAAGGGGCTGAGGTATCGTCGCAATAAGAAAGATTGGAAACGGAATTGACGGTGGCATTGGTTGGGTTGACGGTCACGTTAAATGACTGCGCTGGGCCTGGGCATCCGTTGAGATTGGGCGTGACGGTGACGGTCGAAGTCACCGAAGAAGTGCCTGGGTTGGTAGCCGTGAAAGCAGGGATAGAACCCGAACCTGAGTTTCCAAATCCTACGTTTGCCGAACTGGTCCAGGTGAAGGTAGTACCAGCCGTTGGGCTGCTAAAATTAATCGCTGCATTGGCCGTGCCATTACAAACATTGACGTTTCCCACGGCGTTGACCGTTGCGACGGGGCGAATGGTCACGTCAAAACTGGAGGCAAGTCCTACGCAGCCATTGACCGAAGGGACAACGGTCACATTGGCAGTGACGTTTGACGTTCCATTGTTGACGGCGGTAAAGTTAGGGATATTTCCTGAACCCGATGTGCCAAAGCCAATGTTGGTGGAACTCGTCCAAAAGAACGTTGCACCAGCACTAGAGCTGCTAAAAGAAATACCACTTACACCTGCCCCACTACAAGCAGTTACATTGCTTACGGGATTGACAGTGGCAACGGGGTTGACCGTAAATGACGCACTACCTGCCGAAACAGTCAGCCCTGAAGTGACGCGTATTTTGTAGCCTGAGCCGGCACTTGTACCCACGGGGATATTGGCCGAAATGGGGCTAGCGTTGCCCGAGCCAATGACGTTGGGAGTAGCAGGGAAGACCCCTGCAGCGTCCGATAGCTGTACCGAAAAAGTAGGAGTTCCTGCAAAGCCTGTTGCACTAAACGACACCCGTACTCCTTGTCCAGCGCAATAGCCACCCGCAGGGATGACACCCGACGTACTGGTGACTATAACGGAGCTAATACTTTGAGCTGCACTCTCAAAAATTACCCCACAAACCAGCAAAGCGGCGCAGCTTAGAAAAAGTAGTTTTTTGAACATAATCCGTTAATGTATTGATTTTGATAAAAACGCTTAAAATTACCTCTTTATTGATACATCATCACTTTTCAAAGAATGAGATTTATTTTCCGTCTTTGAGAATGGCCTGATAAACGATTTCGTGGACTCTCCGACGGATTCGTTTTCGGTTGATTTCGTTGTTTTCGGCATTGGGATGCACACGGTTTGACAACATCACAAACACCAGTTCTTCTTTAGGGTCAACCCACACCATGGTGCCCGTAAAACCCGAATGCCCAAACGAATTGGAGGAAGCTGCCGCCGCCACAAAATTGCTTTCGCTGCTGGTGGGAGCTTTGTCCCAGCCCAACCCACGGTGATGGGCCGAGTCATACATTTTTGAAAACAAGGGTAGGGTTTCTTCTTGAAAATACCGACGGTCGCCGTAGTGCCCTTTTTGTAGGTTCATCTGCATCAAAATGGCCAAGTCGTAGGCTGTGCTGAACAAACCCGCATGGCCCGCAACTCCGCCATAAACTGCGGCCATTTGGTCATGAACTGTGCCCCGAAGCAACTGATTTCGGTACGAAAAGTCGTTTTCAGTAGGTGCAATCTGACTTTCTGGAAAACGCCCCAAAGGCAAATAGGTCGTCGTCATCATTCCGAGTGGTTCGTAGAAATTTTGACTCAAAAACTCATCTAACGGCTGATTGGTGATTCGTTCTACTACTTTTTGTAGCACCAAAATCCCCAAATCACTATACACAAACGAATGCTTCCCATTGACTTCTTTGCGCATCGGTGACTGGATGATGCCTTTCCAAACCGAATCGCGTAGGGCGGGTTTGGCAAAAAGCTTGGGGGCAATTTGCATCGAATACACGCTGTCTCGAATTGAGCTGTAATACTCGGTCATCAGCCCACCGCCGCCTGTTTTGGTACGCTCCCAAAGTTTGGGATAAAATGACACCAAACCCGAACGGTGCAGTAGTAAGTCCTCGATGGTAATTGCCGCTTTGTTTGTTCCTACGAGTTCAGGCAAATAGTGTGCCGCTTTTTGTTTTAAGTCCAAAACACCTTCTTCGTGTAGGTACATCACGGCTTGGAGCGTTGCGGCTACCTTGGTCACCGACGCCACGTCGTAGAGGGTTTCGTTGGTGACTTTTTCGGTGAGGTTATCGTAAGTCAAGGTGCCGTAGCTCCGCTGAAACACCACGCGTCCTTTGCGCGCCACTACTACTTCGCAGCCAGGGAAAATGCGCGCCTGAATCGAGCGCTCGACGAGGGTGTCGATTTTGTTCAAAACCTCAGCACTCATACCGACTTGTTCGGGATAGCCGATTTGTAGGCGGTTGAGTGGCTTGGTGATGATACCCGTTCCTAACTCATACGTGTTTTCAATGGAAACAGGCAATTTGCCTTTGAATGGCAACGCCCCAAAAATTTGTTCCGCAGCCACTACTTCCAGGTCGGGTAGGTTTTCGTAAGCACATACTACTGCGGACGTAGCGGGCAGTTGCTTCAAGGCGTAAGGGGTGGCAAAAATGCTCACAATCACCTTGGCTTTTTGTTGCAAGCGGTTGAGGAGTTCAATCGTGGCAGGAGTAATGGTAAAAGGACGATTAAAATTGCGTCGGGTATCGTGCAAACTAACCATCACCACGTTGGCATTGGCCGCTTGTGCCACCAAACCTTCTATTTCTTGGTTGGTGGTAGGTTTGTCGGCATACACAATATGCTTGAACGGGGCATATTTGCTTAAAGTTTGTTGGAACAGATTGATACCCCCGCCTCCGATGGCAATCGAGGCAAAACTACACGTATCAAGCGATGAAAGTGGCAGGAGTTGGTTATCGTTTCGTACCAAAGTAACGGCTTGTTCGCACAAATCACGCGTGAGGGCTTTTACTTCGGGGGCCTGTAGCGATGCGTTGAGAGAGACAACAGGAATTGGCTTGGTAAGGTGCAAGCCTGTCCAATACTTTGCCCGTAATATTTTTCGTACTTTTTCGTCGATGACGTCCATCGGAATCGTCCCTCGCGATACACTTTCTTTGATACGCCGCACCGACTCAATCACGCTTTCGGGATATAGTAGTACATCATTTCCTGCTACCAATGCTTTTATGTTCGCTTCAACGGGCGTTCGGCCACGCACTACACCTTTCATGTTCATGGCATCAGTGAAGACCAATCCCTGAAAGCCCATTTGTTTTTTGAGCAAATCGGTTACTATTTTTTCGGAAAGAGAAGAGGCAAGGTGAGGACGATTGTCAAGAACGGGAACGTATAAATGCCCCGTGATAATTCCCGTAAGGCTGTCGGCAATCAGTTTTTGAAAAGGATATAAGTCGGTTTGGGTCAGATGGTCGGTCGAGTGTGAAAGCACAGGTAAGGTAAAGTGGGAGTCGGTGCCCGTATCGCCATGGCCAGGGAAGTGTTTGGCAGTGGCGATCACCCGTTGGTGTTGAAGCCCTTTCATATACGCAGCCGCTTTGGCGGTTACATTGTCACGGTCTTCTCCAAACGAGCGTAGTCCAATCACAGGGTTCCGAGGGTTTGAGTTGATGTCGGCCACGGGGGCAAAATTGACTTGGATACCCGCCAATTGGCACTGACGCCCAATCATCCGCCCCATTTTATAAATGTATTGATTGTCCTGAATGGCGCCGAGGGTCATTTGTTTGGGGAAATCGTCGATGCTGTCGAGGCGCATTCCCAGCCCCCATTCGCCGTCGATGCCCACCATCAAGGGTACTTTTGAAAGCGCCTGATAACGGTTTACGAGTTTTGCTTGCCGCGAAGGGCCTCCTTTAAAAAAAATGAGCCCGCCGATATGATGATTTCTGATGAGATTGTCCACGTGCCGATAGTAGGTTTCATTACGGTCTGAGTAGGTGGCAATCATAAAAACCTGCCCGATTTTTTCTTCGAGGGTCATTTTGCTAAAGACACTATCTGCCCAGCGATTTGCTTCAAAAACCGCTTTAGAGGGAGCATTGTCTTCTTTTAGCGCCCATTGCGTAGGCTTTCCGTCTGCCTCTTTGTGATAAGAGCCCACCAGCCCCATCGCAACGCCCACACTTATGATAACTCCTGCAATAGAATTCGTCCAAAAAATCTTCATTTCACTGATTTAAAAATAGCGACAAAGTTACTAAAACCTCTCCACAAAAATTGTACAAAACCGATATTCTGGTACAATTTAACCTGAACTGTTTATTATTTATAAACTAAATTTAACTAACGAGCCATTTCTTGAAACAGGGTGAATTATAGGTACTTATCCGTTTATTTTTCAAATATAACCTAGCCGTAATACTGGGTTAACATTGACTTAATATTGCACTTCTACCTTTGCAGCGCAATCCTGATAAAGGATTTATGACACCAAATTGAATCAAATATTACAACTCCCAAATGTTGACCATTCAAAAAATGTTACGACAATTTACTGCCTTATTGGCGATGCTTCTGCTGAGTTTTGCCACTTTTGCCCAAACAGGAACACTTCGCGGAACAATCACCGATGCCAAAACAAAAGAAACGCTTATTGGCGCAACCGTCAGAATCGTAGGTACCCAACTAGGGTCAACTACCGACGTTAATGGGTTTTTCTCAATGGCCAAAGTTCCTGCGGGCGCTTACACGGTAGAAGTTACGTATGTTTCATACCGCACCGAAAATATTCCAAACGTAAAAATAGAAGCCGAAAAAATCACTGAAATCAACACGGCGCTTTTGGAAGCAGCTGCTACCCTTGCCGAAGTAAAAGTAGTAGCGACCCGCCAAACCAATACCGAAGTGTCGGTTATTAGCGAAATTAAAGCTTCTCAAAACATCGTTAGCGGGATTTCTTCACAACAAATCACTCGTTCCCTCGACCGCGACGCTGCGCAAGTAGTAAAACGCGTGCCAGGGATTACGATTGTAGGTGATCGTTTTATCACCATTCGTGGTCTTAACTCTCGTTATAACAACGTGATGCTGCACAATGCCTTCACGCCTTCCATGGAAACCGACGTGAAAGCATTCTCTTTTGACGTTATTCCTAGTGGTCAAATCGACCGCCTGCTTATTTATAAGACACCTTCGGCTGACCTTCCTGGCGAATTTGCGGGTGGAATTGTTAAAATTTATACCAAAAGCATTCCTGATCAAAATAGCGTTACCCTTGATTACAGCTTAGGTATTCGCCAAGGAACAACTTTTGGAGATTTTAAAGAATCGAAGCAAGGGGCTAATTACTGGACAAGCTTTAACAATGGGTATTTAGATCTCCCCAGCAACTTCCCGAAAGACATTCGTGCCGTGAGCAACAACCCTGCACTTGTTGAGTTAGCGGGTCGTTCGTTGCGCAATGAGTGGGTTCCTGTTGCTTCTACCGCGACTCCTGACCAACGTGTTTCGCTCACTGGAAACTTCAAAATGAAACTTGGCAAGGTTCAAATTGGCAACATTACGACTGTTAATTACAGCGAAACGCGCCTTTTGACGACCAACCAACGTAACGATTATAACATCGGAGCCAACGATGTGACTGAAACATTGTTTGAGTATAACGATAAAGCTTACGCTCGTAACAACCGCGTGGGCGTATTACACAACTGGGCGTTTCGTTTCAACAACAACCACAGTATTGAATTTAAGAACTTGTTCAACCAAATCAGCAACGGCCGTTATGTGTTTCGTTCTGGACAAGATATTGCACAAAACTATCGCCCTAACAACCATTCGTTTGACCAAGTATATCGTGGTATTTACTCAGGTCAGTTGACAGGTAAGCACAAATTTAACAACGACAAAACAGTCATTGATTGGGTGGCAGGTTACAACAATTCCTACCGCGACCAGCCTGACTATAAGCGCTATCGTTCGGACGTAGTGGATGCTGCGACCAACAAGACCGAAATCTACATTCCAATCGGGCAAGCACAGGCTTATTTTTTGGGACGTTTTAGTTCTAAAATGAACGAGAGCGGAATCACAGGCGCTGCCAACCTTACCCAAAAGGTAAGTGCTGGTGAAAAAGAAATCGAACTTAAATTTGGTGGATTTTACGAAATTAAAGACCGTACTTTCAAAGCCCGTAACCTTGGCTATGTACGTGGTGGAAACTTCAATCCTGCTTTAGCAAGTAGTGATATCAACACCTTGTTCCAAAATGTTCGTAACGACGGCGGTATTCGCATCGACGAACAAACCAACCCCAACGACTCCTACACGTCTAACAATACACTTATTGCAGGATATGGCTTGGTCAACATTCCATTTACGAAAAAATTCAATGCCATCGTAGGAGTCCGAATCGAAAATAACCGCCAGCAAATGAACAGTGCGTATTTGGGAGGAGCAGCGGCAAAGGTGGATAACAAAATCACGAGCGTATTGCCTTCTGCAAACCTTACGTACAACTTCACAGAAAAGACCCTTTTAAGAGCGGCATACGGGGTAACCGTAAACCGTCCTGAGTTCCGCGAATTGGCGCCATTCTCGTTCTTTGATTTTGATTTCAACGTGGTATATGAAGGAAATCCAAACCTTAAAATCGCGACTATTCAAAACATGGATTTGCGCTGGGAACACTATCCTACGCCTTCGGAATTAGTGAGTGTGGCTGCCTTCTACAAGTATTTTGACACGCCTATTGAATCAACAGTTGATTTGGGTTCAACAGGATTAGGTTCAAAAACTTTTATCACCAACAATGCCGCAAGTGCCTACAGCACGGGTATTGAAATCGAAATCAAAAAGGGGTTAGGAAATGTTCTTCCAGGCTCACGTATTTTTGAAAAAACAAGCCTATTGTTTAATACTGCCTTGATTCACAGCCGTGTTAGCCTTGGCGATCGTGGTATCGGGCAATCGGACAACCGCCCGCTTCAAGGACAATCGCCTTATATCATCAACGTAGGTATCAACTACAGCGATACCAAGAAAGACCTCCAAATCAACTTGCTCTACAACGTGATTGGCCGTCGTATCATAGCGGTTGGTTTTGAAGCGTATCCAGACTTGTACGAGATGCCTCGTAACATTGTTGACCTCACTTTCTCAAAAGGACTTGGTCAGCGTTGGACACTCAAAGGAGGCGTGCAAGATTTGTTGAATCAGCCTTGGCGCATCATGCAAGATTCTAACAAAGACAACAAATTTGAGTCTAGCAAAGACTTCTTCGTTCAAAAATACCGCACCGGCCAGTTGGTAAGCCTCGGCTTTTCATACCGCCTTTTGTAATTCATAAATCAATTAGTTAGTAACACAAAACAAACAAACCGATGAACTTTCGTCGTCTAGCTCACACAGTCCTCACACTTGGAGTGCTGTCAATGGCATTGATTTTCAATGCTTGTAAAAAAGAAGAAGAGATCGGCCCAGCACCAGTAATTACTCCTGGTAGCGTTCTCACTGGAGTAGCAGGTTCGGTTGCCAAAATCACTGCTACCATCAACGCCCCTGAAGGTCTTCAGACCCTAACAGTGTTGAAAAACGGTCAAGCATTTGATAGCAAGGTATATACAGCAGGACAAACAGCTGAGAGCTATACCAAAGATTATACAATAGAAAATTTGCCAGTAGGCGCAAGTGTTGTATTTACATTCCAAGCGACAGATACTAAAAACCAAACTTCTACAGTAGCCACTCAGGTAGTAACTGTTTCGGCGGTGCCTGCCAAAACAGTAGTAGAAGTAAGAGGAGTACTTACGGGTAATGTATCTTGGACAAAAGATAAGGTTTATAAACTTATCGGTTTTGTACGGGTAGGTGCTGATACAACAGAAACATTCTCTTCAACAGCTGCCACTGGTACATTGACGATTGAGGCGGGAACAACCATCATTGGAGACCGTGCTTCAAAAGCAACGTTGATTATCCAACGCGGAAGCAAAATTATTGCTAACGGTACTGCTGATGCTCCAATCGTTTTCACCTCTGAGCGTGCCGCAGGTCAGCGCGAGTCGGGTGACTGGGGTGGTTTGGTAATTTGCGGAAGAGCCGTAAACAACCAATCAACGGGCGATAAAGGTATTCAATTGGAAGGTAGCTACAAAGGCTGGCATGGTGGTTCAAACGACGCTGATAATTCAGGTTCTTTGAAGTACGTTCGGGTAGAATACGCTGGGGTACCTATCAACCCTAACCAAGAAGTAAACTCTTTCACTTTTGGTTCGGTAGGTAACGGAACTACTATGGAGTATTTACAGGCTTCTTACGGTTTGGACGATTCATTTGAGTGGTTTGGTGGAACTGTGAACGGAAAATATTTGGTCGCTTACCGTGGTCTTGATGATGATTTCGATATGGACTTCGGATACCGTGGTAACCTTCAATTTATCATTGGTATGCGTGGTGCAACTTTGGCTGACCAATCTGGTTCAAATGGTTTTGAAGTGGATAACGACGGTCAAGGAACTGCTGCCACTCCGTTTACTTCTGCGACTATCTCAAACGCATCATTGATTGGGCCAAAAGAAACCAATGCGACGTCTATCAGTCCTCAGTTCCAAAATGGTATGCACTTGCGTCGTAACAACAAGCTTAAAATATACAACACGGTAGTGACAGGTTATCCTAACGGTATTTATATTGATGGAACAAATACGCAAGCTAATGCGAATGCAGGTGAGTTAATACTTAACCGCGTCATTGTAGCAGGTGTTGCAGGTTGGGGAACAGGTGGTTTCGGAGAAGGAACAACAGTAGCTCCAAACGGTTTTGCAGTACGTGATGTAAACACAGCATCTCCTGTGGCAGCTATTACCATTGGTTCATCAAAACCATCTGAGTGGTTTGCTGCTCAGTCTGGCAACAAAATTCTTGCTACTTATGCAGGTCTTGGTCTTAGCCAATCAGTATTCCAAGCCGTAACGCCAACGTTTACTTTGAGCAACGGTGGTACACTTGCTACGGGTGGTACTGTGCCATCAGGTTCATTCTTTACGGCAGCTAGCTTCATTGGGGCATTTGGCTCAGAAGATTGGACTGCGAAGTGGTCAAATTTTAGCCCAAACACAACTGACTATTCTAAACAGTAATAATTGCTGATTATCTTTCGGGGAGTCTTTAAAAGCAGACTCTCCGAAACTATGAAAACACATTTTTCAACCGCGTTCTTTCTCTTTTTTGTTGCTTTAAGCGCCCCGTTTTTTTGGGGTTGTAAAAAAGACCCGTACCAAGCAAAGACGTATTTTTCGCAAGCCGAACAAGATACGTTATTGGCCAATATCATTACTTACACGAGTCAATACGCCCGTGGAGCGACCAATACCACCCGCTTCGATGCCAAGTTTCGTCAGGAGTACGTCGGCCGGTTGCCGCAGTATAAGTTGGTCAATTATTTCGTTGCGCCTGACTCCACGCATTATTTCTTTATCACTCGCCCCGTAGGCAGTGGGATGTTTCGGCGAGGGGTAGGAGGGAAGTTTAAATTAGGAAAAAAATTGATGCCTACCGAGTACGAAGAGCTTTGGTGTACACCTCATTTTAAGGAGGAAAAAGTGGTACTTGAACGAGGCGGATTTTTGTTCAAAGCAATGACAAAAGAAGGAAATATCGACAAATACTTGACCATGAAAATGTACGTTGAGTGGCCCGACTCCACCCTCAAGTACGATAAAAACACTCACGAATGGGTACCTAGAAACAGTCTAGCCATTCCGTTGAAATAAATTCATATTGGTGTCAGATTATAAGAAAAGCCAGAGGCAAATGCTTCTGGTTTTTTTATGCCATTTTCGCTTGCAAGGCCGATGATAGATTGAAATAGAGTAGAAAGCTTTAACAAATTGATTTTCAGTCTAAAAAAAACCATGAAATCTGTTTTTGTTTTTCTCTTTTTACTCGTTGGCGGGATTCATTCCTATGTTTTCGGTCAGCCGTCGCTTGGCCAGCAGATGCGTACCTCCGCTGAGGCGTTTCTTAACAGTTTGTCGGACGAGCAGAAGAACGAAGCGAATCTGGCGTTTGATTCGGACTGGCGTTACGACTGGAACTATACCCCGCGCTCGCGTAAGGGGCTTCCCCTCAAAAAGATGAACGAAGTCCAGCGAAAAGCCGCCATGCAATTGCTGGAAGTGGCTTTGAGCGATGTGGGAAAAGCAAAAGTAAACGACATCATCGCATTGGAATACGTACTGCGTCAAGTAGAAAAACGCCCCGAAAACGACACCTACCGCGATCCTGAAAATTACGCCTTTTTGGTATTTGGTACGCCCTCAACCAAACAGCCTTGGGGGTGGAGTGTAGAAGGACACCATATCTCGCTGCATGTTACCCTCGTGGGGGAGGCCATTGAGTTTTTACCCAGCTTTTTTGGGAGCAACCCTGCCCTTGTATTGCCTGGTTTTATCCAAGAAGGAAAACAAGTACTGAAAGAAGAAGCCGACGCTGCGTTTGCCCTTTTACATTCGTTGACCCCCGCACAACGTGCCAAAGTGGTGTTGTCCGACAAAGCACCGAGCGATATTGTCTCGACCAACACAAGGCGCGTCATGCTCGAAAAACGCGAAGGGTTAGTTTGGGGTGACATGACCGCCGCCCAGCAGGACCTTTTTAAGAAGTTACTTCAAGTATATTTTCAACGTTACCACGTCACGCTCAAAAACCAAGCCCTCAAGAAACTCAACCAAGCTGATTTAACGTCCATTGCCTTTTGTTGGATGGGCGACCAAGAGCCCGTCAGAGGGACAGGGCGAGGGCATTATTACCGCATTCACGGGCCTACGTTTTTGATAGAATACGACAACACCCAAAACAACGCCAACCACGTTCATACTGTGGTTCGCGATTTAACCAACGATTGGGGCGAAGACCTCCTCAAAGCCCACTACGAAGCAGGTCATCGGAAGTGAGGAGGAGTGCCCTATTTAACAATCCTAGCCGTAACAGGTACACATTTTTGAGTAGTGCATTCGCTTGCAAGCGCGTCGGCTTTTTTGAAATTAGGAATACCATATCCCAACAAATAGTCGGGTGACTGGGCTTGCGTACCCGATTGTTTGAGGTAGTTCATTACCTGAACGTTGGTCAGGTTGGGATGCGCTTGCCAAAAACCCGCGGCCATCCCTGCCAATAAAGGTGCCGCAAACGACGTTCCTTGGCTGTACGCATAACTACCACTGGGCGTAGCCACGACCACAAAACTCCCCTGCGCGGCTACATCGGGCTTGACTCGCCCATCGGCGGAGGGCCCAATGGAGCTAAAACTCGTCCGAATCCCCGCAGGATTGACCGCGCCTACTGCCAGCACTGAATCGCCGTCGGCGGGAGCAGTGATGTATTGCCAAGGCGAATTGCCCGAGTTTCCTGCCGAAACAACCACCAAAATGCCCGCTTGCGCGGCCAAATCAGCACCACGGGTAGAGAGCGCCACGTCGCCGTTCATTTGGGAATAGGTGTAATTTTGGGCAGGGTTGTCAAACTCACTGTAGCCCAACGAAGAATTGATGACGTCCACCCCAAGGCTGTCGGCGTACTCTGCGCCAAACACCCAATAGGCTTCTTCTATCTTAGTTTCGGTGGCATCGTCTTCGGTGCGGAGAAGTACGTACGATGCTTTGTAGGCCGTTCCAATGAGCGTATCGGGCATGTAGCTTGCCATGCACGAAAGCACGTTGGTGCCGTGGCTGTGGTCGTCATAGACATCGGTTTCGTTATCCACAAAATCAAAGGTCGAAAGCACCCGATTTTCGCTAAACAACGGTTGCAAACTTGGGTGTAGGTTGGCATTCTGAAACCCGCCATCGAGCACGCCAATGAGCATTCCTTCGCCCCGATACCCCGCCGAGTGCATACTATCGGCACACAGCATTTTTACTTGATTTTCCGAAAAACCGTATCCTTCGGTCGTGGTCGTCCCCCATTTGTCCGTTTTATTGTTAGAACGATTTTCGGCTGATACCCGCGCGTTGCGAATGTCGCCGTTGCCTTCTATGCCTTTGACAAAAGGCAATGCCAAAATTTGCGAAAGTGTGGTGCTGTTGGTTTCAACAAGTACCCCATTGAGCCAACGCGTTTTGTACAATACTGTTGCTCCTAAATTTTTGATGGATTGAATGTACGAAGCATTCGGAGGAAAATCGCGTTCGGAAACGGCAATGTGTTGCCGCTGACGGCGAGCAATGGCCCGCGCCGATAAGTAGTGCTGTGGATTGGCCGTGGAATACGACGTTCCTGATTTGTCTTTGAAATAAACCAAGTAACGATTTTGGCTTTGGCCTATTTCCAATGCCATCATCCATACACCGACTACTAATAAAACTTTGCTGAAAAGGTTGCTCATCGTTTATCGTTATTCACCTTTTAGCTCTGAGCAAAGATGATGCTAAACTATACAAATCTTGGAGGCGGGCCTGATAAAAAATGGAATGTTGACGCTAATACCCTAATTTTGCGGAGGGATCGGTTTTTCTTTCCCCCAAACATCGTAAACGACCAACTCACCCATGTCATCTGCTGATAAAAATTTGAGCGTTTTTACCACCGACGGTCTGCCTGACATCACCCACAAAAAATTTGTGATTGTAGTAGCCGAGTGGAATTCGGACGTAACCGAAGCTTTGTTTCAAGGAGCTTACAAAACGCTTGTTGACCACGGAGCGCAAACGCAAAATATCCTTCGTGCCAACGTTCCTGGAAGTTTTGAGCTTAGTTTTGGCTCACAAGTATATGCCCAAAAAGCCGACGTGGACGCCGTGATTGCCATTGGCTGCGTGATTCAGGGAGAAACCAAGCACAACGACTACATCAACCACGCCGTAGCGCATGGCCTCACCGACGTGGCCTTGAAGTACAACAAGCCCGTTATTTTTGGCGTCCTTACACCCAATACCCTCCAACAAGCCCTCGACCGCGCGGGAGGTATCCACGGCAACAAAGGCGACGAAGCAGCCATTACAGCCATCAAAATGCTGAGTTTACAATAAATAAAAAGTTATACGCATAAAGTAAGCCCTCTAACTCCCAGGGGCTAGGGGTGAGGTTAACCATGAAAACTGTCATTATCAAATATAACGCGGGCAATGTGCAGTCGGTGATGTATGCCCTCGACCGTATCGGGGCCGCTTACGAGTGGACCGACGACCCCGAAACCATTTTGGCGGCTGATAAAGTGATTTTTCCAGGTGTAGGTGAAGCCAGTACGGCCATGGCCTATTTGAGAGAACACCAACTCGATCAGCTCATCCCGACCCTGCGCCAACCCGTTTTGGGTACTTGCGTGGGGATGCAACTCATGTGTCGCTATTCGGAAGAAAACGACACCACTTGCATGGGGATTTTTGACGTGGACGTGCTGCGTTTTCCGCGCGTATCGGGTTTTAAAGTGCCCCAAACGGGCTGGAACGATATTTATGAGTTGAATAACCCACTTTGTGCAGGACTCAACGAACACGACTACGTGTATTACAACCACGGGTACTATGCCCCGCTTTGTGACCAAACGGCCGCCAAAACCAATTACATTTTGGAGTATTCGGCTATGTTGCAAAAAGACAATTTCTTCGCCGCTCAGTTTCACTCCGAAATCAGCGGAAATGTAGGGCAACGGATTTTTGAAAATTTCCTGAAATTATAATTAGAGATGTGTCGCTTGTTGCTTATCAGAGCGACACATTTCCCTACGACTCAAACTCACTTTTATTTCCTTGCGCTCTTTTCTACTGCTTTTAGTTGGCATTAGCCTCTCTCTCGATGGGCTTTCGCAAGAGGCTCATTACCCACACTTTACCTTGTGGTCGCGGATTCAGTTAGCCAAAGAACCTACTCCCAACTGGAAATTCTCGGGGACGCTTCTTTGGCGGCGACAAAACAATTACTCCGTTAGTCCTCACAATCCGCTTGCGAACCCGCTTATGGTGGGCGGACAAGCACTGGTCACGTACCGCAATACGCCTAATACCTTCTGGATACACCTTGCCCAAATCAGTTACATGAAAACCAATCAATTGTTGGGCAAAACCGAAGACTTCAATGCACCTACTGGGCAAGAAATTAGGTATGCTGGTGGAATTGAATTTAACCAAGAAAAAGAAGGTTCTAAGTTTACGTTCAGGGAGCGATTCATGCAGGAAATCCGCTTTTTCAAAGCCAACGACTACCGCCCAGTAGGCAGGGTACGAGCCCGCGCCACTGCTCGGTACGAACTGACCCCTTTTGTGAGCCTGAATGGCGTGACTGAAATTCTTTTCCACGACCCGCCATCGCTTCCCAATCAGAAACCTTTACGTTTTCATCAGTTTTGGTTGGGAGGAAGCTTTTTGTGGAGCTTGAGCGAACGAGTTAGCCTCGAAACAGGTTATACCTTCATTCATGCTCGTCGGGCTACCATCATTGAGTTTGACGAACAAAATATTCTGAATCTTCACTTAGCCGTTGATATTTGATGCGTGCTTTTGCCTTCTTTTTGCTCATGTTTTCGTGGTTGAAACCCAACGCACAAACCAATAGCCGTGCCTATAAAGTAATGCTCGAAGGCATGTATAAACATACGGTGCCTACGGTGAGTTGTACCGATTTAAAAAAGGAACTCAAAAACGTTGTGTTGCTTGATACCCGCGCCAAAAACGAATACGACGTAAGCCACCTTCCTGAAGCGCGTTGGGTGGGCTACGATGAATTTAACCCAAAATCCGTCGCTGATTTGCCAAAAAACACGCCGATTGTGGTCTATTGTACGGTGGGTGTTCGTAGTGAGCGGGTAGGCGAAAAACTCAAAGCCGCAGGTTTTCAGAACGTTCGTAACTTGTACGGGAGCATTTTTGAGTGGGTCAACCAGGGCAATACCGTCGTGGATAACCAAGGAAAACCTACCCAAAAAGTACACGCCTATTCTCGGACGTGGGGAATTTGGCTCAACAAAGGCGAGAAGGTGTATGAGTGAGTTTTAGAACGATGAGACATTAGTTATGAGAGATAAGACCGATTGAAAATACGATGGGCGATTTTTTGGACAAAAATTACTGGGACGAACGCTATTTGCAGCACCAAACGGGCTGGGACATTGGCTACGTGTCACCACCTTTGAAACAGTTTTTTGATACCCTTACCGACAAACACCTCCGTATTCTTATTCCTGGGGGTGGAAATAGCTACGAGGCAGCGTACTTGCTCGAACAAGGATTTGACAACGTAACGGTGGTGGATATTTCGGAAGTGGTATGCCAACGTTTGGTAGATGACTACCAGAAAAAAGGGCTACAAGTCGTTTGTGCCGATTTTTTTGAACATTCGGGTGTGTATGACCTCATTGTGGAGCAAACCTTTTTCTGCGCCATTTCTCCTTCATTGCGAAGTAAGTATGTCCAAAAAATGGTGGAATTGTTGTCGGAAGATGGACTACTTGCGGGACTTTTGTTCAACCGCGCCTTTGAAGGCGGGCCACCTTTTGGCGGAAATGTGGCAGAGTATCAAGCCCTTTTCGATAAGGCTGCTTTTAAGGTTACCTTCGATTTAGCTCCTGCTTCTATTCCACCACGGGCAGGAAGTGAAGTGTTTTTTATAGCAAAAAGATAGACGCCACCCACAAAGAGCAGCGTCTATCCGCTATCCTAAACCCTAACTACATTAAAAAATTGGATACAAATGATTAATCGGCAAGAGTCGTTAAGAAACGAACGATTTTAGTAACCGTCGAAACTGCTTGACGAGTGCCTTCGGCACCGTTCTGCGCTTGCTGCGTCACTTCTTTCAAAAGCGAACGCTGTGGTACCACGTCCTTCTTTACTTGGC
This sequence comes from Runella sp. R5_40, assembly GCF_057652295.1. NCBI lineage: Bacteria > Pseudomonadati > Bacteroidota > Cytophagia > Cytophagales > Spirosomataceae > Runella > Runella sp. R5_40. The sequence goes on along the minus strand of NZ_JBYFCH010000002.1, from coordinate 555,504 downwards.
TTGCCTCTTGCATGGCTTTGCGGGTAGCAAAAACATTGTGTGGGCGGCCAATTGAAAAGGCTGAAGAACTTAACAAACACAGAACGGCGGCGAAGGTAATGGCTTTCATGACTGTATGAGTTTTGATGGTGATTTTAATGGTTGATTTGTCTTCTGGCTGAATGTTGAAACAAAGATATATGTTTTGTCTGGTATTATGCAATACAAAGTACCTTGTTTTTTGTTTGATTCGTGTTAAGCGGCAAATTTTAAGGACGAATGGTAAGCTATTTTTTTTGTACTGAAATAATTCCTTTCATCCAATAACCGTTGCCCTTAGCGGCGTCGATTATATGATGCAAAGGTGGTACGAAAGGTTGCATCACACCAAAAAAAATTGACAAACTGGCTCTTCTGCCCGATGAATCGGGTAAAATGCTGGGTGAAACGAAAAAGGGAATTGTTAAGGCGAATAGATTAGGGTTCTCTTAGGTACATGGTTCTTCTTTCCCCCAGCACCGTCAATATATCGTTGTTGATGTTGTACCGTCCTTCTTTTGATTCAAGGACAAATGCTCCCGATATAAAAATGGCAGAATAGAGACACTCATTTACGATGTACCACCTAAGTTCGAGGGGAAAAGAATCCTTTTCTGAACCTAGATTCATACCTTCTATTCGCATCTCTCCCTCTTTAAAGAAGTGTTTTTTAGTGTGGCTACGCGGCAGTTCATTTTTATAATCAGTTTCAGAAATAACCTTCCATGTTCCCACCAAATCGGTATCTAGCTTGGGTTTTTCAAAATACGCCTCTAAATGGAAGGTAGTATCGTTGTTTTTACGTTCTAACCTGAGCGAGACAGTTGTTTCTTGAAAAGGGGGTGTGTTGTTTAAAAAAACGATAGTTGCGTCCAATTTATCGCTCTTCAGTGTTCCTGTCAGAGGGGAGGTGCCTAGCGTTTTATGGTGTAAACGTGCTTTTAACTCCCCGTTTATTAACGTCCCCTCTAAACCATGATTGCTGTAATAACTGGTGTAAAACGTACCTGTGACTTTCTCCTTAAAAACGTTGAGTGACAACACACATGGCTGTTCCATGAATGTACCTTCATATAAGCCTACTAGAGTCTGTTGGGCGTAGGCAGAGGTAAACAACGAGAAATAGCCAAGAATGAAATGGAATAATCGCATTGTGGGAGGTTGATAACTGCTGAATAATCAGTAGCGTACTATAATTATAAAAACCATCTAAGTCATATAAGAGATTATAAGATGGTCTAAAATGGTCAACTTATATGCCCTTATATGTCTTATATGGTTGCAATATGTTTGATGTAGTTGCAAAAAACTACCGCTCAAACCGCAAGCGCTTACCCTTTGCTGATTCGTCAAAAACGCCATTGGCATACACCAAATGCCCCGATACGAGTGTGTGCGTTACGCGGGAGTGAAGCGTTGTCCCTTCCAAAGGCGACCAACCGCACTTGAAAAGAATATTTTCTTTAGAAACTGTCGTGCTGTCGTTCAAGTCCACCAACACCAAATCGGCCCAATACCCTTCGCGGATGTACCCACGGCGGTCTATGGCAAACACGTCAGCAACGGCATGGCTCATTTTCTCAACTACGCGCTCGATTGAAATTTTACCCTGCTGGACAAACTCCAACATCATGTTGAGCGAATGTTGTACCAACGGCAAGCCCGACGGTGCCTCCCAGTAGCCTTTCGATTTTTCGTCCCAGGTATGCGGCGCATGGTCAGTGGCGATGACGTCGATGCGGTTGTCGAGGACTGCTTGTAAAATCTGAGCTTTGTGATGCGCTGCCTTAATCGCGGGGTTACATTTTATCTGCGTTCCCAAACGGCGGTAATCCTCCGAGTCGAACCAAAGATGGTGCACACAAGCCTCCGACGTAATCCGTTTTTTGCGTTTTTCGGACATCGCTACGGTCGAGTCACCGTAGGCACCTACCTCAAACAAGCTCGTTTCGTCGCCCGTCGAAATGTGAAGTATATGGAGGCGCGTTCCGTGTTTTTTGGCCAATTCTACCGCCATCGACGATGATTTGTAGCAGGCTTCTTCGTTGCGTACCAGTGCGTGAATGTCGTACGGAACGTCGTTGCCGTACTGTTCTCTAAACATCGCCGTACGTTGTTTTACCGTAGGCTCATCTTCGCAGTGGGTCGCAATCAAGCAAGGGGCATTGGCAAATAGCTTTTCGAGTACTCCGGGCGCATCTACGAGCATGTTGCCCGTGGACGAGCCCATGAAAATTTTTATCCCACACACATCGGGACAAATGGTCTTCATTACTTCGTCGTAGTTGTCGTTGGAAGCCCCCATAAAAAACGAATAGTTGGCCAACGACGTGTTTGACGCAATTTGGTATTTGTCTTCTAACAGCCCTTGTGTCAGTGCATTAGGAACGGTGTTAGGCATTTCCATAAAAGAAGTTGTTCCGCCTGCTACCGCTGCTTTGGCCTCGGTATAAATCGATGCCTTGTGCGTAAGGCCAGGCTCTCTGAAATGCACTTGGTCGTCGATAACCCCTGGAAGCAAGTACTTTCCTTGGGCATCAATCAGTTGCGAGGCAGACAAATGGCTCAGATTTGCCCCGATTTGTTCGATAAAACCGTCTTTGATAAAGACATCTTGTGTGGTGATTTTACCCTCGTTGACGAGACGTGCATTGGTAATTAGAAGAGTAGTCATACTATATAACAAAAAAGCTCGTTAAATAAATTGAAGTCAAACTTAGCACTCATTCACTAAACAGCCATCACCTTATGCGTTTATTTTTATGGGCTTGCCTGCTCTCTCTATCTACGTATGCGCAACAACGTTACACCATCAGCGGCTACGTCCGCGAAAGTGGCAGTCAAGAACAACTCATCGGCGTTAATGTCTATCTGCCTGGAACGATCACAGGAACGACCTCCAACACCTACGGTTTTTACTCGCTTACGCTACCTGCAGCCGATTCTGTTACTTTGGCATTTTCATTTGTGGGCTACGGCACCGAAATCCGTACTGTTAAGCTGCAAAAAAACCTTGAACTCAACATTTCGCTCGAAGCCCTCGGAAGGCAGCTCAACGAAGTGGTGGTTTCGGGCAAACGCGAAGCAGACAAAGTAAGCCAAACACCCCAAATGAGCCGCATCGACATTCCTGTCCAGCAAATCAAAAAAATCCCGGCTTTTCTGGGCGAAAAAGACGTGTTGCGGGTTATTCAACTCATGCCAGGGGTTCAAAAAGGGTCGGAGGGACAAACGGGCATTTACGTGCGCGGCGGTGGACCTGACCAAAACTTGATTATTCTGGACGATGCGCCCGTTTACAACGTCAGCCACTTATTTGGGTTCTTTTCGGTCTTTAACGGCGATGCCCTCAAAAGTGTCGAACTGACCAAAGGCGGATTTCCTGCACGTTTTGGCGGGCGACTTTCGTCAGTATTGGAACTGAACATGAAAGAGGGCAACAAAGAAAAACTCCACGGCGAAGGCGGAGGTGGGCTCATTGCCAGTCGCCTGACGCTCGAAGGTCCCCTCAAATTTCGAAAATCAAGCCCTGCCAAATCTTCTTTTTTAATCTCTGGACGGCGCACCTACCTTGATTTATTAGCCCGACCGCTCATTGCTGCTCAAAGCAATGGCACTAGCACAGGAGGTTATTATTTCTATGACCTCAATGCCAAGTTGAATTATGATTTTGGACAAAAGAATAAACTCTACGCCAGCGGGTATTTTGGGAAGGATCGTTTTTTCTTCCGCGATAAAGGTACTTCTTCGACCAGCGAAGGTGGGCTCAACTGGGGAAATGCCACGGGAACGCTACGTTGGAATCACCTTTTCAACGAAAAACTATTCTCCAACGCCTCGTTGATTTTTAGCAATTATCAGTTTCAAATTTATGCCAAAGACAGCCAAACCAACGCTACTACGACCAACCAGTACGAACTTCGTTATACGTCGGGGGTAAGAGATTGGGGGTTAAAATACGATGTTGATTATTTCCCAAATCCGCAACATGCCCTTCGATTTGGAGCCTCGACCACCTTGCACCGTTTTACTCCTAGTGCGGTGGTGGTAAAAGATTCAGACATCGACCGTTTTTCAAAAGAAATAGAGGCCATCGACAACGTAGAATCGGGCGTGTATGTCGAAGATACGTGGAAGCCTACCCCGTGGTTTAAGATGAATGCGGGCTTGCGGTTGAGTTATTTTAAGGCCGAAAACCAAAACTACCTCCGCCCTGAACCACGCATTTCAACGGCTTTTATGCTGCGTCCCGATCTATCGTTTAAGGCATCGTATGCGCGCATGAATCAATATATCCATTTATTGTCAAACACAGGCATCGGCCTTCCTACTGATTTGTGGGTGCCTTCGACGGATAAAATTGCCCCGCAGCAGTCGAGCCAAGTTGCCGCAGGTTTTGCCAAAGATTTTGAAAAGCAAGGGCTCGCGCTCACCATAGAAGGATACTACAAAAACATGAACAACATTGTCAATTACAAGGAAGGCTCTAGCTTTTTGCTGATTGACGACCCGTCGAGTGCTGACAAAGTGCGCTGGGACGAAAATATCACTAGCGGACGCGGCTGGTCGTACGGAGCTGAAGTGTTGTTACAGAAAAAAACAGGAAAGTTTTCGGGCTGGATTGGTTATACTTTGTCGTGGACCCAATGGCAATTTGCAGAACTTAATTTTGGGCAAAAATTCTTCCCACGTTACGACCGCCGCCATGATTTATCGGTCGTAGGGATTTACGAAATCAGTCCTCGCATTACGCTTTCAGGAACGTGGGTCTATGGTACAGGCAATGCCCTTACGTTGCCGCAGAGCAATTATACGGCCTACCACCATAACACCACCCCTCAAGTTCAATACACACAAACGGGTAGTGGTACCTTCGCTCCCGTTATCTCCAATCCGCCTTTTAGCTACGGGCGCACCGTCAATGACTATGGTCCTAAGAATAGTTTCCGAGCTGAGCCTTACCATCGTTTTGATTTGAGTTTGCAGTTTCATAAGAAGAAAAAATACCACGAACGTACTTGGGAGTTGAGCATATATAACCTGTATAATCGACGAAATCCGTTTTTTTACAACCTCACGTCGCGGCCTGTCTTTGATGCCAACGGGCGTCCTGTAGGTACCCAAACCGCCCTCCAACGCATTTCGATTTTCCCGATTGTGCCGACGTTGAGTTATAACTTTAAATTTTAAACCTAGGTCAGACGACAGTCAGACCGTAAAAATTCCAGACGACAAAAATCAGGTTGTATATCATTTGAGGTCTGACTATCGTCTGACCTCGTAATAACTAAACTCAGGTC
>NZ_JBYFCH010000002.1:0-550086 GCF_057652295.1 Runella sp. R5_40 | reverse complement strand
AGACGACAGTCAGACCGTAAAAATTCGAGACGACAAAAATCAGGTTGTATATCATTTGAGGTCTGACTATCGTCTGAGCTCTTAATAACTAAACTCAGGTCAGACGACAGTCAGACCGTAAAAATTCGAGACGACAAAAATCAGGTTGTATATCATTTGAGGTCTGACTATCGTCTGACCTCGTAACAACAAAAAACATGAAACATATACATATTTTCGGACTCATCCTTTTTGCGCTTGGTTTCTATTCGTGCGAAACCCTTGTGAATGACGTGGACCCCGACCGTTTGCCGCGTACTGACAGAAAATTGGTGGTACACGGGTACTTGTCACCCCAAGATACACTGATTGCCATAAAAGTTTATTACAGTACCCAAGTTGTCGGAAACGACCCTTATCTTACTGGTAACGGGCTTCCGATTCCTTTGGCCAATGCCAGTGTCACCCTTTCGACCCAAGGAAAGAGCGCGAAACTTTCGTTTAACAGCGAATTAAATGCCTATACCATTAAACCCAGTGAATTTCCAATTTTAGAAGGGCAAACCTACGCGCTGAAGGTGGAACGAGACGACCAAGTGGCGGAGTCTTCGTGTACCGTCCCTCGGGCGGTGGCTATTCAGCAAGTACTGCAAGATTCGGTAGAGCGTAGCACTTCCAACCCTGCTATTACTCCTCCAAAAGATTACTTATATACGTTGGTTTGGAAAGACCTTGTAGGACAAAAAAACTACTATCGCGTAGCGGGCTATGTCTATCTAACCCAGCGCACCCAAACAAGTCAAGGTAAGTTTATCGATAATCCCAATTTTAGCAACCTAAGTTTTCGAGACAATAATCGTTCCCGTGAGTTTATCGACGACCAAGACGTAGATGGTGCACAGATTACCTCTGGTTCGGGTCGGTTTTTTAATTATTATTCTTCGATAAACACTAATTCGCCTTTTACCCTTCATTTTGTGGAAGTATCGCTCATTCATTGCGAAAAAACGTACTACGATTACCATCAAGCCATTCAGAATTTTGACCGTGACAACCCCTTTGCCGAGCCGTCGCTGATTCCTTCCAACATCAAAAATGGTTTGGGGTGTTTTGCGGCGTATAATCGTAGTTCCGTTGTCATAAAGAAATAAGTATTGAGAAGTTGCAACACCCACACAAGCGGCTGCGTAAAAGTAGCTGATATTGTGGGTGTTTGCTTTACAGTAATTATCCCATAAAATCGTCTTTTAAATTCGGTATTATTGTGCACTTCTTTTATTCACACTACATGAGCAAACTTTTCCTTTCGTTTTTCTTGGTTTCTCAATTAGCGCTTACAGTACTGGGGCAAACTGCCAAAGTCGCCGATACTTCTCCGCAAAAGCCTATTACAGAGACTCTTTATCAAAATGCAACGGAGCTTTCGCAGCACCTCTACAATGGTCAGCGGTACCATATTTACGATAGTCGTTCAAAAGATCACCAGTTTTTTCAGGTAGAAGATTGGCGGCCAGGAAGCTTTGACTACGATGGGCAGCATTTTGAAAATATCCCAATCATGTATGACATCGTCAAAGATTTGGTGGTTATTTATTACCAAGGGCGCTCAGGCTTGATTCAGCTACAGAGCGAACGGGTCAGTCGGTTTTCATATATTGATCACCACTTTGTGCGAATCGAGCAGAATAAAGCGCTTGGGACGACCGTACCAACGGGTTTTTATGACTTTTTGTACGATGGCAAAACCAAGGTGTTGGCTCGCTGGACGAAGCAACGGCAAGAGCAAATTGAGAGCAACAGAGTGAATGTCTATTTTTTGCCCAAAACCTTTTTTTACATTCAAAAAGAAGGCGAATACCATCTTATTACGTCAAAAAAATCGGCACTGGCCTTGTTTGGAGAACATAAAAAAGAACTCAAAAAACACCTCCGCGAAAAGCGTATTAAGTTCCGCAAAAACCGCGAAGAAGCCCTCATTACAATTGCTAAACACTATGACCAACTTGTCCACCCATGAAAAAACAGCTACTTATTTTCTTCTTGCTTAGTGTCTTTGGTAGTGCGACATGGGCGCAAAACAAAACCGAAAAACGAATCAGTATTACGCTCACCGAAGGTACTTTTGAGCAGTTTGTGAAAGAGGCGGAAAGCCAAACAGGCTGCTTTTTTTACTACGAAAAAGGGCTAATTGATAGCCTAAAAATTACCATTAAAGCTCAAAATCAGTCGCTGACGAGTGCGTTGTTGCAGGTGTTCAATGGCACCGATTTTAAGTTTTCTATGGACGAGCAGCAACGTGTTTTTGTTACCTCCGATCAAGCCATCATCACGGCGCTTCCTTCCAACCTCTTTGAAGGTGACGACACTCCTGCTGATCAGAATCAATACGTGGCTCCTACCACCGACGAGTCGGACAAACTGCTATCGACTGCGGAAAGTAAGACGTATAACATTGGTCCTCAACGTCAGCGTATTATGGAAGGCAAGTCGGCTATTTCGGGTTATGTACGAAACGCCGTCACGGGAGAGCCCGTCATCGGTGCAGCCGTCTATATTGAGTCGCCGTCGATTGGAGTTACGACCGATGCCCTTGGCTTCTTTGCGCTCAAGATTCCGAATGGCAAACATACCCTCAAAATCAAGAGCGTTGGGATGCGTGACACCTACCGCCGTATTGTACTTTATGGAGATGGAAAACTGGACATTCAAACCCAAGAGAGCGTAACAGCTTTGAAGGAAGTATCGGTCGTAGCAGGAAAAGATGTCAACATTGCAGGGACACAAATGGGGCAAATGAAACTGAGCATCAAAACCATGAAACAAGTCCCTACGGCGTTTGGCGAAACGGATTTGCTTCGGGCTGTATTGACGCTTCCAGGGGTGAAGTCGGCCAGTGAAAGTAGCGTTGGGCTCAACGTACGGGGAGGATCTACCGACCAAAACTTGATTTTGCTCAACGATGCAGTGATTTATAACCCGTCGCACTTATTTGGATTTTTCTCCGCTTTTAACCCCGATGCCATCAAAGAAATTGAGCTTTACAAAAGCACGATTCCTGCGCGATATGGTGGGCGTTTGTCGTCGGTACTCGAAATCAATGGCCGAGATGGCAACAAGAAAAAGTTTGTCGGTTCAGGGGGAATTGGGCTTTTGACGGGGCGCTTGTCCGTCGAAGGGCCTATTATCAAAGACAAAACGTCGTTTTTGGTGGGTGGTCGTTCGACTTATTCTAATTGGCTTTTTAGACGTTTGGATAACAATGCTTTCAACAAAAGTACCGCCAATTTTTATGACGTAAACCTCCAATTGAGCCACGAAGTCAACCAAAAAAACAGCTTGACGCTTTCGGGCTATTTCAGCAATGATAAATTTAAACTCTTTGGTGATACCGCCTACGCTTACCGAAATCAAGTAGGGTCGTTTAAATGGAAACATACCTTCAACTCCAAGCTGTACGGCACTTTTACGGGTGCATTTAGCAAGTATAATTATTCGGTGGGCACCTCGCGCGTTCCTATCAATGCGTTTGACCTTACCTTCGACATTCAGCAAAGCAATGCCAAGCTTGACTTTACGTATTTTCTCCACCCAAAACACACGCTTGATTTTGGGGTAAGTAGCATTTTGTACAAACTTTCGCCTGGTACTATCACGCCTGCGGGAGAAAAATCACTCATTCTTCCTGATGTTTTAGAACAAGAACAAGGGGTAGAAAGTGCCATTTACATTGAAGATCGTTATGACGTTAACTCGCGACTTTCGTTGAGTGCGGGTCTGCGTTTTTCTACCTATTCGTTTTTGGGCCCTAAGACAATCAATAATTATACGGCAGGGTTTCCCATTGAAAAAATCTACCTAGATGGCACTACCGAATACGGAAAAGGCAAAAATATTCGTAGCTATCAAGGACCCGAATACCGCATTTCGGGTCGCTATCGGCTAACAGATAATACGTCGGTTAAAGCAAGTTATAACACGACTCGCCAGTATATTCACTTGTTGAGCAATACAATGGTCATGTCACCAACCGATATTTGGAAACTCAGCGATCCCTACATTAAGCCGCAGTTGGGCAGTCAGTGGGCGGTAGGTGTTTATCGAAATCTTCGTGGCAATAAGCTAGAGTTGTCGGTTGAAGCATACTACAAAACCATCCAACATTTCTTGGATTACAAAGGCGGAGACTCGTTGATTATGAACCACCACATCGAAGCGGCGGTCATTTCGACAACGGGGAAAGCGTATGGAGTGGAGTTGATGGCCAAAAAATTGACGGGAAAACTGAACGGCTGGGTGAGCTACACCTACGCCCGTACCCTACTGCGGGCCGACGACCGTACGTCGCCAGAAGCACCTAACAATGGAGACTATTATCCAAGTAACTACGATAAGCCCCACGATTTTACGCTTGTCAGCAACTACAAGTTTTCGCACCGTTTTAGTTTGTCGTTCAATTTTACCTACAGCAGCGGACGACCTTACACGCCGCCTATTGGAAAATACATATTGGAAGGAGTGCAGCGTATTTATTATGCCGAACGAAACCAATACCGAATCCCTGATTATTATCGGGTGGATTTTTCGATGAATGTAGAAGGGAACCACAAAGTCAAAAAGTTAGCGCATAGTTCGTGGACATTTGCGGTGTACAACTTGCTTGGTCGGAAGAATCCTTCGTCGGTGTATTTCCGTTCGCAAAATGGCATCATTCAGGGTTATATGCTGTCGATTTTTGGGCGACCTATTCCTACCGTTACGTACAACTTTAGGTTCTAACCTCTTCATTTTCACACTAATTACATGAAAAAAATACTTTTGTTTATCGTTATAATGGCGGGGCTTTGGGTGCTTGAGGGGTGCGTGGTGCCTTTCTCACCTCCTGAGGTCTCAACGCCTGGCCGCTTTTTGGTTATAGATGGTTTTCTAAACACCAACGGAATCGACAGCAGTAGCATTATGCTAACTTATACCCAAGTAGTTTCTAATAAAAATACTTTTGGAACGGAGCTAAGAGCACGGGTGACTGTGGAGGGGAATAAAGGAACTACTTATACTTTTACCGAAATCGGGAAGGGGTTGTATCGGCTTCCAGCCCAAAAAGTTAATCCTTCAGAGCAGTTTCGGATTCGTATCAAAACCACTGCCAACAAAGAGTACCTATCGGAGTATGTAGAGGTGAAACAAACGCCCCCGATTGATAGCATAACCTATAAAGTTGCTTCTGATAGGAGCTCAGTTCAGGTGTTGGTCAATACCCACGACCCCCTCAATAAAACCCGCTATTACCGTTGGCGTTTTGAAGAAACTTGGGAGTATCACGCTCCTTTGATATCGGTCTATGAAATCAAGAATAAAGCCATTGTAGATCGTACTTCGCTGATCAATGTTTGTTGGCAAACGGCTCGTCCTTCGACGATTTTGTTGGCATCAACCGCCAAACTATCGCAGGACGTTATCAGTGATTTTCCTGTGACAACCATCACCGCTGCTTCCAACAAACTCCGAGTGAGGTATAGCATTTTGGTAAAACAAATCGGGTTGACAGAAGACGGGTTTGCGTACTGGAATTCACTTTCAAAGACGACCGAAAAAACAGGAAGCCTTTTTGACCCACAACCGTCGCAAGTGACAGGAAATATCAAAAATACGAGCAATCCTCAGGAATTGGTGTTTGGGCATTTTAGTGCCGTTTCGCCCCAAGAAAAACGCTTCTTTGTCCCTGTGACGCTCGGCTTCCCCGTTTTCTGTCCACCGTCGGATACCCTGAGCGCTGCTGATGCCCTCAAATGGACAGATATTATTGTGAGTCAATACTACCCCGAAGGTGCCCGCTTTCCTGATTATATTGTTGGTACTTCCGAATGTGCCGATTGTCGAACCCAAGGTGGTACGCTCGTTCGTCCTAGTTTTTGGTAATAACCCTCCTTATGCTATGAAATTCCGTTTTCTACTAACGCTATATTCTACTTTTTTGCTTGGGGTAGCCGCAGGAGTGGCCCAAAACCCGACGCAGCAACTGACCAATTACCGTCAGCAAGTACCGCAAGAAAAACTCTTCATTCACCTCGACCGACCGTTGTATTTGGTAGGTGAAATGATTTGGTTTAAGGCGCATTGTGTCGATGCGGCCTTGCATACGCCATTGGACATGAGCAAAGTGGCTTATTTGGAGGTGTTGGACAAAGACCAAAATCCTGTATTACAAACCAAAATCACCCTCGACGGTGGCAAAGGCGTGGGTTCGGTGTTTATTCCCCCGTTTTTGGCCAGCGGCAACTACCTAGTGCGTGGCTATACGCAATGGATGAAAAATTTTAGCTCGGAATTTTATTTCCAAAGCCCCATCACCATCGCAAATCCGTTTAGCAAACCAGCCGCTGCCCCCACCACGGAAAAAACAACAACGCCTTACGATTTGCAGTTGTTTCCCGAAGGTGGTCATTTGGTGCAAGGACTCGAAAGTAAAGTGGCGTTTAGGGCTGTGGGCGAAGATGGAAAAGGAATCGCATTTCGGGGACGGGTTGTCAATCAACAAAACGATACCGTCGCTCGTTTTGAGCCGCATAAATTTGGCATGGGCACTTTTGGATTTGCTCCCCAAACAGGGCAGTCGTACCGTGTTTTGTTGCAAGATGCTCAAAAACAATGGTTCGTTTATAAATTTCCTGATGTGTTGGCGCAAGGCTATGCCATGCAAGTGAGCGAGTCAACGGCCAATACGCTTGATGTCATTGTTCGAGCCCAAGGCAAAGAAGGTGCCGTATCTTTGCTGGCACATACCAAAGGAATCGCTAAACATGCCGCTCAGGCTACTTTCCAGAACGGTCAGGCGCGTTTTAGCCTCAACAAAAACGTGCTTGGTGATGGCACTTCGACTTTGACAATTTTTGATAACAATCAAACGCCAGTTTGTGAACGCTTGTACTTTAAGCGTTCAAAAGAGTCGTTGACGGTTTCGGTCCAAGCGGGCAAAAGCCAGTACAACGTTCGCGAAAAAGTAGAACTAGACCTTGGAACGCAGATAGGCGCTGCCGCGGCTGCCGCCGATTTGTCGGTATCGGTATTTTTGGTGGATTCGCTGCCCGCACCTTCGCCTGTGTTTATCGACAGCTATTTAGGGTTGAGCTCCGACCTCAAAGGCAATGTGGAGGCACCCCATTATTATTTTCAAAACGATGATGAGGTGGCGTTGGATAACCTGATGCTGACCCACGGTTGGCGACGTTTTACTTGGGATGACGTTAGGCAGACCAAACCAAAGTTTGCCTTTCCTCCCGAAATGACGGGGCATTTTATTACGGGAAAAGTGGTGGATGCCAAAACGGGCGCGGCTGTTCCTGACATTGATACGTATTTGGCCGCTCCAAGCAAACGTCCTCAATTGTTTGTTTCGACGAGCGATTCTTTGGGGCGTATTTTGTTTGAATTGAAACACTTTTTGGGGGCAAAAGAGGTCATTGTTCAGACCAATACCCGCAAAGACAGCACCTATCGCATCGAAATCAATAGCCCGTACTCCGACAAAACATCTTCGTATGTGTTGCCTAAATTCCATTTTGATGCTTCTTGGAAAAACGATTTGCTAACCCGCAGTATCAACATGCAAACCCGTAATTCGTTTTTGCCCAAATCGGCCCAACAAATGATGACTACCGAGGCTGATACGTTGGCCTTTTTTGGAAAACCTGATGAAAGATACCAATTGGATGCCTACACGCGCTTTCCTACGCTGGAAGAGGTTATGCGGGAGTATGTACCAGGAGTGGCTGTTCGCCGCCGACAAGGGAAGTTTATTTATCGAGTGTATGACAAACTGCAATCAAATGTCCCGTTTGAGGAAGAACCGCTTGTGATGGTGGACGGCGTTCCGATGTTTGATACCGACAAAGTGCTGACGTTTGATCCGCTCAAAATTAAAACGTTACAGGTGATTGACGGCCTTTATTACCTTGGACCAGTATCGTTTCCTGGCATTGTGAGTTATTCTACTTACAAAGGCGATTTGGCGGGTTTCCCTATTGACCCACGCGCGTTGGTGCTTTCGTACGAAGGTGTACAGGGAAAGCGGGAGTTTTATGCACCGCGTTACGATGCGGCCGAGCAGCTTAAAAGTCGTGTTCCCGATTTTCGTAACCACCTGTACTGGAATCCGCAGGTAATGACAACTAGCAACAAACAAACCCTCAACTTTTATACTTCAGACCAAGTAGGTACGTACCGAGTTGTGGTACAGGGCCTGACCGACAAAGGCGTTGCAGGTAGCAAAACGTTTACGTTTGAGGTCAAAAAATCGTCTTTGTAAAATATGTTTTGCAGTTACACTTGCCCATTTGTGAGATTAATTATCTGATAATCAGTAAGAAGTGGTGAGGTATTAGAAAGTAAAATCGAGAAAAGAACATTTGATTGATTTACGCTGTTATTTGTGATATATTTGAAAAAAGGTTGTGTTATGGTAGTAGAACGTCAAAACAATGAGATTTTAATCCGTTTACCTGATAGCTTCGACATTCAGGAAGTACAGCGGTTGCTTGATTATTTCCGCTTTATGGAATCATCGAGTAAAAACCAAGGAACGGAAGAACAAGCCACTACTCTTGCTCGGCAGGTAGAAACTAATTGGTGGAAAGAAAATAAGTCTCGATTTCTACCATGATTATTATTGTTGATACAAACATCCTGTTTAGTGCGCTTATTTCCCCTAACAATCTAATAAACAAGCTTCTCGCTTACCCTTCTTTGGATGTTCGCAATATAACTTGCCATTATGCCCTAGCTGAATTATTCAAGCATCAGGCTAAGATAGTTAAACACTCGAAAAAGCCTGTAAATGAAGTGTTTTATGATTTTTCAACCCTCATAAATCGGCTTCAACTTTATAATGAAACGCTTATTGAAAAAAAGTATTGGCAGGAAGCGAACCGCCTAACAGAAGGCGTTGATAATTATGACATAAGCTATGTTGCATTAGCACTACAACACAATTCAAAGCTTTGGACGGGTGATAAAAAGCTTATTACTCACTTGCGTTCAATGGGATTTACACAAGTGATTGATACCTCTGAGCTTTACGGTTTATTTGGGAGGATGTGGTAAAAGTACTCTTAAACAAGCCTTACTATTCCCGTTAGACCCTGAATTTTATTCAGGCTATCGGGTTTTATTTTTGTAGAGCATCCAAAAAATCTTTCATAATTCTATATCTCGGGAGCTACTGACACGTGCTGAATAAATTTGCTTTACCAGCTCGTCGCCAGTTTCTTCACCTTGCCAACTTCCAAACAGGCTATAAAAGAGTTTTCCCTTCTCATCTTCCGATTGGATATCTTCAATAACAATCTTAACTTCCTTTTTACCAAACATTGCTTTGACAACCTCAATGAAGCTCAAATTGAGATTTTCGGTATTTAATTGATACGTATGTTGCATTATCCCACCTTATTTTATACATGTAAGACCAATTTTATTGAACCCGAAGATTTTTATTTTATCCGTGTGAATCAGTTCAATCTGTGTCATCAGTGTGCTAAAATCGTCGATAATAGAACACGGATGTTCATAGATTTGACACGGTTTTTATGGATTTAAAAAATCTTCGGGTGTAGTAAGACTAATTTTAGCTTCTATAGAATATTCTTGTATTATACATAGTTCTACACTTATTGTTAAGCTTTCTAAACCTTCCTTTTAAAAATATTTCTTCGACTCATAGGGGGAAGACAATCACTGAGTTGTCATAGGAGCAAATGAGTGCTTTATCCGTCGTTTTCGACAACTCGTCACAAAAAGAAACGGTACGTTGGCCGCAAAATCGTACTTTTGCGACAAAACGAAGGGAATCCTATTACGTGCAATTGTCGGACACACAAATACTTATAGCCATCAGGGAAGGCGACGAACGGGTTTTCGAACAAGTGTTTCGGAAATACTACGGAGGGCTATGCACCTACGGGCGGTCGATTTTGCGTGATGAGGAAGAAGCGGAGGAGATTGTTCAAAACGTGTTTGTGGGTATTTGGGAAAAACGGGCGGAATTGGAAATTACACAGTCGCTCAAGTCGTATTTGTATCGGGCGGTGCATAACCATTGCCTCAACCGCATCAAACACCAAAAAGTGCGCGACGAACACCAGCAATACACGCTTTATTCGCAAGAAGAAGCGTACGAATCGGTGAGTCAGACGGTGTATAAAAACGAACTCGAAAGCGAACTTGCCAAGGCGATTGGGAAGTTGCCCGAACAATGTCGGGTGATTTTTAAGTTAAGTCGTTTTGAAGAATTGCGTTACCAAGAAATTGCGGATCAATTAGGCTTGTCGGTTAAGACCGTTGAAAATCAGATTGGAAAAGCGCTCAAAATATTACGCGCCGAATTGGCAGACTTCCTGCCCGTGGTAGCGATTATCTATTGGTTGACCAAAAACCTTTGAGGTTTACGAAAATTTAGTGCATGACAAAAATTTACCCATGAGTGCAAACGAATCCATTTCGGACGATTTACTGGCGAGGTACGTGGCGGGAACTACCACCCCCGACGAACAAGCGCAGGTAAAAGCATGGCTGGCCCAATCGACCGACCATGCGCAGGAATTGGCGCGTTTTGAGCGGGTGTGGGAGGCTTCGACGCAGGTACGCCCTCCTGCCATGGAGGTGGACGTAGAGGCTGCTTGGAGTAAGGTAAATAAGCGAATAACTGCTAAGAATGAGCAAGTTGAGCCGAAAGTGTTGCCGTTGCGAAAGTCCTCTTTTGCCGCATGGCGCGTAGCAGCAAGTGTGCTGGTCGTGCTCGGTTTAGGCTGGCTGGGGTATCGTTGGATGACCCCGATAGAAAAAGCCGAAACCGCTGTGGTGAAGACCCAAAAAAATACGTTAGAGCAAACCCTGCCCGACGGAACAAAGGTGTTTTTAAACGAAAATTCAGCCCTGACTGCCGCCGCTGATTTTAACGAAGAAACGCGCACGGTCACGCTGAAAGGAGAGGCATATTTTGACGTCAAACGCGATGAAACGCGGCCTTTTATCATCAATGCCAACGGTACGGAAGTACGGGTGTTGGGGACATCGTTCAACGTAAAAGCGTACGATAACCACGTTCGAGTGGCGGTCACGAGCGGAAAAGTGCAGTTTTCGACCCCAAAACAGAAAGTAGTGTTGGTGAAAGACGAAGCCGCCGCTACTTCCGAAGCCGATACCATCATCAAACTACCTGCGTTGAATTTCAACGAAATGGCCTACCGAACGCGGGTGTTTGTGTTTGAAAAAACCAATTTGAGCGACGTCGTTGCGTCGCTGCGCGAAGGCTACCACGCCGATATTCGCCTCGGCAGTCGTCGGTTAGAAAACTGCCTGTTGACGGCGCGTTTTGAAAAAGAAAGTTTAGATACCACGCTTTCCGTCATTGCCGAAACCCTGAACCTACGGGTTGTTCGGCGCGGAAATTCCATCTTATTGGATGGAAGCGGATGTGAATAATGTACTTCACAATCAACTGTTTACCAACTAACAGCCATGAAAATTTGCTTACAAACCATTGGGTTTTGTCTCGTTACTCTTTTCTGTTTTGCCCAAAAATCGGTATTAGATAAACCCGTTACGGTACGCGTTGCCAACGAACGACTGGAAGAAACGCTCAAACTAATTGGGGACAAAAACGGGTTTAGTTTTTCGTACAATCCCAGCGATTTTGACGTCAATCGCCGCGTATCCTTAAACGCCTCGGGCAAGGCCGTTCGCCAAGTACTCGACGAGATTTTTAAAGGAACAGCTACCTACAAAGAGCGCCGCAACCACGTCATTCTTCAGAAAGTTACCCCCACCAACGAGCCTCCGAAAGAGGTATTTATTAACGGGTATATTTTTGACCAAGAAACGGGTGAACGCATTGCCCAAGCGAGTATTTACGAAAAACGAACGCTGGTTTCTGCCGTGTCTAATTCGATGGGCTATTATCGGTTAAAATTGCCAGCGGCTCTGCCCAACCCTCGCTTGGAAGTGCGGAAAGAGAAATACCTCGGAACGAGTATGCCCATCAATAATCAATTTTCGTTGGACATTGGCTTGATTCACACGAAGATAGATGGGAAAACGGAGCCCATTCGTCCGCAAACGCTCCCCTCGACGACAGTAGCGCGGAAAGATACCTTCAAAGTAAAAGTCCCCGTGGCACCGCTGCCTGTGTTTGTGGCTTCGGCGGATACCAACGATGTCCCCGCCAAAAAACGCGAGTTGAGGATGGACAAAGTCCAAGAAACGTTTGTGGACGCTTTTACCACGGCCAAGCAAGCCGTTCACATCAAAAACGTGGACGATACGCTTTATCGCCCCTTTCAAGTGTCGTTTTTGCCTTTTATTGGAACCAACCACGTGTTGAGCGGGCACGTTATTAATGCACTGTCGTTCAATGTGATAGCGGGTTATTCGCTGGGAGTTAATGCCTTGGAGTTTGGTGGACTGGCCAATTTGGTGCGTTGGGATGTGCACGGAGCACAATTCTCAGGTTTTGTCAACCTCGTTGGGCGCAACGTTTATGGCTTACAAGTGTCGGGTTTTGGCAATGCTGCGTTTAGAAATGTGGAAGGGATGCAGTTTTCGGGTTTTGCCAACCTGACGGGCGGTCACCACAGTGGGATTCAGGTGGCAGGTTTTGCCAACTTAACGGGACGTAGTTTTAGCAATGGCCTCCAAACGGCGGGCTTTGCCAGCGTGACGCTGGGGAGTTTACAGGGGGCTCAAGTCAGTGGTTTTGCCAACGTAGTGCTTGGAAACACGCGCGGGATGCAACTCAGCGGCTTTGGAAACGTCGCACTTCGCCGCTTGAGAGGAGCACAAATCAGTCCGTACTTTAACTATGCAGGTATTCACGAAAAAGGACTCCAATTAGGCTTATTCAACTATGCCGACTCCTCGGGAGCGATTCCGATTGGACTTTTTAGCTACGTTCGCCGCAATGGCTACCGTCGTTTTGAAATCAGCAGCGACGAACTCAACTATGCTAACCTAACTTTCAAAACGGGCGTACGCGGTTTTTACAACATCGTGACGCTAGGAGGTAGCTTTGGCATGGCCGACAAACCCCTCTATACTTTTGGCTACGGCATCGGAAGTTCGGTGTATTTTAGCCGTGGTTGGGCAGGCAACCTGGATTTAACCGCCAACAAAATCATGGAAGCGACGAACCGATTTGATTCCTCAAACGGAATGTTTTATCGGCTGAGTCTGGGATTGGAAAAAAAACTCTCACGACAGCTGGCGTTGTTTGCGGCAGGTACCTGGACGGCACTCACGGCGGAGCCTGGTTACATCAAGGCCGACTTATCGCGTCTGTATCAGCCACTTCCAGCGACCACACTTCGTACGGGACTTGACCTGACCAATTGGCTCGGTTTTCAGGCGGGAATTCGGATTTGTAATCGTTAACAATCATTAACGACGCGCGCCGTTACTTGCCAAAATACGGAGCGTCAAAAGGTCGTTAATCAAGAAATAATCGTTGACAAAACCATCTTCAGTGCCATGAAAAATTTCGCTTTTATTCGTTCAAATGTTGCTTTTATAGTAGGATTGATGTTCCTCGCCGTGACTACCCAAGCGCAAGTGTCTATTGGGGCGCGTGGCGGAGCATCATTGGCCAAAACCACAGGAAACGGTGGTTTCGTTGAAAACTTTACAGGGAATCTTAATTACATCGTGAGCGGAAATGGCGGGGTATTTTTGCAAGTGCCCATCTCAGGCGGTTTGTCGTTCCGTCCCGAAATTGCCTATACCCAAAGCGGCGCAGGCATTTCTTCCAACGATTTATTGGATTTGGTAGGTGTGAATCTTCCTTTAGGTGGGTCGCTCAAGCAGCGCCTTACGTACATTCAAGCGCCGTTGTTGTTGCAGTACGAGTTTGGAGATGCAGGCAATCGGGTAAAACCTTACGTGGTAGCAGGGCCTACGTTTAGCTATCTTGCCGACGGTAAAATCGTAAGCCGCGCCGATTTGATTCTTTTCCGCACGCAGCCCAACCGCACGAGCATCGGTTTGGGTGGTTTCAACCGCTTTGAAGTAGGCGGAGCAGGAGGCGTAGGATTAAGCTTCGATTTGGGAGGTGCCAAACTTTTTGTAGAAGGTCGTTACCAACGTGGTTTTACGCGGGTATATGATACTCCGATAGTACAAGTGCCTGTTCACAATCAAAGCTTTACGGCCTTGGCAGGATTTTCAATTCCGTTGGGAAGATAAAAAATCGGTTTTATTAGGCATAAAAAAAGTGGATAGGTTCAAACCTTATCCACTTTTTTTATGCGCTTATCAGAAGTTATTTTTGATTCAAATTACTCGTCTTACGACTATATAAAAAGTAAATCACTACCCCTAAGGCTCCCCAAACAAAGAAAGCGATGATTGTATCAGAACGTAAGTTATACATCAAATATAGGTTTGTCAAAATACCAAGTGTGGCAATGACTGGTAAAGCAGGAGCTTTGTAAGGGCGTTCGATGTTTGGTTCACGTACGCGCAACAACCAAACCGCCCCACAAATCATTGCAAAGGCCAAAAGAGTACCTGAACTGGTCAATTCTGATACTTTGTCAATGGGAGTAAATGCTGCTACACAAGAGACTACAAATCCTACTAAGATAGTACTTTTCCAAGGGGTTTTAAAAGTAGGGTGTATGGCCGCAAAGAAGCTTTTAGGCAATAAGCCGTCTTTAGCCATACCCAAGAAGATACGGGTTTGAGAATACATCATGACGAGCATTACCGAAGTTAAACCCGCTAAGGCTGCAATAGTAATAATATATACCGCCCATGTAATGCCATTATCAGCAAAAGCTTGTGCTACAGGTGCTTTCAAGTCAAGTTGGTCAAATTTAACCATTCCTGTGAGTACCAACGAAACCAAGATATAAAGAATGGTACAAATAACCAATGAAGCAATAATCGCAAATGGGACGTCTTTAGTGGGGTTTTTAGCCTCACCAGCTGAAGTGGAAACGGCATCAAAACCAATGTAAGCAAAGAAAATAATACTGGCAGCGGTTACTACACCTTGTAAACCATAGTGACCTTGTCCAGCGTCGTCGATTACACGCTCAGGGATGAAGGGAGTCCAATTGGTAGGATCCACGTAAAAAGCCCCTACTACAATTACAAAGATAACGGCAGTGGTTTTGATAGCTACAATGATGTTGTTGGCACCTGAAGCTTCTTTAATACCTTTTACTAAGACGGAAGTTACCACCCAAGCAATCAAAAAAGCAGGTAAGTTACAAGAGAATCCGCCTTCGTAGCCTTTAGAAGCAGCTGTGACGGGATCATTGACAAGCCAAACGGGCAAATGAACATTAAAAAGATGAAGGAATTTTTCTAGATAGCCCGACCAACTTACGGCTACGGTAGTGGCTCCCATCATGTATTCCAGAATTAAGTTCCAGCCAATAAACCACGCAAAAAATTCGCCTACTGTACCATAGGAATACGCATAAGCGGAGCCTTCAACGGGCAAAATAGAGGCAAATTCGGCATAACAAAGAGCCGCAAACGTACAGCCAATGCCAGCAATCACGAAAGAAAGTGCCAAAGCAGGTCCAGCAAACTGGTTAGCGGCAATACCTGTAAGTACAAAGATACCCCCACCAATAACCGCCCCTATGCCAAGTGAGGTAAGTTCCCACCTCCCCAGTACACGTTTTAGTTGGTTGTTTTTAACATCAGCTTCAAAGGCTGATAGGGGCTTTTTACGCCAAATAGAGTTACTCATATAAATTTGGTTTTTAGAAAATTAGGTTTGGTTTGTGATTCAAATACGGTTGAAAAATACGCGGTTATCGGGTTGTTACCAAATAAATGAGACGAAAAGTTATTTGATAACGAAATATTTTGATTTTTAAAACGAATGATAGTGAGCTAGTTATCTCCCCAAACTTGTAGCGAACCCTGATTTTTGTCATAGCTGTTTCGCGACACAGGCACCTATTTTGTGACCCATTTGTTTAGAAAAATTATGCGAAAACAACTCGAAAACCGCGCAGATGTAGAACTGTTAGTGAATAGTTTCTACCAAAAAATACGGGAAGATGCCGAGCTTGGCCCTATCTTCGATGAGGTTGCACAGGTGTCGTGGGAATTGCATTTACCCAAAATGTATGATTTTTGGGAAGGGATTCTCTTCGGAACACTCAATTACAACGGCCGACCTATGCCGCCACACTTCCGCCTGACGACCAAATACACCCTCACGCCTGAGCACTTTGACCGATGGCTGGCGATTTTTTTTCAAAATGTCGATGAGCTTTTTGAAGGAGAAAAAGCCGACGATGTCAAGTACCGTGCTTACAGCATTGCCACCATTATGAACACCCGCGTACAGCAGGTCAATGAGCAAGTTCGCGTCGAAAACCCGTGAAGCAACTTACCCCCAAGTCGTAAGGTTGAGTGTGAATAGTGTCCGATATACTAAATAGTTTATTCGTTTTTGGTAAATTATTTTTGGTGTTTTTTGTAATGATGAACTATTTTATTGTATTATATTAACAATATGTTAATGTAAGTGACTGTATATCATTGACTTGATTTGGATTTATTTTATATCTTTGCCCCTGCGAACTAAATAACCAAATAACGCTATGGCAATTGCAAAACAAGTATTGAAAAGCAAACCTGTTTGTAAAGTAACGTTCTCTCTTTCAGCTGACGAAGTCGCTGGTGCAAAAGATGTTGCTCTATTGGGAGAGTTTAATGGTTGGGCTACCGAGGCCGCTACAAAATTGAAGAAACAAAAAGATGGTTCATATAAGGCTATTGTAGAGTTGGAAACTGGAAAAGAATATGCTTTCCGTTATTTGCTCGATGGCACTACATGGACCAACGATGAAACTGCCGACAAGTACGTTCCAACGGGCGTATCTTACGACGAGAACTCAGTAGTGGTTCTTTAATCGGTACTACAATTTTGAACAAACCCCTCCAAGCGTCACGTTTGGAGGGGTTTGTTGTTTATGGAGTTGAAAGAATGGCCATCGTTAGGCGACTGATGCAGACGAGCTTGCCGTCTTCGGTCGTGATGCGGATTTCCCACACGTGGGTGGTACGGCCGATGTGAATTGGGGTGGCTTTGCCATACACCCAGCCGCTTTTGACGCCGCGTATGTGGTTGGCATTGATGTCGAGCCCAACGGCATACTGATGGGCTGATTCGGGTAAGATAAGGTACGAGGCAATGCTGCCAACGGTTTCGGCCAATACCACCGACGCCCCGCCGTGAAGAATCCCAAAGGGCTGATGCGTGCGGTGGTCAACGGGCATTCGAGCAATGACGTAATCGTCGCCTACTTCTACGTATTCGATGCCCAAATGACCTGCAATTGTATTATTATCTAACTGTTTGATGCGTTCGAGCGCATTAAGTTTGTTGAACATAGCTAAAAGGGGTATTTTTGTCGTGTCGTCAAAACTAGGCGATTTCATTCGATTTTAAACGGATTTTACGTAGATTTTACATGTCTTCTAAAGTTATTTACCTCATCCGCCACGGTGAAACCGACTACAACCGACGAGGAGTTGTGCAGGGAAGCGGAATAGATGCTGAACTCAACGAACTCGGCCACGCCCAAGCCCACGCGTTTTACCAAACTTATCAAGACGTCACGTTTGATAAAATTTATACCTCTAACCTCATCCGCACCAAGCAAAGCGTCAAAGGTTTTTTGGAAAAAGGACTGCCCCACGAAGCCTACGAAGGACTCAACGAGATTAGTTGGGGAGTGAGAGAAGGGCGTACGCCTAATAGCATGGACAACGATTACTACCGTTGGCTGATTGAGAGTTGGCAAAAAGGTGAAGTAGAGCTGCAAGCCGAAGGGGGCGAAAGCCCCGTGGACGTGCAAAGTCGCCAATTGCCCGTGATTGATTTGATTCTATCTCGCCCCGAAGAAAAAACGGTGCTTGTCGCTATGCACGGTCGCGCCATGCGGGTGTTGTTGGCGACCATTTTTAAGCGCCCTTTGCACGAAATGGACGAATATTTGCATACCAACTTGGGCTTGTATCTCCTGCATTACGATTACGCTACGGGCTCATTTTCGATTCAAAAACACAACGATATAGCTCATTTAGAGCAAGTTCCTCCGCATTTATTAGCCTAACCAAGCGATGACCAGAAACCAACTGATTGAACAGATAAAGCGAAAAAAGTCTTTTTTGTGTGTAGGACTCGACCCCGACCTCAAAAAGCTACCCAAGCATTTGTTGAA
The DNA here is from genome assembly GCF_057652295.1 of Runella sp. R5_40. NCBI lineage: Bacteria > Pseudomonadati > Bacteroidota > Cytophagia > Cytophagales > Spirosomataceae > Runella > Runella sp. R5_40. Next base: position 531,871 of record NZ_JBYFCH010000002.1, on the reverse strand, counting down.
AGAACCAGATGCGATTTTTGAGTTTAACAAACGCCTTATCGACGCGACCGCACCGTATGCCGTGGCGTATAAACCCAACATTGCGTTTTACGAAGCCCTTGGCCCGCGCGGATGGAACAGTTTGCAGCGTACGTTGGCCTACATTCCCAAAGACTGCTTCACGATTGCCGATGCCAAACGCGGCGATATCGGAAACACGTCTTCGCTGTACGCCCAAGCTTTTTTTGATAAAAACTCATCGGGAATGTCCTTTGACAGTATCACGGTTGCGCCTTACATGGGCCGTGACTCGGTCATGCCTTTCTTGGAGTTTAAAGACAAATGGGTGATTTTGCTGGCCTTAACCTCCAACGAAGGAAGCGCCGATTTTCAAACCCACTTGCTCAACCCCCAATTGTCGCGCAACGATGACGATGAGTTGGGGTTGGCCAATAGTCAAATTGTCGTAGAAAATCAGAACGAGTACGTGTTTGAGCGTGTACTGCGCGTGTCGCAAGAGTGGGGAGGGGCCGATCGCCTCATGTACGTAGTTGGTGCCACTAAAGCCCCGATGCTCAAGCAAGTGCGAAAAATTGCGCCTGACCACTTTTTGTTGATTCCTGGCGTAGGTGCGCAAGGGGGAAGCATGGAAGAAGTGTGCAAGTATGGCATGAACAAAGACTGCGGATTGCTCGTCAATGCCGCACGAAGCATTATTTATGCCTCATCGGGGACGGATTTTGAGCAAAAAGCCGCCGAAGAAGCCCAGCGAATGCAGCAAGAAATGGAAGCGCAACTGAAGGCGTTTGGGATTATTTAACCTATGATACAGTTACTCGCCAAAGTAGGCATCAACGGTTTTTTCTTTTGCCTGCTGGCAATGATTGGACTGGCCTACGTTTTTCCTAGTTTGGGGCTTGAACAAAGCCCCTTGCATTTACCACAAATCGCCGAATACGGAGTATCGGTGATTTTCTTTTTTTACGGCCTAAAACTAAGCCCCGAAAAGCTAAAAAAAGGGCTGAGTAACTGGAAACTGCACTTGCTGATACAGCTGACGACGTTCGTTTTTTTTCCGTTGGTCATTATCGGATTAGGCAAGGTGTTGCCGATTGATACCACGTCACTGCTTTGGACGGGGGTGTTTTACTTGGCGGCATTGCCATCGACGGTTTCTTCGTCGGTGGTGATGGTAGCGATTGCGGGTGGAAACCTTCCTGCGGCGATTTTTAACGCCAGTATTTCGAGCATCATTGGTATTTTTATTACCCCTCTCTGGATGAGCAGGGTTTTGGAGCAACAAGACGCTAATTTCGACGTAACACACGTGATTTTGCGGTTGTGTTTGGAAGTATTATTGCCCGTGGTTGTGGGTTATTTGCTCCACAAAAAACTAGGAAAATGGACCGAACGCTACAACAGTGCCCTTCGTCTTTTTGACCAAAGCATCATTTTGCTGATTGTCTATACATCGTTTTGTGAATCGTTTGCGGGCAATATGTTTAGCAATCAGTCCGCGTCGGAGCTTTTTCAGTTGGGAGTGGGGATGTTGACGTTTTTCTTATTCATGTTTGGCGTGATGAACCTCATCAGTTATGCCCTCAACTTCAACCGACCCGACCGAATCACGGTCTTGTTTTGTGGCTCTAAAAAATCGCTTGTACAAGGTGCTGTGATGGGAAAAGTTCTTTTTCCAACGCCCGAGTTGTTGGGAGTGGCTTTGCTACCTTTGATGATATACCACGCTTTGCAACTCATGGTTGGGAGTATGATAGCGCAGCGGATGGGGGAAGGGAAATAACTGTAGTGCCTAAATGACAGATGATTATGGCAGCCACTACAGGTTGAACTCATTAAAAGAAAAAGCCAGTCATTGAAATTAGCTTCGGAGAAGCATAACCTTTGTAGATCTACAAAGGTTATGCTTCTCCGAAGCTAATAATAAAATTTTTCTACCCTACTTCCTAGAAAACGAATACGGAAAACTGCTCACTTCTGTGCCACGGCTTTGATTAGGTGTGGGCGACATCGTAAAGTTCAAACTTCCGCCTTGTTGTAAGGCATGGTGCTCCACGAAGTTCTGCGTATGGGGTTTGCCATTAAAGACCAACTGCTTCACATAAACGTTTTTGTCGCTGTTTTCGGGGGCGTTAATGGTGAGTTTTTTGCCGTTTTCAAACGTCATCGTGGTGCGTTTGAAAAGTGGACTTCCCACTACGTATTGCGTGGTGCCTGGGCATACAGGATAAAAACCTAACGCACTGAACACGTACCAAGCCGAAGTTTGGCCGTTGTCTTCGTCGCCACAGTAGCCGTCGGGGGTAGGTTGGTAAAGTTTATCCATGATTTGGCGAATCCAATACTGCGATTTCCACGGTTGGCCTGCGTAGTTGTACAAATACGGCATGTGCTGAATCGGTTGGTTGCCGTGGGCGTACTGACCCATGTTCATGATTTGCATTTCGCGGATTTCGTGAATCACAAACCCATAGTACGACTCGTCGAAAACGGGCGGCAAGATAAATACGCTGTCTAGTTTTTGGGCAAAAGCTTCGCGTCCACCCATCAAAGAAGCCAAGCCGTCCACATCGTGGAAAACCGACCACGTATAATGCCAGCTGTTTCCTTCGGTAAAAGCATCGCCCCATTTGAACGGATTGAACGGTTTTTGGAAATCACCTGCTTTGTTTTTGCCGCGCATCAATTTGGTTTGCGGGTCAAACAAATTGCGGAAGTTCTGATTGCGTTTGGTAAAAAGGGCGATTTCGCTTTCGGGGCGCTTGAGCGATTTGGCCAATTGTAAAATACAAAAATCGGCGTAGGCGTATTCGAGCGTACGGGCGGCATTTTCGTTGATTTTAACGTCGTAAGGCACGTATCCAAGTTCGTTGTAATACTCGTGACCAAAGCGTCCGACGGAACTTACCGCACCTGCGTGGTCGGTGTTTTTAAGAACGGCTTCGTAGAGGGTATTGATGTCGTATCCGCGAATCCCTTTGATGTACGAATCGGCAATCAACGAGGCTGAGTTAGAACCAATCATACAGTCGCGGTGGCCTGGGCTGGCCCATTCGGGTAAGAAGCCACTTTCTTTGTAGGCATTGACCAAACCTTCCATGATTTGGGCGTTGAGCGTGGGGTACATCAGGGTGAAAAACGGAATGGCCGAACGGAAAGTATCCCAAAATCCATTGTCGGTAAACATGTAGCCAGGCAACACTTGGCCGTTGTAAGGGCTGTAGTGGACGACCTGATTTTGGGCGTTTAGCTCATAAAATTTACGCGGGAAAAGCAAGGCGCGGTAAAGGCACGAGTAAAAGGTGCGGATTTGCGCGTCGGTGCCGCCTTCTACGGCCAAGCGGCCGAGTTCTTGGTTCCAGATTTTCTGTCCTTTTTGCAGGGTGGCGTCGAAGGTATCGTTGCCCAATTCGCGCGTGAGGTTGAGCGCGGCTTGTTCGGCACTAATAAACGACGACGAAACTTTGATCGTCACTACTTCGCCTTTTTTGGTTTTAAACCCAATGACTCCACCTGCGTGGTCGGCTTTCATTTCGAGGGTGTTTTTTGACAACGTTTTGTCGGACCAAGTGGCTGAGTAAGTAAACGGTTTGTCAAAACGCAATTCAAAGTAATTCTTAAAATTGGGAGGAACACCGCCGCTGTTTTGGGTGCTGTACCCAATGATTTTTTGTTGTTCAGGAATAATCTTGATGTACGAACCCTTGGCAAAGGCATCAATAACAACAAAAGCGCTGTCGGTTTTGGGGAACGTCAACCGAAACTGCGACGCGCGTTCTGTAGGCGTGATTTCTACCTGCGTGTCGTGGTCGGCCAGATAGACGCTGTAATAATGAGGTTTTACCACTTCCGCTTTGTGCGAAAACCAGCTTTGGCGGGCTTCTTCGGTAAATTTGAGTTTTCCCGTCACGGGCATGATAGAAAACATTCCGTAGTCGTTGATCCACGGGCTGGGTTGGTGGGTTTGCTTAAAACCCCGAATTTTATTGGCGGTGTACATGTACATCCAGCCGTCGCCGTTTTTGCCCGTTTGGGGGCACCAAAAATTCATTCCCCACGGCAATGCAACAGCAGGATAGGTATTTCCAGTAGAAAGCTCGTGGCGGGAGTCGGTACCCATAAGTGGGTTAACCCATTGAGTGTAGTCGATTTGGGCGTACGAAAATGTAGCCCCCAATAGGAGAAGGAGGGTGGTACGGAAAAATGTTTGCATGAATAACGAGTAAATTTGATGCGATTTTACGATAAAATTACCGAATCACGCTCAAACTCCCCGTGAATTTGTGTTCTACCTCTCGAAGATAAATCTGGTAATAGTACATTCCGACGGGTACCAATTCGCCGTTCCAGCGGCCATCCCATGGGCTGTTGTAACCTTTGCTGCTAAAAACCACATTTCCCCAACGGTTGAGCACTTCGATGGTGCAGTTGGGGTAATCGGCAATTCCCCCAATTTCCCACGTATCGTTGCTGCCGTCATCGTTGGGCGTAAAGCCGTTTGGAATGTTCAAATCAATGACGAGAACGGTGATTTTTTTCTCCGAAACACAGCCTTCGGGGGTACTTACGGTGAGGGTGTAGGTGGTGGTTCGGTCGGGGCTGGCGTAGGGACGTGCCACAGTGGGATTGCTCAAACCGATGCTCGGAAACCACGAAACGGTCGAATTGAGCGGGGGAAGCATGCGTAGTTCGATGCTGTCGCCTTTCACCATAATCCATCGGTCAGTACCATCGACGCGGGGCGGGGGCGATAACCTGGCCAGCCGAGTGGCTTTGCCCGAACACCCTTCGGGATTGGTATAAGTGTAGGTGATGGGGTACGAACCTGCCGCTAAGTTTTGGGATACAAAGCGATTGCCTGTTACTCCATTGCCGCTAAACACGCCCCCTGCGGGCGTTCCTCTGAGGGTGATTGCTTGGAGAGCAGTGGTACAAAGCGGAGCAATAGAGTCTAACGCAACTTTGGGGGAAGGTTTGACGACAATCTCTAACACCAGCGAACGCGTGGCACAGCGCGTAGCCGTATCGACCACCGCTACGCTGTATTTTCCTGATTTTTGCGGGTATAATTCGTTGGTAATGACCGAAAAAATAGGAACCCTGTCTTGGTACCAAACGTACTCGTAGGTTTTGACGTTGGGCGTGGTGAGTTTGACCGAATCGTTGGCACAAAAAATGGGAGGCCCCGAAATAGAAATGGGAGCAGGTGGCCCCGCTATCAATTTGACAATAACGCTGTCTTTGGCTTGGCATTGGGAAACGCCGTCGGTGGCGGTTACTTGGTACGTACCTGCTTGCTTGACATAATACAAGGTGGAGGCATTACTTCCGACGGCTTGCCCGTTGTATTTCCAAGCCACGGTAGAGCTTGCTGCCGTTTCGATGCTCAAATTGGTGCTATCGCTATCACAAAAGGGCAGCGGGCGGCTTGAGGTAATCTTGACCGAAGGTGTACTTTTGAGGCTTACGGTGGTGGTGTTGATCGCAACCTCTTCGGCGCTGCAACTTTGGGCAAAACGTTTGAGAAGTGTATAAACGCCTGCTTGTTTCACAGCCAAAGATGCCGATGTATTCCCTTCTATTGTTTTTCCGTCGCGCTGCCATTCGTAAGCCCATTGTGGATCTTCGTCGTCTGGTTTTAGCACTGCGCTGTCGATTCCACACATGGTTAATGCCGATACGTGGCCGTTGGACTGAATCGAAGGAACAACGCCCGAAGTTGCTGATTTTACGTTGATAAAAACAGCCGAAGGAGGCGTGGAAATGCAGTCAACGACTTGGAAAACAAACTCTCGTCGTACTTCGCCGATTTTTGTTCCGTTGCGGTATTCTTCACAACGAACGGCAAAGGCAAACGAACCTAGTTGCGAAGCGTTAACGGTGATTTTACCCGTTTTAGGGTCAATTTTTAAGGGTATTTTGCCCGAAATCGCTTTGGTACTGTCAAAACCAGTGGCCCAGGTAGCGCGTTTGTACGGGCCTGACTGCGCTTTGGTAGGGAAAGTCCCGCCGCCATCGGTAGAACCAATAAATGGCGTGACGATGCTGTACGTAAGTTCGTCTTTGTCGGTATCGGTGGCACTAAAATCGGCTTCTACGTCTTTCCCTGCGCAGGTGTATTTTATTTCGGGTGCTTTAAAAACGGGGGAGCTGTTGACGGTGGCAAGCGGAGGTAGTTCGGCGTAAAATACAAGTCCAACGCGGCTGGGCGTTTGGATATTGAGCAGACTACCGTTGCGGCAGCATTCTTCCCATGCCAGATAAAAACCTCCTGCGGCATTGTAAGCCGCTGCCGAAAAACGAGCGTTGACTGTGTAGCGAATCAAGGTGTTTTTAGCATCTGACGGACTGCCAACGCAACGAACATTGGTGTAGGGGAGTTCTTGTTTTTCAACGCGAGAGAGCGTTAAATCTTCGATTCGACTGTTGTCGCTTTTACGAAAAACCGACACAAAGGCGTTGTCTTCGGTGCTGCGGAGGTTTGCATCGTAAATGAGTGTGAGTGTGATGGTGAAATCGTTAGAAGAAGTGCTACGGCGGGCCACGGAAATGTCGCCACCAATGATGTGATTGGCCCAACTGCTTACACTACACACCACCAAAACCACCGCTGTTAACCAACTTCTCATCACTGTAGGAATTTATTTTGCCCAAAATTCGTCGAAGACGCAATTTCGCACCTGCTTAAAACACTAGCTTCACGTCTTCTTTATAGTTTTGCAAGGTACCGTTGAGGCTGGATTTTGATAATTATAAACTACTGGGTAACATTAATAGGAAAGGAAGTGCTTTTGTGTAATCTAATTGCTCATAAAATATACCCAGTTGATTCAAATTGTTGTAATAGCTGTTTACATTTCTGTAGTAATTTAATTCACTTTGCATAAACCACGCTTTTTTGCCTAATTTTTGCGCAATAAACCATTTTTCGAGTAATCTTCCAGCCCTGCCGTTTCCATCTTCAAATGGATGAATATTTACAAAAGCAAGATGAATAAAAGACGCAAAATAAAATACTTCTGGTGTTGATAGTTTTGCTTTCTTGAGTTTTTCAATATCGTTCCAAAGTTTATCAACTAACGTTTCGACTTCATTCCACAAGGCCGCCTCGTATTGAATGCGAAAGGTTTTGTGTTCCATAACCACCATATTATGCTTACGGCATACACCTCTTTGGCGGGCTTCTAAAAGATGAGCTGCAAGGAGTTTGTGGGCTTCTAAAAAGTTTTTTTGAGTGAGTCGTTTTTTTTGAGCAAATAAATAAGCGTTGTATAAGTCGTTGGGTTTCTCTACTAAATCTTGTAAATACGCTATATTCAGCATTTTATGTTTAATATAACTATCAATTTCCATTGGCTCGCCCTCAATTTTGCTTGAAGCCATCGCAGAGACAGAAGTATGAAAGCTAAACGTATCGGTTGAAATGTCTGCATCTTTCAGGGCATCAAAACGTTGTGCTAAATCTTTGGGCACTAGCGTTAGGTAATCCTCCAATAATTCTATTTTGATTACTTCCAGATTCATCGCCTTGTGCGGTGGCTATCAATACCGACAATTGGGTCTTTTAAAGTGATTTTTAGTATTAGAAAGCAATCGTATCACCGACCTTCACACCGTATTTGTCGCAGTAACCGCCGTTTACTTCCACTACGTATTGGGCTTCACCGTAGGAAGGCAAACTTTCTTCTGAATAAGGCTTTGCATTTTTCTGAATAGAAACGATTTTTTTGCCAGAGTCAACGTAAATAATATCCAGCGAAATCATCGTGTTTTTCATCCAAAACGATTGAGGAGTAGCATATTCAAACACAAAAAGCATTCCTACCGAATCTGAAAGATACGGACGAAACATCAGCCCTTTGGCGCGTTCTGCATCGTTTTCAGCAATTTCAACGTCGATTTTGCGGAACACTTGACCTCCACGCAAAAAAGCAACTTCGCCCTCCTTTGTAATGCCGCTGCTCGTAGCGGCGGGAGCCGTGGCAGGGGCTGAGCTTTCGGGGATCGCCGATGGCGCAGGGGCGTCGGCGACTGGTGCAGCCTCGTCATGGTCTGCTACTAGCAGAGGTCTTGCGATGTACAAAACCCCTGCCAGTACAAAAATGGCTAACAAAATATAACTGAAGTAAGCGCTTCTCTTTTGCATGAATGTGTTTGGATTATGACCTACTCTTCGTACGCCCAGTCGATGCGGTGTTTCATGTCGCGGATGACCAAGCTTTGCGTTTTGAAATACGAACGAATTTGGTCCACTTTCTCGTATTGTTGGGCGGCTTTGTATTCGCGGTATAGGTCGAGCATCCCGTTTAAGACCGCATCGTTTTCGCTGCGTTCTTCTACCAAACCCAGAATTTCTTCCGTAAAAGTGATAAAGTTGTTTTTGAGCGCTGCAAATCCGTCTTCTCCCAAAGCCGCAGGAACAAGCTGATTCAAATAAAGCATGTTGATGTATTTCAACATGTTAAATAGCTGCGCGATAGCCACGGCCGTGTTTAAGTCGTCGTTCATCGCATCGTAAAACCCTTGAACTGATTTCTGGATGTCAGCGACTTTTTTCTCGTCCACCTGAACGCATGGCGTCGATACTTTCAAGCCTACTTTATCGCTGCTAGTGGTTACTTCGGCAGGGATATACGCCATTTCTTTGATGGCTTTTAAGCCGTTCATCAGACGCTTGTAGGCTTTGTGTGAGCCTTTTAAAGCGTCGTTGGAGAAGTCAAGCGTACTTCTGTATTGCGACTGTAGCATGAAGAAACGGCTCGTCATTGGGCTGTACGCTTGGTCGAGCAGCGGGTGGTCGCCCGCAAACAGCTCACGTGGTAAAAACGAGTTTCCGAGCGACTTTGACATCTTCTGCCCGTTGACGGTGAGCATGTTGGAGTGCATCCAATAGCGCACGGGGTCGGTGCCGTTGATGCCCGTTCCTTGGGCAATTTCGCATTCGTGGTGAGGGAATTTAAGGTCCATTCCACCACCGTGAATGTCAAATTGTTTTCCTAAGTATTTGGTACTCATGCAAGTACATTCGAGGTGCCAGCCTGGGAATCCTTTGCCCCAAGGCGATTCCCACTGCATGATGTGCTCGGGAGCGGCTTTTTTCCAAATGGCAAAGTCGAGCGGATTGCGCTTTTCGCTGGTTCCTTCGAGCTCGCGGGTTTCGGTCAATAGTTCGTCCAATACCCTGCCCGAAAGCTTTCCGTAGCTGTGGCCTTGGCCGTTGTATTTATTGATGTCAAAATAGACCGAACCGTTTGATTCGTATGCCAACCCTTTCGAGATTAAGTCTTTGACGGCCTCAATCTGCTCAATCAAGTGGCCTGTAGCGGTAGGCTCGATGCTCGGTGGACGGAAATTGAGTTGGTCTAACACTTGGTGAAAATCGTTGGTATAGCGCTGAACGATTTCCATGGGTTCCAATTGTTCCAGTTTTGCCATGCGACCGATTTTGTCTTCACCTTCGTCGCCGTCGCCCACAAGGTGACCCACATCGGTAATGTTGCGAACATAGCGTACTTTATAACCGATGTGCGAAAGGTAACGAAACAGCGTGTCGAACGTCAAAAAAGTACGTACGTTCCCAAGGTGTACGTAGTTATAAACCGTCGGTCCACACACGTACATTCCTACGTACGGAGCGGTGATGGGTTCAAAAAGTTCTTTCTGTCGAGTGAGGGAGTTATAAATTTTGAGTGGTTGGTTCATGAGATATATAAGTTACTACTATTCAGGTTTTAGACTAAAATTCAAAACAGGTTAGCAGCAACATCGGAAGTAGGCGATAGTAAATTTTGTGATAGGCATAGTTAAAAATAGAATAAATGAATGCAAAACTAACAATTTGTTGTGGCATCGTGTACAAAATCCGTGCTGGAAGTTCAGTATTTGCGGATGGAACTGTAACTTTACCGGATGAAAAAACCTTTTATCGTTGGTATCACGGGCGGGAGTGCATCGGGAAAAACGTATTTTTTGAATAGTTTGATGGGCGCATTTTCAGATGATGAAATTTGCCTCATTTCACAAGACCACTATTACCGTCCTCGGCACGAAGTCCCAGTGGATGAAAATGGGGTTCATAATTTTGATTTGCCTATTGCCATCAACCACCGTTCGTATGCCGAACATATCATTCAACTTCGAGAAGGTAAACCAGTTGAAAAACTAGAATATACCTTTAATAATCCTAATATTATTCCACAAATGCTAACTTTTCGGCCTACCCCCATTATCGTGGTCGAAGGTATATTTGTGTTTTATTTCAAAGAAATTTCTGAGTTGCTCGACCTGAAAATATACATTGACGCCAAAGAGCACATTAAACTCAAGCGACGTATCATTCGTGATCAAGTGGAACGTGGATACGATTTGACCGACGTGCTTTACCGCTGGGAAAACCACGTTTTTCCTACTTACGAACAGTTCATCAAGCCTTCCAAAGCAGATGCCGACCTGATTATTCCTAATAATCGTCATTTTCACCGTGGCTTGGAAGTCGTAAAATCGTTCTTAAAAACAAAAATATCCTAATTAGTAGCTTACCATTCCCAAATGGTAGGATTTTTGTGACGGCGCAAATGTTTGCCAATTTCCATCCAAAAAGCCATGGCTAAGTAAATGATGATGGGAGAGCCAAACGTCAGGAACGAGGCGTAAATGAAGTAGAGGCGAATGCTGCTGACCGAAATGTTGAGAACTTCGCCCAACCTCGAACAAACGCCAAAGATTTGGTTTTCAATAAAATATCGGAAACGGTACATAGCGTTTTAGAAGAGTTTAGAAGCGAAATTACAGAACGAAAATGTGAATGTCAAGCCTTTTAATAACAAGTTAGATAACTTGACATGTAACATTTATTTTATAATTTTGTTTCAAGGTTGCATCAAAACTTCATTGTGAATGCAATGCAAAGGTAGTCAAGGCATTTTTCTGATAGTGAGCTTGTTACTTTTTATCTCACTGATTAGCGCTTGTCGGGCCTTTGTAATGTTCTTATAAATGAGGTGATTGGCAATCAATCCCTTAAATTATTTTCTCATTTTTCTTAATTTTAGTAGTACAATGCAAACAGGAACAGTAAAGTTTTTTAATGAAGCAAAAGGGTATGGTTTCATTATACTTGACGAACCGGGCGACAAACAACAAGAAATTTTTGTACACGTGACTGCTTTAGGTGGCCTTGTCATTCGTGAGAAAGACCGCGTTGAGTTTGAGGCTGTGGAAGGCAAAAAAGGCGTGAATGCAGCGAAGGTAAGGAAAATATAATCTTTACGTTGGCAAAACGGGATGGGGAACGCCTTAAAGCGTTCCCTATTTTTTTGTCCAGATGCCTTTGGCACGATTTATGATATTTTTATTAACTGAAAATTTTTAGGGTTTACAGTTATTTATGAAAGTATCATTACCAATCGGCTTGTTTTTCTTGACAACACTCCTAGCTCAGCTCAGTTGGGCAAGCGGTGTGCAAGATTGCGATGGATTGTCGGCCCCCACGATAAGTAGTGAAAAGCAAGTAACGTGCGCTGGACAGCCGATTATTTTGAAAGCAGCAGGGTGTAGTGGAACCGTGGTTTGGTCGAATGGCAAAACAGGTAGCCCACTGACGGTATATCCATCAAAAACAACCACCTACACCGCCTATTGTCAAAAAGATAGCTGCAAAAGTGCTTCATCAAATGCCCTCCCAATTACCGTTACGATTCCAGCAACGCCTGTTGTAAAAGCCAATAAAACGAGCGTCTGCTTGGGCGATACTGTTACCCTGACGGCCACGGGCTGCGCAGGAAACTTCATTTGGTCGAATGGTATGTTGGGGGCGAGCATTCAAGTGCAACCCATCAACACCACAAAATATACGGCCACCTGCCGCACCGAAGGCTGCGTAAGTTGCTTTGCCGACGACGTCATCGTGTCCGTGGTAGGAGGCGAACCATTGCTGATTTCTGCCACGAAAGCGGCCATATGCAAAGGCGAAAGCAGTACACTGACAGCCCGAGGGAATTGCAGCGGGCAAATAAAATGGTCAACGGGAGAAGTAGGGAAAAGCATAATGGTCAAACCCGAAACGTCCACCAATTATTCGGTGTTTTGTGCATCGTCAGTTTGTAAAGCGGTAGAAAGTACCCTACGACTCGAAGTAGCACCGCCCGTAACACCCGTTTTAAAAGCATCAAAAACCGTCATCTGCCAAGGAGAAGAAGTAGTGCTAACCGCCGAAAGCTGCAACGGTGCAGTGCTTTGGAATACGAATGACCAAGGCCGAACCCTTACCGTAAAGCCAACGCAACAAACCCAATATACGGCCATTTGTGTGCGTGGCGAATGCCAGAGTAGCGTGTCTCAGCCAGTGGTTATTTCAGTACAAAGCCAAGCCCCTGCTATGCCTGTTGTGGCTGCCCAACTCAAAAATAATTGTCCATTTGTGACGGTAGATTTGTCGAGCGCGCTTCAACAAAAAGCCGCTGAAGGGATTTATTACGAAGCTCGAATGGGTAACTCACCTACGTCAGCGTTGGTAGCAGATGTGGGTGCTATTTCCGAAAATCGCACTTACTATTTATTCGCCCGAAATGCCAATGGTTGCTACAGTGCGCCAGCGGCGGTGGCGGTCAATATTACTCCTTGCGACAAGCCATTGGCGGTGTGTATCAACAACCCTGCGACAGCGCTCATTACCATAACGGAGCGGACAACCATTGGCAACCACTATCTTGAAGGCAAAATCGGAGGCTCCGCTAGCTCAGGGACGTGGAGTAGCAATGGCACAGGAACGTTTAATACGACCAATGGACTGTCAGTGATTTATGCCCCTTCGCCCGAAGACCGTCAGGCGGGAAAAGTGACAATTCGGTTTAGCAGCGACGACCCCGATGGCGCAGGCCCTTGTCAGGCAGGTTCGTCGTTGGTTGAGCTCAAAATAGATGCAAATACCGACAGACCGAAAGAAATGATTGGGGTCAACAAAGTGGTGAAAAGTTGGAAACGACTCAGTACCAATTTGTTCGAAATCGAATACAGCATTCAGGTAGTAAACATGGGTGCCAACGACCTCGTGGAAGTACGGATGGTCGATAGCCTCGACAAAGTGTTTAACAACGGTGCTGTGATTGTTGGGAAACCGTCGGTGGTGGTGATGGATCCTGTCACAAACACCGAAGTAAAATGGGGGCTTGATACTACCTTTACGGGTAGAAATGGCAACTATGAACTGCTGATTCCTGAAGAGTGTAACCTAACGGCAGGGCAGGCACGGGCGGTCAATTTCAAAATAACCATAGATTTTACCAACGCCCAAGACTCGGTTTTCTACAATACGGCTTTTGTAACAGCATTGGACATGAACGGCCATCTCTGCGCCGATAAATCTGCCAATGGCAACTGGCCCGACATTAACCAAAACGAAGACCCTACCGACGATGCAGAGCCAACGCCCATCGCTTTGAACACCCTCCGTGGTGACGATAAAGACGTGTTTATTCCCGAAGGTTTTTCGCCTAACTCAGACGGCATCAACGATTTTTTTGTGATTAAAAAGCCAACCGCACTCAAGGCTTCGGTGGAGATTTACAACCGCTGGGGAGGGATTGTGTACCAGGCCGATGACTATAAAAACGACTGGAACGGAGGCCTGCAAGGGGCACTCACGACAGGAACTTATTTCTATGTTATTAAACTGAGTGATGGACGCGAGTTTTCAAGATTTTTGACAATAAGTCGTTAAGCATCATTCGTTAAAAAATTATTAGGAGAACCCTACTGGGTAAAAATGCAATCACCCATGAATAAACTCAAGCATCTTTGTTTAGCTGCATTGGTTTCAGTTTCAGCAATGGCACAAACGCCCGTTCGTGAGACGTTGCTCCAACAAGCCAATCGTCAGTTTGATACACAAGCTTACGCCAAGGCAATTGCATTGTATCAAGACGTTATCGACGATGGGTTGCTTCCCGCTAACCAACGTCAGATGACTTTTCTCAACATGGGGTATGCGTATCTCCAATTGGGAGATAGCGAAAGAGCGGCTAGTTTTTACCAGCAAGCATTGGCCGAAAAAGGGCTTTCGGGAGGGCTTACTACGCACTATTTACACTACGCAAAAGTGTTGGCCAATCTCGGACAAATGCAGGAGTCGCAACGGTATTTTGAGCGCTACCAAGCTGAAAAACAGCAAGAAGGCCGACAGATGCAAAGTGCTCAAACCTATACCAAAAAACGAATTACGTACCGTTTAGATTACTTGGGGATCAATACCTCCGACGCCGAATTTAGTCCTATGTACTATAAAGACGGCTTGGTGTATTTGTCGGGCAAGACGTCGGTGTCTTCGGAGTCAACGCAAAAAGGATACCTCGATTTGTTTTATATTCCGAATCGCGACGAAATTAAGGCAACGACTACCCTTCATTCGGATGGAACAGAAACAAGTGGCAAAGAAGCCAATAGGCCCACAGCCTCAGCCTCCAAAAGCAGCCGTTTGGGTAGTGATGCCTACACGCGTCCTACTTCCAACGATTCACGTACGTTAGGCAGCTATAATTCCTACGGACTTAACAGCGAAGCCGCTACGTCCACGGGTGAGGTGGCCAAACCTGGCAAGCCAGTTTCGTTTAGCAAAGAATTGAATACCCGCTTTCACGAAGGCCCTGCAACTTTTAGTGCCGATGGTTCACGCATCATCTTTACCCGCAACAACTTCAATGAAGGTCAAAAAGGGATGAGTGAAGACAACAACATCAAATTAAAGTTATACACGGCGCAGTGGGGCAATGGCGACTGGACGAACGTGCAGGAGCTTGGGTTTAACAGTGACGAATATTCTACCGCCCACCCCGCGTTGAGCAAAGACGGCAATTTGTTGTATTTCGTTTCAGATATGCCAAAAGGAATGGGAGGGAAAGATATTTACGTGTCGCGTTGGGAAAATGAACAGTGGTCGAAGCCGATCAATATGGGCAAAGAGCTCAATACCCGCCAAGATGAAGTATTTCCGTTTGTGGATGAAGTAGGGAACCTCTATTTTTCTACCTCGGGAAGAAAAGGCGGATTGGGCGGCCTTGACTTATACTATGCCGTATTGAGCAAAGACGGAACCAAGGTGATTGAGGTCATTCACCTAGACGCTCCTATCAACTCTAAAGCCGATGATTTTGGCATTGTAACCGACGGGGCGCGTACCACGGGGTATTTTAGTAGCAACCGCCGCGAGGGCGACGATGATATTTACCGCTTCACGCGTGAAAGCTCGTTGTACGAATGTCGGGAGCTGTTATTGCGCGTGTTTGATGCCGAAACCATGCAACGCCTCGACAGTGCAACGATTGCCATTCGTTCTAAAATAGGAGGAGAGTCAACCGAGAAAACACTTCAAACTGATGCCGATGGCTGGGCGCATCTTTGTTTGGCGTCTGATAACGATTTCATTTTTACGGTGTCAAAAGAGGGTTTTGTTGATAATACCGTCGGTTTTTCTACCCACCACCTGACCGACGACAAACCCACACGGTTAGAACTTAGTTTGGCGCATCCTGTGGTGCTTCAAACAATGGTGAGCCAAAACGAAAATCCTCAAAAAAAAAAAACATCCCTGACTGATTCGCTTCAAAACCTCAAACATTCGCGCGTTAGGGGAATCGTACGGACCGAAACCGACCGTCAACCGATTGAAGGAGTATTGGTAAGGTTACGAAACGAGTGTGATAAAAAAATATACGAAACGATTACGGGGCCTGATGGTAAGTATGATTTTGAGATTTTGGAAGGTTGTGACTATACCTTGATTTACTCCAAAGACACTTACGGGACAAACACCCTCAAAATCGCCAGAGTACCGAAGAAAACCGCACCAAAAGTATTGTCAAACGATGTGGGGTTGCTAAAAAAAGGGGATATTGTGCAATTAGACAACATCTACCACGACCAAGGCAAGCGCACCATTAGCCCCGACGCCGCCCGTGAACTAGACAAGCTAGTGGCTACGATGAAGCGTTATCCGTCGTTGCAAGCGGAGATTCTTTCGCATACCGATAGCCGTGGTGAAGCCAATCGCAACAAAACAGTATCCCAAAATAGAGCACAAGAAATTGTTAACTATATGGTAGCAAAAGGCGTGGCTCGTAAGCGACTAAAAGCAACAGGGATGGGCGAAAGTATGCCAGTAAACGGGTGCGTTGATGGAGTGATTTGTACAGAAGCCGAATACAGACGCAACCGCAGAACCGAATTTAAAGTCGTAGAAATTAGATAAACAACGCTTTTTTTGAGCAAACGCCATAAATCGTCTATTTTTGGTGCGTCGGTAGGTGTATTGCCTTTCCGTATAACCATTATAACTACGAAAAAATGGGCTTTCGCTCTTCGCTTAGTAAGCCACTGGCTCGGTATATTGCTAACCAGCAACAAGGGTGGATGTACAATGCACCCGCCGCTCAAGACAAATGGCGTCAGCGCCTGATTGGTCAAGCCAAACATACGGTGTTCGGACGAGACCACTTTTTTAAGGATATATATTCGTACGAAGATTTTAAACAAGCCGTCCCTGTTCGGGATTATGAAGACCTGAAAGGGTATATCCAACAAGTTATCGATGGCCAAGACGACGTCTTGTGGCCTGCCAAGCCTATTTATTTTGCCAAAACATCGGGTACTACTTCTGGTACTAAATACATCCCTATTAGTAAAGACTCTATCTCCAATCACATTGATTCGGCCCGCAATGCCCTTTTGAATTACATTCACGAAACAGGCAAAGCAGAGTTTTTAGACCAAAAACTTATCTTCTTGTCGGGTAGTCCCGTTTTAGATACCAAAGGAAGCGTGCCCACGGGTCGTTTGTCGGGTATCTCCAACCATCACGTGCCCGCGTACCTACGCACCAATCAAATGCCTACCTACGAAACCAATTGTATTGAGGAGTGGGAAGAAAAACTAGAGCGCATCATCGACGAAACGATTCATCAACCGATGTCGCTTATCTCGGGCATTCCACCTTGGGTGCAGATGTATTTTGATCGTATCATTGCGCGTACGGGCAAACCCATCAAGGATGTTTTCCCTGACTTTCAATTGTTTGTTTATGGTGGGGTAAATTTTGAACCGTATCGTGCCAAATTATTTGACTCGATTGGCAAAAAAATTGATTCGATTGAAATGTACCCTGCTTCGGAGGGTTTTATTGCCTACCAAGATTCCCAAGATTCTGAAGGCTTGTTGTTGTTGGCCGATACGGGTATTTTCTACGAGTTTATTCCTGCCGACGAGTTTTTCAACGAAAACCCCACTCGCTTGACCCTCGAACAAGTGGAAGTGGGTAAAAACTACGCCCTGATTATCAACAACAATGCGGGGTTGTGGGGGTATTCGATTGGCGATACCGTGAAATTTGTGTCTAAAGACCCGTATCGTTTGCTGGTGACTGGGCGCATCAAACACTTTATTTCGGCCTTTGGCGAGCACGTCATTGGCGAAGAGGTGGAGAAGGCACTTCAATACGCGATGCAGCGCCATCCCGAAACCGAAGTCGTAGAATTTACCGTGGCTCCGATGGTGACTCCTTCAGAAGGGTTGCCTTATCACGAGTGGCTCATTGAATTTGCAACACTCCCTAAGAACATGGAGCAGTTTGCCAAAGATATTGACGAACGTTTGGCAAAATTAAACGTCTATTACGATGATTTGATTTCGGGAAGTATTTTACGCCCGCTCAAGATTACCTCTCTTCCCAAAAATGCGTTCATTGACTACATGCGTTCGCAGGGAAAATTAGGTGGGCAAAACAAAGTCCCTCGTTTGGCAAATGACCGAAAAATAGCCGATGCTTTGGCCAAATAACCAATAAAAGCCCCAAAGGCTAGAAGAAAGGTTGCTGTAAAAAGGCGACCTTTTTTTGTTGATTTTTGCTCGTAAAAACGGCTAAGAATTAGGCACGGTTTTTGATTCCTTTGTGATAAAACGTAGAGTGATTTTTTGCAACTACCTGATAATCTACCGATAAATATTTGGGTAATTGTACAATTTTTTACTAACTTTACGTTAACAAAGCAAAATCAGCTATGGAAAAGCGGCGTCCTGTGACTTTTTTAAGGCTATACGTCGCAATGTTTAACTAACCAAAATTTGTTTTGAAAAGGAAACAATGTCTTATTCTTTCAACACTTCTGTTGTACACAGTAGGAGCGCAAGCCGAGGGCTTTAACGAATCTACTTGTATCCGTTTTTGTGACGAACCATTGCCAGTTTACGAAAAGCAGGTACTTACTTATTTTCAATCTGCGTTGATGCATACAGCTAGTATGCCCCTGCACGAGATAAAACCTCGCGCGCAGAAATTCTTTCGGGTAATTGATCCCATTCTCAAGCAGTACCAAGTCCCTTCAGATTTTAAATACCTGTGTGTCGTTGAAAGCGCGCTTGAAGCAAAGGCGGTTTCGCACCGAGGTGCTTATGGGTATTGGCAATTTATGCCACAAACAGCCCGTGCGATGGGTTTAGTCATCAACGGAAACGTCGATGAGCGGGAAGATTTAGTGAAATCTACACACGCCGCTTGTCAGTATTTTGTCAACCTCTACCACGAACTTGGGTCGTGGTCGATGGTAGCTGCTGCTTATAACGCAGGGCCTACCAAAGTAAGAAAATACCTGGGTCGGCACGGTAAAACGGGGTACTACAAACTTCGTATCAGTGCCGAGAACCGTAAGTATCTCTACCGCGTTTTAGCGGCAAAAGAGCTCTTTACGCGCCCAGAGGTATATGCACCCGTGATTCTGGAAGAGGTTTCGCTCGTTAAGTTTATGAAGCAGTTTGGCTTGGCTTTGGGCTTGGTCGCGCCACCGAAAATTAAGGTAAAACCAAATGCCGCCAACGAATTGCAGCTTGCGGAAGTTGTGACTTCGCTCAATGAAGCGCTGGTCACAGGCTTTGAAGAGCTAATCCCACTTTCGTTCAAACGAACAGGGGTATTTCATTTTCCTTATAATGAGGAAAAAGCAGACCTCGAATTGGCACAAAATTCGGAAAAGCATCAGCGCTACATTTGGTGGCGTGCCATCCGCTTAAACTACCGCCGTCGCAACGACCTCAAAGCGTTGTTGGCCGAGTCGCGTAGCCTAGATTTAAGCATTGCTTCGCCTTTAGCGGCTTAGTAGCCTTTCTAGTAGTACAAACAAAAGCGGCGATTTTCATCAGAAAATCGCCGCTTTTGTTGTAAGTAGCAAAGCAAAAGTTA
This sequence comes from Runella sp. R5_40, assembly GCF_057652295.1. NCBI lineage: Bacteria > Pseudomonadati > Bacteroidota > Cytophagia > Cytophagales > Spirosomataceae > Runella > Runella sp. R5_40. Next base: position 512,655 of record NZ_JBYFCH010000002.1, on the reverse strand, counting down.
ATTACGCTTGTTTTGCCACTTGGATATTGAAGTGAAGTTTCACTTCGTCGCTTACTACCACACCACCTGCTTCGGTTACTGCTCCCCAGTTCAAACCAAAATCTTTACGGTTGATTTTTCCTGTAAGTTCAAAACCAGCTTTGGTATTTCCGTAAAAATCAACCATTTGACCACCGTAGTTAACGGCAAGGCTGATAGATTTTGTTACACCTCTAAGGGTCAAATCTCCCGTAAGTGTAAATTCGTCATCACCTTTTTGAACAAATGACGTAGAAGCAAACGAAAGGGTAGGGAAGTTTTCGGCATCAAAGAAATCGGCGCTTTTTAAGTGCCCATCGCGCTGCTCCATGTTGGTATCAATGCTGTTTACGTCGGCTGTAAATTGGATGCTCGCCCCGTCGAAGCTGTCGCCTTCAGTTTGAACTGAACCTTCAAATGATTTGAAGCTACCTGTTACAGTTGAAATCACAAGGTGCTTTACTTTAAACTGTACTTCTGAGTGTGTTGGGTCGATTACCCATGTTGAAGTTGCCATTGCTTTATTGTCTTAATTGAGTTATATCAAAATTGATGATGCAAATATATATGTATATACATATAATGTCAATACATTTTACGAAAAATATTTTTTACAACATAAAAAAACCGCCTTAGGCGTGCCTAAAGCGGTTTTTTAGAAAATAAAATTTGATTAAGCCATTTCAGTAACGCCCATGATGGGCACTTCTTTCGGCTCGTTGTGTCGAATATAGGTTTTAAAGAAGCTGCGAATTTTAAGATAAAGAACCCCTAAAACTGCTTCCTTAAAAATCTTAGTGGACATTTTGGAGACTCCCTTGGTACGGTCCGTGAAAATAATCGGTACTTCCGTAATTTGGTATCCGTATTTCCACGTATTAAACTTCATTTCAATCTGGAAAGCATAACCTACAAACTTGATGTCGTCGAGGCCAATGCCTTGAAGCACTTCGCGTTTGTAGCAAATAAAACCCGCCGTAGGATCCATGATTTGCATACCCGTCACAAAACGCACATACACGCCCGCAAAGTAGGACATCAGAACCCGCCCCATTGGCCAGTTGACCACGTTGACACCCTTGATGTAACGCGAACCAATCGCCATGTCGCTACCTCCTTCGGAACAGGCTTGGTAAAGGCGTTCCAAATCGGCAGGGTTGTGCGAGAAATCAGCATCCATTTCAAACAAATAGCGGTATCCTTCCCGAATCGCCCATTTGAAACCGTGGATGTAGGCCGTGCCCAGCCCTTGTTTACCTTTTCGTTCCAAAATATGCAAGCGACCAGTAAATTCGTTTTGAAGCTCTTTTACTTTGAGCGCAGTGCCGTCGGGTGAGCCATCATCCACAATCAGGATGTCAAAAGGCTGCGAAAGACCCATCACACGGCGAATAATCGCTTCAATGTTCTCAATCTCGTTGTACGTCGGAATCACTACCACACACTCTTTCATAGCTTTAGCGGGTTTGGGGATAATAACTGCTCTAATACAAAAACGATTCCAAACTATGATAAGTATGTGACAAAATCGTTAAAAAGAGTTAATTTTTATAGGTTAGTGCAAGGGGTTGCTCCCAACCCCTTGAGTTTTGCGGGCAAAGTGCTTATAAACTAGAATATTCCTTTACGGTTTCGATAAAGCAACGCACTTTATCGGGGTCGGTATCAGGATAAACGCCATGTCCTAAGTTGGCGATGTAGTGTTGTGTTCCAAAGGTATCAATCATCTTGCGTACCTCTTTGCGAATTTGGTCGTAAGGAGCGTACAAAACGCAGGGGTCGAGATTGCCTTGGAGGGTTTTGTTGGGAATAAGCACGCGCGACTCAGCAGCGTCCATGTTCCAATCCAACCCTACTACCGAACAGCTCAATTGTCCAATTTCTTGGCGGGCAAAAAATGCGCCTTTGGCAAAGACTGTCACGGGAGCTTCGGTAACGGCATCGCAGATTTGTTTGATGTAAGGCAACGAATACTCGCGGTATTGTTCTGGAGAAAGAATTCCCGCCCATGAATCAAAAATCTGCACCAAATTAGCGCCTACGGCAATTTGCGCTTTTAAATACGCAATGGTGCTGTCAGTGATTTTTTGAAGCAACTTATGTGAAAACTCAGGGTCAGCATAAAGGGCTTTTTTGGCGACTGAAAACGTCTTTGACCCACGGCCTTCAACCATGTAGCAAAAAATAGTGAAAGGAGCACCTGCAAAGCCAATGAGTGGTACGCGGCCGTTGAGGTCACGCTTCACGATTTTGATGGCTTCCAACACATAGCCTAAGTCTGTTTCAGGGTCGGCAATACGCAAGGCGTCGATATCGGCCGTCGTTTTGACAACGTTCGGAAATACGGGGCCGCGTTTTTCTTCCATTTCATACGGCAATCCCATGGCCTCGGGCACTACGAGAATGTCAGAAAAAATGATGGCAGCATCTACGCCCAACAAATCAACGGGCTGGATGGTCACTTCGGCGGCTAGCTCGGGCGTGGTGGCCAATTGGATAAAACTTCCTGCTTTCTCGCGCACAGCACGGTACTCGGCTAAAATTCGACCCGCTTGACGCATCATCCAAACAGGTACACGTTCGGTTTTTTCTCCGCGTGCAGCACGCAGAAACAAGTCATTTTGTAGTAATTCCATACTGCAAATGTACGAAGAAGCGGGCAGTTGAGATGGGGGTAGGGGTAGAAATATGTGTTTGATAAAAAAGCCGCCAGCGGGTTTGACTCCGATTGGCGGCTAGGGGTTTATAGAGAAAGGTTACGATGTTATTCCGTCGAGGGAAAGGTGCCCATTATAAAAACGTAAATCAATCAAATCGGGCGGGAGCGTTTTGGTGTTCCAATGGCGATGAATGCTCAACGCTGCCCCCAACGAAGTAGCTTGTGCTACCGATGCCGCAAATACCTCCAGGTCAGGAAATGCCCCCGCCAAAAGATTCATATAAATGGGGTTTTTGGAAAAACCACCGTCCACAAAAATCCGCTTAACGGTTGAGCCTCTTAACACTAACTCCGTCGAAATTATTTGCTGACCGACAATGTCCAAAATCAACTGGTGGTACGCCTGCTCGTACGACTCAAAAGCTGACAAATCTCTTTTTCCAAACAACCCTTCCGTCATCGGAGGTTTTGAAAGGCTTTCAAAATCGATGCCTTCGGTTTTTTTCTCCGTTTTAAGTTGGTGAATGATGGCCGCATCAAACGCCACTTTTTTGTAGAAATCAAGGTCTTTGTCGAAATGAGCCGCCAATCGCTTGGTTTGCTGTTCGTGCTCGTAGCCCGCAAACAAGCGCGATGCCTTCACAGGCTTGCCGTTGTACTGCATGTAGCACAAGCAATCGTATTGGAGTTCCTCGGCAGTAAGCGGCGTATGATTGTAAGGATTGAGGCTAATGCACCACGTTCCCGTTGAAATCAATACAAAGGGCTCTAAAAAACTCACCAAGTACGGAATTAGCGCCGAAGAACTGTCGTGCAACCCGACGCCCACAATGCGCTCTTGCTCATTAAGCACGTGAGTTGAAACTACGTCTGCGGATTGAATGGGCGCAAGTTTATCCCCAATTTGCTCTTGTGACACCCACGCGTGGTAAGCGTTCGTATCAAAGTCCCAGAGGTTGGTATGGCAACCAATGCTCGTAATATCGGAAGCAAATTGCCCCGAAATCAACGAACTGACGTATTGGGGTAAGTGCAGTGAGTACTTTATTTTTTCAAACAACGCAGGGTTTTCATGCTTCAGGCGATAAATAATCATACCCGAATTGAGGCTTCCTAAAATAGGAGAGGCCGTTTTGCGAGAAAATTCCTGTTCGCCGCCGTAGGTATCATAAAATTGCTTTTTGAGTGCCTCGGGGTACGGTTTTAGGTAGTTGTACAAAGGGGCAACGGGTTTGCCATCCTCTCCTACGTGAACAAAACTTGCCCCGTAGGTGGAGAAATTAATGGCTTTGACGTCGTATTCTTCGAGCGATAACACTTCTTGGAGTGATTGAATCACCCAATCGGTCAAGAGGTCAACGTTTTCGCAGGGGTCGCCGTCTTCGTCGGTTGTTTCGGGAAATTGCCCCGATTTTTCCAAAACAATGCGGTAGTTTTCGTCAAAGAGAAATACTTTTTTGTTGGTTTTACCAATGTCCAATACGGCACAAACAGGAGTTTTCATTTTACAAGCCAGTCGCTACAGTTTTAAGACCACGTTCGGCGATGAGGTTTTCGCGCACTTTTAAGTGACGGAAAAGTCCCAATGGATTCAATGCCCCGCCCGCACGAAGACGAGCTTCGGCCACGATGGCACGAACGTCAGTACGGAACGCATTTTGGAGAATTTCTTGGCAACGAACCACATCGCTGATGGCTTGGGCTTCTTCGAGTGCCTTTCTATCGACCGAAAGTGCCTGGGCATACGCCATCATAATGCCTTCGACCGACTGAAGCAAATCTTCAAGCGGGTCTTTGACGTTGTGCGAAGCATCAATCATCCAGCCCAAATCAGTGGCGTGATTTAACCCACGGGCATCCATACCGTCCACCAATTCGTTGAAAATAAGGAACAATTGATACGGTTTCATGGCACCTGCCGTGAGGTCGTCGTCGCCGTATTTAGAGTCATTGAAGTGGAAACCACCAAGTTTTTCTTCCATCAACAAAAGCGCAACGATTTGCTCAATGTTGGCATTAGGTAAGTGGTGTCCTAAGTCAACGAGCGTATAGGCGCGGTCTCCGAGTTTTTGTACGTACGAATACGACTGCCCCCAGTCGCCCACGGTCGTCGAATAGAAGTTAGGTTCATAGGCTTTGTATTCCAAGAACATCTTCCAGTTATCAGGCATGGCCGCATAAATCTCGTGGAGGCTTTCGAGGGTATTTTGGTAAGCTCTACGGAAATTGAGTTGTCCAGGAAAACACGAGCCATCCGAAAGCCAAACGGTCAACGATTCCGAACCAAGCTCGATACCGTGCTTAATCACTTCAATGTTATGTTCAATGGCTTGTTTACGAACGCCTTTGTCAACGTTTTGCAACGAACCAAATTTATAGCTTAACGCTTGGTCGGCTTGGTCTTGGAAGGTATTGGAGTTAACGGCGTCAAATTTCAAGCCGTGTTGTGCTGCCAGCGCTTTAATCGCTTTGGCATCTTTTGGAATATCCCAAGGGATGTGAAGGGAAATCGCGCCCGATGCTTGATTCAAGGCGTGTAATAAACCTACGTCTTCGATTTTTTCTTCAAGGCTACGAGGTTCGCCACCGCCCGCAAAACGGCCAAAGCGCGTTCCGCCCGTTCCAAGTGCCCACGAAGGAATGGCGATTTGAAAATCAACCAATTTTTGGATGATGGCTTCAGCGTTTTCAATTTCTGAAACAGCAAAGCTCAAACGGCGTTGATGCCCCGTAAGTAGGTCATCGTTATGCTGTTGTATTTTATACTTTTCGAGTTGCATGGTAAGAATTGGGATGAAGAAGTTTAAAAAATAGGTTATAGTGATAAAATCTAACGCCTGAATTCAGGCGTTAGATTCGAGTATTAAACTAACCTATGATGAAAAAACAATCTTTTTTAGCGAACAAACGCCATGGCTACTCCGCCATCTACGTTCAAAACGTTACCCGTTGACTTGCTGAGTAAACCTCCTACGAAGGCGAAACACGCATTGGCGATATCGTCGGGAAGGATGGCTTCGTTGAGAAGCGTACGTTTGGCGTAGTACGCAGGAAGTTCTTCGATGGTGATGCCGTACGCTTTGGCGCGTCCTGCTGCCCAGCCACCTGCCCAAATGTTCGAGTCAGCGATAACAGCGTCGGGGTTAACCGTATTGACACGGATTTTATCTCCGCCCAATTCGGCTGCATTCAGGCGGCTCAAGTGCAATTGTGCCGCTTTGGCCGAGCCGTATCCTGCGTTGTTTGGTCCAGAAACAAGGGCATTTTTACTCACAATATTGATGATATCGCCCCCAAAACCTTGCTTGCGCATCACTTCTACCCCCGCTTGCGTCACAAGGAACTGTCCTTTGACGAGGATGTCGTACAAGCGATCCCAATCTTGAAGGGTATGGTCTTGGATGGGTTTTGAAATACTGATACCTGCGTTGTTGACGATGATGTCAACCCCGCCAAACGCAAGCGCTGCGGCATCCATCGCATCCACGATGCTGGCGGCGTCGGTTACGTTAAGGAGCGTAGTCGATACAGAATCTCTGCCAAATTTCTTGACAAATTCGTCTTTCGCTCCCGCAAGGCGCTCTTCGTTGATGTCATTGAGAACCACAACGGCACCTTCTTCGGCAAATTTTTTGGCGATAGCTTTACCAATACCGCCCGCGCTACCTGTTACCAACGCTACGCGTCCTGATAAAGCTTTGGGCTTTGGCATCCGTTGAAGTTTGGCTTCTTCCAACAACCAATATTCAATATTAAAAGCTTCTTGGCGAGGCAAGGCCGTATATTCTGAAACGGCTTCGGCACCTTTCATTACATTGACGGCATTGATGTAGTACTCAGAGGCCAAACGAGCCGTTGTTTTATCTTTTGAGAAGGTAAACATCCCCACGCCTGGGTACAAAATCACGACGGGGTTAGGGTCGCGCATGGCAGGGCTATTAGGGTGTTTGCAAGCTTCGTAATAGTCGGAGTACATCACACGGTAAGCTTCAAACGCAGGTGTTAACTTAGCTTTGATAGCCGCTACGTCCGATAGGTCTTCGTCGGGAGCAAGTTCAAGCACCAACGGAGAGATTTTTGTGCGGAGGAAGTGGTCGGGGCAAGAAGTTCCGAGGGGAGCCAATTTGTCCAAATCGTTTGAGTTTACAAACTCCAATACGCGCGCATCGTCGGTAAAATGCCCCACCATCGTGCGGTACGACGAGCAGAAACCACGCAAAATAGGCGCTAATTTTGACGCTTGTTTTGTACGTGCTTCTACAGGAAGGCTCTCGATTTTGGGTCCTCCAAATACGGGACGAGTCTTACCGTAATTTGCTTCTAAGTATTCGGCACATTTTTCGATTACTTCGAGGGTATTGAGGTAGCTTTCGTAGGCAGTGTCTCCCCACGTAAACAAACCGTGTGAGCCAAGCATGATACCACGCAATTTGATACCGCGAGAAGCAGCCTCTTCCAAACAAGCGCGGAGCTGAAGGCCAAGCTCAAACCCTGGGCGTTGCCAACCTACCCAACCTACTTCACCACCAAACAGTTCTTCGGTGATTTTCTTCCCGTCTTTGGCCGCGGCAATGGCAATGGCTGCATCTGGGTGAAGGTGGTCGATGTGCGCAAAGGGTAAAAATCCGTGGAGAGGAGTATCAATAGATGGTGCTTTTGAGGCGAGATCAAAGATACAGTGGTTGAACAATTCTACCATTTCATCTTCAAACTCCACACCACGATAAACGTTTTCGAGGTTTCGTAAGCGCTCCATATACAATGCCGCGCATCCTGATTTTTTGAGCGTACCAATGTCTCCGCCTGAGCCTTTTATCCACATTACTTCGACATCTTTGCCCGTAAGTGGGTCTTTATCCGTAATTTTAACGGACGTGTTACCGCCTCCGTAGTTAGTCAAACGAAGATCGGCGCCCAGAATGTTGGAACGATAAATAAAAAGAGCTACTTCGTCGCCCGCGAGTTCGGCGGCTTTGGCTTCGTCCCAAAGATAGCTCACATGTTTGAATTGCGTGGTAGTCGCTGACATGGTGTTTTGTGCGATTATGAATAGTATAGTACCTGTTCTGAGATTGATAGTACAAATTTAGGTGACGTTTCTTGGGATAGTGTCATGTACCTTCATGGACTATTTTTATATTTTCTTATCTTTTATTTTTACGACCATGAAAGCAATGATAGTTACCCAAACTGGAGGACCTGAGGTTTTGTCTTTAGAAGACCGTTCTGTCCCTATTTCTACTGGTACAAAGGTGCTTATCCGCGTTTATGCGGCGGGCATAAATCGTGCCGATATTTTGATGCGTCAAGGTCGTTACGGGATTTCGTCGCAACCGCCTACCGAGCCGCTGGGGCTTGAAGTTGCGGGAATCATCGCCGAAATTGGCGAAAATGTGTCGCGTTGGAAAGTGGGCGATAAGGTGTGTGCGCTCATTAAAAATGGCGGATATGCCGAGTACGCCTTGGCCGAAGCAGACCATTGTTTGCCTGTTCCAACGGGTATGTCGTTTGAAAAAGCTGCCTGTTTGCCCGAAACGACAATGACGGTTTGGAGCAATGTGTTTCAACGAATGCACTTAAAAACTGGCGAAAATTTTTTGGTACACGGAGGCACGAGTGGCATTGGTGTCACGGCGATTCAGTTGGCAAAGGCGTTTGGCGTGCAAGCGTTTGCGACAGCGGGCAGCGACCAAAAATGCCGTTTCTGCGAAGAACTTGGCGCCGTTCGTTGTGTCAATTATAAAACGCAGGATTTTCTGGGGGAACTAAAACCCTACGGAATGGACGTGATTTTGGACTACGTTGGAGGAGATTATACCGCAAAAAATATCCGTCTGCTGCGCACCGATGGCCGTTTGGGTTTTATCGCGAGTTTAGGCGGGGCGCAATCTCAGTTCAATATTTTGGAAGTAATGAGCAAGCGAATCACGATTACGGGAAGTATGCTTGCCCCGCGCGACGATGCGTTTAAGGCGCAGTTGGCCGCCGAGGTAGAAAAACACGTATGGCCGTTGATAGAAGCAGGTACGTTTGAACCTATTTTGTATAAAACGTTTCCGTTAGAAGAAGCGGCTGAGGCGCATCGCCTGATGGAAAGCAGCGAGCATATTGGGAAGATTGTGCTGCGTGTGGACTAAGAAAGTCAGGGCGTTGGTATCGGTCGGGTTGTGAGCAACCCTCAGCACAAAGCGTGGGTCGGGTTGCTTACAACCCGACCCATATTTTGTATAATAAAGTGAAAGTTTTCGTGTACTTGTAAAAGTGTAATTGACTGGCTTTGAACGGATAACAATTAACTTGCGCTTTAGCACTTAAACTCCTTCAAACTGACGCAAGAAACGAACGTCGTTTTCAGAATAAAGACGAAGGTCGCGAACGCCGTAACGGAGCTGGGCAATGCGCTCAACGCCCATTCCAAACGCAAAACCTGTGTACTCTTCGGGGTCGATGCCGCAGTTGGCCAACACGTTCGGGTCAACCATGCCACTTCCCGCAATTTCTACCCAACCTGTCCCTTTTGAAAGGCGATACGTTTCTTCGGTATCGGTTCCTAACCAAATGTCGATTTCGGCGCTAGGTTCGGTAAAAGGAAAAAACGAAGGACGCAGACGAATCTTCACGTCTTTGTCGAACATCTCTTTGGAGAAATGATAGAGGGTATCTTTTAAGTCTTTGAAACTTACGTTTTTGTCAATGTAAAGCCCTTCTACTTGGTGAAAGAAGCAGTGAGCGCGGGCGGAAATGGCTTCGTTGCGATATACCCGCCCAGGCATAATGGCGCGAATAGGCGGCTTTTGGCGCTCCATCATCCGAATTTGTACGTTGGACGTGTGCGTACGCAACAGCATATCTTGGGTAGGGTCTTCGGCGTTTTTGGCCACAAAAAACGTATCCTGCATTTCGCGCGCAGGGTGATTTTCGGGAAAATTCAACGCGGTGAAGTTGTACCAGTCTGACTCGATTTCGGGGCCGTCGGCTACGCTAAAGCCCATGCGCTCAAAAATCTCGATGATTTTGGCGCGCGCCAACGTCAGCGGGTGAATGCTGCCTAATTGGTTTGAAGCAACGGGCAGGGTCAAATCAATGGCTGGACCCGCATTGCCACCGTCGTTAGACTCGAATTCTGCTTGAATGGCCGTAAAACGGTCAGTAGCAAAGTTTTTGAGGGCATTCAGTTCTTGCCCTACTGCACGACGGGCTTCTTTTGGGATGTCTTTGAGTCCTTCAAACAAGGCTTCGACCGCCCCTTTCCGACCTACAAATCGCTGGCGGTATTGTTCTAACTGCTCTTTGGTAGCAACTTCAAACTGCTCAATTTCTTGATATATCTCTTTGACGCGTTCTGTTAGCATGAGGGTGATTGGTGACTTTAATAGCTGCAAAGTTAAACATTCTTCCCTATTTATTGCTACCTGATACTTTGCCCGCCTTTTGGGGAATACCAGGCTGGGTGATTTCAAAATTCTCCTCTTTTTTAGCGTCAGCCACAATTTTACGAACGTCGGCCAAAAGCTTTTTGGCGTCATAAACAATACCATCTTTGACGGTATATTTTACGCCACCCGCACGAACCACCTCGTTTTTGTCGTTCAGACGAATCGCGCCTGTGCCGTAAAGGACTTTCAAATTGGCCAGCGGATTTTCTTCGGTAATGACAAAGTCGGCCAATTTCCCAACTTCAACCGAGCCAATTTCTTTGGCCATTCCCAATGCTTCCGCCCCTTTGATGGTGGCGGCCCGAACGACTTCCATCGGGTGGAAACCTGCTTCGCGCAGCAACTCCAACTCGCGGATGTATGCAAAACCGTACAGTTGGTAAATAAAGCCCGAATCAGAACCCGTCGTGACGCGGCCACCTCGGTTTTTGTATTCGTTGATAAACGCCATCCACAACCGATAGTTTTCTTTCCACGCTACTTCTTGTTCCGTGCCCCAATTGTGCCAATACGACCCGTGCGAAATTCGGCTTGGGCCATAAAACCGCCAAAGCGACGGCAGGGTATATTCGTCGTGCCACTCGGCGCGGCGGGCGAGCATCAGTTCGCGGTTGGCTTCGTAGATGTTGAAGGTAGGGTCGAGGGTGAAATCTAGTTTCAACAATTCTTCCATTACGTAGTTCCAACGTTCTGAACCTGGTTTGGCGGCTTGCTTCCACAATTTTCCTGCTTCTTCAAAACGATTTTGCTCGTTGTTGTAATTATAGTCGGAAGGATAATTTTGGACGGTTTTGTCGTCAAAAAGGGCTTCGGGTAGCCCGTACCAGTGCTCCATGCTGGTCAGCCCCGCTTTGGCGGTCGCCAGTACGTTCATGCGTGCTACTTCGGTTTGGGCGTGGTGGCAGGCCGAGCCAAGGCCGAGCTTTTTGTTTTCTTCCAATGCCGCCTTGAATACATCGGGTTCGGCTCCAAAAAACTTGATACCATCGGCACCCTTCTGGGCGTTTTGACGTACCCATTCGCGGGCTTGTTCGGGGGTCGTGATGAAATCTTTCGCGCCTTGTCCAAACACCGTGTAAGCCTTGATACGAGGCGCGGTAATCAAGTTTTTGTTGCTTTTTTCTTTTTGGTCAAGTACCCAGTCGAGTCCATTCCCGCACGACGGGTCGCGGACGGTAGTGACACCGTGGGCCATCCAAAGTTTAAAAACATACTCGGCGTTGGCACCTTGCTGCACGCCACCGATGTGTCCGTGCATATCCACAAACCCAGGCATGAGGTACATGCCACGGCAGTTCAGTTCTTTGTCGGTGGAGGTTGCTTTGATGCCGTCTTGGGCGGGCATACCAGGGTAGCCTGCTTGGCGAATTTGGGCAATTCGGTTGTTCTCAACCAAAATATCCATGGGGCCGATTGGAGGCGAACCTGTGCTATTGATGATGGTCACACCCCGAATAATAAGGCGTTTGTGAGGGCCATCGCCTTCGGCGCGGTTGGGCGCTTTTTGGACTTGAGCCAATAGCCCAAACACCTGAAAGCAAAGAAGTGAGGTTAGGAGAAGTTTACTTTTCATGTAGTGTTCAAAAAGGTTGATGAGTAAAAGTCAAATGTACAGAATTGAAGACCGAATAGCGAGTAATCCATTGGCGAATTTTTGAATGACACAAAAAAAGAGCGAGGACCGCATCCTCGCTCTTTTTTTGTGAAAATCTGACTTATACTTCGTCGATTTCTACTTCTTCTTCTACCTCGGTGCCGCTTTGGGCATCTTTGATGGTTTTATTTTCTACCTCTTGGCGTTTCGATTTGAACTTCTTGATTTGGCTTTTGAGGGCTTCCAACGCAAGGTCGGTAGCTTCTTCAAATGACTTGCCTTTTTCTTTGACAAATAGCTCACCGCTAGGTACTTTAATTTTTACTTCTAGGATTTTATCTTTGACTTTACTGCTTTCGCTTTTATCTAATCGGAGATACACTTCTCCTCCTGTTATTCGGTCATAGAACGTTTCGAGTTTTTCAAGTTTTTTCTGAATGAATTCGAGCAGTTTTGGATCTGCGTCGAAGTGGATAGCGTGCATTTGCAGTCTCATAATTTTACGCTTTAAGTTTAACAATCATTTGCAACCGCATTCGTGGATTTGAAAAGGGTAAAAAATAGCGGTCTGTCACAAACAGACCGCTATTTTCAGGACTTCGGCCCACCTGTTACGATTGTGAGTCTAAACTGTGTATTTATTTTGAGAAAATCAAGGACTACGGCTACTTTTTTTGAAATTTTATTTCAACTCGCTCAGTGCCAACGTATCCATATCGGTATAGACATAGTTCTCTCCAGCCATTGCCCACAAGAAAGAATAACTCGTTGTACCAGCACCCGCGTGAATCGACCACGGAGGTGAAATGATGGCTTGCTCATTGGCAACCAATAAGTGCCGCGTCTCGGTAGGTTCGCCCATAAAATGGAAAACGCGGTGGGCGTCATCTAAGTCAAAGTAAACGTAGATTTCGGTACGGCGGTCGTGGACGTGCGGCGGCATGGTGTTCCACACGCTGCTGTATTTCATGGACGTCATGCCCATCACCAGCTGACAACTTTCGAGGCCATCGGCATGGATGTATTTATAAATGGTACGCGTATTGGCTGTTTCGGGCGAGCCCATATCGGCTGGACTTGCATCGGCGGCTTTCATCATGGCCGTGGGTACGGCGCGGTGAGCGGGCGTCGAAACGAGGATAAACTTAGCGGGAAATTCAGGGTCTAGGCTTTTGAAAGTGACGGTTTTATTGCCTTTGCCTACGTACAAGCAGTCCCGCTTTTGAAGCGTAAACAACTCATCTTCGACCATCACAAAGCCATCGCCACCGATGTTAAGAATGCCCAATTCGCGACGTTCCAAGAAATAATCAGAGCGGAGTTCGTCGTAGGTTGGCAGTTTGTGCAACTGCCCGACGGGCTTAATTCCCCCCACAATCATGCGGTCGTAGTGAGAATACACAAAATGGAATTGGTCGGGGACGAACATTTTTTCCATCAAAAACTCTTCCCGAATACGTTGAGTCGTGTAATTTTTAAAATCGACGGGATTGGTCGTATGGCGTACCTGAATGTGCATGAGTAAAGGTTATTTTAAAATTGGTTCTAAGGCTTTGTTGTTTTGGTCGAGCCATTCGGTGATTTCTTCGACAATTTGGCGAACTCCAATTTCTGGTTTCCAACCCGTCAGACGAGTCACTTTGCTGTTGTCTGTAATGTACATCCGAATATCCGCCGTGCGGGTTTCGGGTACTTGTTTGATTGGAATGGTTTTGCCCGTTACTTCTTGGCAAATTTTGGTCAATTCTTGCAACGACGTGCTGCTTTCTACGCCTCCACCTGCGTTCAAAATTTCGCCATTTACTTGGTCGATGTTGTGCAATTGCCAGTCAATCAAACGGTACAAATCGGCCACGTGGAGCATATCGCGGGTTTGTTTTCCCGTACCACCGTAGCCAAAATACCCGAGTTGCTGTTCCCAATAGTGTTTGGCAATCCAAAGCACCATCACACCTTGATCGACTTTTCCCATTTGCCAAGGCCCCGTGATGACCCCGCAACGGTTGATGATTGTACGAAGGCCATAAAACTCGTTGTATTCTTGAATCAAAAGCTCTGAAGCGAGTTTGGTGGTGCCGTACAACGAACGAGCGCCGTCGAGCGGAAAATCTTCGGCAATTCCCTTGGACGATACGCCTTTCACGGGTTGGTCGTCGGAGAGAGAAAAGCGCGTTTCTTCTTCCACAAAATTCAACGTTTCAATCGTCTTGATGGGATAGACGCGGCTCGTTGAAAGAAATATAAAATCAGCTTTGTGCTTGAGGGCGTAGTTGAGGCAGTTGACCGTCCCGAACAAATTGGTATTGATGAGGTAGTCGGGTGTTCCGTCAAGTCCTGCCAATACCGAAGGCTCGGCCGATGCTTCGATGACCGCATCGACGGCGGGCAGCGAGTCAAAGTCTTCTTTGCTACGAATGTCTCCGTGAACATACGTAATGCCTGCTTGGGTCAATCGAGAAACGTTGAGTTCTGAACCTTTTCTTTTTAAATTATCTAAGCAAAAGATTTCGTACGATGGGTAATTGGTTTTTAGCGCAATGGCCAACGATGAGCCTACAAAACCAGCTCCACCTGTGATTAATATTTTCATTTTTAACTATAAATACGTTTTAATTTGATGTTTTCGGCTGGACGAATAATGAGCGGTACTTTTTCGATTTTTACCGCGCTACTGTCAAGTCCAAACCATTTATCCTCGCTGGTCGTAAAGCCTTTGATAAAGAAATACGCCTTCATAATGGCCTGTTCAAACAGCGGAAGTTCGTTTTCGAACGACAAGAACTTCTCTAATACTACAAACCGAAAATCGCCGATAACATTGTGTCGATTGAGCGATTCGTAGCGGCTTGTGATATCCACTTCCTTGTTTTTTACCATTTCTTCAATCACTTTTTTGAAGTAAAGGTTGACCCGTTGTTCGATACGGAAGCCCAAACGGAAGTTTACCCGAATGACGTCGTCGGGCTCGATGACGTTTACTTTGTATTCCATTGTATATGGGTCATCGGTGGTATCGACGTGGACAAACCAGTAAATATCGGCGCGTTTGGGGCGTTTTTGGAAGATGGAGTAAATCACTTTTGATTCGATTTCCGACATCCGCGAAGCATTGCTCATAAAAATGAGGTGGGTAGCGTATTTAGGAATCGAAATGTCGCGACTAAGCTCTTTGAGTGAATCCACGTAATCGTTGAGTTTGACGTATTCGGTCAAGCGAAGTTTGATGTAGAAAGCACGGTACCAAACAAACATCAACCCGGCTATCATAGCCCCAATGACGAGCGATACCCAACCTCCGTGCATGAACTTGACGAGGTTGGCTATTAAAAATGAGCCTTCAATTGCAATGTAGATGGCCATAAAAGCAACGACACCCCACATTTGGAATTTTTTGGCGTAGAGGTAATAGGACATCAAAATCGTCGTCATCAACATGGTCAGGGTAATGGCAAGACCATAGGCCGCTTCCATAGCCGATGATTCTTTGAAATACAACACCACGCCAACGCAGCCCAACCACAGCAATAAGTTGACGCTTGGGACGTACAACTGCCCTTTTTGAAGGCTTGGGTAGCGCAAACGAACTTTAGGCCAAAAATTGAGACGAATGGCTTCGCTCACGAGCGTAAACGAACCCGAAATCAAGGCTTGGCTGGCGATGATGGCCGCCGAAGTCGCGATTGCAATCCCTGGAAGAAGAAACCAGTCAGGCATGAGTTCGTAGATGGGACGGCGTCCGTCTAGCGACTCACCCGCGTGAGAAAGCAACCAAGAACCTTGACCAAAGTATTGGAGGATTAAGCACAACTTTACAAAGACCCAACTGACACGGATGTTGGCGCGGCCGCAGTGTCCCAAGTCAGAGTAGAGGGCTTCGGCTCCCGTGGTACACAAGAAAACAGCTCCGAGCAACCAAAAACCTTCGGGTTTTTCGAACAAAAGCTGATACGCGTAGTAAGGGTTAATAGCCCGCAAAATGGTCCAATCTTTGGCAATCCAGATAATTCCGAACGTCCCGAGCATCGAAAACCAAATAAACATAATGGGACCAAAAGCGCCGCCTACTTTATTGGATCCAAAAACCTGTACCAAAAACAAGGCAGTGATGATTCCTATGACGATGGGAATAGTCTGAATATTAGGATAAATAATACGTAACCCTTCGATGGCGGAAGAAACTGAAATAGGTGGGGTGATAATACCATCGGCCAAGAGGGCAGCTCCCCCAATAATGGCGGGAACGGTGAGCCATTTAGCATGGCGACGTACTAAGGCATACAAGGCAAAAATCCCTCCTTCGCCACGGTTGTCGGCTCGGAGAATCAGTACCACGTATTTGACAGTAGTTTGGAGCGTTAGTGTCCAAAAAACGCAAGAAAGGGCTCCCAAAACCGTTTGAGGCGATATGATAGGGTCTTCTTTAAAAATGCTGTCCATCACGTACAGTGGAGAAGTACCAATGTCGCCGTAGATAATCCCAAAAGCAATCAATAACCCAGCGGCTGAAGCTTTATCTAGGTGGTGGTGATGCCCGTTATTACTTTCCATGAAA
Source organism: Runella sp. R5_40 (assembly GCF_057652295.1). NCBI lineage: Bacteria > Pseudomonadati > Bacteroidota > Cytophagia > Cytophagales > Spirosomataceae > Runella > Runella sp. R5_40. The sequence continues at coordinate 496,396 of NZ_JBYFCH010000002.1, read as the reverse complement.
AAGATATTGTGAATGAATAATTGAGAACACTATCTGCAAGAGTGATATCGATGAATGAAGACCAAATACATGGAGATGTCCTAAAACGTAGTTTATCAGTGGGTTTTTAAAAAATCGGACAAATATAAAGGTCTGTAACATCCGTTGTTCTCGGAAGGCCAAAATTATTCGTCATACCTACTAAAACCAAGGTAAATACCTGCTAAAAGTCATAAAATCACCTACTAAAGCTGCTTTATCCAGAGCATCAACCAGTCAGTTTTTAGAAAAAGGGCAACGATAAGCACCGTCAGCGCTACGACCAAGGCCGTTCCAGCAGGCTTTGGGGTTTCGTGGTTAGCTTCTGGAGCCTCCTTGAAAAATAGATAAAAGGGTATTTTGAAGTAATAGACCAAGGAAATGACGGCGTTGAGTAGCCCTATCACCAACAGCGTGGTAAGCAGCGAAGAAGGGGCGGTGGTATTGGCTTCCCAAAGGGCAGAGAAGACCAAGAGTTTGGAGGTAAAGCCCGCCGTGGGAGGTAAGCCTACCAAAGCCACCATGACTATGACAAAACAAACGGCAAGCACGGGCAGTTGCGCCCCTTTACCTGACAATGAAAGTAAGGTCGGGCGGCCAGAACTCACCAAGTCAACCAATAAGAACGCCACGAGGTTGGTCAAGACATAAATAACAATATAAAACGTAGCGCTTTCAAAACCCGCTTGGCTGAAAGCCACCACGCCTACGAGTGCAAAACCCGCTTGCGCAATGCCCGAATAAGCCAAAAGACGCTTGAGGTCGTTTTGCCAAAGTGCCGACAAATTTCCTAACAAAATGCTGCTGAGTGCCAAGAGCGCCATCAGCTGCTGAAAATCGGCAGGAAGTGCACTCAACAAACGCATCAACAAGAGCAACGCAGCGGCTTTGGGAGCGGTTGATAAAAAGGCAACAATGGGCGTGGGTGCTCCTTCATATACGTCGGGTGCCCACACGTGAAAGGGAACCAAGGAGAGTTTGAAAAGAACGCCACCAAGTGTCAGAAAACCAACAATGAGTATAATAACGGGGTGATTTTGGGCAAGATGATTGGCAAAAACTTCGCTGGTGAGGTCGAGTGAGCCCGTCATTCCGTATAGAAACGAAAGGCCGTACAGCATAATGCCCGAGCTCAGTGCGCCAAAAAGCAAGTATTTAATCCCTCCTTCGGCGGCCAATTTTCCTTTGCCAAGGCTCGCCAACAAATACGAACCAATCGAAACGAGTTCAATCGACAGGTAAAGGCTAAGGCCATTGACGGCCATGGTCATAAAACAAAGCCCCAGCACAATAGCGAGTAGAATGGCGTAAAACTCAGGCGGTAATTGGGCGTGAGTGACGCGAATATGCAGAAGAACAAAAAGAGTAGTGATGAGCACAAGCCCCTTGAAAAAAACGGCCTTGGTGTCAAGATAAAGCAGGTGGTGAAATAAATAGCCTTCGGGGGCGTTCCATTGGAGAATAACCAACATCAGCCCAGCCAAACTCAGTCCAAACGCTGAAAACCACAAAACAGTGGACGTCTGCTGCGACCAACGCGTTAGTTTCAACACTAACTCGGCCGTAACCAACAGCAGAAAGGCAAAAGCCAGCCATGTTTCGGGCACTACCCGTGGAAGACTTTCGATAATATGGAGTAAATGCTCTTTGAGTTGCAAGGTCGTTCGATTAATTTGCCAGCAAAAGTACAATTCAACATGAAAAAGTCATTACTCTGTCTCGGATTGATTTTAGCGACCATCGCTGCCCATGCCCAAGGAATGTTCATTCAGGACATCAACGGGCGTCCTATTTTTGAAAATGGCTATACCGAAATCGAAGGCTCGCCTTACCTGAAAGATGAGTGGGCGAGAGGAACGGTGAAGGCCAAACACAACGGCAAAACCTACGAGTTGGCCAAAATGCGGTACGACACGTACAAAGACGAACTGGAGTACGAAGAGAACCAAAAATCGTATCGGTTTAGCAGTGAAATTACCGAATTTGCTACCACAGATGGGGTTTTTCGTAACAATTTCCCTGTCTATGAGTCACTTTCTGGACGTAATTTTTACCAAGTACTGTCCGACGGAAAAGTAAAATTGCTGAAGCGGACAGTTACTAAAATTCAGACCGAAAAACTGTACAGCTCGGCTACGGTGACGAAGCGTTTTGTCAAAGAAGAGTTTTTGTATTTGTTCAAAGACGGCGCGATTATTCGCCTCAAGAAAGACAAGAAGGCGTTGTTAGAAGCCCTAAGCGATAAACAAGCCGATTTGGAGGCGTTTATCAAAGAACAAAAAATTAAATTCTCGAAAGAAGAAGATTTTCTGCGCGTGATTGAGCGCTACGAGCAGTAAATACGGTGAAGAAGCAAAAATAATTTCGCCCCGATGACATCTCATCGGGGCGAAATTATTTTTAAGCCAATGCTGCTACTCCTGGAAGAACTTTTCCTTCCATGTATTCAAGAAGCGCACCACCACCCGTCGAAACGTAGCTTACGCGGTCGCCGTAGCCAGCGTTGTTGATGGCAGAAGCAGAGTCACCACCACCGATGAGCGAAAACGCATCGTTTTGCTCGGTAGCTTGTACTACGGCTTCAGCGATGGCGTTGGTGCCTGTCGCAAAGTTCGGGAATTCAAATACGCCCATTGGGCCGTTCCAAAGAATCGTTTTAGAATTACGAACGGTTTCTTCAAACAAGGTGATGGTTTCTGGGCCAATGTCCAAACCTTCCCATCCATCCTCGATTTGTCCCGTTTTCACGATTTGGCGGTTGGCATCATTTGAGAAAGCATCCGCGCAAACGTTGTCCAAAGGCATCAATATGTTCACGCCTTTTTCTTTGGCTTTTGCCAAAATTTCAAGCGCTAACTCTTGCTTATCGGCTTCCAAAAGCGATTTTCCAATCTTTCCGCCCAAGGCTTTGGTAAAGGTATAGGTCATACCACCGCCGATGATAAGGTTATCCACTTTGTCCAACAAGCGCTCAATGATGAGGATTTTGTCCGAAATTTTAGCACCTCCCATGATTGCCGTAAATGGACGTTCGGCTTGTTCCAACACGCGTTGGGCGTTGTCGATTTCGGCTTGCATGACGTAGCCACACACGCGGTCTTCAAAAAACTGACCGATAACGGCCGTAGAAGCGTGGGCGCGGTGAGCCGTTCCGAAAGCGTCGTTTACCCAAACATCGCCTAGTTTTGAGAGTTTTTCGGCAAACTCAACGTCGCCTTTTTCTTCTTGTTTGTAAAAACGAAGGTTTTCCAACAACAATACTTCGCCTGGTTGAAGCGCAGCGGCCTGTTCGGATGCCGAAGCACCGATGCAATCGTCCGCAAATTTTACAGAGACACCCAAAATCACCGAAAGTGGATTGATAAGGTGTTTGAGCGAATATTTTTCGGTTGGACCATCTTTCGGGCGACCCAAGTGCGACATCAAAATGCAAGAACCGCCGTCTGCCAAAATCTTACGAATGGTAGGTAGCGTAGCTTGGATACGAGTGTCGTCAGTAATTTCAAATTTTTCGTTGAGAGGAACGTTGAAGTCAACGCGAATGAGGGCACGTTTGCCCGCAAAATTGTACGAATCTACGGTTTTCATAGGATTCAAGTGGGTTGAAAGATTGTTTTTCATGGCAAAAATAGTTTTTTCGCTCTATTAACCCTAGCAAAAGGCCATTTAGCCGTGTTTTTGGTGAAATTCTTGGAAAAAGAAAAAAAAATCTACGAATTGACTAAGGGGAGAAGCCGCTTTTTGTGACTTACCTTATAGAAACCGAAAAAAAACGACCCATGGCCGAAAATCAACCGAGCCAACCCCAGCCTTCCAACCATCCGTTTCAAAGGCCAGATGTTGAGCCCATACTCCTTGACGTTGAGTATCTTATCCGACAAGCGTTTGAGGAAGATGCGCGGCGAGGCTATGAACTGTTGTTTCGGCGCTACTATCGTCCGCTGTGTAGTCAGGCGGTGCGCTTTGTGTATTCAAGGGCGGTGGCCGAAGATTTGGTAAGCGAAGTGTTTTTCAGCTTTTGGAAAAACCAAGCGCAACTTCACATCACAACCACCTACCAAGCTTATTTGTATTCGGCCGTTCGGAAGCGGGCGTATTCGTACCTACAGCGCGAGTTTCACCAAGAGATGCCCATGACCGACGAGAATGCAGAAGGCATCAATAACAACGTAGAGATTGATCCAGAGCAGTTGTTGCAATACACCGAATTATACCAGCGCATCGAAGAAACGGTGCGTACGCTGCCACCGCAGTGCCAGCGGGTGTTTGTAATGAGCCGCTTTGAGGGGAAAAAACACCGCGAAATTGCCGACGAGTTGCAGATTTCCCCCAAAACGATTGAAGCCCATTTGAGCCGTGCTTTGTCACAACTGCGGCAAGTACTACGAATGGGGCTTTTTTGCGGACTTGTGTTTTTTGTCCCAGCCACTTCGCCTTCCGAAATATCCACACCATCACCAATATACTGTCATCAATGAACAAAGCCATAATGAAAGAACTGCTGTTTGCGCATTTTAGCGGACGCTCAACGGCACTTCAGCGAACGACGATTGCCGATTGGCTGCAACAACCCGAAAACCAGCTACTGTATGTGTCTTGGCTCGACGAATGGGAGCGTCAGCACCTTCAGTACATGGCCGAAGAAGAGGATGCTTTGGCACTGCTAAACGCACGCATTGAGTCTTGGAATCAACAACAAAATATAGAAGCAACCGAACAAAGCTCAGAACTGCCCGTTCGCCGAAGGTTTGCTTTTACCCAGTGGCTGGCGGCAGCTTCGGTGGTGTTGGTATTGGTGGCGGGAATGTATGCGGGAAGAAGCTATATTTTTTACCAAACGATAGAGACGGCTTTTGGAGAAACCCGACAACTTACCTTGCCTGACGGCTCGCAGGTATCGCTCAATGCCCATTCGTCTTTGCGTTTCCCAAGGTTTGGATTTGGCCCGCGCTCACGGGTAGTGTGGCTGACGGGAGAAGCAGCTTTCTCCGTACAACATACTCCTACGCACCAACGCTTTTTTGTAAAAACAGCCCGTGGCGTGCAAGTGGAGGTGTTGGGAACAGAGTTCAATGTGTTTGACCGCCCCAGCGGAACCAAAGTCATATTGAGTAAAGGGGCGATTCAGCTCAATTATACGGGGGCTAAAAAAGCGGTGAGGGGCCTGCGGTTGAAACCAGGCGATGCCGTCAACGTGGATGCCAAAGGAAACCTAACGCAGATGCGTATCGACGAGCCCGAAGTAAGTTCGGCTTGGAAAGAACATCGCTTCAATTTTAACAGCACGCCCGTTCGGGAAATTGTAGAATTACTCCACGACAACTACAACCTGCGCGTTGTCCTTAAAAATCAGGAGATTGGCGAACGAACGGTGACGGGCTCGTTTCAGGCCGATAATTCGGATGAGTTTTTACAAGTAGTGGCCGAATTGCTCGAAATCAACTACAAACAAAAAGATTCTACGGTTACTTTTTTTGAATAATAACCAAAGTTTACCCTTTTCTAACTACACTCTTTATGCGCTCTATTTTTATCCCAACTACGCTGGTAGGGTTGCTTACTGGCGCGTTGTTGGTCGAGCCTCAACTTGCCAATAGTCAGGCAATGGCGATGGTTAGCTCGCAACAACGCCCCACTTACTCTGCTGCCTCGGCAACGACCACTCGCCTTTCGGATGCCTTAAATGGGCTGAAAGCCAAGTACAAAGCTGATATTTTGTTTGAAGACCGAACGGTTGCCAATCTGACGGTTTCGGCCGATGTGTTGGCGGGAACTACGTCCCTCGAAAATGCCCTTTCTCGTTTGTTAAAGCCCTTTAATTTGCGTTATAAACAAGTAAAAGCAGGAACATGGGTGGTATTGGCCAAAAAATCGTCGGCTTCGGTCGGAGAGGCCCGATTTCCCGTTACGCCCACCAACGAAGAAAACCAACCCCAGACCGACCCTGCCTCCAACGGCTCATTGACCACAGTTGTGGCGTCAGGGCCGCTCGAAACTCGTGCCGAAGAAGTGATCATTAGCGGGACGGTAACCACCGCAGATAATAACGGGGTCATTCCAGGGGCAAACGTGGTTGTAAAAGGAACTGTCCGTGGTACAACCACGGATGCCAACGGGCGTTATCAATTACGTATTCCCGAATCGTTAGGAAAAGCGAGTGGATTGGTGTTGGTGTTTTCGTACGTCGGGTACGAAGCACAAGAAGTGACGGTGGGTAACCGAACGGAAATCAACGTGCAATTGAAAGAAAGCGACCAATCGCTCAATGAAGTGGTGGTGGTAGGATACGGCACCGTACGCAAAAGCGATTTGACGGGCTCGGTGATGTCGTTGAAAGCCCAAGATTTGACCCGTGGCTCCAATATCAACCTTCAACAAACCTTGGCAGGGCGCGCGCCTGGGGTGCAGGTTTACCAAAAAAGTGGTGAGCCAGGTTCGGCCATGAGCGTGCAAATCAGGGGAATAACTTCCATTACGGGAAACAACGACCCGCTGTATGTAGTAGATGGCTTGCCCGTAAACGATGGAACGGCGATTGGCTCGGCAAGTGCGGGGGGAACGACCAGCAACCCCAACAACCGTACGCCGCTTAACAGCTTGAATCCAGCCGATATTGAGTCCATAGAAATTCTAAAAGATGCCTCTGCTACAGCCATTTACGGTTCGCGGGGAGCAAACGGGGTGGTACTCATTACTACCCGCCGTGGCAAAGATGGGAAGCTCAAAGTAGAATACAACGGAACGCACGGCGTCCAAAAAGTGGCGAATACGCAGCGTTTTTTGACAGGAACGGAATACACGGATGTCATCAACTCCATCATTGATTTGGGAAAACTTTCGACCCCAAAAGTGACGGGAACCAACGCCAATACCGATTGGCAACGTCTATTGCTTCGCGATGCCCCCATTCAGTCGCACGACCTCTCGTTTAGCGGGGCGGGAGGAAATACCCGTTACTACATTTCGGCGGGTTATTTTAACCAAGATGGGATTATGCTCAAATCAGGGACGAGCCGTTACAGCGCTCGAATGAACCTTGAAAATGGCGTGGCCAACAAATACAACGTAGGGGTAAGCCTGAACACCTCTTACACCAGAGATTACTACAATGCAACGGGGGTAGGGCTAAACGACAACGCCAGTGCGCTGTACATGGCCCAAAACTACGACCCCACGGTGCCTGCTTATAACCCCGACGGAACGTACTATCGCTCGTCGTTGATGGCGCCCATGGATAGCCCATTGGCGGTGATTAATGGACAGTATGGGATGGGCGATACGTACCGTACGTTTGGAAATATTTATGCCGAATATTACTTCATCCCTTCGCTGTCGGCCAAAGTCCGCGTAGGAGCGGATTTTAATGATAACCAACGGTATTTCTGGATTGACCCCAGTACCTTGACGGGGCTTTCGTACAACGGTTATGCCGATGTTCGCGATGGAAAACGAGGCTACTACCTGACCGAAGGAACATTAAATTTTAACAAAGAGCTTAAAAATCACCGTATTAGCGCCGTGGTAGGAGCTACTTACGAACGCTACACTTCCAGCTCTATCATTGCCAATTCGCGTTCTTTTGCCTTGCCCGACCTTACCTTCAACGCGCTCGGTACGGGCGATAATACCCTGAATGGCGTAGGAAGTGGCCGTCAAGAAAACAAATTGGTGTCGTTTTTGGGGCGGGTGAACTACTCGTTTAACAGTAAGTATTTGCTAACGTTGTCGATGCGGGCCGATGGTTCGGCGCGTTTTGGACCCAACAAGCGTTTTGGCTACTTCCCGTCGGCGGCCTTGGCGTGGCGGATTCAGGACGAGGCTTTCTTGAAAAATGTAAATTTCTTGAGCGAACTTAAACTACGTGCCAGCTACGGTGCAACGGGCAACCAGCCGACCATCAATTACTTGTATTTCTCTACTTTTTCGGCGGGACGCAATGCTGTTTTCAATGGCAACCGCTACAGTTCGTTGCAGCCTTCGCGCAGCGCCAATCCTGATTTGCAGTGGGAAGCCGCCGTGCAGGCTGACTTAGGGATTGATTTTGGCTTTTTCAACGGTCGCCTTACGGGTAGCATCGACTACTATAACCGCAAAACTTCTAACTTACTTTACGACATTCCACAACCTTCGAGTACGGGTTTTGGAAGCCGCATCGAAAACGTAGGAAGTATGCGTAATACGGGAGTTGAGCTTGCGTTGAAGGGTATTTTGACCGATAAAAATGGCTTCCGTGTCGATGCTGGTTTTAACATTACCACCCTCAAAAACCGCGTGCTGAGTCTTGGAAAAGTGCCTCAGTTCATCGGATCAGGCCCAGGTAGCATTGGCCAAGTGAGTATTCTCAAGCCAGGTGAGTCGATTGGGTCGTTTTATGGGTATTTGGTGGATGGCGTTTGGCAAACGGGCGAAGACTTTACCCAAGCGCAGTCAGGCGTACGCCCAGGCGATTTGAAATACCGCGACCTTGACGGAAACAAAGTCATCAATGCCAACGACCGCGTGGTGCTTGGTAAATCGCTGCCCGACTTTTTCTATGGCTTCAACACCAGTGCTTCGTACAAAACCTTGGCATTGGATATTTTCTTGGAAGGCTCACAAGGAGCTAAAATGCTGAACAGTAGCTTGGTGGACGCGTATTACCCAGTGGATTATCGTCGAAATAAATTGGCTGTTCCGTACCTAAACCGTTGGACACCGACGAATCCTACCAACGACTACCCATCGTTTTTGCCCAACGACGTGCAAGGCCAACGCCAAGTAACCAACAAAACCGTCGAAGATGCTTCGTATTTACGTGTTCAGTCAGTACGGTTGTCGTACAAAATTCCAGTACCTAAAAACCGCTATGTGGGCAGTGCTTCGGTGTTTGTGAATGGTCAAAACCTGTACAATTTTACCAAGTATTCAGGTGCTGACCCAGCAGCCAATGCTTTGGGAGATAATATTTTACGGATTGATTACAACACCTATCCGCTAACGCGTACTTACACCGTAGGGGTTAATTTGCAATTTTAAATGACAAACCAAATGAGACAATCATTCAACTATAGCTTAATCATCGGAGGGTTTCTGATGTTGACGTCGTGCGAAAAAGCGCTGGAAGTATCGCCGAGGTCCGAGTTTTCACCCGACAACGTACTCACGTCGGAAAGCGGCATCAAAGCATTGCTTTTTTCGGCCTACGCACACCAGCAAACCCAATCTAATTCGCGCTACGTGATCAACGATTCGGAAGTTTGTACCGACATGGGTTTTAACACGGGTGGCGCTGAAAATGGACAACTTATTCAGCTAATCAACTTTACGTGGGACCCGACGCTCGGAACCTTGGCGGCCGATATGTGGGATCCTAACTACCGCGTTGTACGTGATGCCAATGGTGTAATCGAAAACATTGGGAATGTAAAAGCAACCGAAGCCACCAAAAAGCTTTACAAAGCTGAAGCACGGGTCCTACGGGCACAAGCATATGCGCTTTTGATGACTTTTTTTGGAACGGTACCCTTGCGGACTTCCACCACACAACCTGCTGAATTGGCACGGGCAACGGAAGAAGAATTAAAGGCGTTTGTTGAAAAAGAAATCACGGAGTCGATTCCAGATTTGCCCGACCCAGGCAAAGAAGAAACCTATGGACGGTTTAGTAAGGGCGTTGCTTACAGCATTTTGGCGAAGTTTTATCTCAACACCAAACAATGGCAAAAAGCGGCCGATGTTGCCAAAGCCGTGATGGATTTTAATTACTACGCCCTCAATCCTGATTTTGTGGGGATGTTTAGAGTCGAAAATGAAGGTGCGGCCAACCGTGAAATGATTTTGGCACTTCAATGCCGCCCCGAAGACCCGTTTGGCAATTGGTACCAAGCTGGAGCATTGCCTCCAGGCTATAAAAGTAGCCCTCAGTTCCCGAATTTTACCTACAAAACCACTATGTCGAATTTTGCAACGCAGTACCGTTTGCGGACGGCATTTACCAGTTCGTTTGCCGCCAACGACAAGCGTTTGCAGTTGATTTGTACGAGTTATGTCAATACCAGCAACCAAACCGTCGATTTGTCAACGGGAGATAATGCGCGTAGTTTTAAGTATTGGGATAACAATACCGTTGGAAATAACAGTGGAAATGACGTTCCAATACTGCGCTATGCCGATATTCTACTTACCAGAGCAGAGGCACTGAACGAACTCAATGGCCCCACAGCGGAGGCATTTACGTTGATTAATCTCGTTCGTACACGGGCAGGGATTCCCAATTTGACCCAAACAGACACTCCTACAAAAGATGCTTTTCGGACAGCCATTTTTAGAGAAAGAGGTTGGGAGTTTGTGTCGGAAGGCAAACGCCGCGAGGACCTCGTTCGTCAAGGGACGTTTATCGCATTAGCCCAAGCGCGCGGCATCACCAATGCCAAGCCCGAACGCGTGCTGTTCCCGATTCCACAAGCGGAAATTGATGCCAATAAGCTTTGTGTTCAAAGCGCTGGTTATTAGTGGATTAAAGGGGTGTTAGGTTTGCAATCAATGGCAGAAAAACATGAAAGGGTATTAGTTTTTGGCCAAAAGTGTCTTAAACTATTGATTGTAAAATTTTCACTGTGAACTAACTATCTAACAAATCATCATTTTATGAAACAAGTAACACTTTTTGCGATTGCGTTGCTCCTCACGGTATCTACCCTCAAAGCACAACCTCGCTGGACGGCTCAACAGGCAAACGACTGGTACAAAAAACAGGGCTGGATTAGAGGCTGTAACTTTCAACCAAGTACGGCCATCAACCAATTGGAGATGTTTCAGGCGGAGTCGTTTGATCGCCAAACGCTTGATAAAGAGTTAGGATGGGCCGAAGGTCTTGGCTTCAACGCCATGCGGGTGTATCTGCATCACATCGCGTGGACGACCGATGCGCCAGGTTTTAAAAAACGCCTCGACGAGTACCTCGCCATTTCGAGTAAGCACGGAATCAAAACCATTTTTGTGTTTTTTGACGACTGCTGGAACGACGAATACCACCCAGGTAAGCAGCCTGCCCCTAAAACTGGCGTTCACAACAGCGGTTGGGTACGCGACCCAGGCACGATGATTCACAACCACCCAGATAGCTTGGGCATGTTGGAAAAATACGTAAAAGACGTGATGACTACTTTCAAAAACGACAACCGCATTTTGTTGTGGGATTTGTACAACGAACCAGGTAATAACCAATATTTTGCAAAAAGCTTGCCTTTGTTGAAGTCGGTGTTTGCGTGGGCCAAAGAAGTGAATCCGTCGCAGCCAATCAGCGCGGGTGTATGGAGCTGGGGTGAAAAATTCAAAGAATTGAACAAGTTCCAAGAAGAAAACTCGGACGTGATTACCTACCACCACTACGGCTACGTGGACAAGCACAAAGAATTGGTTGATAAACTTCGCCAATACGGTCGCCCGCTAATTTGTACCGAATACATGGCGCGTCGCAACGGTAGCTTGTTCCAAACGATCATGCCGATGTTGAAGCAAGAAAACATCGGGGCTATCAACTGGGGATTTGTAGCTGGAAAAACCAATACCATTTACGCTTGGGGAACACCTATGCCTGATGGCAAAGAGCCTGAGTTGTGGTTCCACGACATTTATCGCACCGACGGAACGGCTTTCAGCCAAGACGAAATCAAAACAATTAAATCCTTGACAGGAAAAAAATAATAATTCGATGAAGAAAAAAGGGGTAGTGGCTTCGATGGGTTTAGCCGTGGCAGTGTCGGTAGGGCTAACGGCGTTTTATTCAAAACCGTCGCGTTCAAAAGCGGATGCACGTCCGAACATCATTATCATCATGGCCGACGACATGGGGTATTCGGACTTGGGCTGCTATGGCGGTGAAATCAAAACCCCCAACATCGACTACCTCGCCAACAACGGGCTGCGTTTTACTCAGTTTTATAACACCTCCCGTTGTTGCCCAACGCGAGCCAGTTTGCTCACAGGTTTGTACAACCACCAAGCAGGCATTGGTAAAATGACCGACGAAGAATCGACACCAGGGTACCGTGGGCATTTGGCCGAAAATACCGTGACGATTGCGGAGGTATTGAAGGCAGCGGGTTACCAAACGGGTATGACGGGGAAATGGCACGTGTCGAACACCATTGTTCAGAAAAACCCCAAAGACCAGCTCGATTGGCTCAACCACAAAAAGGACTTTGGCGATTTTGGGCCGTTGAATCAGTACCCCACTGCGCGTGGTTTCGACAAGTATTTTGGCAATATCTGGGGCGTAGTTGACTTTTTTGACCCTTTCAGTTTGGTCAATGGGACAAAACCTGTGACCCAAATTCCAAAGAATTATTACCACACGGACGCCATTAGTGATTCCACAGTGGCTTATATTCAATCGTTTGCTAAGTCGTCGTCGCCATTTTTCTTGTACGTAGCGCACACCGCCCCGCATTGGCCGCTGATGGCGCTGCCCGAAGACATCGAAAAGTACAAAGACACGTACAAATCGGGCTGGGATGCGATTCGTAAAAGCCGCTACGATAGAATGGTGAAAATGGGCTTGATTGACCCCAAAACCACGCCATTGTCGGAGCGCTGGGACAAACAACAAACCTGGGAAGCAAACGCCGATAAAGAATGGGATGCGCGCGCCATGGCCGTTCACGCGGCGATGATTGACCGTATGGATCAGGGAATTGGCCGTATGTTGCAGACACTGCGCGAAACGGGGCAGTTGGAAAACACGCTCATCGTCTTTTTGTCGGATAACGGGGCAAGTCCTGAAAACTGCGCGGCTTATGGCCCAGGTTTTGATCGTCCTAACGAAACGCGCGACGGTCGGCCTATTTCGTACGATTTGAAAAAACAAGTGATGCCAGGGCCGCAGACGTCGTTTGCGTCGATTGGGCAGCGTTGGTCAAACGTAGCCAACACGCCTTATCAATACTGGAAAGCAGAATCATCCGAAGGAGGTGTTCGCACGCCAATGGTGGCGTTTTGGCCCAAAGGAATTAAAGCGAAAAAAGGAGGTTACAGCGCCCAAATGGGACACGTAATGGACTTCATGCGTACCTGCGTAGAAATTTCGGGAGCAAAGTACCCGCAGACGTTTCAGGGGCGTGCCATTTCGGCCTCAACGGGGCAGAGCCTTGTGCCTGCATTTCAGGGAAAAACCAACGGAGGGCATACGAGCCTGTTCAACGAGCACTTTGGCGCGCGTTATGCACGGTCGGGAAATTGGAAGCTGGTCTCGGCAAGTCGCGATACTACGTGGCAGTTGTTTGACTTAGCCAATGACAAAACCGAAACCAATAACCTCGCGGCTACGTATCCCGAAAAAGTAAACGAATTGAAAAAACAGTGGCAAACGTGGGCCAAAACCCACCAAGTTTTGCCCAAGCCTAACACGGTTAGACGATAAGGTATGGTCTGACTATCGTCTGACCAACAACACGGTCAGACGGCAGTCAGACCGCAGACTAACCTCCTAAGGGAGAGGTGAGCCGTTTGTTTTCTGTCCAGAACATGAGCAGTTTCTGGTAGAGCAAGCGCCGCCTCTCCTTTTAGTGTATATTAAATTAACCTCTCAAAATTTCATTAATCACCATTCCAATGTTTTACAACAAACCAACTCTTTTGTTGCTTGCCTTGAGTGGATGCCTCGCGCTAACGTCTTCGATGGCGCAGACGCTCCGTCCACCCGCCTATCCTATTATTACCCACGACCCCTATTTTAGTATTTGGAGTAACACCGACCAGCTCACCGACGGCCCTACGCGCCACTGGACAGGTCGTCCGCATTCGCTGGAAGGCATTGTACGGGTGGATGGCAAGTCGTATCAGTTTTTAGGAGCTCCTCCAACTTTATACCAAGCCCTATTGCCAACGGGTGAAAACAAAGCGTACGACGCCTTATATACCACCACCAAACCCTCAGCAGGGTGGGAGCAGCCCGACTTTATTCCCCAAGGCTGGAAAACTGGCTCAGGGCCTTTTGGTGATTCACCCGCATCGCGCACGCCGTTTCACAATGGAAAAATTGACAAAGACGGAATTTTTATCCGTCGCGAGTTTAACTACGACGGGCAAGTGGATGCGTCTAAGTTGTTGTTGACCCTTATCAATGACGATGACGTGACGGTGTATCTCAACGGTACGCGTATCTTTACAAAACCTTGCTGCGCAGGCGAATACATCCACTCGCCCCTTTCGGCCGAAGGCCAGAAGGCGCTTCGTAAGGGGCGTAACGTCTTGGCGGTGCATTGCATTAGCCCCATCGGTGAGTCGTTTGTAGATGTAGGGTTGGTAAGTGTCGTTCCTACGGCGCAGGCGGTCACGGCTATGCAAAAGAAAGCCACCGTTACGGCTACCCAAACCAGTTATGTATTTACCGCAGGGCCAGTGGAATTGGACGTTAACTTCTTGTCGCCTCTGTTGATGGATGAATTGGAAGTGGCGGCTCGTCCCGTAAGTTATGTGACCTTCTCCACGCGTTCGTTGGACAACAAACCTCACTCGGTACAGGTGTATTTTGGTGAATCGGCTTTGGTCGCTACCAACGTGCCTTCGCAAGAAGTAGTGGCCGAAACCAAGAAGGACGGCAAGCTGGTTTATGCGTCAGTTGGGACCAAAGAGCAGCCTGTATTGGGCAAAAAAGGCGATAACATCCGCATCGACTGGGGCTATGCTTATTTGGCGGTGCCTGATGCAGCAAGTAGCGTGGTCACGGGGAATCCTGACCAATTGAAAAACGACTTTAAATCAAAAGGTCAATTGACGGCTACTTCTTCGACGGTCTCAGGAACGGCGGGCGAGTTGGCAATGGCGACGGTCGTAAACTTTGGCAATGTTTCGGGGAAAACTTCTTCAAAGCATTTGCTTTTGGGTTACGACGATGTGTATTCAGTACAGTATTTTGGTCAAAACCTCCGTGGATGGTGGCGCCGTGACCCTGCTACGACCATGCAGAAAACGTTACAAACGGCCGAAGCAGACTACCCACGTTTGTTGACCAAAAGCACGGCATTCGATAAAAAAATGTACGATGACGCGACCAAAGCGGGCGGAAAAGCGTACGCCGATTTGTGCCAATTGGCCTACCGACAAGCCATTTCAGCCCACAAAATCGTGGCAGGGCCGAAGGGGGAAGTGTTCTTTTTGTCGAAAGAAAATTTCTCTAACGGTTCGATTGGAACGGTGGACGTAACGTATCCGTCGGCACCGATGTTTTTGTTGTACAACAACGAGTTGGCGAAAGGCTTGCTACGTTTTATCTTTGACTATAGCGAATCGGGGCGTTGGAAAAAAGACTTCCCTGCACACGATATTGGTACCTACCCGCTTGCCAACGGTCAAACCTACGGCGAAGATATGCCCGTGGAAGAAGCTGGAAACATGATGATTTTGACGGCGGCTTCGGTGAAAATGGACGGCAATCCAAGCTTTGCGCGCGAGCACTGGCCAATGTTGACCAAATGGGTGGAGTTCTTAAAACGCGATGGATTTGACCCCGCCAACCAATTGTGTACCGACGACTTCGCGGGGCACTTGGCGCGTAACGTCAACTTGTCGGCCAAGGCCATTGTCGGGATTGCGTGTTATGCCCAAATGGCGGCTCAATTGGGTGAACAAAAACTGGCCGACGAGCATTTTACGTTGGCGCGCACCTTGGCCCGTCGCTGGATGGAGATGAGTGCCGATGGCGACCACTATGCCCTTACGTTCGACAAAACCGCAGGAAGTTGGAGCCAGAAATACAACATCGTTTGGGATAAATTGCTCGGATTGAACGTTTTCCCGAAAGAAGTTGCGCAAAAGGAAATCGCGTTTTACCTCAAAAAACAACAAGCCTACGGTCTTCCGCTCGACAGCCGTAAGACTTATACCAAGTCGGATTGGATTGTGTGGACGGCAACTATGGCCGATTCGGACGCCGATTTCAAAGCGTTGATTGACCCCGTATGGAAGTATGCCAACGAAACGCCCACCCGCGTTCCACTCTCGGACTGGCACGAAACTACCAATGCCAAGCAAGTAGGCTTCCAAGCCCGCTCCGTAGTAGGAGGGTATTTTATCAAAATGCTGGCGGAGCGTTTGGAAAAGGGGAAGTAGGGGAATAAATAGTTGGTACTTATTTTAAGAGCAATTTTCTTCATAAACGGTTTAGTTTTAGAAGAAAATTGCTCTTTATAGTTATGCTACCCCAGTATTGCTTCCAATAACTTCATTTGGCGAGGTTCGGGCAAGTTAAGTTTTTGGAGTGATTTTTGGGCATTATGATAAGCTGTTACACGGTCATATTGGCGTTGTAGATTCAACCAAAATTCGGCTGAAATATCCAGAGCTTGTTCTAACCGTAAAGCCATTTCAAGCGATACCCTTCGCTTTTTATGCAATAGTTGGCTTATAATCGCTTGGCTGACCCCCATTTGAGCAGCGAGGGTTTGCTGAGTCAGATTTTGTGCCTCTAATTCGTCTGCCAATAGTTCCCCTGGGTGAGTAGCTACGGCAGGTATCAATTCATTCGCTCTTTTCATTAGGGATAATCAGTCAAGTCTTCCAATGTGAGTATTTCTACCATTTCCTTTTCATTTAATCGAAAAATTAAACGGTACTGGTCATTATTATCAAACTCAACAATCATAGAATAAAATTATAACATAGTATGTTATAAAACAAAAAAGAATGAACATTTTTTAGAATAGATTTACGAAGCAGAGGCACTTTAACAGATTTTTTAGATTCTCCAAGTTTCAAAAACTTGGAGAGTCTTGCTGTTTTTATCTTCCAAACACACTCCGAAGGTGCTCCAAATATTCTACTTTGAACGAAGCGGTCAGCTCAGGCGAGCCGTTTTTTTCAACATCGTGAAAATGCTTGCTAGGCAGCGGTTCTAGTCCGCAAAAAGCATTCATGCGGTGGAAGGGAAACAACACGCCATCATCGACACTGCGGCCCTGAAAAAACTCTTCGGGCAGCGTAAAAGCAGTTTTAGGAGCATTCCAAGTCGTAGTGACTAGGTAGCGAGTTCCTTGCATCAAGCCGCCCGTTCCGTAGTTTCGTTCGGGATTATTGGCCTTCCGTCCGTCGCTGTAATACAGCCCCTTCCGATGTCCAGCCGTAAGTACTTTATCGAAATATTCCTTCAATGAAAAAGGAAGGTACATCCACCAAATGGGAAAGTGGTAGATGACGACGTCGGCCCACACAAATTTCTCCACTTCTTCGTTGGCGTCGTAGTTTTCTTCTCCTACCTGCGTTATTTTCAGCTCAAAGTCATTTTCAGGGGTAAAAAATTCACTGTCCCATTCGGCAAGGGTAGTGTTGAGGCGGCCACCCGAATGGGCAAACGTTTTTCCGCCGTTGATAACCAATATTTTTTGCATTGTTTTTCGGTGTTGTAAATGACAATGCAAAGGTATTTGAAGAGTATGTGTAATAAAAATAATACAAGTTATAGAAATCTATAAATAATATTATATAAAAAACGATTTACCCGCAGATATTTGCGCAACTGTGGGTAAGCACGAACAGCTGCGGGTAAAACCAGAAAATCTTAAAAAATGTAGTCGGTACTCAAAAAGTTAGAATCGTGGTCGCGCACGATGGTATTTAGCAACACCTTGTTGCTTTCGGTCAATTTGGTGGCTACCAACGAACGAATCGAAAAGGAGCGAAGCGCGTCAAAAACCGAAAGTGTCCCTTCGGCGCTGTCTTTGCGCCCCGTGAAAGGAAATACGTCGGGCCCTCTTTGCGCCTGACAGTTGATATTTACCCGACTAACAAGGTTGACAAAAGAATCAATCAACTGAGCCACTTCTTTGGAATCTTCGCTAAAAATACTCACCTGCATTCCGTGCGAGGCGTTGACTTGGTAGTCGATGGGCTCGTCGATAGTCTCAAAAGGAACGACGGGAATAACGGGGCCAAACTGCTCTTCGTGGTAGAGTTTCATTTGATTGTTGACGGGATACACCACCGCTGGAAACACAAACGAGGCTTCGGTATAGCCACCGTTTTCGTTTTGAACGGTTGCCCCGTGCGCAATCGCGTCTTCAATGCACGCTTTTAAATAGTCGGGTTTATCTTCTTCGGGTAGGGGCGTGATTTTGACGCCATTTTCCCAAGGTAAGCCTGGTTTTAAGGCCGATACGGCCGCGTTGAGTTTTGCAACAAACTCCGTGGCGATTTCTTTTTGTACAAAGATGAGCTTCAACGCCGTACAACGTTGCCCGTTGAACGAAAGCGCCCCGAGGATACATTCGTTTACGGCTACGTCTATGTTGGCATTTTTGGTGACAATGGCCGCATTTTTGGCGTCAAGGCTCAAGATAGCGCGGAGGCGGTTGACTTTAGGGTGCAATTTTTTGAGGCCGTTGGCTACTTTACTTGAGCCAATAAAAGCCAACACATTTACTTTCCCGCTTTCCATGATGGGCGAAATAATTTCCGACCCTCTTCCATACAGCGTGTTGACGGTTCCTTTGGGGAAAGCCTCTTTAAAGGCATTTAGCAAAGGATAGTGCGCCAATACCCCGTGTTTGGGGAGTTTGAAAAGAATGGTGTTGCCCATAATCAGGGCAGGAATGAGCGTCGTAAAAATCTCGTTCAACGGATAATTAAAAGGCCCCATGCTCAGTACCACGCCCAGCGGCGCTCGGCGGATTTGGGCAATGGTTCCTTCTGCTTCCTGAAAACGCGACGATTCGCGGTCGAGGTCTTTGAGGGCGTCAATCGTGTCGTTGATGTAATCGACGGTACGGTCAAACTCTTTGGTGGCGTCGGACAATGTTTTGCCAATTTCCCACATCAACAATTTGATGACCAAATCCCGCTGTTGAATCATCAAGTAAACAAACTTCTGCATACAATTAATCCGCTCGCCCACGGTCATCGTAGGCCATTCGCCTAGTCCATTGTTGTAGGCATTGACAGCGGCATCCAACGCTTCCAAGGCTTCTTTGGGAGAAGTACGCGGAATACTTCCTAAGAGTTTTCGCTCCAAACCGTTGGGGGTCGGAAGACAAACGGGCGAATAAATAGACGTCACGGGGCCATTCCACTGGACAAGTTCACCGTTTAAGAGGTATTCTCGTTGGTGTACTTCTTCTAGTCTAAATTCTTGGGGAATGGCATCTTCTCCTTTAAAAATGGGGGAGAAGGGGAGGTGGGCTGTTGTTGGCATGAGATAGGTATTTTAGTCTCTTTTCAATTAGGTAACAATAGCTGTCTAAACTGGGTTCTCAAACATTTATATATATTTTTATTTATAGTATCTTTGTATTAATATCAGAAAAATTATAAATGCAAACGAACTTAGAGTGGTTTCGCACCTTTAAAGCCATTTATGAAACAGGAACGCTGAGTGGGGCGGCCAAGCAGCTTTTTGTGTCTCAGCCTGGGGTTGGACTTCACCTCAATGCCCTAGAATCGTACACAGGATATGCCTTGTTTGAGCGAACGGCCAGAAAAATGATACCTACCGAAAGGGGGCATCTTTTATACCAACAGATGCAACATTCACTCAATGTGTTGGAAGATATTGAAAGTCGTTTTCGACGAAAATCAGGCAAAGACCGCCCGACGGTTAGCATGGGAATGTGCGTAGAAACGTTTCAGCAAGCGTTAGAAAAGCATATTCCTGAGCTGGATTTTAACTTAATTATGCAATTTGGTGAAAGCGAAAAGCTGATTGATGCGCTGGAAAACGGAGTGATTGATTTGGTATTGGCCTCCCAAAAGAAAAATGCCCTCAACATCGAATGGGAAGCGTTTACGACCGAACAATTGGTGGTGGTAGCGGGAAAAAAAACGGATTTGACCGACTGGCAAACCCTCCATTTGAATAATAAAGAAGCCCTGTTGGATTGGTTTGGCGAACAAATTTGGTACAACACCGCCTCCGATATGAAGCTACTGAGTCGGTTTTGGGAAGCTAATTTTGAGATTCAACCTGAGTTTGTGCCCAATTACATCGTCCCTAATAAGTTTTCCATTATTCGTTGTTTGTCGGTGGGCAAAGGCTTGGCCGTTTTGCCAGACTTCATCTGCCACGAGGCGCTCAAGCAAGGCGACATTACCCTGCTCTGGCGAGGTTACACCGAAGTCACCAACACCCTTTATTTTGGGAAAAGAAAGAATAGCTTGCAGGCAGCCCCCATCGCCCGCATCGAAACGCTATTGAAAGGCGAATTTAGTGAAGCGTAACTAACTCGTTCAAGGAATTATGACAGAATTGTTGTTGTTTTGTTCTTCTAAGTGAAAAAAACGTCCCAATATGCTCCGTTACGAGTTCAAAGACCTCATATTGTTTGAAAACGAAGACTACATCGTTATCAATAAACCTCCGCACGTCGCTACCATCAACGAACGTACCGCTGATAAGTCGATAAGTATTTTGCGCATGGCCAAAGAATACAGCCATGATGCCCAAGTTGCCCACCGCCTCGACAAAGAAACATCGGGCGTGTTGGCTATTGCCAAAAATCCTGCGGCATATCGACACATTGCCATGCAGTTTGAGTACCGCGAAGTGACCAAACGTTACCATGCGGTTGCTAATGGCGTCCACGATTTTGATAGTATCTCGGTATTTTTACCCATTGCGCCGCTCAAAGATGGCACTGCCGTGAAAATAGATCGCCAAAATGGAAAAGCAGCCGAAACGGTTTTCTTTACAAAACAGGCGTTTCGGAAACACACGTTGGTAGAATGTATCCCCATTACGGGCCGAATGCACCAAATTCGAGTGCATTTACAGTGCCTCAAGGCGCCAATCGTTTGCGATCCTACCTACGGCGGAGCAACGGTTTATTTGTCGGAATTGAAACGAAATTACAATTTGAAGAAAGACTCAGAAGAGTTGCCCATCATTCAGCGCGTAGCGTTACACGCGTTCTCGCTCACATTCAGGCTTATGAACGACGAAACAGTTGTCATCGAAGCACCTTATCCTAAGGATTTTGGGGTGTTGGTGAAGCTGTTGGAGAAGAATAGTTAATGGTTTCCTGTTTGAGGTTTATAAGTTTCCTGTTTGAGGTTTTGAGTTTCCTGTTCCACAACCCGAAACAGTAAACCCCAAACAGGAAACTGAGAAAAACTACTTATAAAGAGGCACTTCCGCCATCCAGTTGTTTACTTCTTGTTTTACGGCGTCGATTTTTGCTTCGTTTTCAGCGTTCATCAATACCGTATCCATCAAATCCACGATACGCTCCATATCTGCTTCTTTCAAACCACGGGTTGTCATGGCAGGCGTACCTACACGCATTCCCGAAGTGACCATCGGCGACTTGGTATCAAATGGAACCATGTTTTTGTTTACGGTAATGTCGGCTTTAATAAGCGTATTTTCGGCCAACTTACCTGTCAAACCTTTGCTGCTCAAGTCGATGAGCATCAAGTGGTTGTCGGTACCGTTTGAAATGATTTTATACCCTTTATCGACAAACGCTTTTGCCATAGCTTGGGCGTTTTTGCGAACTTGGTGGGCGTATTCTGTGTAGTCATCGCTAAGCGCTTCGCCGAAAGCGACGGCCTTGGCTGCGATTACGTGCTCAAGTGGTCCGCCTTGTGTGCCAGGGAAAACGCCAGAATCCAACAACGAAGACATCGAGCGAATGTCGCCTTTCGGTGTTTTCAAGCCAAATGGGTTTTCAAAATCGTTACGCATCATAATTACCCCACCACGAGGCCCACGAAGTGTTTTGTGGGTAGTGGTGGTGACGATGTGGCAATGCTCCAATGGGTCGTTCAATAAACCTTTGACAATCAGACCTGCTGGGTGAGAAATATCGGCCAACAACAACGCGCCGATTTGGTCGGCGATGGCGCGCAAGCGAATGTAATCCCAGTCACGGCTATAAGCAGATGCCCCGCAGATAATCATTTTTGGGCGCTCTTTCAAAGCCGTAGCTTCTACTTTGTCCCAATCAATAAGACCAGATTCTTGTTCTACACCGTAGAAAAACGGCTGGAAGTATTTACCCGAAATATTCACAGGCGAGCCGTGTGTCAAGTGCCCACCGTGTGCTAAGTTAAAACCTAAAATTTTGTCGCCAGGCTGCAAACATGCCAAGAAAACGGCCGTGTTTGCCTGTGCTCCCGAGTGCGGCTGCACGTTTGCCCACGTAGCACCAAACAGCTCCTTGAGGCGGTCAATCGCAATTTGTTCGATTTGGTCCACCACTTCGCATCCACCGTAGTAGCGTTTGCCTGGAAGGCCCTCGGCGTATTTGTTGGTCAATACGCTTCCTTGTGCTTCCATTACTTGCGGAGAAGTAAAGTTTTCAGAAGCAATCAGCTCAATTCCAGACTCTTGGCGGTGGTGTTCTTTGGCGATTAAATCAAAAATTTGGGTGTCGCGGGCAATCGTGGTAGAAACCATTGTATGTACGATTTTGGGATGATACAAAATACGATTTGGAAGAAATTTTCCGCAAAGGTACTGCTTCCGAACCACATAGACACACCCAAGCTTGAGAAAATTAGAATTTTGTAGGGGTACTGGGCTGATTTACAACAATCGAAACGACATTCGATGGTAAGAACAGGGGCCAAACTCCCGAATGCCTGCCCGATGCACGGGCGTAGGATAGCCCACATTTCTTTCCCAACCATAGTGAGGAAACTCCACCGCGAGGCGCTCCATGAGGTCGTCGCGGTAGGTTTTGGCCAATACCGAGGCCGCCGCAATGCTCATAAACTTGGCGTCGCCTTTGACGATGCAGGTGTGGGGTAAAAACGGATAAGGCGTAAAGCGATTTCCGTCCACCAACAAATGCTCGGGGCGTAGTGTCAATTGGTCCACGGCGCGGTGCATGGCCAAAAAACTGGCTTTAAGGATGTTAATTTTGTCAATTTCTTCGTTAGACACTTCCGCGATGGTCCACGCCAAGGCAGCCTCTTGTATGTCGTTACGAAGGGCTTCGCGTTGCTTTTTATTCAACTGTTTCGAGTCGTTGAGCAGTTCGTTGGTGTAGTCTTTGGGAAGAATCACGGCCGCTGCTACCACAGGCCCCGCTAGGCAGCCCCGCCCCACTTCGTCGAGGCCCGCTTCGGTGAGTTCGGCATGGTAGAAAGGTTTTAGCATACATCGGGTATTTTGGACAGGCGGGCAATTTACGTATTTTTGTTTCGAGGTTATCCCTCCTCGCTATTTTTTGCTATGCGTTTTATCGTTTTGCTTCTTCTTTTTTGTGGCCCTCTTTATGCCCAAAAAAGCACCTCAGATACCACAAAAACCACTCAGATGATTGGCCGTCAGCCTGAGTTGCTGCCAGATACGACAGAATACCGCCTTAAACCTGGGGATCGTTTGCGAATCCGAAGCCTCAACGCGCTTGAGATTATTTTTCCGCAAGGTGGCAACATCGCCGTAGCCTCCACGCCCATGTCGTCGGGACAGGCAGGGGCGTCTGCTTATTTGATTACCGTTGATCGTCATGGCCAAATCGTTTTACCACAAGTAGGGCGGGTCAAAGTGGCGGGACTGACCAAAACAGACGCTACCAAGGCCATAGAACAGTATTACAAAGACCTCATCAATGACCCTATTTTTGACATTGAGATTTCTAACCTACAAATCAGGGTCTTGGGCTCCGTAGGGAGACAAGGCATGATTTTTCTTGAAAATGAAAAACTGACCTTAGGAGAGGTCATTGCCATGTCGGGAGGGATTGATTTTGCGACGGCCGACAAAACCATTAAGCTCATTCGGAAACGCTCAGGCGTGCAGCAGGAAGTCAATTATGACATCCGCAACCTTGGCGATCCAGCCGTGGCCAATATCCCCGTTTTTGACGGAGATTACGTCTTTGTCCCGCCTTCCAAATGGAGTCTTCGGATTGTTAAAAACCAAAGATTCTCCAGTATATTGTCGCCAGTGGTCATTGGACTCAACGCCGTTGCGGTTGTTTTAGGGCTATACCTTACACTTAAATAGCAGCCGATGTTTTCGTTTTTTAGGAAAAAATCTTCTAGCGCAACGGCTCCTTTTTCGCTCGATTTCATGGAAAGTGACTGGCATTGTCACGTGCTTCCTGGTATTGACGACGGTGCGCCCGACGAAAACGTGACCTTGGCAATGTTGCAGGAGTACGTACAATTAGGCATCAAGAAAATTGTGGCTACGCCCCACGTTCGGGCCGATTATTTCAAAAATACCATTGAAACCATCCAAGCTGCCGCCGCAAAAACCAACGCACTCATTGAAACCCATTCGCTTCCTTTGGTGCTAGAAGCATCGGCGGAATATTATGCTGACGAAAATTTTGTCCAACTCATTCAAGAAAATCAGCTGCTCCCCATCGAGGGCCAGTATATTCTATTTGAATTTTCGATGCAAGCGCCTAGCCTTTGGGGGCACAAACTGATTGAAAAAATTCAACAAAAAGGATACACGCCCTTGCTCGCGCATCCCGAGCGCTACCGATACTGGCATGGCAAGCCGCGAGAATGGCAAAGCCTAAAAAACAGAGGGGTTTCTTTTCAGCTCAATTTGCTGTCGTTGGTGGGGCAGTATGGGTCGGCAGAACGAAAAGCGGCCGAACAATTGATGGAAAAAGGGTATTATGAGGCATTTGGTAGCGATGCGCACGGGCTTCATCACTTACAAAAATTGAAGGATTTGGGTCGGAACCCGCACTTTGACACGTTACAACAATTACCTTTGCTCAATCGTTTGGGGTAAACAAATTAGAGGGAAACAGCTATTATGCAAAACGGAAACTGGAGCCAATCACAAGATAGATACACTGAAGTATCCGCCGACATTGACGTTAAGCGGATTCTTAAAGTCATTCTAAGTCGTTGGTATTGGGTGATTGGTGCCTTGGTTTTGACCGTCGGCGGATGTGCTATTTTTCTTCAAGTGGCCCATCCGCGTTACATGGCGGAGATGGTGTTAAAGTACAATGATAAACAAACCGAACTTGACGAGCTTAACCGCCTCATTCAGTCGGATGAGTCCAATTTAGAGTACCTTACCGAACTGTATGTCATTAAATCGGAAGAAGTTATCAACGGGGCGATTAAAAAGCTTAATTATCCGTTTACTTTCTATCGTGAACTTACCTTCCGTCACGATGACGTGTATCCATATCAGCCTTTTACGGCACAGGTTATCTCTTATGACCACAGTAAATTTCAGTTTGGGCTTTTCGAAATCAAACAATCAGGCGTAATCACGTACAAGACCAAAGA
This sequence comes from Runella sp. R5_40, assembly GCF_057652295.1. Lineage (NCBI taxonomy): Bacteria > Pseudomonadati > Bacteroidota > Cytophagia > Cytophagales > Spirosomataceae > Runella > Runella sp. R5_40. The sequence goes on along the minus strand of NZ_JBYFCH010000002.1, from coordinate 471,199 downwards.
CGAAACGGAAAATCTAACCTTCGATTTGTCGAAAGATACCCTCGTTTCGGTACGGGGGCTTTCGTTCAGTGTCAAATCTGTCGAAAGGCTTTCTCAGGATTATGTATTTTCTTACAACGACCTGAACGACCTGCGTGGGCGTCTTGACGGTGGAATTAAAGTAACCGAAGAAGGGGCGAGTTTGCCCATCTTAAACGTGTCCTTTTCGTACTACAACCGACAGTTTACGCAAGATTTTCTTCAAAAACTCATTGAATCGTACGAAGAATATAACCTTGAACAAAAGAAGAGGTCGTCCAACTTGACGATTAATTTTATTCAGGAACAAATCAAAATCTACGCGACAGCACTTCAAAAAGCGTCGTCGGAGTTAGAACGGTACAAACAACGCAGTTCGGTGCCTAGTTTGCAGGCTTCTATGTCGGACGTCATGGGGCAAATGACCCAACTTGAAGCGCAAAAAAATACCCTAGAGATTGCCAAATCGTACATCAATTTGCTCGAACAAAGCCTGAGCAATCGTTTTGAACCCGTCAATGTGGGTAGTTTGGGGCTTGATGGTACCAGCGACGGTGTCCTTCTCAAGTTAGTCTCGGATCTCAACCGCCTCATTCTTGATCGGAAAGCGTATATTATTGGTAAAAACCTGAGTGTCAATAACCCAATTGTCAAAACTGCCGACGACGAAATTGACCGCGTACGGGAGCAAATTCTTTCTAACATCAAGGTACAGCGTCAAAAAAATGAGAGTACGCTGGGCATTATCAGTCAAAATTTGGCGCTAATTAAAAGCCGAATGAATGCCCTGCCCTCGGTAGAACGAGAGCTTGGGTATCTTCAAAACGACCGTGATGTCAACGAAAAAATATACCTTTTGTTGATTAACAAAGAGATTGAAACCTCGATTGTAAAAGCGGGAGTTTTGCCGTCGTTTACGGTACTTACCCGCAGTTATGCATACCAGATTTACCCACAAGCGCCGCGCCTTATTTCGGTGTCGCTCGTTTTGGGGTTACTGATTGGGTTTGGCTCAATCTTTTTGGCCCGTTTTGCCAACGGGAAATTTACCGAAATTTCCAAAATTGGCGCTTCCGAGCGCGTCAATTTGCTGGGACTCATTCAGCGATTTCCGCACAAAATTTCGCAAAACGAAAAAGATTTGCTGCACTTTTTGGAAAACCGTTCGTTGTTTTCTGAATCGGTCAACAGCATCCGTACCAATCTGAGTTTTCTGACCGACGCCCCAAGTCAGCAAGGCAAATTGCTGGTGATTACGTCCGAACTCTCAGGGGAAGGGAAATCGTTTGTGACGCTGAATTTGGCGACGTCTTTGACCAAAATTGGGAAAACGGTGCTGGTGGTTGTGTCAGACTTGCGGCGGTCGAACATGCACCGTTATTTTAACCACAACAACAAAATTGGGCTTAGTACGTACCTGTCGGGAAAGGCAGATGATTTTCACCAGACGATTCACCATTCGGTCATCGAAAACCTTGACTTTATTCCTGCGGGGCCTTCGCCCTTTAATCCGACTGAGCTTATTCAAAATGAGCGCTTTGAGGCATTTATTGCCAGCGCTCAGCAAGAGTATGATTTTGTGTTGGTGGATACTGCCCCCGTTGGTTTGGTGTCGGACAATGTGCCTTTGCTGAAGAAAAGCGATTTGGTGATTTACATCATTCGTTGGCTGTACTCGCACAAAGAATCGTATTTGTTGGTCAACCAAATTGCGGAAGAATATAAAATCAAAAACGTGGGCGTTATCATCAATGATTTTTACAAAGATGACCTCTACGCCAACCTCATGCCAGCGGCTTATTATTCGTCGAAAGGCTACGGGTACAGTTACAAGCAGACGTACGATTATTACGGCAAGAAAAATAATTACTACCACAACGAGACGCCATCCAAATCTATTTGGCGAAAAATGATTCGTTGGGTCAAAAAAGAACAGTAAAGAATGCGCAGATTTTGGCTATTTTTTTGTTCTGACGAAATTTTTGGCACTGTTGTTGTCGAGCAAAAGAACAAAGTCACTTAAATAGGCGCTCAATCCGTATAAAAAATAGCTGAGTTCTTTTTGAGTTTCAAGAGTTTTCCTAATTTTGCACTCCAATTTGAAAATCAATAGTAATGAGCAATAAAGACACAGATTCGGGGCTTGATTTTTTAGAGAGCCCAGAAGGTTTGGCAGGAGAGTTAACCAAGTTTGAAAAAAGCATCGAAAAAAACCGCAATATATTCGTCATTGCGGGGGGAGCAATTGTCGTTGCACTAGCAGGATGGTTCGGATATAACTATTACGTAAGTAGCCAAGATGAGCAAGCTCAAGCTGCTTTGTACGCTCCTGTTTTTGCCTTTGAAACCGATTCTCTTAATAAAGCGCTCAAAGGAAGCGCAGGTAACCCTGGTTTAACCAGCATCGCTGATGAATACGGTGCGACACCAGCAGGCAATCTTGCGCAGTTTTACTCAGGAGCTGCCTTGTTGAAACAAGGTAAGTTTGACGAGGCCATTGAGCACTTGAAATCTTTCAGTTCTTCTGATTTGTTGGTTCAGGCCCGTGCGTACTCGTTGATTGGTGACGCTTACATGGAAAAAAATAGCGTTGAGGATGCCATCAGCTACTACCAAAAAGCGGTTGATTATAAGCCAAATGCGTATTTTACACCTTCGTACATGATTAAGCTTGGTGTGGCTTACGAAAAAGCAAAGAAAAACACGGAAGCGATTGAAGTATATAGCGACCTTATTGAGAAATATCCTCAATCGTCAGAAGTGCTAAACGCGAAGAAATTTAAAGGTTTCCTCGAAAGCGCTGCTGAATAAGTACAATATGAAAAATCAAGGAAAAGGATAAGGCTGCTATGGCTTTATCCTTTTCTTTTTTAGAACAATACAATCATTTATTTTTTACTGATTAACAACGAAAACTATGAGTTTGCTAACCGTTGGGTCGGTTGCTTTTGATGCCATCGAAACCCCTTTTGGAAAAACCGATAAAATTGTAGGTGGCGCAGCTACTTACATCACGCTGACTGCTTCGTACTTCACCAAAAAGAATAACATTATTGGGGTTGTGGGCGGTGATTTTCCAAAAGAAATGATTGAGACCTTAGAACAACACGGTGTCAACACGGAAGGATTGGAAATCAAACCAGAAGGAAAAACATTTTTTTGGTCGGGTAAATACCACAACGACATGAACAGCCGCGATACGTTGGACACGCAGCTCAACGTTTTTGGCGATTTTGACCCTATCATTCCTGCTTCTTACCAAGATTGTACCTACTTGATGCTAGGAAACATGGTGCCTGCGCTTCAAATGGCCGTTTTGGATCGTCTTAACAATCGTCCAAAGTTTGTGATGCTTGATACCATGAACTTGTGGATGAACATTGCCCTCGAAGACCTCAAAGCGGTTATTGCAAAAGTAGATTGCTTGACGGTCAACGACGAAGAAGCACGGATGCTTTCGGGTGATTACTCGTTGCGTCGTGCCGCAAAAACCATCATGGCAATGGGGCCTAAAACCCTCATCATCAAAAAAGGCGAGCACGGTGCGCTCCTTTTCCAAGGTGACGAAGTATTTTTCTGCCCAGCGTTGCCGTTGGAAGAAGTATTTGACCCAACGGGGGCTGGCGACACCTTCGCAGGAGGCTTCATTGGGTATTTGGCAAGTACTGATGACATCAGCTTTGCCAACATGAAACGCGCCATTGTGTATGGTTCGGCCATGGCGTCGTTTTGCGTGGAAAAATTTGGTCCTGAGCGCATCATCGACCTTACTCAAGCTGAAATCGACGCGCGTGTGCAAGAGTTTGTACTCTTGTCAACATTCCATATTTAATAATTAGCCCCGATAGATTTATAAGAGTAATTTCTTCTCTCCTATCGGGGCTTTTTTATTAGAAGGTAGTCATCAAAAATCGTCACTTGCCCTGCGATGAAACGGGAAATTCTTTCAGAAATAATCGCTTACCTCTTCCTAGTGCTGATAGCGGTAGGGCTGGTTAGGTGGATTTTTAAAAAACTCTTTAGAAATCATACTTCCCTCATTATCATCCTTCGTTTTTGGGCTTTTCTTCGGCAGCCTTATTACACCGACCATACAGTTCCTGTTTCCGTAACGCCATTGCATTGGCTATGGCAATTATTTAAAGTAGATTTTGGAATTACTTTTTTCGCAGCGATTGTTTCAGTTACACTAACCCAACTTATAGAGTACTTAACCTCTCTCCATTTTCATCAAGGCCATGTGTTTAGTACCCCTTACCAAGCACTTTTTTCATTGGTAGTGTTGGCTCCCATTATAGAAGAAGGGATTTTTAGATTATCGCTACGGCTATCTCCCTTTAATTTTTCCTCCATGATTGGTCTTATAGGAATGTATTTATTTTTGCCAATCCTATCCTCGTGGTTTCAACTTAATACGTATATCCTCTTGGCGGTTACATTCTGTATGCTATTTATCTCAACGTTGGTTTTGGTAACGCGTCAAGCATCTGTATTAGAGTGGCTTTATCCAAGATTCAAAAAACATTTTCGTTGGATTTATTATTTCTCCTCCATTTCTTTCGGGTTTATTCACCTCAGTAATTTCGACAATATAACCCTGTCTCATTTTTTGCTTATCCCACTACTGACACTGCCACAGCTATGTTCAGGTTTGTTCTTTGGCTACGCCCGAATGCGCTACGGAATTGGGTACAGTATTGGGCTTCACGCACTCAACAATCTGGTACCTGGATTGTTATATGTATTTTCGCATAGAACCGAACTCTTTTAAAAAAATTTAGGCTTTCTGACAAATTTTGTAGTCAATGACCAAGGGGACACAGAGTAACTCAGAGTAAAACACAGAGTTCCTCAGAGAAATCTAAAAATACCTTGTGTAACATTGTGAAAAACTCCGTGCGACTCTGTGTCCACAAAAATTGTAGTATAAACAAAATTATTGCTCAAAATCAACAATCAAGACATGAATTACACCATCACACGCCGCCCTCGTCGCAATCGCCAGTCGGCGGCTATTCGCGCACTTGCGCAAGAAACCACCCTCTCTGTCAACGACCTTATCTATCCGATGTTTATCGTCGAAGGAAGTGGCGTTCGGAGTGAAGTAAAATCGATGCCAGGCATTTACCGCCATTCGCTCGATACACTTTTGGAAGAACTGAAAGAAGTGACCGATTTGGGCATCAAGTGCATTGATTTGTTTCCCAATTATTCGGAAGATAAAAAAGACAAATACGCCACCGAAAGCTACCGCGAAGGAACGTTGTACCTTGATGCGCTCAAAGCCGTCAAAGACAAATTTCCTGAGTTGGCATTAATGACCGACGTGGCCATGGATCCTTACAGCAGTGATGGGCACGATGGTTTGGTTGAAAACGGAAAAATCCTGAACGACGAAACCCTCGACATTCTAGCCAAAATGGCCGTGGCGCAAGCACGCGCTGGTGCTGATATTCTCGGCCCCAGCGACATGATGGATGGTCGCGTAGGTTTCATTCGTGAAGCTCTTGATGCCGAAGGGTTTACCGACGTGAGTATCATGTCGTATTCTGTCAAATACGCCAGTGCGTTTTATGGCCCCTTCCGCGATGCGCTTGATTCTGCCCCCCGTTTTGGTGACAAAAAAACGTACCAAATGAATCCTGCCAACGTACGCGAAGCCCTGATTGAAGCGGAGCTCGATTACCAAGAAGGAGCTGATTTTTTGATGGTGAAACCTGCATTGGCGTACTTGGACGTCATCAAGACATTGAACCAAAACTTTGATTTGCCGATTGCGGCCTACAACGTTTCGGGAGAATATGCCATGATCAAGGCCGCTGCCCAAAACGGCTGGCTCGACGGCGACCGTGCGATGTTAGAAACCCTGATGTCGATTCGTCGGGCAGGGGCAAAGGTTATTTTGACCTACTTCGCGAAAGAATTTGCGCTATTGCAAGCGTAAAGTGTTACAATTTTCGCCTTTTCTATGCGTTTAGTGAAAAGTCACGCCCGTGTGTATTACCAAGGGCGTGGCTTTTTATTCTCAGCTATAAACTTAATTAGAAAGATGAAAAAACTCATTGGGGGCTTGATGTTACTGATAGTGGGTTTGGTAGGCTGCAAAGAAGACGACCCTCAGCCCAAAAGCATTTCCGACGTATTATTAGATCAGCAGGATTTAACCATTTTGCGCGCGGCCATCAGTCATGCGGGGCTTCAAGACGCATTTAAGACCAGTTCAGTAACGCTTTTTGCGCCCAACGACGAGGGGTTTAAAGCGTCAGGCTACGCCGACGCTGGGGCCATCACTTCCCTGCCTCCTGAGCAAGTCCGTGCGCTGATTACCAACCACGTCATCACCTCGCCATTGCCCGTAGAGTCGATGCCGTTTGGGTTAAGTAACCCCGTTAAAATGATGTCGAATGCACGCTTGTTTTTATCAAATCCTGACGGTACTCCCTACCTCAACCATGGCAAAAGTGTCAAATCAAACATTTTGGCCAATAATGGGGTGATACACATTATCAATAGGGTGATTCCGATTCCAACGCAGTCATTAGCCCAAATCATCAAAAATACCCCTGATTTTAGCCTATTTCGTCAGGCTACGCGGCGGGCCATTGCGGGAGACCCTCGTCTAGCCACGTTTTACGCCGATACGTTAGGTTCGTTTCCCGTTGACCCTGCTTACACGATGTTTTTACCCACCAATCAAGCCATGATTGCGGGGAAATTTTCGCAAGCAGAAATCAACGCCACTAGCCCGATTGTCTTGGCGCGGATTGTGTCGTATCACATCATGTTGAGTCGGCTTTTTTCAAGTTTTATGGGAAATTCTACCTTGAACATGTTCGATGCTTCCTACACGGCAACGCTTGCCTCCAAATCAACGGGGCTGACCATCGCGGGACGTTCGAACCCCACTCAACCTGCCAATATTACCAAAACCGACATCACGGCCACCAATGGATTGATTCATGTGATAGATAAAGTTTTGATTCCGTGAGGCGGGAACGTAAATTTGTAAAAAATTGTATTGAACGTACTGTCAATTCATCCACGAACGCATGAAAAGTCTTGTAGTTGCTATTCTGATAAGCGCCGTTGCTTTTACGGGCTTTGTAAGTAACCAAACCTCCGAGCAAAACGAAGGAGGGACGAAGTTTCGGTATCGCGCACTTGCGGGAAATAATCCCGTGAAAATTTCTTGGGAAACACTCCGCGACGTGACTTTCAAGAAAAAATGGTATCCCGAGGAGTCGGTGTATATGTTGTATCCAACGTTTGGCCCCAACATCAACAAACTCAACGGTAAAGAAATATTGTTGACGGGTTATGTACTTCCCATTGATGCCGAGTCGAATCTATACGCCTTGTCAGCCTTCCCATTCAGTGCTTGTTTCTTCTGCGGTGGCGCGGGACCTGAGTCGGTCGTAGGCTTGAAGTTCAAGAAAAATGGCCGCAAGTTCAAAACGGACGAGCGTCATACGATGCGTGGTACGTTAAAACTAAACGCTGATAATATTTACGAGTTGAACTACAACATTGACGGCGCAGAGATTGCTGACGAATAAGTCGTAAAACACTAAAAATAAGCCCCTGAAACAATGCGTTTCAGGGGCTTATTTTTTGAATGAGTTTGTACCGATTATTGATTATTAGCGCGCCAATTGATGCCCGTCGTACACCGCTAAAATGGTGTTACCGTCCACCTTAATGCTGTATAGCTCCTTCGTATAAGGCGAAGCATCGGGCCGATAGCGAAACTCCGTTATGAAATAATCACATTCTAACGCCTCTCTCTTCAAGGTGTCTCTCACGGAGGGTTTTAGGTACGTACACTCCACCCGCGCTCGCTCCGATTTGTCCAAAAGCATTCGATTATAAACCCCTGGCGTCAGGTTGGCTACTACCTTAATGTGCGGACGTTTGTCGTGTTGGACAATCCACTCAAGTCCTTGTTTGTACGATAGTCCCCAGTAATCTATTTCAAAATTCTTAGCGACGGGTGTTGGAGTGAGCGTGTTGAAATAGGTTTGCTGAAACGGATGATTGAGCCCCATCCAAACGCCCATCACAATCAGCTGCGCCAGAACTACTGCTTGGGCAGTTTTTAAGACCAAAGGGTGCTGTTTTGCATACTCAAAAACCCAGTCTAGGCCGTATAAGGCTATCATCAGAAATGCCCCGTAGGTAAAATATAGCTGTCGCCAGCCGTCGTATAACGTGGACTTCAACAAAATTACCAAAGCAAACGGAGCGGTGCTTATCACAAAAAAAGTCAGTTGTGTGCGCCAAGGCTCAAAGTTTTCCCAGAAAGCCGAGAAGTGCCTTACACTGTCTTTGAGGACGCCTATTGCTCCCAGCACCCACAGCACTACGTAAAGAAGGGGAGTCGTAATAATCACGTACCCGATGATGTAATACCACGGCAGCTCCATAGCGGGAATCCTGTCGCCAAAAAACAAAACGTCCATGTTGGCCCGAAACTTACTCATGTTCGCAAAGGCAAATTGAAAATTGGCAAAGGGAGCTTTCCATAAATACGGCCAGAACATCACCGTAAACGCCGCTGTAAGCACAGCATAAGCTCCTAATTTGAGGGCAATAGGAGTTGTTTGTTTCCGTAAACGAAATAAATCAATTGCGCCCCATCCCAACGCGATGGCAGGAATGATGACGCCCGTTAGGCGAATATTGATGGCAATGGCACTACAAATGCTAAACAGCAACAGGGGACGCCAAGCGTAGGTTTTGAGAAATTGGAGCAAAAAATAAGTACTAATGATAAAGGCCGAAAGGCAAACAATGTCTTTGCTATTGTAAAAAGACTCCGCAAATATCCTTGGGCTTAGAATCAAGAAGAGAGTTCCCAGCCACGGAAGCCACTTATTGGTAAAAATGCTGGCGGCAGTAGCGTAAAAAAAGAGGGTAGAAAGGAAGAAAACCAAAAAGGTCATCAAGTGACGGTAGTGGTACAATTGTTGGCTTTTGTCATCGGAATTGTAGCCGAGTGCTTTTTCGCCAATGACCAGCGGAACGTCAAACACCACGCCGTAGTCTTTGTCGTAGTAGTCGTGGAGTTTTGGAATGTCTGTGCTAGGCGCCAGCAAACCCAAGGTTTCACCCACGTATTGGATGGAAACGATACCATTGGCCCGATTGATAGGTTCGTCAAACGAAATACCGTAGTCTTTATAAATCGCCAATCCTAGCACGAGATAGGCACTAAAAAAAGCAATAACTCGCCAATTGGTTATTTTCATTCTTTATGTGATTTGTAAACAAGCGTACAAAGATACCATCTTCGGTTACAACTACTAGTTGACTGACTGCACCGTAATCCTCACATCCGTATTTCGCCCCTTATCGTCGCTGCACGAGATTTTTACTTTGCCCAGCGGTGGGGTTACAAAAAGCGGTTGCTGGGGCGAGGTTTTTTGGTACAAACGGTCGTTGAGGTACCAATACACTTCCTTTACGTCGTTGGCAGCTTGGCAGGCCAATTGCAGTTGTTGTCCCTCCAGAAAATACTCGCTGCCGTCGTTAGGACTGATAATCACGGGCGCGCCCACCTCTAGCACCCGCGTACAGGCGGGGTTGTGCGGCGGGATTTTGGCGTAGGGAACGCGGTTGAGTTCGTAGTACGCTATCAGTTCGGGGGCGAGGTTGGGATACAGCTTTTTGACGTAACCACTGTCGGGCAAGCACTCCGTGCAGTACGAACGCTGCCCTGTCGGGTCGGTAAACACCCATTTTACGTGTTGGCATTTGCGCGTCGAAGACACGCCCATGATGGCATAGTCGAGGAGTTGGTGCGTGCAAAACTCGCTCGGCACGTCGCCGCTTTCGGCACACACTTTTCGCCGAACCACGTCAGGCGCGGATTTGAACCAACCCGTAGGAGAATTGTAGTCGAGGGTGTTAAAAATATCAAACAACAGAGGAGTTGCAATATTAGCACCGTTGAGCTCAGGAACACCCGCTCCCGAAAAATTCCCCACCCACACGCCCACCGTAAAACGGCGGTTGTAGCCAATGCTCCAAGCGTCTTTTTTGCCGTACGAAGTACCCGTTTTCCACGCAATACGCGGCAAGTGGTAGGTATTATCAAAATTATTGGGCAAATCGGGGCGCGTTACTTGCGTCAGGATGCTGGTAATGAGGTACGTCGCCTCGGGAGAAATTAACCTCTCCCCAACTCCCTCCGCACGCTGGGGGACAGGGGATTTTCGACTCCCTTCTCCTGCAAGGAGAAGGGCTGGGGATGAGGTTGCATTTAACTCCAACGTATAATGCAGCCCTTTCAATTGCCCTTCGTGCGCAAAGGCGGCAAAGAGTCGGGTGAGTTCTTCGAGGGTAACGCCGCAGCCCCCCAAAATCATGGACAAGCCCAACCCCGCCGATTGTTTTTTGACGGTTTGGAAGTCGGCTTTTTTGAGGTAGTCAATCAACACGCTGGGTGTCAGGTCGCTGAGGACTTTCACGGCGGGGATGTTGAGGGAGTTGGCGAGGGCAAACTCAACGGTCACTTTGCCGTTGAACCGTCGGTCAAAATTTTCGGGTTCAAAGCCTCCAAAGTTGGTCGGAACGTCGTTGAGAGTCGTTTTAGGTGTAATCAACCCTTTGTCAAAACCAACGGCGTACAGCAAGGGTTTCAGCGTACTGCCTGGCGAGCGTACCGCCCGTACGCCATCCACTTGCCCGCCGTCGTAGGGGTTGTTAAAATCGGCTGAACCTACGTAAGCTTCCACGTTCATGGTTTCGTTGTTAATCACCACCACCGCCGCGTTGTGGATGTTCATACTTCGCAGGCGGTTCACGTAGTTGCGGGTCAATTGCTCGGCTTGGGTTTGGCGCGCAGGCACGAGGGTACTTCGGACGATGGGCAGTTGGGGATATTGTTTCCGCAAACGAATCGCCAAATGGGGAGCCAACTTGGGCGCTTCCCGACGTTCGGCGCGGAGGGGTTCGCGCAGGGCATCTTCAATCACCTGCGGGTCAAACAAAGCTGCCTTCTCAAAGCGCCGAAGCCATTTGTTGCGTTCTTGTACGATGTAGGGATTTTTTCGTCCCAAACGTAGGCTAGAAGGGCGGTTGGGAATAATCGTCAGCGTCGTAATTTCGGCCAGGCTCAACACTTGGGGCAACTTTCCAAAATACAACATTGAGGCCGATTTAATGCCTTCCACGTTGCTGCCGTATGGAATCAGGTTGAGGTAGAGTTGTAAAATTTCGTCTTTGGAATAATGCCATTCGAGCTGCATTGCCCGCAGCATTTCGATGATTTTACTCCCGTACGTACGTTTTCGGGGTTCGAGCAGGCGCACCACTTGCATCGTAATGGTCGATGCCCCCGACGTCCGCCGCCCCGTGGTGAGGTTTTTGGCCAACGCCCTTCCTACCGACACAGGATTGATGCCAAAGTGGTAATAAAAATAGCGGTCTTCTTTTTGGAGAATGGTCTGTCGAAGCAGGGGCGTAATCTCGTCGAGCTCGGTGTAGAGCCGCCATTTGTCTTCTTCATTGAGGAAGGCGTGCAGCACTGTTCCGTCCGACGCCGTCACCAACGTTGAGTAGCGGGGAGTTACCCGAAAAGGAAAGGTTAAATCAATCAGTAACAACGCGATAAAAAAGCCCGCAGAAAGCCAAAAAGCCCGTTTTTTTGTCATGCTCAAGGCACTTTCCAACAACTGTTTGGCGGTTTTAGAGGCATTCGGCATGACAAAAAATACGTTTAAACTTCTTCCAGAAGCGTTCTAAATGACACGTACTTATTAACGTAACGGTCGTGGTGTTTCTGCTGAAGCTCCGACGAATGAAGTTGTTGGTACGTAAAATAAGCCTCCATGGATGGAAAATAGTATTGACAAGAATACGTGATTCCTTCACTCTCAATTTCGGTAAGTAAGCGAAGCAATTTGCTGCCTTCGGGCAGTCCTGTTGCCATTACTTCGGGCATGTGTATTGCCTTCATCCACTGCAACCAATCTTGTTCGATGGCTGGGTCAATGTTTACTGTGACGCTATACAGAATCATATTTGCGTTTTTTTTGTTTTAATTGTGGGTGCAATATTTAAAAAAATGAGCAGCTTTTCGGTACCACAAAAAAATAATGTTCAAGCCTTGGGGACTTCGTCAGGAAATAGTAGCTTTAGTCAACACATTCGTTCCTCCGAATTTAGACCCTTTCCCATGGACTACAAAACACTCCGCGAATTGGTCAGACAGGGTGAAGGAAAGCACATTGAGTTTAAACTCAAGACCAATCACCCCGAAAAAATTGTCCGCGAAATCGTCGCTTTCGCCAATTCGGGCGGTGGCTACCTCTTTATCGGAGTAGGCGACGACCGCAGCATCAAGGGCCTCAAATACGCCGACGAAGACGAATACCTGCTCGTGCGAGCCATTGAAAAATACTGTTCTCCTGGCATTGAGTACGAAATCGAACGAATTCCTATTGGGGAAGAGCGTGACGTGTTGGTGTTCACCATTTTGCCGAGTCCTAAACGCCCTCACTACGTTTTACAACCTGCCGAAGCAACCGTAGCGACGGCCAAACCATCGCCAAAAACGCCCCCTCAAAAGAGCAATAAAAACGCATCGTCTTCGACTAACTTAGTCAAAAAAACCTACATCCGTGTAGCCGACCGCTCGATTCAGGCGAGCTGGGAAATGCGGGAAATCTTACGCCGTCAAGACGACGACCGTAACGTCAAGTTTCAATATGGCGACAAAGAGCGAAAGCTTATGCAGCACTTGGATCAGCACCAAAGTGTGACGGTGGCAGATTTTGCAAGTGTGGCGGGAATTTCGCGGAATATTGCCTCAAAAACTCTCGTATTACTGGTTTTGGCCAATGTTCTGGATGTTCATCCCGACGAAACGGTTGATCGGTTTACGGTACACGCCTAGTCTAAAAACAAAATCCGCTTTCTCTAAAAAAGAAAGCGGATTCTTGTACTACCTAAACCTCTACCATTATACTACTTTCGATGTCACCAGTTCTATAGTCACATCGAATATGGTACTAGTAAAACTTCATTAAGGAGGAAAATGTTCGCCACTTTAGACAAATTTGCAAAAAAAGTTTCGCGAATAGTCGGTTTGTGAACAAGGCTCGACACCCAGTTTTTCTATTATTTTCCAATCAAATTACTTTTTCGATAACCGTAGCCAAAGTAAATCACTAGGCCGATAATCAACCAAATCAGGAACATTATCCAGTTGGAGATGCCCAATTCGGTCATCAGGTACAAGTTGGTTAAAATACCCAACACAGGGAGTAAAGAAAAACTTTGCAGAAAACTCGCGATGGCTAAACCCAACCACACCAACCACAGCACAATCAATAACGGTTTTTCGGTGAGGTGTTCTACAAAACCTCCTTGTGAGTAAGTCCAAGCCAAAGCTGCAACCATCAAAACGCCTACGGTATATTTCCCGTTTACATAAGGTACTTTAAACTTAGAAGGAGTTTTTTGCTTGTCGAGGTACAAAATACCCGCACACACGATGATAAAGGCAAACAACGTTCCTACACTGGTGAGGTCGGTGACAAACTTCATGTTCATAAACAACGACGGAATGGCTACCAGCACCCCCGTCAAAATCGTTGAAAATGAGGGTGTTTTGTACTTAGGGTGAATTTTTCCAAACGACTTTGGTAACAATCCATCGCGGCTCATTGTCATCCAAATCCGCGGCTGACCGATTTGATAGGCCAACAGCGCACTGGTCATCGCGACCACGGCGCTCACGGCGATAATTCCTGACAATGACGACAAAAACGACTTCTGCCAGCCTACCGCATTTTGAGAAACACTTTTGAACACGTAGGCCAATGGGTCATCCACTTTGAGTTCTTTGTGCGACACCATGCCGTTCAAAACAAGGGCAATGGTTACGTACAAAATGGTACAAATGATGAGCGAATAAATAATCGAACGCGGCAAGTCGCGCTGCGGATTCTGGCATTCTTCGGCCGTTGTTGAAACGGAATCAAAACCAATAAACGAGAAAAAGACCGCCGATACACCCAGCAAAACCCCGTTCATGCCATTGGGGGCAAACGGTTTCCAGTTTTCGGGATTTACGTAGAAAGCACCAATGATGATAACCGCTAAAATCACAATCACTTTAAACAAGACCAACGCATTGCCCGTCGTACGGGATTCTTTGATGCCGATGTAGGCCAATACCGTAATAAAAACCGTCACCAATGCCGCAGGAATATTCATCAATACCTTGAATCCGCCAATCATGGGTGCGGTACGGAAGGCTTCTTCTTGAGACACCAAGCGCGGATTAGGCACTCCTCCTGCCTTTATTACTTCCTGAAACTCGTTAAATCCATCGCGGGCTGAGATAAAATCTGTGGCTAAGTATTCGGGGAAATGAATGCCAAATCGCTCCAACATTTCCATAAAATACCCCGACCAACCGATGGCAATCACCATGTTACTAACGGCGTACTCCAAAATCAGCGCCCAGCCAATGATCCAGGCCAATAACTCCCCAAACGAAACGTAGGTATAAGTATAGGCACTTCCACTAACGGGAATGGTGGAGGCGAATTGGGCATAACACAAACCCGTAAATGCACAGGCAAAGGCAATAAAAACAAACAAAAGCGAGACCGCCGCTCCTCCGTCGTAGCTGGCGTTTCCGATGGTACTAAAAATTCCTCCTCCAATGATGGCCGCAATTCCAAACGAGGTCAAATCTTTTACGCTCAGGACTTTGGCCATGCTGCCGTGGCCATCTTCGCCCGTTTTGATGTCGTTCAAAACTTGGCTCACCGATTTTTTTCGAAAGAGAGAGTTACTCATCGTGACTATGATTTAGGGTTTAGTTGTTGAATACGATTGGTAAAAATAGAAATTATTGGGATACCTTCTAGCATTACGATGACGGAAGCCGTTCAGATTCCCGTAAATAATCCTCCCACGTGTCCACGTCCGACAAGGTTTCGCCAACCCAAAAGGAGGTGGAGTGCGCTTGAGCATCCGCCAACGTCTCCGCTAAAAGCGACGGCTGACTCCATGATTTGTTCTCAAATAAAAAGCGGTGCATCTGCTTCATTCCCAGTAAATAGTATCCACCATCGTCGGCTGGGCCTAGTACGATATCGTGTTGCTGAAGCTCAGAAAATGCCTGAGAGAGATGATGCGCCCACAAAGCGAGGCAATCGCTGCCCACAATCACCACGCGTTCTGCGTTTTCGTTGAGTTCTTCTTCAAACGCGGCTTTCATTCGAGCGCCCAAGTCGGGTACATTGGGTTGCATTTTTTTGAGAAAGCCCAATCCTGACCAGCTATCCTGAGGGTTTATAAAATCTCCGTAATAAATCACCACTTTTTTCTTTTGCGCTGCTTCATCGACCAAAAACCATTCGTAAATCACTCTTTTTGTGTGCTTTAGCAGCTCAATATAGACTTCTACGGCCTTTTCATCCCCTACCGTAGCCGCCACTCGGGTCTTTACTTTTCCTCGAACTGGATTTTTTACAAAAACAATAAGCGTACAATTCATTCGTTTGCGTTGGATAGTTGACAGAAAGATAGTAAGATTGACAAAAATTAACGTTGTACCCCCTTGCAAATTTCATGAAACGACTCCTTTGGATAGTATTCCTCACCACATCAGTGCTCCACGCTCAAAATGTAGCTTTCAAAAAACTCATTGACAGCAGCCCTCTTGACACCAAACTGGCTACGTTGACCGATAGCGAACAAAAAGAATCAGGCGTAATGCTTCGTCATCAACTTTATGTCGAATATACCTTCGATTCACTTGGGCAATTATCCTGCTTACAAGGCATTGTGAAGCGCATTCGCATCAATGACTCCAAGGCCATTGAAATGTACAATAAAATTGTCCTGCCTGTGCCTAACACCAACGACCTTATTTACCTCAAAGCACGTAGCATTAGCAAAAATGGTACGGTTAAAGAAGTCGGAATGGAGGCCGTGAAAGAATTGGAAGAACAAGGCAGGGTCTATAAAATTCTAGCCGTAGAAGGGCTTGAGGTTGGTGGAGAATTGGAATACACCACGCTTTTTCGCCGTAGTAGTTCGCTGTTTGGGGGCGAAATTCTCCAAAGCGATATTCCCGTTCGGAAGGTAGAAGTAAAAATTATTACCCCTGCTTACCTTCAATTTGAAGCCAAGGTGTATAATGCCCCCGCCACGATTTCGTCGGATACCCTCAACGAAAAGCGTACGATTTCGGTGGGACTTCAGAACCTTTCCCCAATTTACGAGGAAAAGTACGCCAACCTCAAAGCCAACTTAATTCGCCTCGATTACAAACTTTCGTACAACCTCAGTCGCGGCCCCGAGCGCCTCTATACGTGGCAAAGTGCCGCCGAAACGTTTTTTGATTACCTTCGGTCGGGGATAGACGATTCCAAAAAAGACATTGACGCGTTGCTGGCCAAAGAAAAAATCAAAGGATTAGCTCCTGAATTGGCGGTGAAAAAGTTAGAAAATTACGTCAAAACCAACATTGCGTTGAAAGAAGAAGAGGACGCCGACGTGGCTTCGGATGTACTCAAAAAGCAGTATGCTTCAAAAGCAGGCATGATGAAATTGTACATCGCGGCCCTCGAATCGTTGAACATTCCGTACGAAATTGTCATTGGATGTAGTCGGACTGATGCTGTCTTTGATCCAAAATTTGAATCTTGGAATTTTTTGGATGAATACCTGCTCTATTTCCCAACCACCAAGAAGTTTTTGGACCCAGGTAGTCCGATTTTTCGTTACGGGATGATTGACCAAACAATGGAAGGAAATCAGGCATTGTTTATTAAAAAGAAAAAAGAAGGCAACGACATCGTGCCCGAAAGTGAGATTCGATTAGTGCCCTTTTCAACCATCGCCGACAACCACGACGACTTGTTGGTGGACGTGTCGTTTTCGCCAACCATGGACCAAATTCAAGGCAAAGTAACGCGCCAAATGACGGGGCATCAAGCCGCTCAATTGCGCCCGTATTATCATTTTGTCAAAGCCGAAGAAGAGCGGAAAGCGCTTACCAATGAAATTGTCAAATCGACCCTCAAGCCCGACGTTACTTATACCAATCCCCAAATCAAAAATACCAATCTCAACTCAGACGAAGTAAACAAATCGTTTATTTTTAGTGTTGACATCGTTCTTAAAAGTGTGGTAGAACGGGCTGGGAAAAAGTATTTGTTTAAAGTAGGAGAATTGATTGGGCCACAGGTAGAAATGTACAACGAACGCGCCCGTCAGTATCCCATTGATATGGGCAACGCTCACGCCTACAAACGCCTGATGAAAGTAAAGATTCCTGAGGGATATAAAGTGAGTGGTTTGGAAAGCCTTCGTCGCAACATCACAGATGGCAGAACTCCCGCAGTGATGGGCTTTACTTCTGATTATAAATTGGAAGGAAACCTACTTACAATTACCATCGATGAGTTTTACAAGGAAGTATTACAACCGATTGATATTTACGAGCCTTTCCAAAAAGTAATTAATGCGGCGGCTGATTTCAACAAAGTAACGCTCTTATTGGAGAAAAAATAAAACTCTAACGGAGATTCCCTACTTTTGTATTTCAGAAACAGATTAATCGCTTTTTGAGCATGATTTTCAAGTATTTGGCATTGGGAATGGCGTCGGCCTTACTATTGATTGGCTGTGTTACCTCCAAACCCGTCGGCACGAAATCAACCACCACTGTGGACCCTTACAGTACGTATGACGAAGACTTTACGGCGATTCGTCCCCGTTACAAAGAAACCGTAACTTCGGAAAGCGCTACGGCCAAAAAGCCCGAAGTAAAACGCGTATTGTCGGATCAGCCGTTGCACATCAATCGCCAATTAGATGCGGTTGTGGATACGATTGCGCTTCGTAATAAGTCTATTCGGTTTGCGGCGGGTTTTCGTATTCAGATTTACGTTGGAAACACCCGTAAAGAAGCCGACGACGCCCGCTTGTATTCATACCAAACTTTTCCCGAACTCAACCCTTACATGGTATATAACCAACCCACGTATCGGATTCGGATTGGTGATTTTATGACACGCTTGGATGCTGAGCGTTATCTTCAACAAGTACGTCAACGCTATGAATCAGCGGTAGTTGTGCCTGAGAAAATAGATTTGAAGAAGAGTCTATTGGTAAAATAGTTACTTTTGTCGTTCTGTTTTTGTCAAAAGATTAGATTGATTGCTTAACACAAAGTTTTGCCTCCGCTTAGTGGCACAACTCTTTTTATAAATTACGATGAAAAAACGCGCACTCATTACGGGTATCACGGGTCAGGATGGAGCTTATTTGGCCGAATTTTTACTAAATAAAGGATACGAAGTTCACGGTATCAAACGCCGTAGTTCGTTGTTCAATACCCAACGTATCGACCACCTCTACGAAGATCCCCACGAAAACGACGTTCGTTTGGTGCTTCACTACGGAGATTTATCGGACTCGACCAATATCATTCGATTGATTCAGGAAATCCAG
Source organism: Runella sp. R5_40 (assembly GCF_057652295.1). Classification (NCBI taxonomy): domain Bacteria; kingdom Pseudomonadati; phylum Bacteroidota; class Cytophagia; order Cytophagales; family Spirosomataceae; genus Runella; species Runella sp. R5_40. The sequence goes on along the minus strand of NZ_JBYFCH010000002.1, from coordinate 452,698 downwards.
CCTGACGAAATTTATAACCTCGGGGCACAGTCGCACGTACGAGTGAGTTTCGACGAACCCGAATATACCGCTCAAGTTGACGGCTTAGGAACGATGCGTATTTTGGAAGCAGTTCGTTTGTTGGGTCTTACCAAGAAAACACGTGTTTATCAAGCTTCTACGTCCGAACTATACGGTTTAGTACAGGCCGTTCCCCAATCAGAAGCTACGCCTTTTTATCCACGTTCTCCTTACGCCGTGGCTAAATTATACGGCTACTGGATTACGGTCAATTACCGCGAAGCCTATGACATGTTTGCAGTAAACGGGATTTTGTTCAACCACGAGTCACCCCTTCGCGGCGAGACATTCGTGACGCGTAAAATCACCCGCGCCGTAGCACGTATCGCTTTGGGACTTCAAGAGAAGGTATTTTTGGGTAATCTCGACGCCCAACGCGACTGGGGCCACGCCAAAGATTACGTAGAAGCGATGTGGTTGATGTTGCAACAAGATACCCCTGAGGATTTTGTCATTGCCACGGGAAAAACTACCTACATTCGTGATTTTGTGCGCATGGCGTTTGCTGAAGTAGGCATTGAATTAGAATTTAAAGGAGAAGGGGTTGATGAAATGGCCGTTGTTACCAAGTGCAACAACCCAAGTTATCAATTACCTGTGGGCAAAGAAGTGGTAGGCATCGACCCACGCTATTTCCGCCCAACCGAAGTTGATTTATTGATTGGTGACCCTACCAAAGCCAACACAAAACTAGGCTGGATTCCTAAATATGACCTCCCTGCCCTCGTCAAAGAAATGGTAGAAGCAGATTTGGACATTTTCAAGCGTGACCAATTGCTTGAACGCGAAGGCCACCGTACATTGAACTACTACGAATAGTATATATTTTTTCCACAAACAACAACGCCCTGAAGCTTCGGCTTTCAGGGCGTTGTTGTTTATAGGAGCTAGTAACTATTTTTTGATTACACAACCTTTTTTGATGTATGAAACGAGACGATAGTCTATGGAAAGCCATTTTAGAAGACGTTTTCGACGATTTTCTGAGGTTTTTCTTTGATAATGCCGAAGAGCTGTTTGATTTTGGAAAACCTTTTGAGTTTTTAGATAAGGAACTCGAACAGCTTTTTCCAATAAATCCTGACGATTTCTCCCCGAAATACGTTGATAAATTGATAAAAGTATTTACTAAAACGGGTGATGAAAAGTGGATTTTGGTACATATTGAAGTACAAGCCAATACCGATAATCTATTTGCTCATCGAATGTTTCAGTATTTTTATCGAATTTATGACAGATACCAGCGCCCGATTACTGCTTTCGCTATCTTAACGGATAAAAACAAGCGCTTTAAACCGCTGTATTTCGAGGAGTCTTATTTGGGAACCAAATTACGATATGATTTTAACACGTATAAAGTCCTAGAGCAAAACTCAGAAGTATTAACCAACAGCAATAATCCTTTTGCAATGGTCGTATTAACTGTGTTGGTAGCCTTGCAAAAAGGGAAAGTGACCGAAAGCGAACTATTAAACCAAAAAATAGATTTACTTAAACGGCTGATAAGCAAGGGATATTCTCGGGATAAAATAGAAGCGTTAATGGGCTTTTTAAAGTTGTATGTACGTTTTGGAAAGAACGAAAATGATGTTAAATTTGATAAAGCCATTGAGCAACTCCTAAATAAACCAAAAGAAACAATGGGAATCGTAGAGTTTGTGTTAGAAAGAGAACGTCGCCTTGGAGAGAAAAAGGGTATTGAGAAAGGCATTGAGAAAGAACGCTATGAGCGTAACTTTGTCTTTGTGAGCAGGCTGTTAAAGGAAACTGATTTTGACGATGCTAAAATCGCCGAATTAGCTTCAGTCCCTCTTGAGTTTGTTCAAAACGTACGTCAACAAAACGCATGAGGCGGGACTTGAAATAACCCGCCTCATAGCCGTTTTGACGTGTATTTTTATCCCCGTTGGCGAGCTGCCTCGTAGATAATCATGCCCGCAGCTACTGATACATTCAACGAAGCTACTTTTCCAGTCATTGGAATTTTTACGGCCATGTTTGCGCGGCGAATCACATCAGTGGATACGCCATCTTCTTCCGAGCCCATTACAATAGCCGTAGGAGTCGTAAAGTCAATATTTGAAGTAACCTGTGCTGCTTTTTCAGTACAAACCACTACCTGAACACCGCTATCTTGCAAATACTGCACTGTATCTATCAAGTTATTTTCACGACAAACAGGAAGGTGATTGAGCGCACCTGAAGAGGTTTTGAGCGCATCGCTATTGATTTGAGCCGCTCCACGCATGGGGACTACCAACGCATGAACACCCATACACTCAGCCGTACGCGCAATAGCTCCAAAGTTACGGACATCGGTGATGCGGTCGAGGAGCAACAATAACGGCACTTCGCCTCTTTCATAGATGTCAGCCAATACGTTGTGAAGCGAAACGTAGCGAATCGCCGACATAAACGCAATGACTCCTTGGTGATTTTTTCCCGTAATATTATTCAGTTTTTCCATCGGAACGCGCTGAACAGGTATTTCGCGCTCGTTGGCTAACTGAATCACTTCGGCGAAACTCTGTTCGCGATAGACCATAATTTTATCAATTTCGGTCCCTGCGCGGAGCGCTTCTAAAAGCGGTTGTAACCCAAAAATAAGCTCTTTTTCGCGAGCCTTGTCCACGGGTTTAGTGGTATGAATGCGGCGTTTGGGGGTTTCGTCTCGTTGGTATGCCATGGGATTATTTTTTAGAGCATGGTAGCAAAAAACCCGTCCGAATATCTTCAGACGGGTTTTTTACCAAAATTTCTCTGTAAAAAATGCTTATGCTTCAGCCAATTCGATATGAACAAATGACTTGTTGTCACGGCCACGGCTAAACTTAACCACACCGTTTGTCAAAGCAAAAAGCGTATAATCACGGCCTACACCTACGTTACGACCTGGGTGGTATTTAGTACCACGCTGACGAACGATGATGTTACCCGCTACGGCTGGCTGACCACCGAAAATTTTAACGCCAAGGCGTTTACTTTCTGATTCGCGACCGTTTTTCGAACTACCTACACCTTTTTTGTGTGCCATTTCTTTAGGTATTTAAAAATTTCAAAAAGCTATTTAAGAAAAAAATTAAGCTACGATTGCGTCGATTTTAACCTTAGTCAAAGCTTGACGGTGACCGTTTTTCTTCTCGTATCCTTTACGGCGTTTCTTTCTGAAAACGATTACTTTCTCTCCCTTAAGGTGTTCTACGATTGTAGCCTTTACACTCGCACCGTTTACCGTCGGCGCGCCTACGCTGATGGCACCTGCATTGTCCACCAACAAAACTTTGTCAAATACGAGCGCAGCGTCCAAGTCACCAGCCAAACGGTTGGTAAAGATTTCTTGGCCCTCTTCTACTTTAAATTGCTGTCCCGCGATTTCTACGATTGCGTACATGATGATTATGATTAAAACAGTTTTTTCCAAAAATGGAGTGCAAAAATAAGGGATTCCGTAGGATTTAACAACTTCTGTTTGAAAAATATTAGGGAATTACTTGACATACAGGGCAAAAGTACGTAGCTCGCCCGCCTACTCGGGTCTGCACAATGCCGGCGTGGCCTTCGGGGCAGCGTTTGTGCTGGTCGGGATGCTCAAAGGGCGAAGCGTCCCACTCACGGGCATGAATCAAAAACGAGCGTGGAAAAAGTCCATAATTGGCCTCGTGCTCGATGGCTGTACGCAATACAAACCCAATCGCTGAGTGAATCTGCTCAAGCTCAGACGGAGTAAGTTCATTAGCCAACCGCTCGGGGTGTACTTTGGCTTGAAACAAAACTTCATCTACAATCCAGTTGCCAATCCCCGCTACGGTACTTTGGTCAAGAAGCACAGGCTTAATCGGAGACTTACGTTTTTGGATAGTTTCAGTCAATTGTTCCAAGGTAATTTCTAAACCATCGGGGGCAATTTTTTTTCGTTTCAAATAATCTTCTACGCTAGAAACGAGTCCAATGCGCTCAAATTTTCGGGGACAAATAAAACCCAAATTGAAGCCCGAACGAAACACAAAAACGATGCGCGCGTGGCGAGGCCGAGGCAACGACGAATGATAATACTCCAAATCGCCCGTCATCCCAAAATGAAGATGGAGCGTGTGCCCTCCGTCCGTAAACGCAAACAAATTTTTGCCCACCCGCCGCGTAGCCACAAACGACTGTCCCACAAGCGTTTCAGTGAGCGTAGCGTAGTCGGTTGTAAGCAGCTTTCGGTCTTCTACCTCAATAGCTTCTATGGCTTGGTGAAGAGAAGTGGCTTCAAAATAATGGCGGTAGGTTTCGACTTCGGGTAGTTCAGGCATGGTTAACTCGCATTAGGTTTGGTTTAGTAACCATTTTTGACGCCTATTTGATTTCGATTTAGCTTACTTTCGATGAGGTTTTTGGCCTAAAAGCGCACTTAGTGTCAAATCACCAATCTACTTCGTACCTTTGCAGAATCAACCTCTGATATTAGCTGCAAATGAAGTTTGAAGATTATCACATTTCTGGCGTTGTAAAACAAAACCTCGAAAAATTAGGTTTTCGCCGCCCCACCGACATCCAATACAAAGCGATTCCGTCGATTTTGAAAGGAGAAGATGTATTGGCCATTGCTCAAACGGGAACGGGAAAAACGGCCGCTTTTGCGATTCCGATTCTTCATTTGCTCCACGAGCGCAAACGCAATTCGCGCCGCCCCGACGGCATAAAGTGCGTGGTCATGGTACCTACGCACGAGTTGGCGCTACAAATCACGGAGGTATTTGAACGCCTTGGCAAAGGAAGCGACGTAAAAACGTTGGCGTTGTTTGGTGGGGTAGCCCAAGACCCACAAATCGCCCGTCTCGATAAGGGGATGGACATTGTGGTAGCCACGCCAGGGCGTTTGTTTGACTTGGTGAGCCAAGGTCATTTACGCCTCGAACGTGTGGAACTATTGGTGCTCGACGAAGCCGACCACATGCTCGATTTGGGCTTTATCAAAGACATTCGTGATTTGCTCAAACACTTGCCTCGCCGTCGGCAAACGCTGTTTTTTTCGGCAACAATTGATGATAAAATCAAAAAACTGGCCTATTCCATTATTCACAGCGCGGCCATTCGGATTCAGATTTCACCCAAAGACCCCGTCTCTAAAAACGTTGACCATTTTGTGACGTACGTCGAGATGGACGACAAACGGTTTTTCTTGGAACGCCTCATCAACGAGCACCCCGACAGTAAAATCATGGTGTTTGTGCGGACTAAAGTGCGCGCCGAACGGGTGGCTCATGCGCTCGAACGCATGGAAATTCAAAGCATGACGTTGCACGGTGACAAAGAGCAAAAAGAGCGTTCGTTGGCACTGGGAGCATTTAAAAGTGGCAAAACCAAGGTGTTGATTGCGACCGACATCAGTGCCCGTGGAATTGACATTCCGAACGTGGACTATGTGGTTAACTACGATTTGCCCGACGAGGTCGAAAACTACGTACACCGCGTGGGGCGTACAGGCCGTGGGACACAACGCGGAAGCGCGGTATCGTTTTGTAGTACGGAGGAAAAACCGAAATTGACCGCCATTGAAGAATATGTAGGAAAGCCCGTTACGGTACTCCAACTCAGCAAAGCCGAATACGACGGTATTGTGGACACAAGCAACGACCCCGCAGGCAATATTAAGTCGCTTCTCCAAGAAATTGAAGACCTCGAAGCAGACAAAAAACTCCGTCAGGGGAGAAAGAGAGGAAAGAAAAAACGAGGATAGAAATAAATTATGAGGCGTTTCTTTACGTGCCACATTCATTTGTTATTATTATTCTTGCTGAATTCAACCAGTGTATTGGCTCAAAGTACGGGGCTGCAACGCCTTTATGCCTCAATTTCAGCACCAATAGACTCTACATTTTCCAAAAAGACGTATAGGGAGATATTGATAAATTCGAATGGCGAAATAGATTACATTTCGTCACTTAAATTCTAATTAGCCAATAAGAGCTTTTATAATACTCAAGGAAGACTACGTGACTACTATTACGACACAGGAATTGCTGCAACATTTATTGGCGACTCCCGCAGTGCTATTGCTTTTTTTGACAGTTCCGAAAATGTAGGTCGCACCAAAAAAATCGAACTTAGTGAAGCGAGTATCAAGCGTTATGATAGTTTAGCTTTAGGCAACATCAACCAACTTTACGCCTCCATTGACACGTCAAAAATTGTGATGCTGAACGAGTCTCATCACAAGAGTTTAAATCGTGTTTTTGCTTATACTTTACTTGATTATTTATACAAAAAAGGGTTTCGATATTTAGCGGCGGAAGCTTTGCATAACCCAACTAATCAATACATCCATCGCGCCAATTTTATTCCATCCCCCTCTCTTGGGTATTATGCCTTAGACCCAATGCTGTCTGAGTTTTTTCGGTATGCTATCCAATTAGGATTCACCCTTGTCCCGTACGAATTTGTAGGGGATATGATAGACCGAGAAGCCATGCAAGCCCATACTATTTCAAACGTGTTACTGAAAAATCCCAACAGTAAGGTATTTGTCTATGCAGGCTATGGACACATTGAAAAAACATTTGACGAGTTAAAACCAATGGGGTATTTCTTAAAATTGTTTACAGGAATAGAGCCTCTATCTATCAATCAGCAACAATATACGGAAGGAAATACCAATAGTGTCGCTCAGTTGGGATATCATTATCTAGTTCAAAGACATAATATCAAGAAGACGGCTATTTTATTGAAAAACGGCCAACCCTTTTACAGAAATAAACCCAAGACGTACGATTTTTACCTCATTCATCCGCCGACAATCACTGATAAAGCTCGCCCGGATTGGATACAAGCATTCGGTATATCCAAAGAAAAAGTAGTCGTTTCAACTTTTAAAGAAAACTGTTTTTTGGTTCAAGCCTATTACCAAAAAGAGGTAAAAAAGACGAAAAATATCCACTCACTCATACCTGCTGACCAAACCTACGACGGTTTTCCTACTTATACGCTCTATCTCCCCAAGGGCAAGTTTATCATCGTACAAAGAGATATTCAAAACAATATTATTCATCAAGAAAATTTGACGGTGAAATAATCAAAACCCCACTCGAAACACCGTTTTCCCCACTTCTTCGGTTTGGAGGGAAGCGGAAAAACCGTGGTTGTGCAAAATCTCACGCACAAGGGTGAGGCCAATTCCCTGCCCGTTTTTCTTGGTAGAAAAAAATGGGGTAAACAACTGAGCCGCCACGTCGGCGGAGATTCCTGCGCCGCTGTCGATGATTTCCAACTGAGACGGTGACGTTTTGAAGACGACTTTTCCACCACGCCCGATGCTCTCAAACGCATTTTTGAGTACATTCACCAGCACTTGCTCCAACTGCTGACGGTCGGCGTCAAGCCAAATCGGTTGGGGATGAAGCGCCCACTCCAACGTTATTTCGCGACTTCGGGCGTTAAATTCCATCAATTTAGCCATGTTTTGAAGCAATTCGTGCAAGTCAAGACGCTGTTTTTGAGGCATTGGTAAACGAACGATGTCCGCAAAGTTTCGCATAAACTGGTTTAGGTGGTCGTTGCGTTCCATCGCTACCCGCACCGCACTTTGGACGTCAGGATTTTCGTCCAAATAATACAAAGTCGAGTCTAAAATCGAGTTAACGGCGCCAATCGAGTTGTTGACTTCGTGGGCCATCAAGCGAATAACTTTGCCGTAGGCATTTTTTTCGGCGGCCAAAATCTCCGCCGTTAGTTCTTCCAACATCACAAAATACCGAGGAAAACCGCGGTCGATAAAATGGGCTTTTTGGCATTTAAATAACGCTACTCCGTTGAAATTGAACGTGCGCGCTTCGCCCGTTTTCAAGCGACTCAATGCTTGTAGTATCGGATGTGAGCTTTCGGTCAGCGACAGTTGAAGAAGTTGCCGAGCGGGCATTCCCACTATTTCTTCGGCCTTGGGGTTTAGGTCGGTGATGTGTTGGTCAAAATCCAACATCAATATTCCCGTTGGCGAAGTGGCAACGAGTTTTTGGAGAAAATAATGCTGTTCTTGTTGCTGCGTCCGTTCGGTACGAAGTTGGTCAATCATTTGGTTATAAACCTCAATGAGTTGGTCCATTTCGTACTTGCCCGTTTTTAAAAACTTAACGTTAAAATCGCGGTCGTGAATGGCTTCCACGCCCGTCATCAACAGTTTTAGCGGCTGAATGAGGTCTTGATATACCTGCCACGCAAAAAACAGCGAAAGCAAAATGAACGCTTCCGAAAGAATAAACAGCAGCGGCTTTGTAAAAAAAATAGCGAACGAAAGTCCCAAGGCTACCAAATGAATGATAGCAATAAAAACAATAAATTTGGTGCCTAGTCTCATAACTCCATGAATTTAGAAGCGCATTACCAACAGATGTGGCTCGCGGCCAACGAAGGATTCGCGAAGGGTCTTTTTGAGTACGACCCGTTGATTGACTCTCCCGCTGATACACGTCGTGGTATTACGCTTATTGCGCGGCCGTCGGCAGAAAGTAAGCAGCAAATTCATACGATGCTTGATGCGTTATTTCTCCTAGAACCTCAGCAATATTACTACCCTTTGACGGATATTCATCTGACCGTCTTGTCGATTATTTCGTGTTACGAAGGTTTTTCACTTTCAGCGATTCATCCGCAGGAGTACATTGACCGAATCCGTGAGGTTGTTAAAAAGTATGCGGGTTTTCGGGTGCGTTTTTCGGGCATTACCGCCTCCGCAAGCTGCGTACTTGTACAAGGTTTTCCGATGGATGACACCTTGGCGGCCATTCGGAACGACCTCCGAACGACCTTCAAAACGTCGTCGTTGCAGCATTCTATTGATAAGCGTTATAGCATTCAAACGGCGCATTCGACTGTAATTCGCTTTCGTGTCCCGCTCGTGCAGCCCGTTGCTTTTGTGGAGCGTCTTCAAGCATTTTATGCGCACGATTTTGGTACGTTTGACGTCAATATGTTAGAGCTTGTTTTCAACGATTGGTACCAACGTTCCGAAAATACCCTTTTGCTAGAATCGTTTTTTTTGGGTGTTAATGCCAATCAATTCACGCAAAGTCGCGATGACGCAAAGGGTACAAAAGACTGATTATCTCAGCCTTAGCGGCTCTATGTGAAGTATCAATTAATTTTGCTTTTTGCCTCACTTGCAAATTTGCCCATTTACTTACTTACTTACTTATTTACTTTACTCTTCATCAAAAGGGATATTAAACTTTTCCAAACGTCGATAAAGTGCGGAACGCGTAATGCCCAACGATTTAGCCACGCGCGCCACTTTCCCGCGGTGAAACTCCATCGCTCGACGAATCATCTGAATTTCCATTTCTTCGAGCGTCATACTGCCCACATCTGGGAGTGATGAAGGAGAAGGGAAGAGTGCCGAATTTTTAGTCCCTTGGTAGTTTTGTTGAAAATCTTCAATCGTTAGCACGTCGCGATGGCTAATCAGTACCGTACGTTCTACCAAATTTTTAAGCTGCCGAATATTCCCAGGCAAATTCAGGTTTTTTAACCACTGCAATGCCTCTCGCGTTACCTGTAAATGCGGCCGTTGGTAGATTTGGCGTAAGTTATCCACAAAAAACTCCACCAACAGTGGAATATCATTGGGACGCTCACGCAAGGCGGGCAAGTGGATGATTATCAAATTGATGCGGTACAACAAATCTTCCCGAAAAGTACCTTTAGCTACCATTTCTTCGAGGTTTCGGTTCGTGGCGCAAATGACCCGAACATCCACCGATTTGGTTTTACTACTTCCCAACACCTCGTAGGTGCGGTCTTGTAATACCCGCAACAGCTTGACTTGGCTACTGGCATCGAGCTCGCCAATTTCGTCCAAAAAAATCGTCCCTCGGTTCGCCATTTCAAAGCGTCCCGTACGGTCAAAACGAGCGTCGGTAAACGCCCCGCGAACGTGTCCAAACATTTCAGACTCAAAAAGGCTAGTCGAAACGCCCCCCAAATTGACTTTGACAAACGGTCGCTTGGCGCGTTGGCTGTTTTGATGGATGGCTTCGGCTACCAATTCTTTTCCCGTGCCACTTTCTCCCAAAATCAGCACCGAGGCATCGGTATGGGCGATGCGGCCAATGGTCTGTAAAATCTGCACCAACTGCGGCGACTCTCCCACGATTTGTCCAAAATCGAATTGTTTGTCCAACGCACGGCGGGAAAGGGCAGTGGGCAAGGGGCGAGGGGCAATCGGTGAGGAATCTGGCATTTCTTCTGCCCTTTGCTCCTTGCCCTTTACTTCTGAATGGGCCAACGCCAAAGCCGTCCGCACTGACTGTATTAAATGCGCGTTTTGCCAAGGTTTGTTAATAAAATCAGCCGCGCCGAGTTTCATTCCTTGTACGGCCAAGTCGATGGTAGCCCAGCCCGTAATGAGAATCACGGGCAATGTTGGTTTCAAGGTCTTTAGCTCTTGAAGCATTTGTAACCCATCTCTGCCCGAAGTTTCGTTGGAAAAATTCATATCGAGTAATACCAATGCCACTTCGTGCCGCTTCAGAATCCGAAACGCGTCGTCAGGGTTGTGTGCAACGGCCACGTCAAACCCCTCCTTCCGCGCCAAAAGCGAAAGTGAAGTACAAACTGCAATATCGTCGTCAATGATTAGGAGCATGGGGCGTAAATTAGCAAGGGGCAAATTAGCAAAAGGCAAATTAGCAAAGGGCAAAGGGCAAAGGGCAAAAGGCAAAAGATAAAAAGTAAGGGGCAAAATGCAAAGAGCAAAATTGCAATAAGTAAGAGAAAAATTTGCTTTTGCCCCCTTGCTTTTTTGCCTCTTGCCTTTCTTATTTCTTACCTCTTGCCTTTCTTGCCCCTTGCTTTTTGCCTTTTACTTTTTATAGGCTATTCTTCATGAAGTACCACCGCAGGCTGCAACACCGATGCTTGGCGGCTTGGGTAAAAGGCACAAATACCGACGAGTATGTATATACCAATGACAGCCAATAACATGCCGAATAAATATACACTTGCCTTCACGTCAAAAACGTTTAGCAGCGGAAACTGAACGGCAAAAAATAACCCTAAAATCAGGCCAAAGGTGGCGATAACGGCCGTTTCTCCAATAAAATGCCATAAAATTGCTCCCTTGGTAGCGCCCATAGCGCGGCGAACGCCAATTTCTTGCTTGCGGCGATTGATGGTTTGGAACAATACCCCAAACATCCCCAAAGCGACGTTGAAGACCAAAAAGCCGCAGATAATCAACAAAATCAAAACAGGCACCAACACTAGGTTATTACGGTTCGATTTCATTTCGTCCATCTGTTGAATTTCAATGGTCCAATCTTTGCCAAGGCGTGCCAGTTCCCGTACAATTTTGGCTTCCTCCTCGGCTCCGCTTCCTGCTCTCACTTTTAATACCATGGTATCGTCCCATTTTTCAGAAGGTCGGAAAAGGGTATTGTCAAGTTCTTGAAAATCACTTTTGTGTTTGTAATAATCAACCATGCCAACCACTTTCATTTTTTTACTTCCTGCCGACTCTTCACCTCCCCCGAAGACTTTTCCAACAGCGTCTTCTGTTTCAAATAACTCCTTGGCTAAGTGTTTGGTAATGACGACAGGTACAAAATTGCCCGCAATGTCTGCCTTCGTAAACCAACGGCCTTGCGTTATTTCCATGCTCATCGCTTTAGGAAAATCAGGTTCTACGGTGATGACATCGCTCGACGCTTTTTTCTTGTTATAGGCAAAACTGTTGCTCATCGTACTAAACGTAAACGGGGCGTTGGCGCTCGTATAAGAAAAACTTTCTACTTCCCGATAACGCTTCAGTTGCTGGCTGACCAACTCTTTGTACTCCATCTTCGCCGTGTCGCTTGAGGTATTGAAGTTGATAAAAGCTACCCAAACGTTGTTGGTTTCTAGGCCAGCGGGCGTCAGGTAGTTTTGAAAATTATACACCCCAAGCGAGCAAACCGCAAACAAGATTAAGAAAGAAAAGAAGATTTCGGTCATCATCAGGGAGTTACTTTTTCTTCGCTTCCAGATGATTTTAAACAAATGTTTTATCATGGCTTTTAATATTTTAAGGCATCTACTACCTGTAATTTTGACATTCTCCAAGCAGGATAAACCCCTGACAACAACCCAAATAATAAGCTAACCAGAATCGCTACCGAAAACACTTTCCAGTTGAAACTTAGGTCGATGTAGGCAATGAGATTGCTTTGGTTAATGTAAAAAATTACCAACGATGACAGAATCAGGGCAATCACACCGCCGATGAGGGTCAGGATGATATTTTCAATCACAAACTGCATCACAAGCGTTTTGCTCGATGCTCCAAACGCTTTTCTCACGCCAATCTCCGACGCCCGTTCCATGATTCGACTCATGTTGACATTTACCAAATTGATGGCAGGAAGCGACATAAAGAGCAGAACAACGCCAAGGAGAATAGAAATAATGAACGCTGACCCGTCGCCGTCGCCTGAGCCTTTTAGCTCGCGCGTAAAGCTTACAAAATAGGTATCGGCAAATACATATAATTTGTCAGGGTTAAACCATTTGTCACCCGTTTTTGTAGGTTTTATTTTAGACGCAACGGCCTTAAATTCTTCCTGTAATTTGAGCTTATCATTGGGATTGTTAGGCAAAATAAGTGCGATGTAATCCCCTCGCAAGGCGGTCTTTTTCAAATCGGCTTTTGAAGTGTTGTAGGGGAAATACAAGTCAGAAGACGTATGAAGACGCGTGACGGGGCATCCTTTCACCACCCCAATGATGCGGTACTTTACATTATCGACTTCGAGCATTTTTCCAACGGCGGGCTGTCCTTTTCCTACGTACTGATCCCGCACGTTGTCGTTGATAACCACCACGTAATCGTTGTTAGCAATATTTTGAGCAGTATAGCTTTTCCCTTCTAAGAATTCAAAAGAAGTAACTTCCCAAAAGTTAGCATCGGTGTAGCGATACATCACCTTGATTTTGTGGTTGTTCAGGTAAATATTGATGCTGTTGAACATACTCACTGCGGCCACTTTTGCGGGCGTTTTGAGCGTCCGAATGTACGTATTGATAAACGAAAAACTAACAGGGCCTGAACTTGATCCTTCATTTTTGGTATCTTTTTCCTTGATATTCCACACATAAAGTGAGTTATCGCGGTTCACTTCGGGATAGCCTGCCGACACCAAGTGGTCGAAAAAAGCCGTGACCACCACCAAGATAGTGAGCGTAAAACTGATGCCAAACAAGCTGATAAACGTAAAAAACTTTCGACGTTTCAGCACGGCAAGGGTGATTTTTAGGTAATTAAATAGCATAGTTTTAAAAATTAGGATACCTGTGAACCGTCAAATAATCGAATCAAACGATGTGTGCGTTTGGCCATGTTTTCGTCGTGCGTTACCATCACAATCGTGGCGTTATCGCGCTGGTTGAGCGTGAGTAAAATATCCATAATCTCGTTCCCCATGTTGCTGTCCAAATTTCCCGTTGGCTCATCGGCCAAGATGATTTCGGGTTGTCCTACAATGGCCCGCGCAATGGCCACGCGTTGTTTTTGTCCACCCGAAAGTTGGTTGGGATAGTGTTTCATGCGGTTGCTCAACCCTACTTTTTCGAGTGCTTCTGAGGCCAAGCGACGGCGTTCGGCACTCGACACGTTGCGGTAGAGCAAGGGCAATTCCACGTTGTCCAAGACAGGTAAGTCATTAATCAAATGGAAGCTTTGGAAAATAAACCCGAGGGTTTGGTTCCGAAAACTCGCCAATTCCGCATCCGAAAGACCGTTGGTTTGTTTTCCGTCAATCTCCACTTGCCCCTTCGAAGGCTCGTCGAGTAGCCCGATGATGTTGAGCAGGGTACTTTTTCCGCAACCCGAAGGCCCCATAATCGACACAAATTCTCCTTTTTCGACGCTCAAATTCACTTTGTTGAGCGCAACTGTCTCTATCGTGGTTGTGCGATAGACTTTTTCGATGTTTTTTAGCTGTATCATGGATTGTTTTTGGTTTTACCTCATCGCCTCCCCTGTAGGGAAGGAGAATAACTCTTTCTTCCCTACAGGGGAAGGGCAGGGTGGGGTTATTTTAATTTACTGTTGGTTTCAAAATCGTACAACGTCAACTGACGGAGTTTATAATAGGCTCCCCAATAATCGCGCAAGGCATAGATATAATCGCGCTTGGCTTGGTCTTTTTCGGTAAAAGCAATGCTCAAATCCGTAATGCTCAAGTTGCCTAATACGTAGCGTTCTTGGGCAATTTTGTATTTTTCTGAGGCAATGCTATCGGCTTCGACGGTGAGCGCTAGCTGGTCGCGAAGCATCTCAAAGAGAGATACTTGGGTGTAAATTTCTTGGCGAAAATTTTGTTGGTCTTGCTCCACGGCATACTGTGTTAGCTGGCGCTGTGCTTCGGCGGTTTTGGTACGCGACTTCGACCGTCCCCAATCCAAAATCGGGATGTCAAGTTGTAGTTGAACGGTTTGTTGGTCTTGAGGTTTGCGGTACAGCTCAGGCACGGTTTGCCCTCGGTTCGAAAACCCCATCGTGGCCGTCAGTGTGGCATTGAGCCCGTTATCTCCTTTGGCTTTGGATACAGCCCGCTCTGCCTCTAACTTTCGACGACTAAATCCAATGGCATCGGCCCGATTGGCAAATGCCTCCGCAATGGCCTTCTCCGTTGATAATACCATTGCAATAGGAGGGCGTGGCGTATTCAAAACGAGTTTTCCTTCGTTTTGAAGGCCAATAAAGCTTTTCATATTGAGCGATGCGATTTCTAAATCACGCTTCGACACGCCTACTGCTTTTTGGGTTTTGAGCAACTCCAACTGCAATTGAAGAATTTCGTTGCGGCTTGTTTTTCCCAATTCAAACTTCTCCTTGGCTACTTTTAGAATCGCATCGGTATTGGTCAAGTTGGTTTCGGCAATCTGTAAATTGACTTGTGCCAACAACAAATCGAAAAACAATCCACTGGCCTGCAACGAAATTTGTTCCAACGATTCTACGTAGGCTTGTTGGCTTTCGTTGAATTTTAATGGCTCAATTTTTTTGTCCCACTTAAACGAGTTGAAGCGTAGCAACGGCTGCATATACCCAACGGCAAATGGGGTACCGTTGTAAAGGGTATTTTTACGGTCAAAATCGTCAAAACGCTGTAACTGCGATGTCGCATAGATACTGCCTCCCGTGGCAGCAATACTTTGGCTCAACGACAAGTTCAAGGAAGAGTTGTTGTTCCGAACGGGTTGAAACTGAATCGTTCCATCGGGCTGACGCACTTCAATAAACGACCGACTGAAAGCGGGCAAATTTCCGTTGAGGGTTAGTTGCGGTTTGTAATTCGACAAAAACGTACGGTATTCCCAGTACTTAGTTTCTTTGGTAGTAGCCGCCTGTCGTGCCGAAATCGACTGATTACGAGCCATTTCTACTACTTCCGAAAGGGTCACCCCCACTTGCCCCCAAAGCTTCCCTCCTTGCCCCCCAAAGGACAGTATAAGTGCAATAAATGCGGATAAATATCTCTTTTTCATGCTGCTGTTAGGGAATAAGTTCGACCTCTTTCGCGTTTTTAAACTTGTTCATGTCTGAGATAATCACCTTTTCTCCCGCTTTGATACCTTCCAAAATCTCGACATAATCAAAGTTAGCCAAGCCGACCTTTACCGTGCGACGCTCGGCTTTCCCGTCGTTGCGAAGGACAAACACATCCTGAACAGGAACTCCCGTGAAACCTGCGCCATTGGCCACCCGAACAACTTTCGAGTGCGCATCCGTAATTGGAAAGACTTCGACCTTCATTTTAGGGCGTAGAAGCTTATGCCCTTTCTCGTCGAGCTGAATGTCAAAATTGACAATGTTGTTTTGAACTGAAGGAGAGATATTCGTCAACGTACCTCTAAGCAACGTCTCATTAACCCTGACCACGACTCCCATACCGATTCTGATTTGCTCGGCATAATTATCCGAAATAGCCCCGATGATTTTGAACCCACCCAAATCGGCCAAACGCGCCAGCACTTCGCCCTCCGAGACTTTCGAGCCAATGTTTTTGTTGACATAGGTCAATACCCCCGAGCGGTTCGCCGTGATATTTGCTTGTTGCAGTTTGCGCTGAAGTTCCTGTAAATCTTTCGCCTGAATTTGCGCCTCGATTTCCGACTCTTTGATGTCGGCCTTCACCGTTTGTTGCTTAATCCGAATGTCATTTTCGAGTTGGCGTTTTTCGAGTTGGGCGATGCGTAACGTCTGTTCTGCTTGCTCAATGGCCTCCCGTGTGCCTCCTCCTGCACGAAACAGTCGCTTGGCATTTTCTACTTCCGCTCGAAAGCTATTGATTTTTAAGCCTTTGATGGAGTCATTGATTTTCAAATCATACACGCTTTTATCCAGCTCCCAGCGAAGTTTGACGATTCCGTTGCGTTTCAGTTCGAGTTGGTCTTTTTGTTTATCAAAGCTTAATTGGGTAAACTCTTTGTCCAACTCCAAAATTTTGTCGCCTACCTTCACCGAAGCCCCAGGCTCTAGGTACGTTTGCTGAATGACCGCGGTAATAGGGCTAGTAATAACGGCCTCAAAATCGGGCTGGACTTCGCCCGACGCAGTAAGGGTATTTTCAACGTCTCCCACTTCTGCAGTAGCGAGCCGTACGTCTTTTTGGTTGATGCTATTTCCAAAGGAATTTCGCAGCAACCATACGGCAAGGACAATCCCGCTTGTGCCTACAGCTATCCAAAGCCAACGGCGGCGCGATTGTTGCTTTTTACTTTCTTCTGGTAACTCTCTGTCCATTTTTGAAAAATTTTGGCTGTTTTTCTATTAATGGCTTCAATACCTGTACCAGAAGTCAATTGTTTATTTATCAGAATATTAGCTTTGTTTTAAAAAAGAAAAAGTGTTCGATTTCGAACACTTTGTTTGAAAATGAGAACGATAAACAAGCCTTATCGCAAGGCTTCGATTTCTTCTTGCGACAGTCCTGTTAAGCGCATGATAATTTCAATAGGCATATTTTCGGCCAATGCAGAACGAGCAATCAATTTCTTGCTTTCAATCATTCCCTGTTCTATCCCTTTTTCAATGCCTTTTTCAATGCCTTTTTCAATGCCTTGTTCAATGCCTTGTTCAATGCCTTGTTCTATTCCTTGCTCGATCCCTTTTTTTAGACCCTCTTGTAAACCTTGTTCTAATCCTTCCTGTAAGCCTTCTAAATGCCCTACTGTTTTACCTCTAAGTTCACCTTCTGCGACTGCTGTATCAATCACATTCTTTAAATCTCGGTAATATTTTAGGCTGGCTTCGTACCCTGCTAATTCTGCTGCCGAAAACTTCGCGATTTCAGCCGCTTCAAATAGTTTAGTGAAAATTTTCTCTTGCAAAGCCACAGGGCGCTTTTCCAAATAAGGAAGATGCTTCAGTACATACAGCCATTTATCGTAAGCTGTTTCAAGCTCAGCCTCCGTTTTGGTGAAATGAGGCATTTCTAAATAGATAAACGTCAGTTTTTCGTAAAAAATACGGTTGTTTTGGTCTTTGAGCTTTACTTCGTGGCGGACTTCTTTTTTGTCGCTATCTTCCGTAAAAACAAAATCTAGTATCCCAACGGTATATATTTCGGCTAATTTAAAGTCCCAATCTCCGCGTTTTGCTTGTTCTTGAATCGGAAAAGACGCATAAAATACGCTTCGGTCTTTAAAATAATTTTGTTTCGCTTTTTGCATTTCTACAATAAAGTGTTCTCCGTTTGTCCCTACGCAATACAAATCAAAAATGGCCTTGCGGTCAAGTTCTTTTTGTCCAAGATGTTCGTTTTTAGCATACGACAAATCAGCGATTTTATGACGACTTGGCAGGACGACTTCGTTCAAAAAATCAATAAGCAAGTCCTTATTGGGTTCAGAACCAAAGAGTTTCTTGAAACCAAAGTCAGTGAAAGGGTTTACGTATTTATCTTCTAAGGCCATGAGCTACTAATTTTAAACAAAGTTACCCTTTTATAGATAAACTTTGACGATGAATTACTTTTGTATTAAGTCTAGCTTTTAGGCTTAGACGAAATCAACCACCCAAAGTATCAAGCTGTTACCTAGTTGGGTTATTAATCTTGAATCTTCCACGATTCGTCGCGAAAAATAACCTTTCATTGCGTCAAGGCTAACTTTTTAGACTGACTTTATGTTATAGTTTCAACTTTAATCTTCTCTAACATGGCATTATTTCAACTCAAAATCAACGGCAAAAACTATCCTGTTGATGTCGATGCCAATACCCCGCTTTTGTGGGTATTGCGCGACCACCTCGACTTAGTTGGCACTAAATACGGCTGCGGAATGGCCATGTGCGGTGCTTGTACCGTACACGTCAACGGCGATGCAACGCGCTCGTGTGTGCTTCCAATTTCGGCGGTTTCTGCCGCCAACATCACGACTATTGAAGGGCTTTCAGAAAAAGGCACTCATCCCGTCCAAGAAGCTTGGGACGAAGTGGATGTTCCGCAATGTGGGTATTGTCAAGCGGGTCAGATCATGACCGCTTCGGCTTTACTTTCTAAAAATCCCAACCCATCGGATAAAGACATTGAAGAAGCGATGGTCGGCAATATTTGTCGGTGTGGTACTTACCACCGTATCCATGATGCAGTAAAAGTGGCGGCAACCAAAATGAAAAAATAACCCTACGAACATGAGCACAAATCAATCCAGAAGAGATTTTTTTAAAACGACTGCCGCCGCAGGTGGTGGCTTGGTGTTGGGGTTTAGTTGGTTCTCCTCGGAGGCTTTTCAGCCTCAAGTGGTGGGCACAGCGGCCGCTGACGCCATCGACTTCAATGCTTACTTAGCTATTTCTCCCTCAGGGACTGTTACCATATTTTCACCCAACCCCGAAATCGGTCAGGGCATTAAAACGGCGTTTCCCATCATCGTTGCCGAAGAACTTGATGCCGACTGGGAAAAGGTAAAAGTGGAACAATCACCGCTCGATACGAAAAAATTTGAACGCCAACTGACGGGCGGGAGCGGTGCGATTCGCCACTCGTGGGAACGCCTCCGCAAGGCAGGCGCTACAGCTCGCGCATTGCTTATCGAAGCAGCTGCTCAGCAGTGGGGCGTGCCTGCCAGCGAATGCAACGCCCAAAAAGGGATGGTGATTCACAGTTCGGGTAAAAAAATCGCTTACGGTGACCTTGCCGTTGCAGCCTCTAAACTACCCATTCCGAAAGAAGTTAAACTCAAAGCCACTTCGTCGTTTAGCCTCATCGGAAGCCGTGTCAAAGGCGTTGACAACAAGGATATCCTGACGGGTAAAAACCTATTTGGGATTGACTACAAACGTCCAGGGATGCTCCACGCTCAAGTTCAGCGTCCGCCTGCGTTTGGTCTTAAACTCAAGTCGTTTGATGCCACCGAAGCCAAAAAAATGCCAGGGATTCTCCATGTCGTTTCGTTTGGAAACAAAGTGGCGATTGTGGGTAAGACCAACTGGGAAGTAATGCAAGCCCGCAAGGCGGTGAAAATTGAGTGGGAAAAAGAAAAAGACCTTGAAAGTTCTGCCGACCACGACCGTTTGTTCAAAGAAATGCTCAACGGCACCAACGTGACGGTACAGCGCAAAGACGGCGATGTAGAGGCTGCTTTTAAGAATGCTCACAAGGTTATCGAGGCAGAGTACCAGTGCCCATTTTTGCCCCACTCGCCGATGGAGCCCATGAACTTCTTTGCCCATTTCAAAGGAGATAGCATTGAGTTAGCGGGCCCTAGCCAAACGCCCGAAGCAGCCCAGAAGCAAATCGCCAAGATGCTCAACATCGCTCCTGAAAAAGTGACGTTGGAACTGACGCGCATGGGTGGCGGCTTCGGACGCCGTCTCAACACCGATTATGCCGTAGAAGCTGCCGAACTATCGAGTATCATCAAAGCGCCTGTTAAAGTAACTTGGACGC
This sequence comes from Runella sp. R5_40, assembly GCF_057652295.1. Lineage (NCBI taxonomy): Bacteria > Pseudomonadati > Bacteroidota > Cytophagia > Cytophagales > Spirosomataceae > Runella > Runella sp. R5_40. Next base: position 432,734 of record NZ_JBYFCH010000002.1, on the reverse strand, counting down.
GCGAAGACGACATGACGGGAGGTATTTATCGCCCAGCGGTTCGCTATCGTTTCAAGGCGTCCATCGACAAGGCGGGAAACATGACGGCCTTTATGCTCCACGGGGCGGGTTTGAACGCAGGAAACTCTACCCGCCAAGATAACTTCCCAGCGGGAGCTGTTGAAAACTTATTGATTCAATCCTCTGATTATAAATCTCCGATTACAACAGGCCCGTGGCGAGCACCTATCACCAACTTCTTGGCCTATGCCGAACAAGCGTTTTTGGATGAAGTTGCGGCGGCGGCGGGCAAAGACCCCGTTCAATTCCGCCTTGAGCTGTTGGACAAAGCCGAAAAGAGCCCCGTCGGTAAAATCACATACGAAACTAAGCGCTTCCGTGAGGTGATTAAGTTGGCCGCTGAAAAATCAGGTTGGGGTAAAAAGAAAAAAGGCGTCTCACAAGGCTTTAGCGTTTATTTCTCTCACGCATCGTACGTAGCGCAGGTGGCCGAAATGACAATGGCAAAAGGAAAACCTGTTTTGAAGAAAGTGTATGCGGCGGTTGACTGTGGAATCGTCATCAACGAAAGTAGTGCCAAAAACCAAATTTACGGCGCGATTGTCGATGGAATTGGTCACGCTATGTATGGCAACTTGACCTTCAAAGATGGGGCTCCACAGCAAGAAAATTTCAACAAGTACCGCCTCATTCGATACAATGAAGTGCCAGACATTGAAGCTCATTTTGTGAATAACGGCATTGAACCAACAGGTTTGGGCGAGCCTGCACTTCCACCAACGGGAGGAGCATTGGCCAATGCGATTTTCAAAACCACAGGAAAACGCCTCTACAATCAGCCATTTGCCGACCAAGATGGGCCGCTCGGTTAGGGTTTGCGGATAGTTACTTGTCAAACCAACTTTTAAGCCTATTTTTGCGTTCGTTTTCAGGGAGGTTGTTTGCTTTCCCAGCAACAATCTCCCCACAATTCGAACATCCAACTACTCAAAATTAGAAGAAATGGCTTCACAGTACGATGTAATAATTATCGGCAGCGGGCCTGGTGGCTACGTAGCTGCTATCCGTGCTTCACAATTGGGCTTGAAAACAGCCATCGTTGAAAAAGAACACCTCGGTGGAATTTGCTTGAACTGGGGCTGTATTCCCACCAAAGCATTGCTTAAAAGTGCCCAAGTTTTTCAGTACATCAACCACGCCAAAGATTACGGTATCACGGTAGGCAGTGCAGAAGCCGATTTCGGTGCTGTTATTAAGCGTAGCCGTGACGTTGCAAACGGGATGAGCAAAGGGGTAAATTTCTTGATGAAGAAAAATAAAATCGACATCATCGATGGCCTCGGACGCGTTAAGCCTGGCAAAAAAGTAGAAGTTGAAAACGACGGTAAGAAAACCGAATATACTGCCAACCACATCATCGTCGCTACTGGCGGCCGTGCTCGCCAACTTCCTAACGTCCCTATCGACGGTCAGAAAGTAATCGAGTACCGCAAAGCAATGTCGCTCGAAAAACAACCTAAATCGTTGTTGGTGATTGGCTCAGGAGCAATTGGTGTTGAGTTTGCGTACGTTTACGCAAGCATGGGCACCAAAGTAACCATTGTAGAGTTTATGCCAAACATCGTTCCTGTAGAAGACGAAGAAATCTCGAAAGAGTTGGCAAAACAATACAAAAAACTAGGCGTTGAAATCTATACCAACTCAAGTGTTGAGAAAGTAGATACCAGCGGCGCAGGTTGCGTTTCGACCGTAAAAACTCCTTCGGGCGAAATTAAAATTGAGACTGACGTGGTACTTTCTGCGGCGGGTGTAGTCGCCAATATTGAAAACATCGGTTTGGAAGAAACGGGTATTAAGTTGGAGCGTGGCAAAATCGTTACGGACGATTATTACCAAACCAACGTTCCTGGCTACTACGCCATCGGCGACGTTACCAAAGGCCAAGCCTTGGCGCACGTTGCTTCAGCCGAAGGTATTATTTGTGTAGAAAAAATTGCAGGAGAGAATCCGCACCCACTCAACTACAACAACATTCCTGGCTGTACGTATTGCTCACCCGAAATCGCCTCGGTAGGTTATACCGAAAAAGCGGCCAAAGAAGCGGGCTACGAAATCAAAGTAGGCAAGTTTCCTTTCTCAGCCTCGGGTAAAGCAAAAGCAGCAGGTGCTCCCGAAGGATTTGTGAAAGTAATTTTCGATGCAAAATACGGCGAATGGCTTGGCGCTCACATGATTGGAACCAATGTAACCGAAATGATTGCCGAAGTAGTGGTAGCTCGTAACCTCGAAACGACAGGCCACGAAATCGTTAAATCGGTTCACCCTCACCCAACCATGTCTGAGGCCATTATGGAAGCGGCTGCCGCTGCTTATGGCGAAGTAATTCACTTGTAAGATAGATACACTGGTAGTACCTAACTACCTTTGAAAAAAGCCCTTAGCTCGTTTGGTTAAGGGCTTTTTTCGTTCTTATTTTGCAATAATTAAACCACTCATCCGTTTTGGATTGCGAATTAACACTGCAATCACCACCTTCGCGTCAAATCTCACATAGCCATGACTCGTCTCTTATCCTACTTCATTGTATTCGCTACAAGTGTATTCTTTTTTGCCTGCTCTACCGAAAACGAAAAAAAGCCTGTTACGGAAGGCCCCGTTTATACGTTGGTTTTTATGGATAAAACCCAAAGCGTAAACGTCAATAAAGCCTTTGTTACGCAAAAATACCAGCAGATTCTAACCGATTTGGTCGAACAAAACATTCACCAGAAAGGCGATAAAATGGAGGTGTATTTTATTCACGAAAATACCCAAAAAGCCCGCGCGCTGTCGCTCACTTGCCGCACTGAGGTGGACGATGTCAGCCACATGAACGCCACTGACCGCGAAGCGGCCGAAACCACCGCCGACCTTGGCATTCAGCGGGAACGCATGATTTTCTTGAAGCAATTGTTGGCAAAACTTAATGTGCAGAATGTAGGAGCGTCGCAGCGCCAAACCGACATTTGGGCGAGTTTGCCCGTTATTACCAAAGCGGCTGAAACGGGCGCTGAGGTACGGGTATATTACCTAAGTGACATGATTGAAAGCATGAAAGGTACCAATCGCCGCGATTTTCACTCAAACCCTCCTAAAGACAACGCGCAAGCCGACGAATGGGCCAAGGCCGACGCTAAACAAATGCAGCAGTATGCCTTGAGTGCATCTTCTATCAAAATTGCGTTACCGTTTGAGCCCACAAGTAGCACCAAAGAAAACAACCCTACGGTGACGCAGTATTGGACAACTCTCCTTCAGGAGTTGGGAGCAGGTTCGGTAGAAGAATTGTAGTAGTTAGCCAAAGAGCTTGCGCCATCCCCACAGTAATAACACGAGCAGCAACGCAAAAATGACTAGCACGTACTCAAATTTGAGGTACGAGAAAACTACTATGCGCGTACGATCTACAATCCACATAAGGGCAATCGTGGCAAAAATCATGAGTACCAAGCCACTGAGTTTCTGAAAGCCTGGGATGTAATCAAACGACACCACGTTTCGGCGAATCAGCCAAAGGGTCAGAAACATGGAGAAAAAGGGAAGAATTTGGGTGTAAATGTTGAAATCGAAGATACTACGCCGTTCAAACAAAAACAGATACACGTTGAGGGTTACGGAGAAAATCCCTGGAATACAAATCAAATAAATCAAGAACGCATAGAAGTAATTCCACGGCGGAATATGTCCTTCATTTTTACCTAGAAGTCCTGCCAAAAACGCCATCAATGGCACTACTGCAAAATAAAAAAGCACCCAATCAGGGCGTTCTCCAATTCGGTCAAAAAACTGTTGTAAGGTCATGGGTTGCGTCAAAAAAAACTTCCCGAAAGGTTGTAGCTTTCGGGAAGTTGCATTATCCTAGTTAAAAATATCTGTAATACCGCCACCCGCATTTTTCTGCTCAGAAGTGAGCTTGTAGTTCGGGTTTGAAATCCGATTAGAGTCACTTACTTCAAACTCGCCTCCTTTGATTTGGTTGGCAAAGGTCTCCAAGCGAGCATACGCACGTTCGTCGTTTGGATTAAAGTCTCTTACAATGCTGTCTAAATCGCGAATGTTGGCTTGCGTACTGGCAATGTCGCTGGCAATTTGCCCCGAAATCACTTCCAATGCGTAGTCCAACTGCCAATCTTGGCCTTGACCCAGCACCTTGCGAGCGCGAGTGGTAGCGTTGTTGGCCGCAGCCATCGCACGAGACTCTGTTTTGAGCAAGTTAATACTCGTGGCAAAATCTTTCAATTTTTCGTCAAACGCGTGGCCGTAGCCTACCAACTTGCGGTCAAGTTTGGCAAACACATTGGCACGAGACCCAAACGTATCCACCAATCGCTTGTACGTTTCTGCTTCCGAAACTGCGCGATTCCCGTCGCCAATGGCCGCGTTAAGTTTGCCTTCAAGTTCTACAAAATCATCGGTTTCGCGGGCGTTATCACCTCCTTTTTCCACCATTTTGTCTAGCTTCACTTTCAATGCTTTGGCTTCTTCTTGGCAATACACTACTTTTTGACCCGCATCTTTGGCTAGTTTCTCGGCTTTTACCGCTTCTTGTTTCATTTGAATTTTACAAGCGTTGATTTCGGCCTTTACTTTTTCAAATTGTTGACGCGAATCTTTCATCTTGTCCAATTGGTCGTCAAGCTCTCCAAAGGGATCTACTTTAATCAGAAACTTGTGTAACCCACGCACCAAACGACGGAACAACTTAAAAATAAACGGTGCCAACATTACGCCTAATACCACCGTACCTACCACCACCAATGCGGCTAGTGCCTTCGTAAAAGCCGCCACAATGACGGGTAGTACGAACATAAAAAAGCCGTATAAAATCCCCAGCATCAGGATAAGTCCGACAAACCATGCAATGGATTTTTCGCCTTTTTTCCAGTTGGCCATGTTTTCTGGCAACACTTTTAATTTATTTTCTCCACCCTCCAAATGTTTCAAGATAGGCAGATCGCTCAATTTTGTCAATGCTTGATTATTGTCCATGAGAAAAAGAATTGGTTATACTTTGTCAAAAATAGGTTTATTTAGCTTGAAAATCACCTTTGTACGTATCATAAACGGTGGTGTTGATCCAATACGCATCTCGGGTGAAATAGAAGGTTTTACGTTCTGGATTACCAATTTCGCGAATCGCTTGTAGTACCAACGAAATCCCCGCTAGACACGCATCGCGGTTATATACTTTTTTGGTGGCTTTGTCGAGGTCGCGTACCATCAACTCTTTCAGCTTTGCATCCTTGACGTTATCAAACTTGCGAGTTTCAAACTCCGACCATCCGTCGGGTGTACGAAGCATGTTGTAAAACTTCAATAAATCGTCGTACTTAAACTCGATGATTTCGTCCTGTACTTTTTCGGGTACCAACCACGTGATAAACTGGTACGAAACGCCACCTGTGGTATAAACAATGTTACGAGTTGCCGAGCGAATCTCAGGGTTATCGTTGAGCGACGAACGAATCAGCGGCGCAATGGAGTCTTCGACCATACTTTTCAAATCCTGAACGTAAGCTTCAAATCCGTTGGTACGTTTCAAAATGCGTTCCGACAAGCGGCGGGCTCCGTACTCGATGTTATACGATTTGAAGGTATAGCGTTCGCGGCCATCGGCTCCAACGTATTTCTGCAAAATCCCTCCTTTGGTGTTTCCCCCGCCCACATCGACCAAAATTGCCGAATCGAAGTCTTCGCGGGCTAATCCTGCCCTTGCGCCGTAGGTGGCTTCCGCTTTGGCAGGCATATTGATGTTTACGCGCATTCCAAGGTTTTTCTGGGCTAGTGCGTCTAAATCGCCAATGTTAGAAGCAATATTCACCCCCGAAGACGCATAAATGATAAAGTCTTTGTTGGTGAGTTTATACGCTGACTTCACATCTTCCATCATTTCTTGCACAAAAGCAATCGCTTCTTGAATATCAGCGGGGCGAAGTTTTCCCCCGTTAGTTTCCATGCCTTTTACCAGCCCTACTGTTTCTTGACGGTCATAAACCAGTTTATAGCGCAGTTTGTTGTTTTGGAAATAAAAGCCCATCACCGACAGCTTTACTCCCTGCGAGCCAATGTCAAACCCGCCGCGATAACCTGCGTATTTGGGCGTTTGTGCTATTGTTTGTAAGGCTACCATGCAAAAAACAAGAAGCATGAGCAAGCCTTTATTGATGTATTTTTTCATGTTTAGAGAAATTTTAACCCTAGATATCTACTTCAACATCTTCGTTGTTTTTCGACTTCTTTTTAGGTTTTGTTGGTTCTGCCGACTCCTTTTTCGTCACCGATTTCTTGGTCGTTGCTTTTGCCTTTTTAGGTGCCGTAGTCGTCACCTTTTTGGCAGGTTCGGCCGCTTTTGCCGCCGCAGGAGCCTCATCAACGGCCACGTCGCTTACATTAGGCTGGGCTTTCTCTTCTACTTTCGCGGGCTCTTTGCTATCCGAAGCCACTTTATCTGTCGAAACCGAAGTGCTTGCTCCATCTGATACCGCAACTGTATCAGCACTCGCCGTCGTTGTTGCTGTTTCTTCCTTTCCGTTTTTCAAAATATACCAAGCCGAGCCACCTAACACGCCTGCAACGACCAAAAAGATGAGTACTTTTGAAAAAGTAGTGAGTTGTGACCAAAATCCGCGTTCTTGTTGAGGTTCCATGATTGGTTAATGATTGTTAATTGTTTTTTGATGTAATAACTAGGCTGCCAAGTAACAGACGAAGTACCGAAACTATTTTAACAGAACCAAGTAAGAATAGCATAGCTACGAATTAATTTGCTGTAAAACAGTGGGTTTGCTTGAATGTTTTGACCGATTTATTGATTTAACGGCTCAAATGTATGAGGTAGTTGGGTGCTATTTGTAAGATTTTTATGAGTGGTTAAGGGGGTGTAAGAGGTGCGTTTTTTAAGTAAGATTGGTATCATTTTCAAATTTAGAAAATTCTGCAAACAATCTCGACGATACTGTGGGCGTTAATCCGTCATCATTGTTATTATTTTTACACAATAACTCTCTATAACAAACCATGAAAAAGGCAATTTTGGCGTTTTTGGTTCTATCTGCTGCTTTACAAGCCAATGCGCAATTTAATCGCAAATTAGTTTTTGTCGGTGTGCGCGGAGGAGCAAACTTCTCACAACTTCAAACCGAAGGACTGAGCATTACACGTCCAGGAGCATCTGTTCAAGATTTTTTTAAAAATAACTCAGGCAATCGTACAGGGTATGTGGTCGGAGCTTATGCCCGTATTGGCCGAAAATTATTCATTCAGCCAGAGATTCTTTTATCCTCAAAAGGTGGAACGTTTGAAATCCTTAAAAGTGGTAGCAGCACGCCCGTCAATGTAGATGTGAAGTTTAGCCAGATTGATATTCCTGTTTTGGTGGGTTTTAAATTGGGACCATTGCGTTTTAATGCGGGTCCAATGGCATCACTCAACGTGGCGCAAGGAAGTCAATTGGGAGATGCCTTGAAGGTATATTCTTCTCAGAATATCAACAAGACCATCGAACAAGCCACTTTTGGCTACCAAGCAGGTATTGGCTTAGACATTCGCTCGTTCAATATCGATTTTCGTTATGAAAGTGGGTTCTCAAATATTTCACAGTTGAATTTACAAAACAACGCGCAGTTTAATAGCAAAGTGTCGCTTTTTCAACTCACAGCGGGTTTTACCCTGTTCTAAAATGAATTCGTCCTGCCGATGAGTCGGCAGGACGATATTTTATCAATTAACCCACTAAAAAAAAATCTTTATTCTGATAGAATTGTTTTCTGATTAAGCAGCGCGCCTTAATACTGGGCACACTTCACGAATCCGACGGCGTGATATAGCAATCTCTCTCCCCCCTTGCAACCGTAATGATCGGTCATCCTCACAGTAATCTTGCAAAAACGCCAAGTTGATAATCCAAGATTTGTGAACACGCAAAAACACAGTCTTGTCCAAAATATCGGCATAACTCTTCAGTGTTTTAGACACCAAATACCGTCTTCCGTCACTTGTATAAATATAGGCATAGTTTCCTGAGCCTTCCATGCACACCAACTGACTCATAGGAATTACTATTTGACGCGTACCATTCGGAATAATAATGCTATTGTTTGAATGTGTCCCCGAAGAAGCAGGGAAGCTAGTAAGTAGAGGTTGTGTGTTCATGATTATGTCAGTTTTAGCGTGTGAGGGATAGGGGTTTGCCTTCTAATTTGACACAACAAACATACTACAAAAAAAGAGGGGAGTAAAACACGTATAAATACGCATTGCTTTGTAAGTTGCTGTAATTCAGTATTTTATTGTAAGATGTGGCTTGAGAATGCCGTACTACCACTTGATAAAACACGTAGAAATACGTATATAAAAAAAGCCCTGCTTACATGTCGTAAACAGGGCTAGGGTAAATGACAAAAGCTAATTATTCTTTGGGAGCTAGAGAGTTTGAAAGTTTGGCTTTGTTGGCAGCCTTCACAATGAGGAAGATTACCCACATTGTAATCAAAAATTGAATACCTACATTGATAAAGCTACCGTAGCGTATTGCCACTTCTGCGGTTTGTGTAGCAGGATCTGCGGCTTTTAATACTACTTTGAGCGCCGACAAATCAACACCGCCTACAGCTAGTCCTACGACAGGATTGATGATGTCATCCATAAAAGCAGTTACTACTTTTCCGAAAGCAGCACCTACCAATACCCCGACGGCTAGATCTAGGACATTTCCTTGGGCAATAAACTTTTTGAATTCTTGAAGCATAGTTAGTAGTTGTTTAGGGTTGTTTGGCTAATTTACAAAATCATTTTAAAGTGCCCAATTACCAGCTGTACAAAAAGCCAAAGTTGATTGATTGTGCCAACTGCATTTTGGCAATTTGGTCTTGGTCGTAAATGGCAATCAAGCCAATATTGACATTGAAGTACTTGGCAAATTTAGCGGTCAATTGCGCATCTAAGCGGTTATCAATCGCGGCAAAGTCTTTCGCGCTTGCAAAGGCTTGATAACGCCACTTTAGGTTGACATCTTTTACCAAATCTTTGTTATAGTTCATCACCAATTGCATGATTGCTACTTCGTTCCGAATGGCTTTTCCACGCTCCACGCCGTAGTTGGCAAACTTATATTCTGGACTTAAACGGTCAATATCCAGATAGAGGTCTTTATTGCCTAAAATGGTTTGACGAATGGCACCTGGGGCAAACTGCATGTTGAAAAACTTATTAGGTTTCCATTCCAATCCGATGGCTTCCGTAATGTAGGCTGGCGTAAAGAACCCAGAGATAAACGGTCGTCTATCGTTAGTAAAATCACGACCATTGGCCACTTGCGATAAGAAGTTTACATTGGCAAAAAACAACCATTGCGAATTGGCTCCGAGTTTATATCCATACTTTGAATCAAAGAAAAGGCGGTCAATACTTTTCCGAAAAGCATCGCCTCGGTTTTGGATGGCTCCCAGTTGGAACTGAAAATCATTCACCCAGTTTTTTGGACCTTTGGTATATTCGCCTTTAGAGTTAAGATAGATTCCTAGGGCAATGTTGTTGATACCTCCACCTTGCCAGCTATTACTAAATGTACCTTGGCTTAAATTTACCCCAAACTGTGATTTTTTCTTCCAGTAACTGGTGTCTTTTACTGCTTCTTGTGCCCAAGTCCCAAAGGTGGTAAGAGCCATCATTACAACTAATGTACTAACTTTTTTCATGGTAAAACTGATTTGTTTTCAGCGCTATTTGGTCTATTTATCAAAAATCTCTACTTTTTTAGATTGCAATGCTTGAAGTGGGAAGACGGTCTTTGACTCGCCCGTTTGGAGGGTAATAGAGGTGGTATCAAGGGCAATGATTTTTCCTTTGACATCGTCTATTTGAATAGTCTGGCCTTCTTGGTATTTGTTTTTGTTGTAAAATGAGGAAAGTAGGTTGGCTAAAATGTCTTTTGAAGCAAAGCCGTATCCAACGGCAAAGGCCAAAACAATACCACCCATCAAAAGATTAAAACTCGACTCTAACAATTCGGTATTTACGCCTGCTTGGCCAAGGGCGCTGATGATGGTAATCACTAGGAAGAAGGAGAAAACAATCGAGCCAATTAGTTTGGCCGAAGGCACATTAAAGGACTTACAAATGGATACCACGGCATTTTTAATGGCTTCTGACACTAGCACGCCGATTTGAAGCATGATGGCCGCTACAATGAGTTGAGGAACAAAATTGACAAGTTTTTCTACCAAACTCGTAATAGCACCAACTCCCAGTGTACGCGTGGCATCCGTTACAAAACCAAGCATGATAAAGTAGTACAATACTTTAGATACGATATGACTTAGTTTAATTTCGGTTTGCAGTTGTTTTACAACACTAACTTCGTTTAGTTTATCGCCAATTTTATCGAAACCAACCCGTTCTAATACCTTACTTGTAATCACTGCTAACCCTTTGGCGACGGCATAACCAATCAACAAAATAAAAGCAGCGAAAATAAATCGGGGGACAAACTCTACAAATTGATTGATTAGTTTTGTAAGCGTACTAATGAGTATTTCGGTGAGGTTGGGTAATTGTTTCATTCTAGCTAGAGGTTTTGTCTTGATTAGGTACAGCTTTATTTAGCTCATTGCTTGCCATGGCACCAGCGGCACTAAAAAAATGCCCCACATAGAGCGTTACCAGCTCCATGGTGTTTCGAATCGTGTCAATTTCTGATACGATTGCTTTTTTTAGCGACTCGGGTACCTTATCGTCGGGGTCGATGTCGAAAAAAGGATTATTCATTTTGCGATTTTAGTATTCCCAGTGTTAGTGTTTCAGCCACCACTTCACTAAGATTGTTAATTTGGTTATAATCAGCATTGTGAACATCGCGCCTTCGAGGTAGCGTTTCTTGAGCTTTTCTTTGGTGCGCTTTAGTCGCATTTTAACGGCGCTCTCAGTCAACCCAAAGGTATCAGCGATGTCTTTGATACTAAAGTCGTCTTGATACTTCATGAGTAGAATTGTTCGCTCTTCGTGCGAAATCCCATCCAAAGCCTGACGAAGCCGTTTAGCATCCATTTCTATTTCTTCAATATCATCTCCATCTTCGGCCACATCAATAGTTTCGGTCAATTCATCTTCGGCCATTTTCTTGGTTAACCTCAACTGATCCATGCAATAGTTGTAGGTAATAGAAAATAACCAAGTAGAGAATTTTGAAGACTCTTTGAACGTGCCAATCCGTACGATTAATTTTAGAAAAATATCGTGGGTAAAGTCCTCCGCTTTTGCCTGGTCTTTCACAAAAGACAGACACTTCCTATACACCTTATCAGCGTATCGCTCATAAAGTGCTTCAAAAAAAGTGTTGCGTTGCGTGTCAACATACATGCGCACCAACTGCTCGTCGGTATAGTGATTCATTCCAATTGAGTGTACGCTCATTAGGACGGTAAGATAGGTTTAGAGTAACAAGAAAAATTGAAGTAAAATACAGAAAATCTTCTAACACTGCACACAATGAGGCATTTAATTTTGCTCGTTATGGCTATTTAATAAGCTAAATACGTTTATTTATATAATAAAAATACCCTCAGAGATAATTTTCTGAGGGTATTTTTTATATCTAAAAGGAATAAACTAGGCGCCGATAGCGATGTGCTTGAATGCCTTAATTGTAAGACCTTTTTGAGTTTTGTCTAATAATTGAGAAATTGTCAAAGAACCATCTTTGATAAATTCTTGGTTCAACAAAGTATTCTCTTTGTAGAATTTGTTCAAACGACCCAAGGCGATTTTCTCAAGCATTGCTTCAGCTTTGCCTTCGTTGCGGGCTAGTTCTTTACCAATTTCGATTTCGCGCTCGATGACAGCTGCATCCACATCGCCTTTATCCACTGCGATTGGCTTCATGGCTGCGATTTGCATCGCAATGTCACGGCCTACTTCTGAAAGATCCGTTCCTTCAGTTACGCCATCAAATGCCACCAATACACCACGCTTGTTGTTTGAGTGAATGTATGAGCTGATTGCGTCTGCTGTTACGTTTTCGTAACCTATAACTTCAAGTTTCTCACCGATTTTACCAATCAATTCTGTGATAAGCTCCTGAAGTGTTTGGCCGTCGGCTTGAGGAGTTGCCAAAAGTGTTTCTTTGTCAGCAGCGTTAGTAGCTACTGCTTGGCTCATGATATTCATGGCCAAATTTTGGAAACTTTCTACTTTTGATACAGGTTCAGTTTCGCAAGCCAATGCAACGATTTTGCCGTTTTTGCCATCAGGGCTTACATGAACCAATACTACGCCTTCAGATACAACGTTGTCAGCGCGTTTGGCTGCTACTTTTTGACCTTGTTTACGAAGGATGTCAACCGCTTGCTCAAAATCACCATCTGCTTCGGTAAGGGCTTTTTTGCAATCCATCATACCAGCGCCAGTCATTTGGCGGAGCTTGTTTACATCTGCTGCGGTAATTGCCATTTTTTATAAAAGTTAATTTTAGTAATTTAATGATTAATAAGTACTGACTTCCAATAAAATAAGTGACTTGGTAAAACTACGCAATCGGTTTTGTATTTGTTTCACCTCTTACTTTATGAAATCGTTAAACGGAATAGCCCATAGCCTATGAGCAGCTACGGGCTATCCGACCGCCGCCGAAGCGGTGGTATATATATTGAGTTCTTAGTCCTCGTCAGTTGCTTTAGCTACTGGAGCTTTGGCGGCTGGCGCTTCTGAACCTGTGTCTTCCGAACGCTTCGCGTCTTCTTCTTCGGCCATACGTGCGTCATCGCGCTCTTGCTTACGCTCGATGAGTCCTTCTTCGATTGCCTTACCGATGGCAAGGGTAATCAATGAGATTGACTTGTAAGCATCGTCGTTTGCGGGGATTACGAAATCTACTTCATTAGGATTTGAGTTTGTATCGCACATTGCGATTACAGGAATACCCAAACGTTTTGCTTCAGCTACCGCAATGTGCTCACGCTTCACATCTACTACAAACAAAGCTGCTGGCAAGCGCGTCAAATCAGCTACACCACCCAACAAACGCTCCAACTTATCTTTCTCACGACCTTTGATAAGACGCTCACGCTTTGCAATATTGCTTGCAGTAGCTTCGTCACCCAACAACTTCTCCAAGCTCTGCATTTTTTTCAATGACTTACGAATGGTAGCGAAGTTTGTCAACATACCACCTAACCAACGCTCGGTTACGAATGGCATTTTCAAGCGACGTGCTTCTTCCGACACGATTTCTTGTGCTTGCTTCTTAGTAGCTACAAACATCACTTTACGGCCTGAACGAACTACGCCTTTTACGTATTGGCAAGCTTCGTCAAGTGATGCGATTGTTTTATTAAGGTCAATGATATGGATATCGTTTTTCTCCATGAAAATATATGGAGCCATACGGGGATCCCACTTACGTGTCAAGTGACCAAAGTGTACACCTGCATCCAACAGGTCTTTGTACTCTAATTGTGCCATTTTATTAGCTAAATGTAAATGTTGTTAGAAAAATTTTAAATACGCAGCACCACGCAACGGACACCATAAGCGCAGTCTGGACTTGACTAATTTGAAAATTTGATAATTCAGTAATTTGAAAATGGGTGAATTGTAAGCCCTTAATTTTCAAATTTACTAATTCTCCAATTTTCAAATTGAAAGGTATTAGCGTTTCGAGAATTGGAAACGACGACGAGCCTTAGCGCGACCGTATTTCTTACGCTCAACCATACGAGCATCACGTGTCAAGAATCCTTCTTTCTTAAGGGCTGGACGGAACTCAACATTGATTTCGCACAATGCACGAGCAATCGCCATGCGAGTTGCCTCCGCTTGACCACGAACACCACCACCGCGAACGTTCACTTTAATATCATAACTTGAAGCTACATTAACGGTTGTCAAAGGCTGCTTCAAAATGATTTGGAGCGTTTCGATTGGGAAGTACTCAGCAAACTCACGGCCATTCACCTTGATATTGCCTTCTCCGGCTGATACGTAAACGCGAGCTACGGATGTTTTTCTTCTACCTACTGTGTTAGTAACTTCCATGATTAAAATTTAATTTCTTTCGGTTGTTGAGCGGCATGTGGGTGCTCTGCACCTGCATACACGTGCAAATTAGTGTAAATGCTACGACCAAGACGATTTTTTGGCAACATACCTTTCACAGCCATTTCAATGACTTTGTGTGGTTGTTTGGCCAAAATTTCACGCGGAGTAGCAAAACGCTGACCACCTGGGTGACCTGTGTGGCGAACGTATTCTTTGTCGGTCATTTTCTTGCCAGTCAAACGCACTTTATCGGCATTGATGACAATTACATTGTCTCCACAATCTACGTGAGGAGTGAAATACGGCTTGTGCTTACCGCGTAAAATTTTGGCAATTTGGCTAGCCAAACGACCCAAAACTTCACCCTTAGCATCTACTACTATCCATTCCTTTTGTACGGTAGCAGCGTTAGCCGAAACGGTTCTGTAACTGAGTGTATCCACTTTGTTAAGTGTTTTTTCGTTGAAAATCAATTAATTAACTATATAAACGGGCATTATGAGGCGAAAATCGGACTGCAAATATAGCGGTTTGGTTTTTGAAACACAAAATGATTCAAAAAATTAAATTTTTACTGATTTATTCTTTATCCTTGCAGGCGCAGACAACCGCGCCATTTCTAAGTAATCGCCGCCTGTGCAGTCGCTGCTGTATTGGTAGTTTTGGTTTTATTAAGACTTTAACATTCGTATTTCAAACCTTCGTCATTCTACATCAATATGCCTCAGTTCGATTTTTTAGTGGTAGGTTCGGGGATTGCGGGCCTTAGCTACGCCGCCAAGTTGGCGCGCCATTTTGATGCCCAACAAGAAAAAGTTTCTATTGCTGTCATCACTAAAGTACAAGCCGATGAAACCAACACCAAATATGCCCAAGGGGGGATTGCTGCCGTGTGGTCGGAAGAAGATTCTTTTGAAAAACACATCGAAGATACGATGGTGGCTGGCGGTGGCATCAGCAAACGAAATATCGTAGAAATTGTCGTCACAGAAGCACCTGAACGCATTATGGAGCTGATTTCGTACGGCACGCGCTTTGACAAAGAAGCCGATGGCGATTATGATTTGGCCAAAGAGGGGGGGCATTCTGATCATCGAATTTTGCACTTCAAAGATGCCACGGGAGCGGAAATCGAACGGGCATTGCTCGATGAGGTAAAACGCCATCCTTCTATTCAAATATTTACGCATTACTTCGCCGTCGATTTGATTACGCAACATCATTTGGGCGAAACCGTTTATCGTCACCGCGATGATATTAAATGTTTTGGTGCGTATGTATTGAATACCAAAACGGGGAAAGTGGAGAAGTTTTTGGCCAAAACGACTATGCTGGCCACGGGCGGCATTGGCAATATTTACCAAAATACAACCAATCCTCGCATTGCAACGGGTGATGGCATTGCAATGGCCTACCGCGCCAAGGGCGTTTGCGACAACATGGAGTTTATTCAGTTTCACCCAACGGCGCTTTATCAACCTGGTAAAAAACCCAATTTCCTGATTTCGGAAGCCGTTCGGGGTTTTGGGGGCATTCTTCGTAACAAGAAAGGGGAAACCTTCATGGAGCATTACGACCCTCGACTTTCGTTGGCTCCGCGCGACATTGTGGCGCGGTCGATTGACTCTGAAATGAAAAAATACGGCGATGACCACGTGTATATCGACGTGACGCATTGTGATTACGAAAAATTCATTGAACACTTCCCCAACATTACGGCCTATTGTAAAGAACAACTGGGTATCGACGTTCGTAAAGACTATATTCCTGTAGTTCCAGCACAACACTACATGTGTGGCGGAATCAAAGTGAACGAGTTTGGACAAACCAATATTTTCTTTTTGTACGCGACTGGGGAGTGTGCTTGTACGGGTTTACACGGAGCCAATCGTTTGGCGTCTAACTCGCTCTTGGAGGCAGTGGTATTTGCACATCGTGCGTTCGTCAAAACCATCGAAAACTTGGCAGATGCGTATATTCCAGACCATATTCCCGAATGGAATGATGAGGGAACTTCGCATCCTGAAGAGGCGATTTTGGTCACTGAAATGACCAAAGAGTTGGAAGCAATCATGTCGAACTATGTGGGCATTGTACGCACTAACCGTCGTTTGAAACGCGCGCATGACCGTGTGGAATTGATTTATAAAGAACACGAAGAACTCTACTGGCAATCAAAGGTTTCGGTGCCGATTATGGAACTGCGCAATATGATTAACGTGTCGTATTTGGTACTAAAAATGGCCATGGCGCGGCGAGAAAATGTCGGTCTGCATTTTAACCTTGACCATGTGAAGAAATAATCCATAGTTTATCAACAAGCACCCATTTTTTTACTATTTCTAAACCCTTTTTATGAAACGACCTTCAGAATCCCGCCTCATGCTTTGGGGGGCTACCGCTGCTTTTTGTGCTTATGCCTGCATGTACGCTTTCCGACGAGGGATTACCGCCGCTACTTTTGATGGGATGGTTTTCTGGGGAATTAACTACAAAATCTGGCTGATTACTTTACAGGTTTTTGGCTACGCGCTTTCAAAACTCATTGGTATTAAGGTGGTTTCGGAAATGAAACCCGCCCAACGCGCCATTTATTTGTTGTCGTTTGTAGGATTTGCCGAACTTGCCTTGCTGGGTTTTGCCCTTGTCCCTGCACCTTATAATATCCCATTTTTGTTTCTTAACGGTCTTCCGCTCGGTATGGTCTATGGTACCGTTTTGGGCTTTTTGGAAGGACGCCGTCAAACCGATGCGCTCGTGGCGGGGCTTACGGCTTCGTTTATTTTTGCGTCTGGTTTTGTAAAAACTGTTGGCAAAACCTTGCTCAACAACGGCATTTCGGAGTTTTGGATGCCTTTTCTGACGGGGTTGATGTTTGCCGTCCCGCTCGTGTTGGCCGTTTGGGCATTGGCCAAATTACCTGCCCCTTCGGACGAAGACCGAGCCGAACGCACCGAACGCGCGCCGATGAATGCCGCCGACCGTAGTCGTTTTATCAGTACCTTTTCGGTGGGATTGATTACCTTGATTGTATCGTACGTTTTTTTGACGGCTTTCCGCGATTTTCGCGACAATTTTGCCCCCGAAATCCTCAAAACCGCAGGCGTGGACGACCCGCTTATTTTTACCCAAACTGAAACCTTTGTGTCGGTTTTTATCCTGATTTTGATGGGAACGTTGCGCTGGGTGAAAGACAACTGGAAAGCGTTTATGCTTATCAACGTGCTTTTGGTGGCGGGCGGGCTTACCGTGGGCGTTAGTACGTGGATGTACCAGCAAGGAATGCTTTCGGCGGGTGTATGGTTTACTCTGACGGGCGTGGGGTTGTATTTGGCCTACGTGCCTTGCAACGGCCTTTATTTTGAGCGTTTTGTGGCCTCGTTTAAGTACGTGAGCACGGTAAGTTTTGTGGTGACGCTCGCCGATTGGTGGGGGTATTTGGGAACGGTATTGGTGCTGCTCTACAAAAACTTCGGTCAACCCAACATCAGTTTTCTGGATTTCTTTATCTACGGGGGCTATATTTTGGCGGTGGTGTATGTGGTGTTGGTGGTAGTGTCGTTTGGATTTTTTAAGCGGAAGTATGTAAGTTTACAGTAAAACTGCGAGATGTTATGACTATCACGATAAACACAATTTTGAAGGAGATGCAAGATGTTCCCGTAAATAAACTGGAAGATGTGTATGAATATGTACACTCATTAACCCCGCCTAAAAAAAATGCTCGGTTACGTAAAAAGATACTCTCTTTCGCGGGAGCCTTTAGTGATATGTCGGAGAAAAGTTACCAAGAGTTTACGTCAGAAACACGGAAAAGTCGTAAAGAGTTATTTGACAGACCTAGTGATGTATGAAACCTTCAATGCTAGACACAGACGTGCTATCTGAGTTTTTAAGAGGTAATCCCAATGTTATTCAAAACGTAGAGGCTTATCTTGAGGAGTATGATGTCATCAATCTAAGTATCATCACTTATTACGAAGTTCTGAATGGATTAATGTACAAAGATGCCCACAAACAGCTAAAGAAATTTGAGCATTTTGTTCAACTTAATCGTATCATTCCTCTATCCCTCAAATCCACACAAGTTGCCGCTTTTATCCAAGCTGATTTACGCAAAAAAGGTACTGTGATTGGCCATACCGATACACTTATTGCAGGAATTGCAATTGCCCATGATTTGCAGCTTATTACGAACAACACCAACCACTTTCAAAGAATAAAGGAGCTTACTATTGATAATTGGGTTCTATAAATTTCTACAAGAACTACCATGAAGCCAAAGCAAATATTGGAATTAGAAGATTATTGGGGGATTGAGATTGAGGAAAATAGATATAAAATTGGTCTAAAAGAGCAATTATTTTCACTCAATTTATTTAATTTAAGTATTAATCGTTTAGAACCATTAGCAGCTCTAAGTGAATTAAAATTTCTCCTTTTGGCTAAAAACAATATTCAAGACCTTAGCCCTTTAAAGAAATTAGAAAAACTTCAATATCTTGATTTGACGTCTAACTATATTAATGATATTAAAGCAGTACAGAATTTAAAACAATTGAATTTCATAAATTTAAGTTTCAATGATATTAAAAAATTTAGTATATTAGACAGATTAAAGTTTTTAAAAAATCTTAATTTGTCAAACAATTATCTTGTTAATATTGTTGATTTAGAGAAACTTACACAAATAGAGTCGCTTTGTTTAGGTGATAATAAAATTAATAATATTGAGCCACTAAAAAAGTTAACTCGTCTTAAAAATCTTGACTTAAAAAAAAATCAAATTCAAGATATAAGACCTTTGCAAGACTTACATGAATTAATAGAAATTAACTTGTCTGGAAATAAAATTTATAATATTAGTCCAATTAAAGAATTAAAATCACTAACTACTATTGATTTGAGTTTAAACCAAATAGATAATATAAGTTCACTCAAATCACTAATTCACAATGGGGTTGTAGTAAAATTCTCATTAATGTCCGAGGAAAAATGTATTAATCTATACAAAAACCCCCTTCCCTCAGGTCTTGTAAAAGCCATTAAGCAAAGCAATCAAGCCGTTTTAGAGTACTTAGACAACCTCGAAAAAGAAGAACAAAAAGGCGCTCGCCCGCTCAACGAAGCAAAAATGGTCATCATTGGTGAGCCTGATGCGGGTAAAACCTCATTAATGAACTACTTGCTGGGCAAGCCTTTTACCGAAACCAAAACAACACAAGGGATTAAAATAGAGCCGTGGGAAATTACCGATGAAGCAGGCACACCTTACCGCATCAATATTTGGGATTTTGGCGGACAGGAAATCCAAAGTACCGTACACAAGTTCTTTTTAACCCAAGAAACACTGTATGTGGTCGTGCTCAATGCCCGCAAAGACGAACAGCCTGACAAGTATTTAGAACAAATTCGTAGCTACGCCCCTAACTCTCCTGTTATTATCGTCATCAATCGCAGTGATGAAAACAACGGAAGTGTCAATGAGGCACAGTTACGAGCCGAGTATCGAACTGAGTTAGGGGAGAGTATGGTACGGGGTATTTATAAAACATCCATTCGGCGCGTTCACGAACAGAATGACCCGTTCTTTTTACCTGCGGTGCAAGAATTGGAAACCAGTATCATTCGTGAATTACTCCAGATGCCCAATATTCGACAGATAGTTCCTCAAAATTACTTCGAAGTAAAAAACTATTTGGAAAGTCGCTTTTTCAAGGACGAACCCTACATTACGCATGAACGCTACGAAGCCATTTGTCGGGAGAAAAACCTAGAATTGGCCTCCGATGAGCCTTTGCTCAAAATTTTGGATTCACTCGGCACGGTGCGTTATTTTGATGAAATGCACACCCGCCACCTGCACATTTTGAATCCCGAATGGTTGAGCGACGGGGTGTATCGTATTCTCACTTCCGAATACACCCACCAGCAAAATGGGGTCATTTCGGAGAAAGATTTTAGCCGAATTTTATACAAAACCGATGCCCATACTTTCGCCTACCCCAAACAGCATTATGGGTATTTGATTGAAATGATTCGTCGATTTTATTTGGGTTACATCAACCCCGATACCCACAAAATTTTTATCCCTCAAGCTTTTCAAAGTGATTATCCCATTGGTTTTCAGCCAGATGTTTTCAAGAAAGAGGCGCTGCATTTCTTTTTTCGGTACGAAACCCACATTCCAGCAGGAGCCATCAGCAGCTTTATTGCCCGTACTTTTGGTCAAGTCCGTGGACATTTTTACTGGCAAAAGGGCATTGTCATTGAACGAAACGAAGCCGACGAAATCCAAACCGCGTTGGTGATGCAAACCGACACCAAAAACCGCATTGATATTTGGGTACAAGGCACGCACCGCCGCGAGTTTTTTATCGAAATCAGAAAACTATTTCGGGAGTTTCACGAACGATACCCTGGCTTGAAAGTAGATGAAATGATTGGCCTAGATGCTCGAAAAGAAACATCGGTGAAGTACCGCGTATTGATTGCCCAAAAACACAAAGGTAAAGTCGAATATACCGACGAGGAAGGCAACGACTACAATATCGACCGCCTACTCGGGATGTTTGAAAGCCCTGCCTCGACCCAACAAGCAATTATCCAAAACTTTCAGGGCGATTACTACGATATGCGGGGCGTAAAACGAGTACAGTTTATTCAAATAGAAGCACAAAGCATTGCCGAAGAATTAGCCAAATTTCATCAGTCGGCCAGTGAGCAAAACCAAGTAATCCTCAATCAACTCATCGTTGATCTAAAAGAATTGCAAAAAGCCGAAAGCCAGAAGAAGGCCAAAGGAGTATTGGCACAACTCAAAGAAACGGCCAAAAATCTGCCTAAAATAGCAAGCGAAGAAGCTGTAAAATGGGCAACCAAAACGGCCTTAGATGGCGCGTCGTTTGGAGAAAAGTTTGATTCATTACAACAAAGAGTACTAAATTTGCTCCAAGACAATAGCTTTCAGGACTTTATAAAACCTGATAATTGGGGATAAAAACGTATGAACTTTCCTATCAGCGAGACCGATGTGCGATTAATGCTTCGCACGGGCGAAGACACCTTCACTCAGTTTAAGACCGAAGTTAAAAATGCCGAAAGTTTAGCGGAGGAAATGGTGGCATTTGCCAATGGAAAAGGTGGCTATATTCTCATTGGAATTGCAGAAGATGCCCAAGGAGGAGGTAAAGTAGTGGGCGTAGAAAACTTAAAATCCCTCAACAATCATATTTCCAACACAGCTTCAGAAAACTGCATTCCCGCGCTCTTCCCTCAAAGCCAAACCTTGCTTGTTGATGACAAGCCTGTTGTGGTGATTTACATGGAAGAAGGAAATCAAAAGCCGTACCGAACCAAATCGGGCAAGTACCTCATGCGAGCGGGAGCCGACAAGCGCAGCGTATCGCAGGAAGAATTATCGAGGATGTTTCAAGCGAGTGGCTCGTATCACATTGAAGAGTTGGCCATTCGAGGCGCTGCCATTGATACTGAATTGGACCGAATCAAACTGTACGAATATTTTGAGGCGCAGCACGAAGGGAAATCGGTTTCAGCTCATTTAGAAGAAACTAAACAGCATTTTGAGACCTTTCTGAATAATTTGGGAATTGCCCAAAAACACCAACTCAACCTCGTCGGTTTGCTATTTTTTGGTAAAAATCCGCAACGTTTTCGGCCTGTGTTGGAGGTAAAATGCGTTAGTTTTTTTGGGAATGAACTAGGCGATACAACCTATCGTTCGAGCACCGACATTGGTGGCGGGCTAGACCGTCAGTTTGAGCAAAGTTTGGCATTTATTATGGTCAACTTGCACAAACAACAACCTCAAGGTGCCAGTTTCAATAGCCAAGGTATGCTGGAAATTTCCAAAGTAGCGTTAGAAGAAGCACTCGTGAATGCGCTTATCCACCGCGATT
Organism: Runella sp. R5_40; assembly: GCF_057652295.1. Taxonomy (NCBI): domain Bacteria; kingdom Pseudomonadati; phylum Bacteroidota; class Cytophagia; order Cytophagales; family Spirosomataceae; genus Runella; species Runella sp. R5_40. Next base: position 410,745 of record NZ_JBYFCH010000002.1, on the reverse strand, counting down.
ATGGCAAAACCAGCCCCGTCAGGGTGTTTGTTTTCCAAAATCGCGTCGAAATTGTCAGCCCTGGCGCACTTCCGAACCATCTGACGGTGGAACAAATAAAAAATGGGAATGCGGTTCCTCGCAATCCCATCTTGTTGAGTTATGCTACCAAACTGCTGCCCTACCGTGGCTTAGGTTCGGGTATTAGCCGAATTTTGAAAGAGCACCCTGCTACCGAATTTATCAATGATTCGGAAGGACAGCAGTTTAAGGTGATTTTGAATCGCCCTTAAACCCTTACTCCCTCGACAAAAACTTCTCAATCTGCTCGCTCGTCAAGTACACTTTTCCTGAACGCGTTTTGATGTGCTCGCGGAAGGCGTTTTTGATGGCATCGTTCCATTTCATGTCGATTTCGCCTGGGGTGAATTTATTCTCACGGAGCATTTTGTGCCCAAATTCGTCTTGTAACGCAATAAACTCGGACTGATTTACCACCTTTTCGGCCAAGTGCGCGGGAATAAAAATTACGCCTTCGGGTTTGCCCAACACCAAGTCGCCTGGCAGTACCGACGCCCGACCAATGCGAATGGGACAGTTGATGCAGGTCATCGTCATGTCTTTGATGGCCGAGGGGTCGTAGCCGCGCGTGAATCCTACAAAACCGTCGATAGCGCTCAAGCCTTCGAGGTCGCGCACGCCTGCGTCGAATACCACACCCGTTTTGGATTTGGCATAAATCGAGTTGCCAAGGTTATCGCCAATGAGTGTTCCGTCGATGATTTTTCCGTACCCATCGGCTACATACACGTCATTAATTTGGAGCGCGTCGATGGGCCATGAGTTGGTATTTCCTCGGCGGCCTTCAGCTTTTCCTTTTTCTTTGATGGGCTTTTCCATGTCGGGGCGGGCGGGCATGTACTGCGCCGTAAGCACGCGTCCAACGAGCGGTTTTTCGGGGTGAATAATTTGAAAATTACCCTCAAATTGGTTGTTGTAGCCATCGCCCCGCATGATACCCCACGCTTCTTCGATAGAGACATTGGCCAAACGTTTTACAATTTCATCGGGTACTTTAGGACGGCCATCGGGGAAACGTTCGCCTTTCCACTCTTGGGTATAAAACTGAATAAGCTCTTTGGGTGCTTGAATTTGGGCAAATAACGGAGAACTTATTGCCGCCAAGAAAAGGGCTTGGATAACTTTTTTCATAATACAAAGAATCGTTGGTTAAGGATGACACACACAAAAATCAAACAATTCCCCCGCCTACACTTCTATCTTTTTCCATCGGTGATTTTTGAAATATTTTCAGAAAAAATTGACCTAATCTTGTATCGTTAATACAACTCTTAACCGTGCGTACGCACCTAATTGACAAACCCCAATGAAAAAATTTACACAACGTTTTAAGTTGCCCGATTCCCACACCGCTTCCGAAAACAATCGCCGCGACTTTCTACGCAAAGGCTTACTTGGCGGATTATCCATGGGCTTGATGTTTGACGGAAGCCCCGAAAAAGAAATGGAATTTATTACCCAAAAAATAAAACGTGATTCGAAGCCTTCGGAGCTAAAAATCACCGATATGCGCATTGCTCATTTGCAGGGAGTGCCGTTTAAAAGTCCAATTATCCGCATAGATACCAACCAAGGTTTAGTAGGTTGGGGCGAAGTACGCGACGGTGCTAGTCCCAATTACGCCCTGATGCTCAAGAGTCGTTTGTTGGGTCAAAACCCGTGTAACGTTGAGAAAATCTTCAAAGAACTCAAGCAGTTTGGCGGACACGGGCGCGCTGCGGGTGGGGTATGCGGGGTAGAAATGGCCCTGTGGGATTTGGCAGGTAAAGCCTATAACGTGCCTGTTTATCAGATGCTTGGCGGAAAGTACCGTGACGAAGTTCGCCTCTATGCCGATACGCCCGAAATCAGCGACCCTTCTACTTTTGCCAAAAAACTCAAAGAAACCCGTCTCGACAAAGGCTACACTTTTTTGAAGATGGATTTTGGAATTGGGCTGTTGGCGGGCAAACCTGGGATGCTCATTGGGGACAATGTTTGGAAACTTTCGCAGCGTGACAACAAGACCAAAACCGTAGGAAACTACGGCATGACCAAGCACCCTTTCACACGAATTCAGATTACGGACAAGGGCTTGGAATACATTGCCGAATATGTCAGCAAAATTCGGGAAGGGGTGGGGTATAACATTCCCGTATCGGCCGACCACTTCGGGCATTTTGACGTAAACACGGCCATTCGCTTGGGAAAAGCCGTTGAAAAGTACCAATTGGCGTGGCTCGAAGACTTGGTGCCGTGGTTTTATACCGACCAATGGAAACAAATTTCAGATGCCATCGAAACGCCTACCCTCACGGGTGAAGATATTTTCTTGAAAGAAGAGTTTATCAAACTCATCAATGCCAAAGCGGTGGATATGATTCACCCCGATTTAGCCTCGTCGGGTGGAATTTTGGAAACCAAAAAAATTGGAGACTACGCCGAAGAACACGGTATCCCGATGGCGATGCACTTTGCAGGTAGCCCGATTTCATTTATGGCCAACGTACACTGTGCCGCTGCTACCGAAAACTTCGTGGCATTGGAACACCACGGCGTGGACGTGGAAGGCTGGGAAGACATTGTAACGGGCAACAAACCTTTGGTTGTCAATGGATTTGCTCCTGTTCCTAACAAGCCTGGTTTAGGGGTAGAGCTCAATGAAGAAGTAGCGAAGAAGTTTTTGATAAAAGACCAAAAATGGTTTGCTCCCACCGACGAATGGAACGCCAAAGATTCGTGGGACAGAGATTGGAGCTAGTTTTGGAGTGTCGAGTGGGTGAGGGCAGAATGTCGAATCCGCGCTGAGGGTTTCGTTCCGTGCTGAGGGTTGCTCACAACTCGAATTTTTGTGCCGAAAGTTGCTCACAACCTGAATTTGTGTGTTGAGGGTTGCTCACAACCCGAATTTGTGTGTCGAAGTTTGCTCACAACCTGAGTCAACCTAATTAAACGTCGGTCGTTAAAAACGGCTGACGTTTTTTTGTTTCCAACTATTGGGCTTGTTTAGGCGTCATCGGTTAAAAAATTGTGAAACTGATGAAAAATGTTGTTTGGGTTTTCTTTCTTGTTTTGGGTGTTTTTTCGTGCAAAGAAAAACAGCTTACGCCCGAAGAAATACAGCCGTTGGTGGGAAAATGGAAACTCGATGCTATTGAGCCAGCGGGAGATGTAAGAAAATGGGAGTCTGTAGCTTCTAAAGATGGCTATGTATTTGAAATTCGCTACGACGGGGTTATTCTGGATGCCAACGGCTTGCCTGCTTGCTGCGTTCCAAGCTACTTGGTATATCAGGGCAACAAGTTTACCATTGAACCCAAAGAAAAACTTGCCCCTAATCCCTCGTGCGCGTTGGTGTTGTGCATGGCTTGTGATACGTGGTATTTGGAACTAGAAAACGGCCAGTTGATAACAAATGCCTGTAATTCGGGTGGGCGAAACCGTTTTACCCGACTCTGATTATTAGCGTATTGTTCTGTTTAATTGTCGTAGATGGCTCAAATAAAAAATTGTGAAACTGATGAAAAATGTTGTTTGGGTTTTCTTTCTTGTTTTGGGTGTTTTTTCGTGCAAAGAAAAACAGCTTACGCCCGAAGAAATACAGCCATTGGTGGGAAAATGGCGAGTGACTGCCATTGAGCGAGCCGACAAAAAGGAATGGGAATATGTTACCCAAAGCGGTCAACACCAATTTGAAATCCGCTATGATGGTGTCGTTCTTGATTCAAAAGGTTTATCTACGTGCTGTGGCCCGCTGTATCTTACTATAAACGGCAAAAAATTTAGCATTGTCCCCAAAGAAACAGTTCCAGACAACCCGATGTGCGCTTTGATTAATTGTGTTTATTGTGAAACATGGAACATGGATTTGCAAGACAACGTACTAACGATCAGTTATTGTAATGGATTAGCACGGGTTCGGTACGTCAAGATTTGAAAAATATAAAGTGTTGAATAGCAAATAAATGAATCGATGAAAGCGAAAGGGTTACTGCTTTTTTTAGTGATGGTGATAGCATGGTCGTGTGATGAAAAGCGTCTCGCTCCTGACGAAATAAAACCTGTAGTTGGCAAATGGATGCTCAATGCCGTAAAGCAAGGGGACGATGCAAAACAATGGGAGCCAATAGCCCCCAAAGATGCCACCGTATTTGAAATCCGCTACGATGGAGTCATTCTTGATGCCAATAGCTTGCCTGCTTGCTGCGTTCCAAGCTACTTGGTATATCAGGGCAAAAAATTTACCGTCGAACCGAAAAAAAAACTTGCCCCTAATCCTTCGTGTGCATTGGTGCTGTGCTTGGCTTGTGATACGTGGTATTTGGAACTAGAAAACGGCCAGTTGATAACAAATGCCTGTAATTCGGGTGGTCGAAAACGTTTTACCCGACTCTGATTATCGGTTGACCTCATAAATAGCGTGTTAGCTAAGTTTGTTTAACGTTTTACCCGCCGATTGGCGCAGATTGAGAGCCGCAGATGTTCGCTGATTAATGGCTTCATGAAATCCTTTTTCGGTGGGTAAAATAATGCAATTATTTACTGAGCAATGGTAACTGCAAATGGGTTATTACTTAGCGTAACATGAAGGATATGGGTAAATTATACTGGACCCGTACTTTTTTGCCACGATACACGCCTGGTTCCCATTTACCACTCATTTGTTTCACTATCCGTAGCGCTTCTTCGTCGCAGCCGCTTCCGATGCCTTTTAGTATTTCGTAATCACACAAAGAACCATCTTCACAAACGACAAACGTTAGATATACTTTTCCCGAGACATTTCTACGAGACGCTTCTGCGGGGTAGCGTAGGTTTTGGGATAAAAACTGACCCAAAGCAGGAACCCCTCCTTTAAATTGAGGATTTTTGCGAGCTTCCGTATATGTTCGTACCTCGCCTTTGTCATAAATTGTGCCTTTGGTCAACACCCCTGCAGAGTAAAATTCGTCAATGTATAGCGTACTATCGGCCAGTTTTGAAACCCATCTTCCTTCTTTTTTGCCATTGACTAACTGCCCCTGACTCGTCACTTCGTTCTCTTGTTTTACCGCCCAGCCGTTGCCATCTTTGACGTGTTGCTGTCCTGTTCTTGCCCAGAGGCCCACGATTCGTTCTTCCGTTTGCGCCATTGCTTGAGGACGTTCGCGTTGAATCACTTCCGCAATTTGGCCATTGTCATGCCAGAGTACCAACATTTGGTTAGCGCCATCTGCCATTAGTTGTTCTTTCAATATTCCGCTGGGGTAATAGTGTACATGACTTACTTCTTGAAAACCTCCCCCTTGGTACTCTGTTGTCGAAAGCAGTTGCCCATTGGTTTGAACTATCACTTCGGGCACGTACGAATTCCAGTTTTGGTCGCGAGCGGTAATACGGTACGCAGGCAACGAATCAATCTTATTTCCGTTTTCAACTTTGTACATCATCGGCTTTTTGGAATACGTTGCCGACATGTACGGTTTCCACTCTTTTTTCTTGAATTCTTCAAAAACTACGTCCGCAGCTACTACCCCGTTGTTATCGACAGGAATCAAGCGGCGGAAGTGGTATTCCTTTGGTTCTTGGGTATATTGAAATTTGTCGTTGAAATAATCAACCAAGCTGTGCGAAGTGCTGTCGTAATTGGTGATAGGGTTATCGGGAAAAACGACCGAGTAATTAAACGCTTGTCGTACGGGTTTACTGTCTTTTACAGCTGGCTGCCACGCGCGGTATAAACCCACTACCCGCAATGCTTCTTGATCGGCTTGGGGTTGAAGTCCTCTAGTCACTTTTAACTCCGACACACTTCCGTCGGGTTCTATTACCCCGCTCAGAAATACGCGCCCTTTTATCCCCGCTACGCGCGTAGCAAATGGCACTTGTAAATTGGCCTTGATGTATTCCTGAAACAGTGGGATACCCCCTTGCGGAGTAGCGGCTTTATCGACTTCTTGGGCCTGAAAGATGGTTTGAGCGTTGGCGGCTACGGTTACGAAGCATAGGAAGGCGAAGGCTATTTTTTTCATACGTTTGATGACTGTTTGAATGTAAAACTAACACAACAGTAATAATGTGCCAAATTTTTCTTGATGGAAGGTGTTTGGGGGTATGAGTAATTTATACTTTTATTGCGGTGATATTTACGGACTGGAGGTCCGTATCACCAACATTACCCATGAAAATCGGATTTGTCGTTTCTTTTTTTGATTTCCGCAACGATGTGCGGCGAGTTATTACGGAAGTTGCCCAACAACACGAAGTTACCATCTTTGGTCGTCCTGAGAACAAAGAGGAGATTTTACGTCACTTGCCTGCGGGCGTGAAGTTTCGACTTATCAATGAAAAAAAGGGAGGCTGGTGGAATAGCCTTTGGATAAAACTCTACATCCTTTTCCGACAAATCCCCGAAAGCCGTCACAATTTCTTTTTGATGGAGCTTTTTAAAGCATCGCTTGCTACGGACGCTGCCGTGCTGAAAAAAAATCACCAAATTTTGGCGTGGGTACGTCGGTTGCCCAAAATCATTTCCTACGATTTTTACCTGAACCGACTTCAGTACCGAGCCCAAACCGACCTCACGGGCATCGACCAGTTTGTGTGTTTTACGGCCATTGCCGACGATTTTTTGATGGCGCGCTTGGTTCACGAAAATCATCCTGTGAAGGTCTATGTCTATAGCTGGGACCACGCTTGTAAACATACCTGTTTTTCGTCGCGCGCGACCTACGTGTGTTGGAACGAGCGCATCCGCGAAGATTTGATTCATCTACAACACGTATCGTCCTCGCGGGCAAGCGTGGTAGGAGCCAGTCAGTTTGCCTACATCGACGAATACCGCCAGGTAGCGGCTCAGTTGCCCCGTACGTACGATTTTCCTTATGTCTATGTCGGCTGTGCGATTGGCGTCGTGGACCTTGTTCGGGACGAAGTGAGTGTGGTCAAACAAGTGGCCGAAACCCTGCAACAAGCTCGCCCTGATTTGAAGCTGGTGGTTCGGCCGTATCCTGTGCAGGGCAATTGGGAATTATACGCACCGCTGCGCAGCCTGCCCAACGTGGTGATGGACGATGGTTTCCGAACGTTGGATTTGTCGGTCAAAGACAGTCATATTTTGGAGAAATTTGAGAAAATCGCTAATGCCGACGCCTTTTTTCACATGGGAACCACTATGGGCTTGGAGGCTTGTTTTACCGATACACCTTCGTTTATGCTCGACTTTGGCTATACCTCCACCGACGGCTTGAGTTTGTACGGTTTTATTCACCAATACCAAAACGACCGACATTTGATTGAACTCGCACCTCAAAACGATGTGCGTTCCACGGAACAATTGGCGGATATCTTCAAAAACTTGTCTTCACCTACCTACCGAGCTCTTAATCGTTTGGTGCAAAGCCAATACCAAATTAAGTCCTTTAAGGAGTTTGCAAATGACTTAATAGCTGTATAACTTTACTGACTATCAAACCTTAACCAATCATATGAACCTTCTGACTTTTTTTCGGACGTCGGCGTTTGTGGCGTTGACGACCGTAACGGTATTTGCCCAAACAGGCACCCAACAAAAACCACCTTTACTGACTGCCGCTGCCCCCGAAACCGTTGGGATGTACAGCGAACGCCTCAATCGCATCGATGGCGTTTTGCAGTCATACATCGACAAAGGAGCATTTCCTGGCGTGGCAGCGATTGTGGTTAGAGACGGAAAAATCGTTTACCACAAAGCCTTTGGGAAAGCTGACCTCGATGCCAACAAGCCTTTGAGCAAAGATGCCATGTACCGCATCGCGTCCATGACCAAGGCCATCACGTCGCTGGCGGTGATGATGCTCCATGAAGAAGGCAAAATCATGCTCGACGACCCCATCAGCAAATACATTCCTGAGTTTGCCAAGCCCGTCGTTATGGATCAATTTAACCCCAAAGACAGCACCTTCACGACTGTTCCTGCCAAACGCGAAATTTCGGTTCGGCATTTATTGTCGCACATGTCGGGGATTAATTACAACGCCATCGGGAGCGACGACCGCATCAAGGCCGTGTATTCAAAGGCGGGAATTGTGGATGCCTTTACGACCAAAAAACTGACCATTGGCGAAAACATCAAAAAATTAGCCAAGCTACCTCTCACGCATCAGCCAGGTGAAAAATGGACCTACGGCCTCAGCTCCGACGTGTTGGGGTACTTGGTAGAAGTGGTTTCGGGAGAAACGTTAGAACAGTATTTTCAAAAGCACATTTTTGAACCATTGGGTATGAAAGACACGCATTTTTATTTGCCCGATGCCAAAAAAGACCGCTTGGTTCCGATTTATTCCGAAACCAAAGAGAAAACCCTTGTTAAAGGCTCCCTCGATAACCTTGGAAGCGACCCCGACTACCCCATCAAAGGAGCTAAGTCGTATTTTTCAGGCGGAGGCGGGTTGACCAGCACGGCTTACGACTACGCGGTTTTCTTGCAAATGTTGCTCAATGGAGGCACTTATAACGGCAAGCGCTTATTGAGTCGCCGAGGAGTAGAACTATTCACCAATACCAACCAAAGTGGTACGCTATTTCCCGACCCTCGTAATTATTTCAGCTTAGGTTTCAGTGTGATTAATGAAGCAGGGCGCGCCAACGATATTTACAGCAGCGTCGGCACATTTAGCTGGGGCGGGGCCTTCAGTACGCATTATTTTGCCGATCCCAAAGAGAAAATTTGTGCCGTATTAATGAAGCAAATGTGGCCTACCAGCATGGGTGGCGAACTCGACCGCAAGTTTGATTTAATGATTTATCAAGCACTAGACGATAAGTGAAATTGGCGAGGGGCAAGTGTGCAATAAGCAAGTTTGTATGGGGCAAAAGGCAAGCTTGTTTATACTGGCAAACGGCTTTGTTGTATGGCTATGTTGGCTTCCCTTTGTAAGCTTAACCTACAAAGGGAAGCCATGTTATAGCGAAGCGGCAAAATTGCCTAAGTGGATTAATGCAATATTTGATTTATATGCAGTATTCAGTACTTTAATCACTTCATTCGCAATTACTGCCTGTCCAATGGCTGATGGATAAATGCCATCTTGCGAAAAGAAGTTACCATTTGGAAAAGAAGGGTCAATCCTAAAACCATCTTCTGATACATATTGACCTGCCAGTACCTTTTTGTAAATAGAGTCCAAATCAACTACTGGGATACCATAGTTTTCCGCATCTTTACGTAAAGTTGCATTAAACCGTTCTACCTCCAAAAAATTCGCTAATTCAAATTTTGTAAACGATTCTGTATCTCCTACTTCTACTGTTCCTCCGGGTTGCTTAGGCCCTTTTAATAAATTTAATACAGAACCTCTAGGTAAGAATATAGTATTATCATCGGCTAACTCACGATCTCCTCCTCTTATATCACTATATACCATAACTCGGCTTACTCCGGTCTTTTCCTTAATGGATTTTAAGGTCACCAATCTAAAATAGGGCAAATCCAACAGCTTGGTCGGTATTAGAAAAACGACACCTTTAATATTTTCTTCCTTCATAAATGTAAGAATTTGCCTCTGTCCATAGTGTTCCCCACCAGTAATAAGTCCTAATCCAACATTAACATTATTAGCACTGAGTGCTGAAACCATGATGCGTTCGATTTCTTTTTCTACTGTCAATAATGCCGGATGTTTTGATTTTGTATAAGTAAATAAACTTTGACTTTTTCTTTCAGCTTCTGAACGAAGACGAGCGTCAAAAGCATTATATGCTGTTTGCCAAACACTCTCTGCATAATAGGTTTTATGCATCCCAAAACCAGCATCTGGTGCGCCTAAATTATTGACTTCTCCTCCTTCGTAGGCAGAAAGCACTAATGGGTTCTCAGTGACAATCGCCCTATTATTAGTCACATATTGCCACTCTGGTATTCCATCTTTACCTGTATAGACCATGTAACCGGTGCCGTTAGCTTCATTTTCTCCAAAAAGCGGGGAACGAAATTTAGTCAATCCCATTTGCCGGGCAATTAGATTGGGATAGGCAGTTAATTGACCTGCTCGATGAAGACCGCCATCACGATAGCCCATTGTTAATGAACCACCCAGAGCAATATAACTGGGCTCTTCACCATTATTGCCTGAACGTAAAAATGATAAATCAGCCTTTTGTTTTGGTTGAGGCAAAGTAAGTGAAATGACGGGATTTTTATTGATTTGCGCTGACGGATTGCCAAAAGGAGTAAACCAATCACTTATGTTATAACGATTCCCACTGGTAACAGGAGAAGGGGTAGAGGGGACAGATTGATTGTTTAAATCTTTTGGTAGTTCAGGTTGAAAAGTCACATTGGAACATGCCCATATTCCCCAGAAAGATAGTACTAAAATGATTTGCAAAGAAGGTAGCTTTTTCATAATCGTTCAATTTTAAATGTAAGAAAATTTCAGTTTTCCTCATTTTTGCCAAGAAGAATAGCTTATCGACAATACAAACTTAATTGATTGGTCATTAATATTCAATCAGAAGAACTAACAATATTTTAAATTAATTATAAAAAAGGCTTTTCAATGGCGCAGATGTCATTAGTGGTCTCATTAATAGCCAGATGTAGTTTATGCCAACTAGGCCGCTGGTGCGGTACAGCGTTTGTCAGCTCCGTGCTTTCTAACCTTCCACCGCACAGGAATTCTATGATTCAAACAAGAAAGTATGTATAATTTTCGTCATATTTTTAAAGAAAAAAATAAGTCTAACCAGCTTGTTATGGCGTTGAAGATAGTAAATTTATAGCATCGGCGCTCTGGCTTTTTTTTACTTAAGTTTACGTTTATAATACGCCTTAAAATGAGCATTGTGTCTCATGGCAGACATGACACAACTAGACAGAGTTGCTTTAATGCCCTTGTGGGCTTTAGTTAATTTCAAAGGTGAGAACACCTGCATGACAGGCCAGTTGCTTGGCATTATCGAACTTTTTAAACTGCTGCGTCGGGTCGTTCGTCAGTAATGACAAGACTCTGCACAAGCATTTAAAACTCTTCTTCGCGTAAATCGGTGCGGGGAGTGTCTGTTTTGCCGATATTGTCGATGGCGTCGAGGATGCCTGAGCCTTCGCGGCGCTCGACTAAATTATAGTATTGAAATACGATGGCGATTAGTACCAATGATCGTACCAGTCCACCTCCTACGGTGGCAATGACCCCGCTAATGGTCATCAATACTTCGGTGTTTGCCAGCTTAACCTGCAACGAACTCATGATTGTCAGGATAAGAGTCGGAATTTGGAAAGCGTAGCCAATGATGGATGACACAATGCCCATCACAAAGAGAAGTCCAAACGTGGACCACCATTTATCTTTGATGAGGTAAAAACAGCGACGGAAAGTATCACCCAAATCGAGATTTTCGCGCATCAATATCATGGTCATGAGCGAAAGCGTGACGCCCAGATAAATGCCAGGAAGTAAGAAAAACACGATGCCCGCTACAACGGCGATACCCATCACAAAGTTGAAAATGAGCGCTTTGCCGATATAGCCTTTCAAACGATTCCAGACGATTTCGGGTGTGATGTTTCGATTTCCAGCTTCGTATTCCAAAAAATAAGCCCCAATGACGAGAGATGAAATAATGTTGGCCAAAATCAAAAAGAAGCTCAACAAAAACACGGTTCCTACCATTTGATAGATACCATCAAAAGAAGAAGAGCCACTTTCGAGTACGCTTTTTTGCATTTCTAAGATACCCGATTGGTAAGAGCCCATAAAAAAACCACCCACCAGCGAAAGAGGGCCTGCGATGTATAAAAGGCTAATGGCCAATGGTTTGAAGTTTTGAACAACAAAGTCGAACGTTGCGTTGATTTTTTGCCCAAAATCGCGTTGTTGGAGAAGGATAACAGGTGGTTTCATTTGTGTTGAGAGAGTTGTCGAGGATAAATTACAAAATACCAAACAATAAATACGGCCGAAACTAAAATAATGCTTCCGCTAACAAAAGCGGGCAAGGTGAGGCGTGTGACAAAACTTTCGAGAAAGCCTGCGGTGACAAAAATAGGTACCAGACCAATGACGATTTTTACCCCTTTTTTTGCACCTTGCTTGAAAGATTCGAGTCGGCTGTAGGTGCGTGGAAACAACAAACTGTGCCCCATCACCAAGCCTGCCGCTCCTGCAATTACAATGGCCGAGATTTCGAGTGTCCCGTGAATCCAAATTTTTAGTACGGAGGTGATAAGTAGTCCACGTTCAAAGAAAAAGAACTGAAAAGCACCAAGCATGACCCCATTTTTGAACAAAATGACAACGGTACCAAACGAGTAAACAATGCCTAATACAAAAGCTACGAAGGAAACCCGAATGTTGTTAAACGTAATTTGTAAAAACATACTCACTTGGCCCGTATGGCCATAAATGGCCAATGGGTCACCATTGTTGATGTTTTCGAGGGTTTGATTGACGTAAGCATCGCCCAAAATAAGTCGAACGAAGGTGTCATCGTTGGCCGCCGACACCCAACCCAACACGCAAGCACCCATGAAAAACACAAACGAATACAAGAGCTTAAACCGCGATTCGTACATGAGCAGTGGCAGCTCTTCGCGCCAAAAACGAGCAACACGGTTGCGGTCTTCGCGGCGGTTGGAATAAAGTTTTTGGTGAAACTGGGCCGTGATACCGTTGAGGTAACGCGTTACGTTTGCCTTGGGGTAAAACGTCCGAGCGTACGAAAGGTCGTCGGTCAGTTCGATAAACCGTTCGGTGAGTTGGTCGGGGTCGTGGGTGGGCGTCGATTCGTACGCTTGCCACTTTTCGGTATTACGTTTTACAAATACGGCTTCTTTCATGAAAAATGCGCAAATGAAGTAGTAACTAACTGCCTGATTTTTCTATTTTGCGCAAAAGTTAGGAAAAACTCCTCACTCATTCGCTAATTGTTTACACACTCTTTATAAAAATATGTCTGTCAGAATCCAAACCTCCCAAAATGTCGATTTAGAGTATGAGCCTGCGAGCATTGGTGAACGTATCGCTGCCAACCTTATCGACCGCCTTATTTACATTGGTTGGGTGATTGCTTGGATAGTCGCCTACGGTGCAATAGGCAGGGGGAGCGGCACAAGTACATTTGTGATGATTGTAATCGTTGTTTTGCCAATCATGCTGTACCCCATTTTAACAGAATATTTTTTGAATGGTCAAACCCTCGGTAAACGCGCCATGCGAATCAGGGTCGTGTTGCTTGACGGAAGCCCTCCCACGTTGGGGGCGTACCTCTTGCGATGGTTGTTGATATTGGTCGATACCGAAATCTTGACGCCATTGGTGGCCATTATTACGATTGCAGCCAACGGAAAAGGACAACGAATTGGGGACATTGCGGCGGGAACAACCGTCGTCAAAACCACCAAGCGCGTTACCCTTAGTCAGGTGGTGTACCAAAACCTTCCTGACGACTACTTGGTGACCTATACCACTGCCAACCAACTCAAAGATACCGACATCGAAACCATTCGTCAGGTGTTGCGTACATCAAACGATGAATTGCTGGAACGGACTGCTGAAAAAGTAGCCGAAGTTTTGGAAATAACGTCTCCGTTAGAATACCGTACATTTTTGCTGACAGTAGTCAACGATTATGCACATTTGGCAAACAAAGAGGAACAGTAAAACGGTTTTTTAAAATACATTATGTACTTCAACATTGATGCCAAGCAGGCAAATCAGTACGATGCCATCGTGATTGGGTCGGGCATTTCGGGGGGCTGGGCGGCCAAAGAATTGTGCGAAAAGGGGTTGCGTACGTTGGTGCTCGACCGAGGGCGCAACGTTGACCACGTGACCGATTATCCCACGGCCATGAAAAACCCGTGGGAGTTGCCGCATCACAATCGGCTGCCTCCGTCGTTTCGAGAAAAAAATCCGATTGTAAGCCGCTGTTATGCACTAGATGAAGCTACGCAACAGTTTTTTACCAAAGATGACGAACAACCTTACATCCAAGAAAAACCGTTTGATTGGATTCGGGCGTATCAGGTAGGAGGCAAGTCGCTGCTGTGGGCGCGACAGGTGCAGCGCTGGGCTAAATACGATTTTGAAGGCCCCGCTCGCGACGGCTTTGCGGTGCCCTGGCCTGTCACTTACGACGAGCTCGCGCCTTGGTACAGCTACGTAGAGCGTTTTGCGGGAATTTCAGGAAATAAAGATGGGTTAGAAGGGTTGCCCGACGGCGAGTTTTTGCCTCCGTGGGAGCTCAATTGCGTAGAGAAACACCTGCAGCAGTCGTTCAAAAAACATTATACCGACCGTCATTTGATCATCGGTCGATGTGCGCATTTGACCAAACCGCAACCTTGGCATACGGCCTTGGGGCGGGGGCAGTGCCAAGCGCGGCATTTGTGCTACCGTGGCTGTCCGTTTGGGGCGTATTTTAGTTCGCAGTCGGCCACGTTGCCTGCTGCTCGCAAAACGGGTAAACTGACCATTCGTCCGCATTCGGTCGTGCATTCTATTATTTATGATGAAAAAGCAGGAAAGGCAAAAGGGGTGAGGATTGTAGATGCTAACACGCTCGAAACCATTGAGTATTACGCAAAAATTATTTTTTTAAATGCGTCGTGTTTGGCCTCAAATCAAATCTTGTTGAATTCTACTTCAAATCGTTTTTCCAATGGACTTGGCAACGACAACGGTATGTTGGGGCACCATGTAGCTTTTCATAATTACCGAGGCCATGTGTATGCCGACATCGACGGTTTTGAAGATAAATACTATTTCGGTCGCCGACCCACGTCGGGTTTTATGCCGAGGTATCAGAATGTGCACAAACAAGAAACCGACTTTTTGCGGGGTTACTTGGTAGCGATGAGTGCAGCAAGGGGAGGCTGGGGAAGCGCCGCTGGCGAAGAGGGTTTTGGGGCAGCTTGGAAAGAGGCCAATGCAAAACCTGGCCCTTGGCATTTGTCTGTGCAGATTCAGGCCGAAACCATTCCCAAGTACGAAAACCACGTGCGTTTGAGTCAGGATAAAAAAGATAAATACGGTATTCCGCAGTTAATTACGTCGATTGGCTACGATGATAACGATGAGAAAATGCTGAAACATTTTTGGGAAACCAACGTTGAAATGCTAACCAAAGCAGGTTGCAAAAACATTCGGACGATTGATACCAAACAGTCGCCTGGATTAGATATCCACGAAATGGGCGGTATCCGAATGGGCGCCGATCCCAAGACGTCACTCGTGAACAAGTGGAATCAGCTTCATGCTTGCAAAAACGTGTTTGTGACCGACGGTGCTGCGATGACTTCGATTAGTACGCAAAATCCCTCGTTGACGTTTATGGCCTTCACGGCGCGAGCCGCAAATCATGCCGTTGCAGAATTAAAAAAGAAAAATTTATAAACCATCTCTTATGAAAACCATCTCTCGTTTTACCCTAATTGCAGCCCTACTGACGCTTTGGGTATGTAAAAGCTACGTGGTTTGGTCGCAAACTTCGACCGAAACTGCCGTTGCTACCATTGAAAAAGATCGTTTTGCTGCGCTGGTAAGCAAAGACTACGCTTATCTCGACAAAGTACTCGCCGAAGATTTATATTATTGTCATTCTAATGGGCTGATTGATACCAAAACGTCGTTTGTACAATCCATCAAAGACGGAAAACTTACCTATCAAGAAATGGTACCTGAAGATTTGAAGGTGCGTGTTTATGGTAAGACTGCTGTTATCACGGGTATGTGTGCGGCAAAAGTGCTGAGCAATGGCCAACAGCTCAACACACGCTTTCGATTTACGGACGTGTATGTAAAAAACAAAGCGGGGTGGCAAATGGTGAGTTGGCAGTCTCTGAGAATACCGTAATTTATTTTTTGAAGAGATTACAACCCTAGCGCTGTGGTTTACGTCTTGATTAAAACCCAGGTCAGACGGTAGTCAGACCGAAACCGAAAATAAAGAGCGACTACTAGTCGAACCAACGACGTCTGACTACCGTCTGACGTTGCAAATAGGTCAGACGATAGTCAGACCGAAACCGAAAATAAAGAGCGACCAATAGCCGAACCAACGACGTCTGACTACCGTCTGACGTTGCAAATAGGTCAGACGATAGTCAGACCGAAACCGAAAATAAAGAGCGACTACTAGTCGAACCAACGACGTCTGACTACCGTCTGACGTTGCAAATGGGTCAGACGATAGTCAGACCGAAACTGAAAATAAAGAGCGACCAATAGCTGAACCAACGACGTCTGACTACCGTCTGACGTTGCAAATAGGTCAGACGATAGTCAGACCGAAACCGAAAATAAAGAGCGACCAATAGCTGAACCAATGACGTCTGACTACCGTCTGACGTTCAAAATAGGCGGTTAAACGTAGCTTTTACCGCAAAAACTTGCAGATTTTTCAAAAAAAACTGATATTCGAGCGCAATATTTAAGCTTTGGCTTAGGTTTTGTATGTATTGAGGTAGAAAGACAATGTTGTTTTAACACATAGCAAAGAAAACATGACACGCATTTGTACATTCGTAGGAGCTGTAGTGGTAGGAATTTTCCTGATGTCGGGGTGTAAACCTAGTGCCAAACCCCTTAGTGAAATCATCGGAAGAGTGTGGAGCGCTCAGACCGTAAAAGAAGGTTCTACGACAGTTTATACCAAAGGAGGAGCTAGTAATGCGAAAGCAGGCTATGTCAACTTCCGCTTGGATTTGAGCAGCCCAACGGCAGCAACCTACAAAGAATTTGACGGAAATACTTTTACAGGGCAGTGGGAAGTACAAGAAAGCGCAGCTGGAAATACCCTGACACTCAAAAGTTTGACGCCTCAACCTACAGGGACTTCGGGCACGATTCAGTTTACGATTAATTCTGCTTCTGAAACAGAATTGGTACTTACTCGCACGACTGCCAGCCAAAAAACGGGCGGAACAATCAACAACTACGCCTTGGTATCTCCTTAGGATTTGAAAGAAACATTCGTTAAGCCGCACCGAAAGTGCGGCTTTTTTTGTATTGACGCATCCATAACGCTCTCTTTTACGTAGATGTAGCTACATATATTTTACTACCCTACTTAATTGAAAACTTATGAGAAAAGTGTTACTTCTGGCACTGCTGTGCCTGACGAGCAGCGCCTACGCCCAACTAAGTCTGACCGACACGCTGTTGGTGGACATCAAAGACAGCTTACAATCTCCTGTTCTACTTCCGCAAAAAATGATTTTTACCCAAAAAATGCTTTGGGGACATCATGGTTTGATGCGTCACTGGATGCCGCTCAACCGCCAAAATCGCCAGCAAGAATTTAAAATCCGACGGACTATGTTTAATATCCACCAAGCGGCGGGTTTGCTGACCTTTGCGGGGATGGTGGCACAAGGAGTGGTAGGAGGAAAAATGTACAAAAACTACAGTGACGACCTCCGTGCTACCCACCGCGCCCTTGCCAAAGGCGTGAATATTGGTTATACTCTCACGGCAACGATGGCGCTTACTGCTCCTTCGGCTATCGTCCATCGAAAAGGGTTTAGTAGCGCCAAAGTGCATCGAATGTTGGCCATGGTGCATTTATTGGGCATGATAGGTACCAACGTCCTAGGCCACCAAATTTCCAAAAATCCTGAGCTAAAACCCTATCACCGCGCGGTGGCCTACACTACCGTGGGAGCTTTCACAGCCAGTATTCTGGTTTTTCAGTTCCGCTGATTGGTTTTATTGTATCTCTCCTAACCATGTAAATTAGTATGAAAAAGATCATATTTTATGCCTTGGCAGCCATGGCCGTGCTGTCGGGTTTTGCCTTTGGACCTAAAACACTCAAACGTAAATTATTCAGTAATAAAGCTAGCTCATGGATTAGCTACGAAGGAAAACATCCATTACACTCGTGGAAGGCTGTATGCCGCGAAGTGGACTGCGTGGTGACGTACGACGAAGACGAGGCGAAACTCGAAACTGTCGCCATTAGTGCCAAAGTAATGGCGTTCGACAGTCGAAATACCAACCGCGACTCGCACGCCTTGGAAGCGCTGGAAGCACTGACGTACCCTAAAATCAATTTTACCAGCGCCCAGCTCTCGCGAAATGAATCGAATTTAATCATCAATGGAAGTCTCAACTTTCATGGCGTGACCAAACCGATGAGCATCACGACAAAAACCTACACTGAAGGAAATACGATTCGGGTAGAGGGAGCTTTTCCCGTAAAGCTATCGGAGTTTAAGGTTGAGCGGCCGTCGTTGCTCTTTGTAAAGGTTGAGGACGAAATCACCATTCATTTTTCGTTTACTTTTCGGACGCAGTAGCGGATAAATTGAAATAAAAAGTTGTCAAAGCAAGATTTTTTGATGTCGTCTGCTAACAAGCGGGCGACATTTTCTATTTTTGTTCGACACTTTCGTTTCGTCAACACTAATTAAAAACCTAACAGTCACCCATGTCCAAATCCTTTCTAGTCTTGGCGTTATTGTCCGCCACAGCTTCTGCTCAAATGATATACCCAACCACCCGCAAAGTAGATCACGTGGATGAATACCACGGTACTAAAGTAGCCGACGCCTACCGCTGGCTCGAAGACGACCGCTCGGCCGAAACAGGCGCGTGGGTCAAAGCCCAAAACGAGGTGACGTTTGCGTATTTGAATAAAATTCCGTTCAAAGGAAAGATATTCAGTGATTTAGAAAAAGCCTATAATTACCCTAAGTATTCGGCACCCCGCAAAAAAGGCGAGTATTTTTATTTCTACAAAAACGACGGTTTGCAAAATCAGTCGGTGTTGTATCGCCAAAAAGGGCTTAATGGAACGCCTGAATTGGTCATGGATCCCAACAAGCTTTCAGCCGATGGTACGACGCGCTTGACGGTTTTTAATTTATCCAAAAATGGAAATTATGCCGTTTGTGGCTTCTCAAAAGGAGGCTCAGATTGGCAAGAATACCAAATCATGGACATGAAAACCCTCCAAATGCTTTCTGATAAGATTGAATGGGTAAAAGTATCGGGGGCTTCTTGGCAGGGCGATGGCTTCTACTACAGCCGTTATCCCAAGCCTGAAGGAAGCGCTTTGGCGGCCAAAAATGAAAACCACCAAGTGTTTTATCACAAAGTAGGAACCGCACAAGCTGCCGATGAACTGGTTTATGAAGACAAAGTAAACTTACAGCGTTTTCACGGGGTGTATGTGAGTGAAGATGAGCAATTTGCCTTCTTAAATCTCTCAGATCGTGGAAAAGGAAAAGACGGAAATGCGTTGTTTTATCGTGCCAAAGGCCAAAAGGAGTTTACGCCGATTGTGAGCGAGATTACTAATTTTAGTTACAGTGTGGTTGACAACGTGGCAGGTGGATTTTTGATTAATACCAACGAAAATGCCCCCAACGAAAAAGTAATGCTCTACGAAACCGCTACTAAAACGTGGAAACCGTTTTTGCCCGAAAAACCTGAACCATTGACGGGTGTTGGTACGGCAGGTGGTAAGTTGTTTGCACTTTATTCAAAAGATGTGACGACGCGTGTGTATGTCTATAACATGAAAGGCCAATTGGAAAACGAAGTTCCGTTGCCAGGACTAGGTTCGGCAGGTGGTTTTGGGGGCGAAGACGACGATAAGTTTGTGTTTTATACCTACACTTCGTTTAATTATCCTCCTACGATTTTCCGTTACGACATCGCCACCAAGAAAAGCACGGTGTTCCGCGAGCCAGAGGTGAGTTTCAAACCTACCGACTACGAAACAAAACAAGTATTTTATACCAGTAAAGACGGCACCAAAGTGCCAATGTTTATCACCTACAAAAAAGGATTGAAATTGGACGGTACTAACCCTACGGTTTTGTACGGTTATGGCGGTTTTAACATTAGCTTGACGCCTTCATTTAGCCCAACGCGAATGCCGTTTTTGGATCAAGGTGGAGTGTATGCCCAAGCCAACTTACGCGGAGGAAGCGAATACGGTGAAGAATGGCACAAGCAAGGAATGAAACTCAAAAAGCAAAACGTATTCGATGATTTCATCGCGGCGGCTGAGTTTCTTATCAAAGAAAAATATACTTCTTCGGCGCGTTTGGCGCTTCAAGGTGGTTCTAACGGGGGATTGCTGGTAGGGGCTGTCATTAACCAACGCCCCGACTTGTGCAAAGTGGCGTTTCCTGCGGTGGGAGTAATGGACATGCTCCGTTTCCATAAGTTTACCATTGGTTGGAACTGGATTGCCGATTATGGCAGCAGCGACAATGCCGAAGAATTCAAAGCGTTGTATGCGTATTCACCTTTGCACAACATCAAAACAGGAGTGAATTATCCTGCCACGCTTGTAACTACTGCCGACCACGACGACCGAGTAGTACCCGCTCACTCGTTTAAGTACGCCGCCGAATTGCAAGAAAAAGCGGGAAAAAGCAGCACCAATCCGTTATTGATTCGGGTGGATGTGAACAGCGGTCACGGGGCAAGTAACACCAAAAAGGCGCTTGAAACTACTGCCGATACGTACGCGTTTATGTTCCAAAACATGGGACTTACGTGGAAGTAAATGTAGTTGACAGTCGATAATCCATGGTCGATAGTTAATAGGGTAGGGAAATTATTAACTATTGACCATGGACTTTTATAAAAAACTTCAAACCAAATAGAATCATGGCTACTGGATTTTTTAATGTACCAGCCCCCAAAAACGAACCTATAAAGTCGTATGCGCCCAATTCGCCCGAAAAAGCAGCCTTAAAAGCGGCTTTGGCAGATGCGCGGAGCAAGCAAATTGATATTCCGATGTACATTGGAAGTGAGGAAATTATGACGGATGAAAAATACGCCGTAACTCCCCCTCACGACCACCAACATGTTTTAGGGTATTATTCGTTGGGTGATGCGTCGCACGTGCAAAAGGCGATTGAGGCTGCTTTGGGTGCGCGCGAAAAATGGGCCAACTTGAGCTGGGAACACCGTGCCAGTATTTTCTTAAAAGCGGCAGATTTGTTGGCAGGCCCTTACCGCGCGGAAATCAACGCGGCAACCATGCTTGGACAATCAAAAAATGCGTACCAAGCCGAGATTGATTCGGCCTGCGAAATGATTGATTTTCTTCGCTTTAACGTTTATTACGCTTCTCAAATTTATAAAGAACAACCACAGTCGTCGGATGGCATCTGGAATCGCCTAGAACACCGTCCACTCGAAGGCTTTGTGTTTGCGTTGACTCCGTTCAACTTTACGGCGATTGCTGGAAACTTACCTACGTCGGCCGCATTGATGGGCAACGTGTGCGTGTGGAAACCCGCCTTGACGCAAGTATATGCGGCCAATGTTTTGATGAAAGTATTCAAAGAAGCAGGTATCCCCGACGGCGTCATCAACCTCATTTACGTGGATGGCCCCGTGGCGGGCGATGTGATTTTTAGTCACCCCGATTTTGCAGGAATCCACTTTACGGGAAGTACAAAAGTGTTTCAGCACATTTGGAAAACCATTGGCGATAACCTCCCGCGTTACAAATCGTTTCCAAGAATTGTGGGCGAAACGGGAGGAAAAGACTTTGTGGTAGCCCATTCGTCGGCTGATGCCAAGGCAGTGACAGTAGGATTGGTGCGTGGAGCGTTTGAGTACCAAGGCCAAAAATGTTCGGCTGCGTCGCGGGCGTATTTGCCTTCAAATCTGTGGGAAAGCATCAAAAACTACATGGTAGAAGACCTTGCCACGATAAAAATGGGCGGAACCGAAGATTTCTCCAATTTTGTGAATGCCGTAATTGACGAAAAATCATTTGATAAAATTGCCACTTACATTGCTAATGCCAAAAACGACCCTCGGGTAACGGTCATTGCGGGCGGCAATTGTGATAAATCGAAGGGGTATTTTGTCGAACCTACGGTACTTCTAACCACTGACCCGAACTACACGACGATGTGCGAAGAAATCTTTGGCCCCGTGTTGACCATTTATGTCTATGAGCCAGAGAAATTTGAAGAAACATTGGCATTGGTAGATGCTACGTCGCCGTACGCGTTGACGGGTTCTATTTTTGCCCAAGACCGCTATGCGATTGAGTTGGCCAGCAAGAAATTGGTAAATGCCGCAGGTAATTTTTACATCAATGATAAGCCAACGGGTGCCGTAGTGGGGCAACAGCCGTTTGGTGGAGCGAGAGCGTCAGGCACTAACGACAAAGCAGGTTCTATTCTCAACTTGTTGCGTTGGGTATCGCCTCGTACGATTAAAGAAACCTTTGTGTCGCCTATCGACTACCGCTATCCTTTCTTAGGAGAAGCTTAAAATAAGTGGTCGGGGTTGCTAAATATGTGCCTGGGGTTGCTCACAACCCCAGGCTGCGAGGGGCGGGTTGTGAGCAACCCGCCCACACTACCCGACCCACGTTAGTTAGTCCATTTTCTTCTCTTTAAGCAGTTTCTCGTACTCCCGCTCAGTCGCTTTTTTGGCGTCGAATGAAAAGTAGGCAACGATGCCGTGAACGGCTAAGCCCAATCCCCACGATAGCCATAGCTCTATGGGAAGCTTACCGTCAGAAAATAAACAAAGAGCTGAAATAAAGGTGTTTACAATAAGGTAAACAAACGCGTGCGTCTGGAAACCTACCCGACGGCGAGCAGCTTTCATCAAAAATTCATCGTAGTTGTTTTGATTGGCAGAAGTCATGTTAGTGTTCATGGTTGTAAGGATGTTTATAGTTTAGATGATTAACGAGTTTGTGTTTTCTGGCTGTTTTGATGATTCAAAGGTACAGCACCAGAAAGAACTCTCTAATCCTTTCCCGATGAAGCGTAGGTTTGGGCAGATGGAGTTTTTTGTTGAATGGATGAAGGAAACTTCTTTGTAAGAAATTGTATTTTTGTTAAAAAATAAACTATGGTACAAGCATCCAACCCGCGCAAATTAACTAATGGGCAAGCAATGTTGCTTCAATTATTCGAGAGAGACTTGCCAGAGGAAGAATTAGTAAATGTACGAAATGTACTTACCCAGTATTTTTTTCAAAAGGCTGAACAAGAAGCTGATAAGGCTATGAAAGCCAAAGGGAAAACAATCGCTCAGCTCGATGAAGAAATCAGTGAGTTAAATGAAAAAAGTCGTACTGATGCGCTTAAAAACCTGAGAAATAAATCATGAAAGTGGTTGTAGATACGAATGGCTTTTTGGCAGCAATTCCCTCTAAAGGACGTAATAAATGGCTTTACCACGCATTCATGTCAGAGAAGTTTATTTGGGTTTTAAGTAATGAAATTATTGAAGAATATACTGAGCAGGTGGGTGAGAAGTTTAGTAGTATTACCGCAGATTTTGTTATGAGCTCACTTTTAACTTCTGCGAATCATTTACGATATGAACCCTCTTATAAATGGCAATTAGTCGAGCAAGACCCCGATGACAACAAGTTTGTAGATTGTGCCATCGGGGTAAATGCTGATTATCTTGTTTCAGATGATAGACACATACGTAATCTTCTGAAAGTAAAAGATTTATTCCCGCCTGTTCCTATTGTATCATTCAAAGAATTTAAACGAATCTTAAAATTGCTCTAGGTAAGCCTACTTAGTTCCTAAAACTTCAACCCCAAACTCACTAAGAAGTTGCGTCCAGCTTGTGGATAGTAGAAGTTCTCAGTGGTAGTTTGTCCACCATAGACGTAGCTATAGGTGTAGCCGTTTGATTCGTACAATTCATTTAAAACGTTGTTGGCCAACGCACTTATCGTGATTTCGTTGAGCCATTTAGGCTTGATGCGATATACCAAACGCAAATCGTTGGTAAAGTATGCTTCCAATCGACGAGCCTCGTTAGAGGTGTTGTCGAGGTACTGCTTGCCTACATATTTGCTTAACAACGCCAATTCAAGATTTTTGGCAGGTGTAAAGACCAACTGACTTCCTACCACGACGTTGGGCGAGAAAGCGATGGTTGAGTTGCCGTGATTCGTTACTTGATAGCCGCCGTTTTCGTCATCGTAGTTGATGACGTATTCAGTGAAATTCTTGATTTTGTTGCGGCTAAATGTCGCGTTTAGGTTCCATTTCCATTGCTTGTGAAGTTGAGCGCCTGCTTCTAGCTCAATCCCTGCGCGGTAACTTTCGGGAACGTTGATTTTGATGGGATTACCCACGTCGTTCAATTGTCCAGAAACCACCAATTGGTTCTTGTAATTCATGTAGTACCCGCCAATCGAGCCCGCTACCCGACCTTTCTGAAAACGATAGCCTAGTTCCAAATCTTGCAACGTCTCAGGTTTGGGTTGGATTTGTTGTGTTGACTCGGTAAAGTCATCGCGGTTGGGTTCGCGGTGGGCAATGCTAAACGAAGCAAAAGCTGTGCTGCTTTCCGATACTTGGTATGTCAAGCCTGCTTTAGGGTTAAAGAAGTTGTAATTAACGTCGTGATTTTGCTGACGACGCTGGTTATCGTCTCCTTTTACAAAATAGCCAATCGTGCGTAGTTGGGCATCGCCAAATACGTTGAGTTTGTCGGTAAGTTGGTAATATACTTTTCCGTACAAGTTAAAGTCCGTTTTTAGCCCAACGTTTTCATAGTAACGCTGACGAATGGCGCTGGTACTGGCGTAGCGTGCCCAAATAACTTCTCCAAAGTGGTTGCCGTCGTATTGGTTCCAACCTCCACCGATGTTGGCGGTAAGCTTTTTGAAACTGTTGTAATCCAATGAAAAGGTTGTTCCGTAAAATGAGTTGTCCAACCAACGACGACGTACCAAATCGCTCCGACTAATGGTTTGACCTCCTACCACAACGTTGGGTAATTTATAGTTGCTCAGTTTATCGTTGTCACGGAATTGCTCATAAAAACCGTGTCCTTTCACCATAAAACCATTGAGGTTAAATGTCCAGTTTTTAGAAAGTGTATGCGACGAAATCAACTGATAGTGATCTTGTTGGTAGTTGTCCACTTGGTTGTCGTAGAGGTACAAATTGTACGTACGGCTGTTGGAATTAAGCAAATTTTGGGCGTCGCGGTCGTTAAGGCCGTTGCGGTCGATGTAGGCCAAAATCCCTTCGCGATCGCCTTTAAGGCGGGCTTCGGGAGTTCCTTCCCACGCTTGGTAGGTGATTTCTCGCCCTGAAAAAACATTGAAACGGACAGAACTCTTTTTACCAAAATAAGCCCCCGACAAGTAAAACGATTTCAAGTCGGATTTGGCGCGGTCGATAAAGCCATCGGAGGTGATTTTCGACAAACGAGCATCTATCGTAAAATGGTTGTTGATAAGACCCGTTCCTGCCAATACGGTATGCTTGAAGGTGTTAAACGAACCCGCCGAGTTGTTGATTTCGGCGTAGGCTTCTTTTCTAAATTCGTTGGTGTTGACGTTGACGGTGGCCCCAAAAGCGGCAGCCCCGTTGGTGGATGTTCCCACACCGCGCTGGATTTGTACGCTACTTACCGACGAGCCAAAGTCGGGCATGTTGACCCAAAATGTCCCTTGACTTTCGGCATCATTGTACGGAATTCCGTTGATAGTCACGTTAATACGCGTTGCATCCGTTCCTCTGATGCGCATTCCTGTGTAGCCAACTCCCGCACCTGCGTCGGAAGTAGTGACAAGCGACGGCGTGAAGTTGAGCAAAATAGGCAGGTCTTGCCCGAGGTTTTGTTTGCTGAGTTCAAGTTTGCCAACATTTGTAAAAGCCACTGCCGATTTCGCGTTGGCACGAGTCGCACTGATGACGACTTCGTCTGCGTTGAAAGTGCTACGTTGCAGTTTAATCACTTTGTCAACGTCCTGAACTTTGATAAAATTAGCTTCATAGCCAACGTACGAAACCTCCAATAAATCAGTGTCTTTAGGTAAATCTTTGAGAGAGAACTCGCCTTTTTCGTTTGTTACCGTTCCCCTAAAACTTCCTGCCCGAACCGTAGCTCCTGGCAAAGGTTTTCCGTCTTCCGCGTCAACGATTTTGCCCGAAACGCTAAGTTGGGCGAGTGCAGGCACGCAAAGCAACACTCCCGTTGCTAGGGCCAAAAACCAAGATGTAAATTTTCGCATTGTAACTTCCCTCCGCTGGCATTACCCAGATCAGGTTTTAGGGTATGATCTCAGCCCGTCATTTTGGGGCACCCCTTTTTGAGATATGCTTTTGCGCAAAAGCAACGCAAAGGTAAGCGCATAACTTAGAAAAATGCAAATCTGAACGTTATTTTGCTTTCCGACGTAGCCATTTTTGTTGAATTTTGTACGTCAACCACGCACTTGCGGCTCCTGTGACCGCTCCTGCCAAGACATCACTGGGGTAGTGAAGTCCCAGTCTCATGCGCGAATACCCCACGGCACTGGCCCAAGCGTAGGCAGGAACCGCTACGTACCATTTTGGGTAATGTAAAGTCAGGGTAGTAGCGGCGTTGAAGGCCGTTGTAGCGTGCCCCGAGGGGAACGAATAGTTGAGGTCTTCTTCTGGAATGCGCGCGGTAAATCGTTGGGGTTCAGCAACGAATGGTCGTTCTCGCAATACAATTCGTTTGGTAATTTGGGTAATAGAACTGGCCACGACAAAACTCCCCAATGCGTGCCAGCCGTGTTGTTGTAAGGTTTTGTTTTTGGTGGCAAAACCAGAGGCTAAATAAACCACAGGAAGGCCGAGCCCGATGGGCGTAGTGGTAGAAGAAATGAATTTCTCAAACCGAACGTCGGCAGGCTGTGGCGAACCATATACTTGTTCCAAAAGGCGAGAATCAAGCGTCTGGGCGTGGAGCTGGGAGGCAATTAGCCAACAAAATAAAAAGAGCTTTTTCAACTAATGTGGTGTTTAGGAGAGACTTTCCAAGTTTATTTTCGAGAACTTGGAAAGTCTCGTTTGGCGATGAATGATAGACTTTCCAAGTTTAAATTATCGTTGTCGTCGGACTTTAAAGAGTTTTACCAGCGGCCCAACGTAGTCCGCTTTGGAATCGATACCGACGTAATTGATGTCGTTTTGCCGAGAAAATTGTTCCATTTTTTGCCCCAATTGTGAAAACTCGTGGCGTATCCGTTTCCGAAACCAAGGCGAAGAGGTGTTCACCCACGTAGTTTTATTGGTTTCGGGGTCACGCATCGGGATGATACCCAAAGGGGGCAAATTCGTTTCGCGTTGGTCGCGCAGGTGAATCATCACCAAATCGTGTTTACGAGCAAGGGCACGCAAGCTGTGTTCGTAGTTGGTGTCAATAAAGTCAGAAATGAAAATGACAACACTTCGGCGTTTCAGTACGTTAAGTGTAAATAAAATGCCGTCGGCAAGGTTGGTTTTGGTCGATTGGGGCTTCAGTTTGTAAAGTTCCGTAATGAACTGATAACCGTGTTTCATGCCGTTGGAGGGGCGAATGTATTTTTCTTTTTGGTCAGAAAAACACAACAATCCCACGTGACTAGCCTCCTGAATGGCTGACAACGCCAACACCCCGCAAATCTCTTTGGCCGTATTGAGTTTTGACTGGGTGGCGTCGCCTACTTGCTGTGAGCCACTGACATCGAGCAGGAAAAAAACCGTTTGTTCTTTCTCTTCGCGAAAGATTTTTACAAACGTCCCGTGGCCTTTGGCCGACACGTTCCAGTCAATCGTCCGAACGTCGTCGCCGTATTGGTATTCGCGAAGGTCGGTAAATTCCAGACCAGACCCCTTAAAAACCGAACGGAAACTGCCTCGCATGTCGGCATTGACCGCTTTGCGAATCCGAATTTCGTACTGGCGAATCTTCGTTATAAATTGCTCAATCATTCGTAATTTTGTCGCTGTAACTGTTCAAAAATACAAAAATCGGCCATGATACCTCGCCTTTTATTTTCTTTTTTGCTGCTTGGAGCTTTGCTTTCTGGGTGCAAAGACGAACCCCAAGTTCCCGAAGGGACGCTTTCGGAAGAGAAAATGTCACAAATCTTGACCGATATTCACTTGTTAGAAGCAAGAATTGGGCGGCTCAACATGCCTTCGCTCGATTCCTCTACGGTAATTACGGAGTATTTGAAAAGCAAAATTTTTAAGAAATACGGGACAGATTCCGTGGCGTACAACCGCAGTTATAAATTCTATTCTACCAATCCAGCCTTTATGGAGCGTATCTACGGTGAGATTGTGAAGGAGTTAGAGAAACGACAGAAAATGAAAAATTACAAAGGAATATAACTTCAGAAGTAAGCTTCCCGAAAGTCTGAAACTTTCGGGAAGTTCACATTCTATAAACAGTTAAAGAGAGTTAGCAGATGGCGCTGGAAGACGAATTGAAGAGGGCTATTGTTGCCATGCCCCAAAAAGAAAAAGACAAACTCTTGTTGCGTTTGGTGGCAAAAGATGATATGCTGGTCAAACGGTTGGAGTTTGAATTGATAGAACAAGGAGATACCGTTCAGGAGCGCCGCGACGACATCAAACGACGGATTCTGAAAGTAGCCAAAATGACCCACGATAGTCCAGGTTGGATGATGATGGACATGCGGACTTTTAGCGGGGACATAAGCCAGCATATTAAGATTACAAAAGATAAATACGGCGAAATTGAACTGACGATTTATTTGTTGCTCACGTTCTTTGAGTATCAGTCCGAGATGTTACGCGTTCATAACAGTAAAAGCGATTCGTGTGCGGAGTACATTGCGAAGAAGGCCGACAGTTTGATGAAAAAACTGGCCAAATTTGACACGGATTATTACGTGGACTTTGAACGAGATGTGCAGCAGCTACTCGATTATATACACAGCCACTGCCCCAGAAACTACGCGCGAACGCTAGATATCCCGAAGCAGTGGCCGTAAAGCTTTAAATCTGGCACTTATTTTTTGACCGCCATCACCATTTTGATGTCGAGTTTGGCACCGATGGCCAACACATCTACCAGGTCTTGCACCGAAACCGTTTGATCCACTTGTAGAATGACCGTTTTATCTTCTACACCGTTAAAAATAGCGGCGAGTTGGGTCTCTAGTTGGTCTTTGGCAACGGGGTTGCGGTCGATAAAATAGTTCTTTTCAGAATCGACCGCCACGGTGGTTTGTTTTTTCTGCATTTGTTGGGCCGCCGACGCCTTGGGCAACATGAGCTTAATGACGTTGGGGTTGACCATGGTCGAAATAATGAGGAAGAACAACATCAAGAAAAACATGATGTCGTTCAAAGAATGGGTAAATACCTCGGGGGCAAATTTACTTTTACGGCGTATTTTCATGATAGCAATGCGTTTGACAAAATTAGCGAGTGATTGGCTTTTGCAACACATCCAAGAAATCAAACGCGCCTGATTGCAATTTAAGGGCAATGCGGTCGATTTTCATGTTCAACAAGTGATAGCCCATGTAGGCAATCAAACCCACAATCAAACCTGCTCCCGATGTTACCATTTTTTCGTACATACCGCTTGCTACGGTGCTGATATTGAAGTCGTTTGATTGAGAAATGCTGTAGAAAATATTGATGATACCCGAAATCGTTCCGACGAACCCTAACATGGGTGCAATACCTGCCACAACCCCCAAATAGGAAAGGTTGCCTTCAAGGCGAGACAACTCGATTTGGCTGGCGTTTTCGATGGTGCTTTCGATGTCTTTGATCGAATAACCGATGCGGCCAATGGCTCTTTCAAAAATACGACCTGCTGCTGAACGTTGATTACGACAAAGCGATTCGGCCGATTTGATGTTTCCCTGTTGAATAAAATCCTTTAAATTATCAATAAAGCTTTCGTCGAGTTTGCCGTTGGCGTTGATGGCGAGCCAGCGTTCAATGATCAAAAACAACGTCAGGAAAAACATGATGAGGAGGGGAATCATTACCCAACCACCTTTCATTACTAAATCAAATAGAGAAATTCCTTGTGCGGAGGCTGCGGTAGCTACGGAGTCAACGGCGGTTTGCGCTTGAAGTAGGATCATTACTGTTGGTTTTTTGCTGTGTCAAAAACGGAATGGAATAGGAGAATATTGTTTAGTGGCATCAAATATACGAATTTCTAGCAGATGTGGCTTTTCCTGTACCGAAAGCCAATAAATAGCAGCCGTTAGGTGCAGTGATTGCTATGAAAAATACGGTATTTTTAAATTCATTGTAGCTTTTTAGGTCATCAACCTATTTGTACTCAGTTCCATGCTCGATTCGTTCCCCGCTCGTTCTGCCTCTTCGGCTATTGCACAATTCCGCGATGCCTCTGCTAGTCCTCATTACCACCAAGGGGAGGTTGGTTTACTCAATTCGGTCGATTGCGTCATTTTTGGATTTTACGGCACTGAGCTGCACGTGCTGTTGCACCGCTTTTTGTACGACCCATTCAAGGGCTATTGGGCGTTATTGGGCGGGTTTGTGCATCCTGAAGAAAACATTGATGACGCCGCGCGCAATACCGTAGAGCGTCTCACGGGGCTTGATAATGTCTATATGGAGCAGGTATATACCTTTGGAGCGGTGTATCGCGTGCCTACCGAGCGCGTAATAACGACCTGCTACTATGCCCTCATCGAAGTAGAGCCAACCTTGCCCAAGTTGTCACACGAGTATGGCGCTACTTGGCATCCTATTTCCCAAATACCGCAGCTTGACTTGGTCTATGACCACCTCCAGATGTTTCAAAAAGCCCTCGAACAGCTCCGCCGCAAGGTGCGTTACCAGCCAATTGGGTTTGAGCTTTTGCCTGATAAATTTACCATG
Organism: Runella sp. R5_40; assembly: GCF_057652295.1. Lineage (NCBI taxonomy): Bacteria > Pseudomonadati > Bacteroidota > Cytophagia > Cytophagales > Spirosomataceae > Runella > Runella sp. R5_40. The sequence continues at coordinate 380,129 of NZ_JBYFCH010000002.1, read as the reverse complement.
CTTGAGCTGCGAAATCTCTACGAGTCGATTTTGGGACGGCCGTTAGATAAACGAAATTTTAGCAAAAAGATTCTGAACATGAACCTGTTACAGAAATTAAAAGAGAAGCAGAAAGGGACGTCGCGGAGAGGAGCGTATTTTTTTCGTTTTGATGAAAAGCGTTATCAAGAATTAGCCGCTAAAGGTTTTTTATTTGAGATTTAGCCGCTAATTCTATCTAACACATTGTGCTTGCAGCGGGCGGTTTGTTTTTAGCAAAACAGTTGGCCCCAGTTGTCTTGAATGTCGTTGGCCTTGTCAAACGAGGCAACCCATTGAATAAAAAGCAATCGAAAATCTTCGATGGCTTCGCGTAATACTTCAAGGTAATGTACTTCCTTGAAATCCATCATTTCAAGGCCATAGGTGTGAGCTTCTAAGCTCCGTGCGTGAATTTTAACAAGAACAGCATTTTCCATTCGTAGGCTGTACAAATCAGCCCCTTCCGCTGCCGCAATTTTTGCGCGAATCAAGGCAGCATCCTGAAAAATGGTCTCGCGGTAGTGATCCATGAAACAACCGTCGTCTTCAATAAGAGACATAAGTGAATCTACAATTTTGTAGATTTCACGGGCTTGTTTCATAATGGGAAGGCTCTCTACGCGGCTTCTTTCTTGTTCATAGTTGTGTTTAGCTTCCTCAGGGTCGAAGTTCTCTTCAAAACTGAAGTTTTCATCATCGTTAAAGTTAGACATGCTTATGTTGTGGAGTAGGGTTATTAACTTGCAATTTGTAAAACTTTTCGTTTGGAAGCAAAATTGATGTAGATTAAGACAGATTAAAATTTGCGGTCAGAAGGGTAAATTTCTCAAAAGCCATTGAGAGGCTATTTTTACGGAACGGGAAGGCCTACTATCAGTAATAAAATACTTTTTGTAACTTGAAACCCGAAATATTCACCTTAGCACTTCTATGAACAAACTTTCCTATTTTTTGGTAGCAGCTACCTTCGTTAGCTCACTTTCTTTGGCACAAGATGTGAAAGAAAGTAAAGGGTTTTACCAGTTCCTGACCGAAGACCCAACTCAAAAGCCTTTTTATTCTGACCGACAAGGAGTTATCGCCTCAAATGGCATGGTGGCATCAGCGCATCCAGAAGCCTCTAGGGTAGGGGTTGAAATTTTAAAAATCGGTGGAAATGCCGCCGATGCCGCCGTTGCGGTTCAGTTTGCCTTGGCAGTGGTGCATCCTGCGGCTGGAAACATCGGCGGTGGGGGCTTTTTTGTGTATCGCACCAAAAAAGGCAAAAACTATACCCTTGATTTTCGGGAAAAAGCCCCGCTCAAAGGCCATAAAGACATGTACCTCGATGCCGACGGGAATGTTATCCAAGGTCTAAGCTTGTCGGGACACTTGGCAAGTGGTGTACCTGGGTCGGTGGACGGAATGGTGGAAGTCCACAAAAAGTTTGGGAAACTTGCGTGGGCTACGTTGCTCCAACCTGCCATTGATTTGGCCGAAAAGGGAGTTGTGCTGACCGTAAAAGAGGCTACGGGACTTAACCGAATTAAAAATGACCTTAAAAAACTAAATACTGATACGACGTATTTCCGCCGACCTGATGGAAAAGATTGGGTAGAAGGAGATTTGTTGGTTCAAAAAGACCTTGGACAAACCCTGCGCCGTATTCAACAAAAAGGCCGTGCTGGATTTTATGAAGGTGAAACGGCGGCTTTGTTAGTGGCCGAAATGGAGCGAGGCAAAGGCATTATTTCGGCTGAAGACCTTCTTCAATACCATGCTACTTGGCGTGAACCTTTAGTGGGGAACTTTAAAGATTATAAGTTGATTACGATGCCGCCCGTATCGAGTGGGGGAGTGGCGTTGTTGCAATTGATGAAGTTTGTTCAGCCATATCCACTCAAGCGTTGGGGCTGGCATTCCGATTCTACGATTCAGGTAATGATTGAAGCCGAACGTCGCGTGTATGCCGACCGAGCCAAGTTTTTGGGAGACCCTGATTTTGTAAAGGTGCCTATCAAAGAATTGACATCAGACGAATATTTAAAAAATCGCTGGAAGGATTTTACGTTTAACAAAGCAACCAACAGCAAAGAAATTGACGGGGGGCTTATTCCTGGTTATGAAAGCTTAGAAACAACGCACTTTTCGATTGTGGACAAGGAAGGGAATGCGGTATCCATCACGACAACCCTTAATGGAGGCTATGGAAGTCGGGTTATTGTAAAAGGAGGTGGCTTTTTGATGAACAACGAAATGGATGATTTTAGCATCAAACCTGGCGTTCCAAATATGTTTGGCCTGATTGGCAACGAAGCCAATGCCATTGCGCCCAGCAAACGAATGCTTTCATCAATGACGCCGACGATTTTGGAGAAAAACAAAAAACTGTACATGGTGGTAGGAACTCCAGGTGGCTCAACGATTATCACGTCGGTGTTTCAAACGATTTTGAATGTCATTGAACATGGTATGACCATGCAGCAGGCCGTCAATGCCTACAAGTTTCACCACCAATGGCTGCCCGACAAAACGACGTTTGAAAATGGCGCGTTTACGGAGTCGGTCATAAAACGTTTGCAGGAAAAAGGGTATATTCTTGAAATGCAACGAAATACCATTGGCCGAATGGATTGCATTTTAATCCGTCCCGACGGGACATTGGAAGGTGGTTCTGACCCGCGTGGCGATGATACGAGCATCGGATACTAATCATTCTAATCCTCATTCTAAACCTTACAGGTTTCCAAAACCTGTAAGGTTTGTCCACGGACATGGCCCCAAAGTTATGTTCGCCTTCCACGGCATTGGCCAAGACCACCGTTGTTTTCTTCCCTTGGTCGAAGTTTTAAAAGACCAATATACCTTTTACCTATTTGACTTGCCTTTTCACGGCCAAAGCCCTGCCCTGACGGATGAAAAACTGTCGATGGAGGCGTGGAAAGCGTACATCGACGAAGTATTGTCGGAGCAAAGTATTGAGCGATTTTCGGTGATGGGTTTTAGTATGGGTGGAAAGTTTGCCTTAGCGACGCTTCAGCTGTTGGCTCCTCAGATAGAATCGTGTTGGTTACTAGCTCCTGACGGCATCACCGAAAGCCCGTGGTACCGTTTGGCAACGCGCTTTTGGGGGACAAAAAAGCTGTTCTCTTTTTTTGTTCATAACCTCTCTTCCTTCAAAACCTTGGCAGATGTCTTGATAAAAGTGGGTTTAGTGAACAAAAGTGCCGTCAAATTTGCTGAATCCACACTCGCAACTCCCGCCCAACGTGAGCGAGTCTATCGTTCGTGGATTGGTTTCAGTACGATTCGCCCCGATTGTGCGCTGATTGCGGAATTGGCAAAAAAGTATGACGTAGATGTACGGATTTTCTTGGGAAAGTACGATGCTCTTTTGCCACAAAAATACATTTTACCCCTCACCAAACGCCTCCCTTCTATCCCTGTAGTGGTATTATCCACAGGCCATCATCGACTTGTGGATAAAGTAGCGGAGTGGTGGAAAAGCTAGCCATTCCAAGTTTTCAAAACTTGGAATGGCTTGTCTAAAAAGTTTTCAAAACTTGGTACGCCTCGCCTAACGGACTTTTTTAAGGCTATTTTTTACCTTCCAGTGATAATTAATGCCCAATTTAAGATAAGGGGTCTTGTTGATAGGAAGGGTTTCAATTCGGCCTTTGAGAAGGGGGCGAACGTAGCAAAAATCAAGGGACACAGAGGTGCCTACAAAATGCGTGAGCCCAAGGGTAAATGAACTTCCTAAGTTCCATCGGTTACTTTGATTCTTTAACGCAACTGCTGTTGACGTGAACCGATATACATCGAATGCACCTTGTAAGAAAAATTGCCATTTGGCATCGTCAAATAGATACCGTCGGACAAACGGTGAAACGATTCCTTTGTTTTGGACATATTCATCGGGAGATAGAAACGTATTGAGAAGTGTTTGGCTTCTGTAGGAAGGCGGAAGAGAAGCCCCTACGAGCCATTTTTGACGCAAAAAATAGCCCACTTGGGGGCTATGACGGAACGAAATCTCGTTTTTAGAGGCGTGAATACTTTCGTGATAGCCTAGTAAAATTCCTTTTTTACTTTGGGCAAAGAGATAACCACTGATTAGGAGAAAGATGCAAATAGCTACAGTTTTCATTGGCAAAGAGGTTTGCTCTTTAACGCTCAATAATCGCTAGTAGTATCTTGTTGATTTTTAGGAGCAACTACTCGAAGCAATCCAACGACGGAAAGAATGACCAAGCCAATGATGATAACTCTACTTTCAAGTCCTTGGTTGGGGTTTTGAAGGAGTTGTTTGATTTGTTGGGCTTCCATCCCGACCCACACCGCAAGCGCCGTGCGGGGAATCATGCCTAAAAACCCTCCCCAAATGATGTTCCGAAAGCGTAGCCCCATCAACGCAAACATGAGATTGGTAAGGGCAAAAGGCAAGACAGGCGAAAGTTTGGTGAAAAATACAAAGCGAATTTCATCCCCGTGGATGCGTTGGAGAAAACGCGCTACTTTGGGAAACTGCGACAAATAACGTAACAAACTATCGCGGTTAAGGCGCTGCACGAAGGCGTACACCAGCGCGATAGCGGCGAGGTTTAGCAAGATCAATGGTAACAACGCAATCCAACCTAGAAAATACCCAAAAACAAAGGCCAAAAGGGTAGGAGGTGTGAGAGCCAAGGCACAAGCCAACGCGCATACCAACGACGCAATGAACCACTCGGTCGCGCTAAAACTCCGAATGTAACCCTCGTTCTGAACGAGCCACCAACCTACCGCCGAACTGGTAATGAAAGGCAGTACGGTCAAAAAAAATGCCGAGAGACTCGGCATTAGTAATTCTTTTGATGATTTCATCCCTTATGCGTAGGTATTGAGCATCACTGGCATCACGAGCATCAAAATCTCTTCGTCGTCTTCTTTTTCGAGCGGAACAACGATACCTGCGCGGTTGGGCGCCGACAACTCAAACGACAAGGAGTTTGAGTTAACGTTGTTGAGCATTTCAATCAAAAACTTCGCGTTGAATCCAATTTCCATTTCGTCGCCATTGTACTCACAAAGCAAACGCTCGTTGGCTTCGTTTGAGTAATCCAAGTCTTCGGCCGAAATGACCAATTCATTTGGAGGGGTCAATTTAAGACGGATTTGGTGCGTCGTGCGGTTTGAATAAATCGAAATACGACGGAGTGAGTTTAAGATTTCGCCGCGACTGATGGTCAGCACGTTCGGGTTATTGGTTGGGATGGCGTTTTCGTAATCAGGGAAACGCTCGTCAATCAACCGACAAATCATTTTGATATTGGCAAAGCTAAAAAACGCGTTCGATTGGCTAAACTCTGCTTTGACAGGAACGTTGTCAGGCAACGATGACTTGAGCAAGTTGAGTGCTTTGCGCGGAATAATCATGGTTGTATCCACGGCCGATTTAACATCAAAGCGGCGGTAGCGAATCAAACGGTGGCCGTCGGTTGCTACAAACGTTGCGTGGTTGGCGCCTAGTTGCAAAAATACCCCCGTCATCGCAGGACGAAGTTCGTCGGTGCTAGTAGCGAAAATGGTATTTACAATGGCACTCATGAGGGAGGTAGAAGACAGCTCTACCGAAAAGGCGCGGTTGACCGATGGAATCTTAGGGAAATCAATCGGATTTTCGCCCGAGAGTTTATAGCGGCCGTTTTCAGACACGATTTCAATTCCAAACGTATCACTATCTACTTTGATGGAAATGGGCTGTTCTGGAAGACCACGTAAAGTATCTAAAAGTAATTTAGCAGGTATGGCAATCGCTCCTTTGTCCGATGACTCTACTTGGATTTCGGTAATCATTACGGTCTGTAAATCAGAGGCCGTAACGGTAAGCGAACCACCGTCGAGTTGGAATAAAAAATTCTCAAGAATCGGTACGATAGGGTTGGTTGAAACGACGCCGTTGATTGCGGCAAGTTGCTTTAGCAATACGGACGACGATACGGTAAATTTCATAGCAAAATGTACGTTTAATAAACAACAAATTTACGATAAAGTAGCATACTATCAAAAATTATGCCTAACGCTTTTATCGCGTAGATAAAAGTCAACCAGCACCAGCGCGGCCATGGCTTCGACAATCGGTACGGCCCGTGGCAGCACGCATGGGTCGTGGCGGCCTTTACCCTGAACCGTAATAGATTCACCGTTTTGATCCACACTTTCTTGGTCTTGCATAATGGTCGCGACGGGTTTAAAAGCCACGCGGAAGAAAATGTCTTCGCCGTTGGAAATTCCCCCTTGAATTCCTCCCGAATGATTGGTACGGGTACGAACGCGACCCGTTTCGTCTGTATAAAAAGCATCGTTGTGGGCCGAGCCTTGCAGTTCTACGCCAGCAAAACCGCTGCCGTATTCAAAGCCTTTGACGGCGTTGATGCTCAACATCGCCTTGCCCAATTCCGCATGAAGTTTGTCAAAAACGGGTTCTCCCCAACCTACGGGCGCGCCTGCGACGACACAACTGACCACACCGCCAATCGAATCTCCTTGTTTGCGAATGTCGTCGATGTAATCAAACATCGTTTGAGCCATTTCAGGGTCGGGGCAGCGTACGGCGTTGGTATCGGTAAGCGACAAGTCGAGTTCGTGGTATTCTTTGTCGAGTTTGAGTTTTCCTACTTGCGATACGTACGCCTGTACATCGACGCCGAGGTCTTTCAGGACCAATTTGGCCAGCGCACCTGCGGCTACGCGGGCGGCTGTTTCGCGGGCCGAACTGCGCCCTCCACCGCGATAATCGCGAACGCCGTATTTGGTTTGGTAGGTAAAGTCAGCGTGAGAAGGACGAAACTGCTGGGAAATGTGCGAGTAATCCTTACTACGTTGGTCTTCGTTCCAAATCATCATGGCAATCGGAGTGCCTGTTGTTTTGTCTTCAAAAACGCCCGACAATACCTGCACGGTATCGGCTTCGCGGCGCTGGGTAGTGATGCGCGACTGGCCTGGTTTGCGGCGGTCGAGTTCTTGCTGGATAAAAGCCAAGTCGAAAGGAACACCCGCTGGGCAGCCTTCAACAACTACGCCGATGGCGGCGCCGTGTGATTCGCCAAAAGTGGCTATTTTGAAAAGTTTTCCGTAGGTACTACTCATTATTTCCGAAAGATAAGAAACATACTTATTAACATAAGGACGACCAAAACGTTGGCCACATTGCGAATGATTTTTTGGTAGTCAAACACAAACTTGGTGGTGTCCCAGTGTTCAATTCCGTTATAAATCGACTCCACCGTTTCCCCCGCTAGTTGGGTATTTTGAATGTTTTTTCCCGTAATAACCAGCTTTAAGGTCGAGTGCAACGTGTCGTATTTTTGCTTTTGAGGATTAAAAAATACCCAAAAAATGTTGTTGCTCAGGTCAAAAGATCCGTTTTGTTTGGGGATGATTTGGTAACGAAATGTTTTTTCGCCCGCAATTTGCCCCTTTTTTCGCAAAATATTATCCTCTACATCGGGCGGATAAACATCAAACAGGGCTTTGTTGGTAAACGTAGGCTCTTGAATCGACTTGATATTGCCGTCGCCAATGATTTTAAAATCATAACGGTAGCTTTTGCCTGTTTCTAGTTGAGTCGTGCTAATTTTTTCTTCAAGCCGAAAATTTCCTACCAATACCTGATTGCGAAGCGGGTGAGTAGGCAGGGTTTGGACTTGGATTGACACGGGCCGAGACGAGAAACTCAGAAAGGAAGGCGTTTTTCCTTCCGACGGATTTTTGGCCATTACGCGCATTGTCAGCGTCACGGCTGGAATCCGAATGGCTTGATTATTAAGGGGGAAAAACGACGCTTGGTAAATGCGGTATTCGGTAAAAGCTTTGCCGCCAATCAGAATTGGAATGGCGGGAATCTCTTGGATGCCGAAATTTTCTTCCCAACAGTTGGTAGGTTTGAGGGCTTTAAGAATTTTTTCGAGTTGTTTTTCTACCTCAAAAAAATCCATTTCAGTAGCATTACTTTCCGAAACAAGCAGCGAAAGCCGTAGGTTGAACCCTTCTTCGACATATACTTTGCGTTTATCTACCCGTACCGACAAGAACGCGCCCGTAGTCGCTTCTTGGGCCAATTCGGAATCTATGGCCTCCGTTTCGTCAGCCGATTCTTCCGAATTGGCGGTTTTTCCTACTATCACCGACGTTCCTTCCGAACGTAATACCTGTTTATTCACCAAAATTTCGAGCGGCCCCGTGAAGAATGTTCCCGTTTTGATGGGGTAGTAGTTTTGGGAAATGGTGTAGGTGACAACGGTTTTTCCTCCAACTTTGCTTGTGAAGCTCGACCGCGAACTTTCTCGCTTTTGAAAGTTTTTGATGTTATCAGGAAACGAAATAAGCGGGATTGGGTCAATATCTGTGATTTTTACTGAGATGACAAAAGGTTCGTTAATACCTATCTCAGTCCCGCTAAATTCAACGGAAAAGGGGTTTTCGTCATTTTGCGCCCACGATGAAGATATAGTGCAAAAAAAAATTAAAAAAAGTATATATAAATTCCCCTGTTTCATCGTTATCTTTAATGCAAAATTAACACACTGGGCGTATAAAACCCCTAACCTTTGACGTTAATTTTGTGAAAGTACTTATTCCATCATTCTCTTAGCGTTCGTTAAAATCCTGTTATGATTATGGCAACTATGTTAGAGTTCATCAAAACCGTGCTTGTGAAAGTGAGTTTTGACAAGAAACTGTTTGAAAAAGAGTTACGTAAGGCATTAAAGGTGCTTTTGCCGGAAGATGTTAAGCAATTACGTGCTTGGTGCTATGAACGTTTTAGTGACAAGTACACCTTCATCCTTAATCAGTATTTTAGGAGGCGACGTTTGTCGCTTAACTAGCAAAAGAGCCGCTCTCGATCAGAGCGGCTCTTTTGTTTTATAAGGCTAACCCGTCGCGTTTTAGCATGGCGTTGGGTTTTGGTTCCCGACCTCTGAAACGCTTGTACAAGACCATTGGTTTTTCAGTACCTCCTTTTGAAAGGATATTGTCGCGGAACGATTTGGCAACGTCTTGGTTGAAAACGCCTTTCTCCTTAAAGGCTTCAAACGCATCAGCATCCAATACCGACGACCACATGTACGAATAGTACCCTGCTGAGTATCCTCCCGCAAAAATGTGCGAGAACGACGTACTCACCGCCGTACCAGGAACAATCGGATAAAGGTCGGTTTGCTCGGCTACTTTTTTCTCTACTTCAGCTACTGATGCACCTGTAGGTTCGCCGTTGTGCCACGCCATGTCGGTTAGGCCAAGGTTGATTTGGCGCGCCATTCCTAAGCCCGAAAGGAAGTTAGACGAAGCTTTGATTTTCTCAATCAACTCATTAGGGATCACCTCGCCCGTTTGATAGTGTTTCGCAAAAAGCTTCAATACTTCTGGTTCAGTGCAGAAGTTTTCCATAAACTGGCTGGGAAGCTCCACAAAATCCCACGATACGCTGGTACCGCTCACAGTTTCGTATTTCACGTGCGACATCATGCTGTGCAAAGCGTGACCAAACTCATGGAAGAGCGTTTGCACCTCGCGGAAGGTCAATAATGATGGTTGAGAATCAGTTGGGCGGGTAAAATTACAAACGTTTACCACGTGCGGACGAACATCTTTCGTTCCTTCAAAATGCTGCGAAAGCGTGGTGTTGTTCCAAGCACCCGCACGTTTTCCTGCGCGTGGGAAGTAGTCGCCATACCATACCGAAAGTAATTGGCCTTTTTCGTCAAAAATTTCGTAGGCTTTTACTTCAGGATGCCATACGGGAATGTTTTTGTTTTCCTTGAAAGTAAGTCCGTACAGCTTGTTGGTAAGCGTAAATAAGCCATCAAGAACGTTTTCGAGTTTGAAGTAAGGTTTCAACAACTCGTCGTTGATGCTGTATTTTTCTTTTTTGAGTTTTTCGGCATAATAACTCGCATCCCAACGCTGCAACACATCGTCCGAGAAGCCGTTTTTCTTGGCGTAATCGGTCAATTCTTTCAACTCACGCTGAGCGGCAGGTTTGGCGTAGCTGAGGATTTCGGTTTCAAAGGCCAATACTTTTTCGGGCGTTTCGGCCATGCGCTCTTCCAAAATGTAATTTGCCCACGTTTTGTACCCCAACAACTTCGCTTTTTCGTGGCGGAGTTTTACCACTTTTTGAATAATGGCTTGGTTGTCATTTTTGTCGCCGTTAAAGCCGCGTTTGTTGTAAGCCAACCAAAGTTTTTTACGAAGCTCACGGTTGTCGGCATATTGCATAAACGGCCCGTAGCTTGGCGCTTGAAGCGTAAATACCCAACCTTCTTTGTTGAGGCGTTTGGCAGTAGCTTTGGCACCATCTTTTACAAACGCAGGGAGGCCAGCAAGGTCTTTTTCGTCCGTAATTTGAAGCGCGTATTCGTTGGTTTCGGCCAAATTATGTTCGCTAAATTCAATAGAAAGTTGTGAAAGCTCTTTGTTCATGCCGCGAAGTTTTTCTTTGTCGGCGGCGTTGAGGTTAGCACCGTTACGTGAAAACGACTTGTAACTTTTTTCGAGCAACATGGCTTCCTCTGTCCCAAGCTCGAGTTTATCGCGTTGGTCCCAAACGGCTTTTACCCGAGCAAATAGCTTCTCATTGAGCGAAATATCGTTGCCATATTCAGTCAACAATGGACTAACTTCGCGAATGGACTTTTGGAGGTCGGGCGTAGTTTCGGCACCGTTTAAGTGGAACATGATGGGCGTAATACGGCTCAATAAGTCGCCTGCGCGCTCAAGCGCCACGATGGTATTGTCGAACGTCGGCTTGGCAGGATTGTTGACGATGGCGTCGATTTCCTTGCGGCCTTCTACCATGGCTTCTTTGACGGCGGGCAAAAAGTGCTCAACTTTAATTTTGTCGTAAGGCGGTGTCTGGTGCAGCGTTGGAAAGGGCTGCAAAAGTGGGTTATCACTCATGATTGGCGGATTAGTTTGCGCAAAGGCCATACTGCTAACGAGCAGACCCGCGAGTAAACAGTTTGTTTTCATGGAACAAATAAAGTGGTTAGTTGAAAAAGTGCAGCAATTTAGGGCAGATTCTGTACAAATTTATCACCCAAAGTGAGGGATTAGTCCTTGAAAACTAGGCATCTTCTTTCAAGACATAGCCCATTCCTGACTTGGTATGAATAAGTTTGGTTTCAAAATCACGGTCAATTTTCTTGCGGAGAAAGTTAATATATACCTCAACGACGTTGGTGCCGCTGTCGAAATTCATGTCCCACACCTTTTCGGCGATGTCGGCTTTTGACACAATGCGGCCTTTGTTTCGCACCAAGTATTCGAGCAAGGCCAGTTCTTTGGGCGTGAGGTCAACCGTTTGGCCTGAGCGCGTAACGGCTTTGGTATCGACATTGATTTCGAGGTCGGCCACGCGAAGGGTGTTGCCACCTGCAGGTTCGGTATCCGAATGGGAGCGTTTGAGAAATACGTTGACCCGCGCCAGCAATTCCCGAAAGTCGAATGGTTTGACAATGTAGTCATCAGCCCCGACGTTGAAACCCTCTATTTTGTCGTCGGCTTCACCCAGCGCCGTCAGCATCAGTACAGGAACGTTGGGGTTGCGTTGACGGATGTGTTTACAAACCTCGTAACCGTTCATCGACGGCAGGTTGATGTCGAGGATAATTAAATCAAAATGATTGGCCGACGCGATTTTGCTACCAATTAGCCCGTCGTAGGCTACTTCAGTATCAAAACCCTTTTCGCGCAGACCTTTGCTGATGTTCTGGGCAATGCGGGAGTCGTCTTCGACGATGAGTATTCTCTTTAAATCTGTATTCATTCAGTTAATTGAACTAGGCTAGGCAAAATGCAAATGAGCAATGTATCAAATCTTAACGCAAAAGCCGTAAGGGAAATTCAAAATTGGGTAGTACGTCTTCACCTGAGAGCGTATGGTCAAAAGTACTTACTTTGCTAATGGTGCCGTCGGCTCGATAAATAAAAACGGTTTCGGAGCTGGGTTGAATCAACCAACCGAGTCGAACGCCATTTTCGATGTATTCGAGCATTTTTTCTTGGGCTTTTTTGAGATGATCACTGGCCGACATGAGCTCAACGACGAAGTCGGGCGCAATGGGCGGAAAACGTTCTTGCTCCTCGTCACTCAATTGATTCCAACGTTCGTCGCTTACCCAAGCGGCGTCAGGCGAGCGAGTGGCGAAGTTGGGAAGCTTAAATGCTGTTGATGAATCAAATACTTTTCCATCGTGGGATTCAGACCACATATCTAAGCGAGAAACAATCTTTGTGTTTCTAATGCCTGTTTTTCCTCCAGTGTTTGGCATGATTAAGATGGTTCCGTCTGGATTACGTTCAAAGCGAAGGTGGTCGTTGCGGCGGCAAAACCGATAGAACGCCACATCGTCCATGTCGTCTTCTAACTCCAAGGTAAAAGCCTCAGTTTGTCCAGTCGCAAAGTCATTTACAAGTACCGCTGTCATCGGAAAGTAATTTTTATACGGTAAATATAACGAGTTTTGGGAGAATTTAGTTGTTTTGAGCCAATTACACCTTCACAAACTCATCCATCACTCTTATCCTTTTTTTGCACACATGAATTTACACGTGATTGACGCAGGACATTTTAAACTCGACGGCGGGGCTATGTTTGGCGTTGTACCCAAAACCATTTGGAATCGGTTGGTTCCTGCCGACGAAAATAACCTTTGTAGTTGGGACATGCGCTGCTTACTGGTCGAAGACGGCAACCGACTCATGCTCATTGATACAGGAATGGGCGACAAACAAGACCCCAAATGGCAAGCCTTTTACTATCGCCACGGGGAAGGAGAACTGGTGAAATCTATCGAAAAGGCAGGTTTTGGCGCAGACGAAGTGACGGACGTGATTTTCTCGCATTTGCACTTCGACCACTGCGGGGGCGGCGTGAAATGGAATCGCGACCGAACGGGTTATGAACTTACTTTTTCCAAGGCTAAGTATTGGACGCATTCGGACCATTGGCAAACGGCTACCCAGCCAAACGCCCGCGAGAAAGCGACGTTTTTTAAGGAAAACATTTTGCCGATTCAGGAAGCAGGACAATTGTTTTTTTCGGATAAAATTGAAAACCCGTTTGGCTCCAACGTGCAGCCTGTCTATGTAGATGGGCATACCGAAAAGATGACGATGTTGAAAATTGCCTACAAAGGCCAAACGGTGGTGTTTATGGCCGATACTATTCCGTCGCACGCGCACATTCCGCTGCCGTACGTGATGGGCTACGACGTGCGCCCGCTCGAAACAATGAAAGAGAAGGAACTACTGCTAAAAGAAGCCTTGGATGAAAAGTATATTTTATTTTTTGACCACGATCCACTGCACGATTGCTGTACCGTAGAAATGACCGAAAAAGGGATTCGAGTCCAGAACAAAGGCGCACTAGGGGAGTTTTTTTGAAAACTCGTGCAGAGGGTTGCTCACAACCCGACTGTTAGAGAAAAAACAAAAAAGCGTCGGATAGATAGGCCATCCGACGCTTTGAGTCAAGACTTTGGTAAGTGAAAATGGGTTATTGTTGGTTAAATTCGCCCAAGGCTCTTAGCTCAACTTCTTCACTAACAACTGCCGATGGCATACCGCCTACGCCAAAATCGGTGCGCTTGATAGTGCCTACTGCTTTAAAACCTACTTTGGGTTTTTGAGTACGGCCATCTTTGCCAACCCCTGTCAATGTAAGGTCAAGCGATACAGGTTTTGTTACGCCTTTGATGGTAAGATTTCCGTTCAATTTGTATTTTTTGTCCGCTACTTTTGAGATAGATGTACTTTTGAAAGTCAATGTTGGGTGGTTTGCAACATCAAACATATCCGCTCTTTTTAAGTGCGCATCGCGGCCTTCATTATCTGTATTAGCAGTGGCTAAATCGGCCGTCAATTCAAAAGACGCATCGCTAAAATCTTCCTTAGATGAAGTGATAGTGGCGTCAAACGTTTTGAAGTTCCCATCTACTTCTGACATCAAAAGGTGGGTGACCGTAAACCCTAACTTTGCGTGAGCTTTGTCAACTTTCCACGTGGTTTGAGCAAAAGTGGCAAACGATACCAACAAGGCTGAGGCTACTAAAGTGATTCTTTTCATTGTGATTGAAATTGATTTGTGAGTCAAACGAATTTTTGGTTCGGGGCAAAACAAGAACAAAGAATTGACATCAAAGGGTAGATTTCGACGGTTATCCGAAAATTATCGGCTGTTCGGTTAGCGGGGCGGTAAGTCGGAGATGTAGAAAATTTGGGATAAATGGTCGATTGAAAAAGAAAGAAAGTAGAAAACTTAGCACAGCGAAAAGGGTAACTAAAAATAGCCGCTTATTTTTTCGGACTTTTTGCCGTAATTTTACTTTTCAATTCACACGCAATCTGTGTTCCTTCTTTCAATTAGATGATAAGTGTTACGCACTTTACCCTGCTCTGATGCAACCGTTCATTAAACGCTACCGAATCTTACTGCTACACCTTTCATTTTGGTGCGTTTACTTTTCGTTTTTCTTTTATCAAATCCGTTTCCCGATTCGGGGGCAAGAAGTGACCTTTTGGGATGCTTTCAAGAATACGTCCTTTGAGGTGTTGTTTATGATGTTGGTGGTGTATCTCAATTACTTTTTTTTCTTATCCCGTTATCTCAAGCACAAAAGCCTACTCCGATACATATTGGAGTTTTCGGTACCGTTTGCGGTGCTGGTGCGGGCTTTTATTTTGTTAAAACGCCATTTAATCGACGGTAATACCCACAAAATCTGCTATTTCTACGAAGATAAGTTTACGGTAAACGTGGTGTTGACGACGCTCTTTATTGTGATTTTTGTCGGAATGCTCAAATTTGCGGAAGGCTGGCTTGAACTCGAAGCAAAAAAGAAAGAAATTGAAAATGAGAAACTTACGTCGGAGCTTCGGTTTTTGAAGGCACAGATAAACCCACATTTTTTGTTTAATACCCTCAACAACCTCTACTATTTAGCCTTTACCAATTCTCCCAATACGACCGAAGTAATTGCGAAATTGTCGCAAATGATGCGGTACATGATTTATGATTCCAACCACCCCAAAGTGCCGTTGGTCAAGGAGATTGAGTACATGGAAAACTACATTAGTCTCGAAAAATTACGCCTCAACGAGCCGATTCCAATTCTTTTTGAGGTCAAAGGCAACATTGATGGCGTGCTGATTGCGCCTTTAATTCTAATTAGTTTTTTGGAAAATGCCTTCAAACACGGCGTGAGTAACAATTTTTCGGGGTCTTGGATCAAAGCCGATTTGGTGATAGAAGGCATGGCGTGTGTCTATACAGTGGCCAATAGCAAATTGCCCATCAATGCGACTCACTCCGACGAATCGTCGGGCATAGGGCTACAAAATGTAAAACGGCGGTTGGAATTAAGTTATCCCGATAACTTTGAATTAGAGGTCGAAGACACTACCGATGAGTACTGTGTACGCCTAAAACTGAACTTAGTATGACCCTTACCTGCGTGGTGGTAGAAGATGAGCCTTTGGCCCGAAACCTCCTGGAACAATACATCCTAAAATTGCCCCATTTGAAGCTTGTAAAGTCATTTTCAAATCCGCTGGCGGCGTTTGATTTTTTGCGGACAAATACGGTGGATGTCTTGTTTTCGGACATTCAAATGCCTG
Organism: Runella sp. R5_40; assembly: GCF_057652295.1. Taxonomy (NCBI): domain Bacteria; kingdom Pseudomonadati; phylum Bacteroidota; class Cytophagia; order Cytophagales; family Spirosomataceae; genus Runella; species Runella sp. R5_40. The sequence goes on along the minus strand of NZ_JBYFCH010000002.1, from coordinate 364,466 downwards.
AAATTACGGGGATTTCGTTGCTGAAAATTTTGCCAAAAAAACCACTCGTCATTCTGACAACGGCTTATTCGGAATACGCACTTGAAGGCTACGAGCTGGATGTGGTCGATTATCTTTTGAAGCCAATTACGCTAGAGCGTTTTTTGAAGGCGGTCGAAAAAGTGACGCAACGGCTAGGTACTTCGGTTTCACCAATGCCCGCGACGCTGCCCGATACTTTGCCAGCAGCTGTTGAAACGCCTATTTTACCCTCAATTTTTGTCAAAGACGGGACAAAGCTGGTAAAAATTCGCCTGTGCGATGTGCTGTACATCGAGGGGCTCAAAGATTACGTCGCGATTTATACCAAAGAAAAGAAAATCGTGACGCTCCAAACCCTCAAGTCGCTCGAAGTACAGCTCAGTGCGCATCAGTTTATTCGGGTGCACCACTCGTATATTGTCTCTTTTGACGCCATCGAGGCGATTGACAAAGAGAAAATCCAGATTGGTAAAAACTGGATTCCCATCAGTGACACGTACCGCAAAAGCTTCAAAGAATTTCTGGACAAACACTAATCTTAGCGAGACATCCGCATCGGTACGCCACGCTCGTGGAGGTACTGTTTTAAGGCAGGAATTTCGATTTCTTTGAAGTGAAAAATGCTGGCTGCGAGTCCTGCGTCGGCATATCCTTCCGTAAAAACATCGTAAAAGTGCGCCATCGACCCCGCTCCCCCCGAAGCAATAACAGGGATGTTGGCGTTTTTGGAAATAGCCGCCGTTAGCTCTAACGAAAAGCCATTTTTGGTGCCATCGGCATCCATCGACGTAAGCAAAATTTCGCCCGCACCGCGCTCTTCCACTTCTTTGGCCCAGTCGAGGGTGTGGAGTTCAGTAGGTTTGCGGCCGCCGTGGGTGTGGACGATGTGAACCTCATCCCCTTGCCCCTTCTCCTTCCAAGAGAAGGAGGAATCTGACTCCTTCTCCTGAAAGGAGAGGGTTGGGGTGAGGTTCCTTGTATCAATCGCCACCACAATACACTGACTCCCAAATTCTAACGCCAATTCGTTGATTAGGTCAGGGTTTCGTACGGCTGCTGAGTTGATAGATACTTTGTCGGCGCCTGCGTTGAGAAGGGCCGATACGTCGGCTTTGGACGAAATCCCGCCGCCTACTGTAAAAGGAATATTGATGGTATGAGCCACGCGACGCACCAATTCAAGAAGGGTGCCGCGGCCTTCGACCGTGGCCGTAATGTCAAGAAATACCAATTCGTCGGCGCCTTGTTCGGCGTAAACGGCGGCCAATTCAACGGCGTCACCTGCGTCGCGAAGATTAACAAAATTGACTCCCTTCACGGTACGTCCATCTTTGACGTCGAGGCAGGGAATGATGCGTTTGGTAAGCATATTTGCTCTTTTGAATTAATATTTCGTAAAGTTAACTTTTTCCATCATGCGCTCAGGGCGGGCGAGGCTCTTAAAGCCGTATTGCTCGTACAAACCGTGGGCATCGGCGGTTGCCAACGTCCAGCGTCGGAAGCCTTGTAGTTCAGGGATTTGATTAAAAATGCAATCCATCAGCCACTTAGAAAGCCCTTGGCCGCGATAGTCTGCCAAAATGAATACATCGCCCAAATACCCATATGTAGCAAAATCCGTAATGACGCGAGCAAAACCGATTTGGGTTTGGTGGTGATATACCCCAAAAGTAAATGAGTTCTGAATGGAGCGCTCGATGATGTCGAGTGGAATATTTTCGGCCCAGTACGATTGGGTGGACAAAAAAGGAAGAATCACCGAAGTATCAAGCTTTGATTTGTCTGTTGAAATCAAAAAATCTTCTTTTTGAAATTCATAAACGAGGGTGTCGAGCAGCGCCATGGCGTATGAGGGTCATTGAGGCTGCAAATAACCGAAAAAATGGTGGTTTTTGTGCGGTTTTACTGGGAGAAGGCGGCCTAATTCGTTTTTACTTTTCCAAAATTTTGCACAAATCTCCCAAAAGGAGCGCGACATTCTTGGTAAGGATTTTTAGAAAGTCGAGCGGCGCATCCCAAATGGGTATAAGTAGAATCAAGTACATTGTGACGGTGCGAAGGTGAATTCATCCACTCATCGACGGCGTACTGGGCAAAATCGAGGTAATTAAATACTTTTAGCAAATGCTTATTGTCACAGTTAAAATACTCAAAACTCCCGTCGCGTTTTCGGCGACAACAATACTCGGGCGGACTATCAATTAATTGGTACTGGCCAATGTTTTCGGCCATTCGGCTGTACTCTCGGGTGAAGGTTTCAACACGCTGCGTGAGTTTCGCAAAAGACGGACTGTAGAGGTGGACATGACTATAAAACCCCATCTGAATCATATCGGAGGCAAATTGCTGCGCTGCTTGCTGCAACCCTGCGGCGTGTTGAAGCGGGGGGAGACCATGCGTACGACGGGCGATGTTGGTGTTATGAAAAATAGCTGCATCGAGCAAAGCGTAGTTGGGATGCTTGGCATTAATAACCTGATTGGCTTCGGGGAGTTTCAGAAAATCATCGGACGACAACGCATAGTAGTTGACCGACCCCGTTTGGAAGCTAACCAACAAACCCAAAAGAAACAAAAAGCAAATGGCTCGATTCATGGTAGCGGTTAGAAGTAGTTCGATACTGAAAATAACAACTTCTTTACGAAGTTGTCAAGAGGTGCCCGCAAGAAATGGGGTTTTTGTGGTAACTTTGCGGCCTCAAAAGAGTTAGCTGTTACTTGTAATAGATACATTGTCAGAACAGCAACGATTAACGGATAACCATTAACGACTAACATGTCAGTAAGAGTTCGCTTTGCACCTAGTCCTACGGGGCCGCTTCACATCGGAGGGGTTCGTACGGCATTGTATAATTATTTGTTTGCCCGTAAAAATGGCGGAAAAATGCTCCTTCGTATCGAAGATACCGACCAAAATCGGTACGTGCCTGGAGCGGAAGCATATATTTTGGAGGCGTTGAAATGGGTAGGAATTGAAATTGACGAAGGACAAGGCGTCGGTGGGCCACACGCGCCTTACCGCCAATCGGAGCGAAAAGAAATGTACCGCCAATACGCCGAACAGTTGATTAACTCGGGGAAAGCGTACTATGCGTTTGATACGGCCGAAGAAATTGAGGCCATGCGCAAGCGTTTGGAAGAAGCAGGGGCCGATGCCGCTCAGTACAACGCCATTACGCGTTTACAAATGACCAATTCCCTTACGTTGTCGGCCGAAGAAGTGGCTAGTCGGATAGCCAACGGAGACCCGTACGTGGTGCGTATCAAAATTGACCCGAAGCAAGACATTCGTTTCAAAGACATCATTCGTGAGTGGGTGGTAGTTCACGCATCGACGCTTGATGATAAAGTATTGTTAAAATCGGACGGAATGCCGACCTACCACCTTGCCAACATTGTGGACGATCATTTGATGGGAATTACGCACGTGATTCGCGGAGAAGAATGGTTGCCGTCGGCGCCGTTGCACGTGTTGTTGTACCAATATTTCGGTTGGACTGCTCCGCAGTTTGCGCACTTGCCGCTGTTGCTCAAACCCGAAGGAAACGGTAAACTTTCAAAACGTGACGCCGATTTGGGTGGCTTCCCGATTTTCCCATTGCAGTGGACCGATCCTAGCACGGGCACGGTGGCACGTGGTTTCCGTGAAGACGGGTATTTGAAAGATGCGGTGGTGAACTTTTTGGCGTTTTTGGGCTGGAACCCAGGCACTGAGCAAGAAATGTTTACCATGGACGAATTGATTCAAGCCTTTTCGTTGGAGCGTATTCACAAAGCAGGAGCGCGTTTTGATATTACCAAAGCTAAGTGGTTTAATCAGCAGTATATCAAGCAATTGAGCGACGAAGCGTTGGCTGCGAGTTTACAGCTGACAGTTGATGGCTCAACCTCTCAACCCCAAGCTGGCAACGGTAAACCGATTGACCTATTGAAAGTTGTCCATTTGATGAAAGACCGCGTGACGTTCCCGCAAGAAATTTTGAGTGAGGCGTCGTTCTTAGTTGAAATGCCTGCGGAGTACGAAGAGACCGTGGTGGCTAGTAAATGGAATGCCGATGCGATCAAGGCGATTACGGCCTATGTAGAAGACTTGAAAGTCTATGAAGGCGACTTTTTAGCGGAGTCGGCCAAAGCAATATGGGCTGCTGCGGCAGAACGAGTAGGAGTGAAAATGGGAAAAGTGATGCAGGCACTTCGCTTGGCCGCTACTGGCGCAGGCCACGGCCCCGATTTGATGCTTGCAATGGAGATTTTAGGCAAAGACGAAGTCATCGCTCGTTTGGAGAAGGCATTGGAGACGTTGCCACAAAAGTAAGAACCAGATGAACGAGTCTTATTATCCATTTGGTCAGCCTCAGATACAATATCGCTATGATTTTGTAAGTATAAGTCGGGAAAAAGAGGTGCTAAAGAGAGTACTATTTACATTGACAGATACCGAACAAGTGTATAACTTGGCTTTACTTGATGTGCTTCCTAACGGAGATGTTAGCGATATTACAGAGACAAAAAATAAAGATATGCGTGTAGTTTTAGCTACAGTCGTTCGCATAATCGTTGATTTTTTGAATAAAAATCCTCAGGTAATTGTTTTATTTCAAGGAAGCGATGAGAAACGACAACGCCTTTATAGAATCGTTATCAATAGAGAAATTGAAACAGTCTTGGAGCAATTTCGTATCTTTGGTAGTATTGATGATGAAATAGAGCCTTTTATCGCTAATCGCCCATACGATTTCTTTTTTATTATAAAACGATGAAAACGAACATTTCAAAAGAAACTACAGTGCGAAAAAGTAATGAGCAAGTAGTAGAAGAAAAGCTGAAGGCGGCGAATACGTTTTTAAAAAAAGCGGATTTGAGCATTGTTCGTAAAGCAATGCTCAAAGAAAAACTGCCGTAAAATCGTGAAGCTTAAAACTACTGAAGTGATAATCACCAATTACCACAGCCACAGCCATTATTGTGATGGCAAAGGCTCTTTAGAACAACAAGTACAAGGCGCGATAGCTCAAGGGCTTCGCGCCTTTGGATTTTCGTCGCATTGCCCTGTTCCGTTTGAAAACCAATGGAGCATGAAAGCCGAACGCCTCGACGACTACCTACGCGAAACCGCCGCACTTAAAGAAAAGTACAAAGGTCAAATTGAACTGTACATTGGCTTAGAAGTAGATTTTCTGCCCGAAACCCCACCCTCTGCCCCTTCCCAGTTAGGGAGGGGTGAAATAACAGCACCTTTTTCCTCAGCAGGGATAGGGCCTAAAGACTTTCCGATGCTTGATTATTGCGTTGGTTCGGTGCATTATGTGGAGTTAAACCAATTTGGACAACCGTGGGAAATCGACGGTAGTTCGGTGGAGTTTTTGGCTTGTTTGGATACCCTTTACGACGGGAATATTCAGGTTGCTTTAGAAAAATACTACGGCATCATTCGGCAAATGGTCGAAACCGATGCCCCGCCCGTTGTGGGACACTTGGACAAAATCAAAATGCACAACGAAGCCCGTCCGCTGTTCGACGAATCGGAAGAATGGTACGTGGCTTTGGTGGAAGAAACGCTTCAAGCGATTAAAAAAGTGGGCTGTATTGTCGAAATCAACACCCGAGGCAATTACAAACGTGGGCTGGAGTTGTATCCTTCTCCGTGGATTATTGCGCGTATGAATCAGCTACAAATTCCCATTTGTATCAACTCCGACAGCCATCGACCCGAAGAAATTACGGCTTCGTTTCCGTTGGCATTTGAGGCGGCGCGGGCAGCGGGTTATACTCATCAGCGGGTTTTGTTGGAAGGAAAATGGCAAGATGTGGAGTTGAATTAAAATAATTGACGAGATTAGCGTCAGTATTATTTTCCTAAACTTCATACATTCCAAAAACCAATGTCAAAAGCACCTTTTATTGATGCGCTCTCGCTACCAGCAGTGGCAGCACCCATGTTTCTTATTTCTGGCCCCCAGCTAGTTATCGAATGCTGTAAGAATGGTATTGTGGGTACTTTCCCTGCCCTCAACCAACGTACCACCGAAGGTTTTGAAGAATGGGTGGTTCAAATCAAAGAAGAATTGGCTCGTTTTGAGCAAGAAACGGGAAAAAAGGCCGCTCCTTTTGGCGTAAATCTCATTGTGCACCATTCCAATCCACGGGTTCAGGCCGATTTGATGGTGTGTATCAAACACAAAGTGCCGTTGATTATCACGTCGTTGGGCGCAGTGTCGATGTTGGTCGATGCCGTACACAGTTACGGTGGGCTGGTGTTTCATGATGTCATCAAAAAACGTCACGCCGAGAAAGCGGCCGAAGCGGGAGTGGATGGGTTGATTTTGGTAGCAGCAGGAGCGGGTGGCCACGCGGGAACGATTAATCCGATGTCGTTGGTCGCCGAAATTCGTAGCTTTTTTGACAAAACTATTCTACTTTCAGGTTGTATCAGTACGGGGCGCGACATTGCGTCGGCTTTGCAAATGGGAGCAGATTTAGCCTACATGGGCACTCGTTTTATCAATACCACCGAAAGCATGGCCGATGAAGCTTACCGCCAGATGATTATCGACAGCGGTGCCAGCGACATTGTTTACACGGCGGCGGTATCAGGCGTCAATGCTAATTTTTTACGGCCAAGCCTCGAAGCCATGGGCATTACCGAAGAACTTTGGGGGAAATCGAAAAAAATAGATTTTGGCGAAGAACTCGACGCCGCCAAGGCCGAAGCCAAAGCGTGGAAAACGATTTGGTCGGCAGGGCAGGGCGTGACAACCATCAAAGATAATTTGCCAACAGCGGAGTTGATTGGCCGTTTGAAAGCTGAATTTATAGAGGCACTTCAGCAGCAAGCTAAGGTATTGGCAAAGTATAGTGAGGGGTAACCTTTAGGATGGCACAAACACTTCACCTTTACTGAGTAAACGTGCCGTACGAATTACCCCCGATTTGTAGACGTTCAATTGTCTATTGACAAAACCGTACTCTAAGCTTACCGTAAATTCCCCCGAAGGGTGTTCTATACTGAGAGATGAGAGATGAGAGTGGAGTGATGAGTCACTTCTCTCTTCTCTCTCATCTCTTATCTCTCCATCATCATTTATCACTGTGCCAGGTATCACGCAGGCTGTAGCGACCGAAACGGCGGCAAGTACGCCAATGGCTTCATGAACGACATGAGGAATAAACATTCGTGTATTGATGGCTCCTCCGTTTTCGGGAGGAGATATCAAGCACATTTTTGGAATGGTTTGTTGGCTTACATCCCCCAAATTCATCAAAAATCCTGCCTTGAGTCGAATTCCTTCGATGCGTTTTTTGAGGGATTCGTTGGCCTCTAAAACTTCTTTGCTCTCGTTACCCACCACGCCAACATCTTTCGCCTTTATGACGACAATGGGCATTCCATTGTCGATACAAGTTACTTCAATACCATCGATGGTATCTTTGGGGGTACCCGTTGGAAGGAGTGCCCCGCAGGTGGAACCTACTGTATCTAAGTAATTGCAAACAATGCGTGAAGCAGTTCCAGGAACACCATCTACTTTGGTCGTGCCGTGGTAATCGACGCATCCGTTGGGAGTAGGGACGGTCACTTCGCATATTCCTCCCGTATTGACGATGTTAATTTTGGCGGTAGTAGTAGGGGAAGTTGCTGGTAATAACCCTGATTCAATGGCAAAAGGGAGTACTCCTGCTAAAATATTGCCACAGGTTTGAGTAGTTGAAACTTTTCCTTTCCCGACGACAACTTGTACAAAAAGGTAGTCTAAATCGGCTGAGCTGCTTTCTTCGTCAGTTTGAGTTGATTTACTCACAATCGCTACCTTGCTGGTCAGAGAAGTGGCCCCGCCCAAACCGTCGATTTGGCGAGGGTCACCTTCGGTTGTTCCTTCCATCGCTAAAAGTAATAGCTTGTTTCTTTCTTGCTCGTCAGTGGGGAGGTCTTCGGCTTTAAAAAACAAACCTTTAGAACTACCCCCTCGAATTTGCATGAATGGAACAGTCCTCAAGCCACCCTTGAGGGCTGTTTTTTGCTGATTCTTTAGATTTGCCAATCGTTTTAAATTGTCGCGCGTGGCAGTAGTCATAACAGGAGCCAATGACTCCCCAGCTGAGGGCTGGGGGGCTGCCAGCATTTCCAGCACGGCTTCCATTTCGTGCATTCGACGAACGGCGTGCGTACGACTTCCTTCAACAAAGCGGTCGATGAGGTCGTTGTCGCCACCTATTAACGAGCTTATTTGTCCCCGAATGTAGCTCTCCATCCCCAAAGCTTGTCCTGCTTCCATGGCTTCGCATACGACGGCCGCGATGCCTTTATAGACAATCGAGCGTAATAGTTTACGGGTCGCTGCGTCCCCGATTTGGCTGTCGGGGATGTGTTGAAGGGTTAATTGTAAGGGGGAGAGAGTTTCGAGCAATTCAGTAGCATGAGGCCCTGATGCCAAAAAAGACGTTAAAATTCCTTTGGGAGGAACGGGAGCCATGATGGCAAGATCAATCATTTTTACGCCAGAAGGTGCCAGAATCGCCGCAATTTTTTTCTTCTTTTCGGGGCCAGAAGTGTTCATTTCGCAAAAAAACTGCTGAGGAGAAAGCACCGCGGCTATCTCATGCGCTATTTCTTCCGAAACCGACGATAAGTTGGCACTAAAAATGACATCGGCTCTTTGAACGGCCTCGGCATTGCTTGTTTTAATGGTAACTAAAGGTGAAAGAGGACGAACAGGGTTAGGGTCGTAGCCTACCACGTTGACTCCCATATTGACCAAATCATTCGCAAAATGGGAACCTGCTTCGCCAAGCCCGAGAACGGCGATGGTTAAATTATGACTAATCATCTTCAATAAAATCTAAATAAATTTACCAGCTGAATTTTTCTCTCCACCCATAAATATCAATCGATACCCGTCCTTTGCGAAGCTCTTCTCGTACCCATTCTTCTTTTTTTTCGCGGGCGAGGGCCTTTTCAATGGCTTCTTCGGCGCGATTTTGCGGAACAACAACAACCCCATCGCGGTCGCCTACAATAAAATCACCTGGGTGGATGCGGACATCGCCAATGACGATGGGCTCGTTGAGCCAACCATCGCCGTAGTTGGAAGTGCCTCGAATACACAATCCCCGACTGAAGACTGAAAAATCCATGGCTTCGATGTCGTCTGCATCACGGACACAGCCGTCGATGACTAATCCATTGATTCCCTTTGTTTTGGCACCAAGGCTCATTAAGTCGCCCCAGTACCCTGCCTCATAAAAGCCAGAGCAATTGACCATCAGTACATCTCCCGCGCTGGCGTAAGCGTATGCTCGGTGCAAGAGGACGTTGTCTCGGGGCATCGTTTGGACAGTATAGGCGGGGCCACATACTTTCATGTTTTTAGCAATGGGCTTGATGGCAGAGGGTAAATTTCCCGTTTTTCCCAAGGCTTCGTGCAAGGTTGCGGCCGAAAATTTTGACAATTCAGTGACTAAATCCATGTATTCTAACGACTTAAAAAATACTTGATGTAATTCTCGGTACGTGGCTTTGGAAAGCTTCGGCGTACTTGACGTGTTTCTTTCCCGAAATCCGACGGGCGTGGTTGGCTCTTCTTGACGCTAATTCGGCATAGTAATCGCGCAGGTATGTTTGGGCGCCCATGCAATCCATCGCCGCCAATTTTTTGTCAAAAACACTGGAAATATCGACGAACGTATCGGGTAAAAATTCGCAAATTTCGGGTTGATGTGGCTCAAACGAATACCACATCGGTGGATCAATGTTCTTGAAGGCGCTCGGAACTCCCGCTCCGCAGCAAAGTAACCTTGCCCTTTCGGTGGCCTGATACGCCAACGGATGGTCAGGGTTAAATGGGTCTTTGGCCGTGTGGGTCAAAATGACGGTAGGCTCAAAATCGCCAATGATTTGGGTAAGTTGTTCAACGCGTTGGTCCGAAATCAGCATTGGATAATCTCCCCAATCTAAAAACTGAATGGGGGTGCCGAGAATGTCTGCGGCCTTTTGGGCCTGTTCGTGACGAATCAGCTTGACACTTTCTACGCTTCGTTTGGGGTCTTCTTTCCATAATTCCCCCGATTCGCCGCGCTCCCCGTACGACATACAAACGACGAGCGTTTCGGCACCTTCTTCTATACTTTTGGCAATCGCACCTGCGCTTCGCCACACAAAATCGGCCGAGTGAGCGCCTAGTATCAATAATCTTTTCATGGTCAGTGATGAGTTCTAAATGATGAGAGATGAGTTTAACAATAGCTAGTTTATCACTTCACGGCAGCGTCGAAGACGCGGCAGAAATTGCTACTGCTTATCTTTACAATGTCGCTTTCGCTAAAACCCGTTTTCAACATGGCATCGACTACGGCGTAGAAAAAGCCCTTTTCTTGATTCTCCCAAATACCATTAGAGTACTCCCCGATTCTGGGAGGGGTAGGGGGTTCGTTTGGTTTGATGGCGCGAGTTATTTTTGAGTCGGTACCAAGGCAAACATGGTCTATTCCTACGACCTCCACCATGGCTCTAATGTCTTCTGCATACTCCAATGGGCTGTTAGTGAGGTGCTTCCACACGCCAATCAATCCGCCCGCATTGGCCACAATCTTGGCTTGTTCTTTACTGATGAGTCGAGGTTTCATCATTTGCGCCAACTTGGCATTGAGCCCTAGCTGAGTATCCAATCCCGTGTGGCTAATCATGATGGGTTTGGTAGAAATTTTGAGGGTGTCGTCAATGGTTTTGTTGTCGCAATGGGTCAAGTCGATTAGAATACCTAATTGGTTGCATTCTTTGATGACTTGGGCTCCAAACGGTGTCAGTCCACCGTATTCTGCTGTTTTGGTATAAATATCTCCCAATGGGACAGAGGCATGGTTGTCGTGCAGTAAGCCCAATACCCTCAGTCCTCTATTATAGGCGATTTTGAGTCTATCTATCTGTCCCTCAAGAAAGTGTCCGCCTTCTATGGATTGAATGACGGCTGGTTTTTTATTCTTGAAGGAAGATGTAAGATCGGCTAAGTTCAACGAGCGCGTCAAGTTAGTTGCCTGAAGCAGTTGGTCAGTAGCATCCAAACCATTGATAAAACGGTTGTAGGCATCGCCAGGGTTTTGCAGTTTTTGATAATCTACCGCAAACGTCATGCAGATAGCAGCTAAGCCCGATTTTTTAAAATCAGCAACAAAATCGTACGTGGGTAGGGGTTGGTCTGCGTAAATACGGACATCAATATGGCTGTGGGTGTCAATTGTCATCGTTTCGGCCACAATTTTGGCGACTCGCGGGTCAATTTCATCCGTAGCCCAAGCCCAAGAAGAATGGGGGAGCATAAGTGCCGAGCTGATACCTGTCAAAGAAAAAAGAAACTTCCTCCGACTTCTTTCTGCGGGTGTTGATTTCATACTGTGGGTTTTTATCATGTGCAATTTGTGTTACTTATCACTCATCGTTTATGTCTTAGCGCTCACAGCAGTTCTTCAGGCATAGGCGTACCCCGAGTGTGAAAACTTTCGACGGTTTTTAGTCCCCATGCTTGGCCTTTCATACGTTCTTCGCGGTTCCAAACAATGGTTTCATAATCGGGGTCTAAAATGAGGCGGGCGGTTGGGTTAGCAACTTCGATACGGTTGCCCCCAGGTTCATAGATGTACAAAAAAAAGGTTTGCTGAATCGCGTGCTTGTGTGGCCCAGTTTCGATAAATACTCCATTTTCGAGCGCAATATCGGCGGCAAGCAATACCTCTTCGCGGCTATTAACTGCATACGTAAGGTGGTGAAAACGGGCGTTTAGACCCGAGTGGTCTTCGGTAATAGCGAGGTCGTATGACTTTGAATTGACCGATACCCAAACTCCTTTAGGGCTATCCTCAAAGACAATGGTTTCGGTCATTCGTCCACCTAAGACTCCAAACTGAAAATCTTGAAAGGCGTGAATGTCTTTTGCTAATAAGTTGAGGTGGTCGAGGCGTCTGACATTCATACCACGGCCAGGAAAACGGCTGTACGTATTTTTCAGCGCGGATTGGTTATCGCCTTCTGCGCAGTATTTATGGGTGTCGAAATATAATTCACAAGGGTGGCCATCGGGATAGCGAAACTGATACGCTTTGCCGTAGCTACATTCGTGTTCTTTCCAGCCCATGCCCAAACCCGTCGTTTCAATGGCCTTAACGCGAGCTTCGAGCGACTCGCGGCTGCGTGTACGCCACGCAAAGTGCCCCATGCCTGAATATTTGTGGGCGGTAAGTTTCAGGGTATGATGTTCGTAATCGTCGTAAGCACGTAGATAAGCCGAATCCCCCCTAATATCGGTGATATACATCCCTAGCACCTCGTGAAAAAAGCGAATGCTTTCGTCCAATTTAGGGGTAAGAAGTTCGACGTGGGCTAAGTGGGCGAGTTCCCAAGTAATATTGTTCATCTGTAATTTGTTTGCGTGGAGAGACAAGGCATGCATGGAGAGACAAGGCATGCCTTGTCTGTACGTTATTTGCAAATGTTATCCATCCAATTGAATAAATCGGCCAAATCATAATCGCCGCTGTGGGGTTTGTCCCAAGGCAAGGCAAAATCCACGGTAAAGCCTTTGTTTTGAAGGGTAGTAGCCAAAATAACGGGTACGGAAAACCCCGTGTCTCTGTCTTTGGCACCGTGACGCACCCGCCAGTAGGTAGCTGTTTTGGCCTTTTTATCGCCAATGTATGGCATAGGGTTCATCATTTTGACCTGCTGTTTATCAGCCATCGGGAAAGTGGTATTGGTACTATGCTCAAAAGAAAAAGCGGTAAAATGGCGCTTGTCAATAGTGGTCGTGCCAAACAATTGATTTTCGGGAGAAGCACCGTCGAGCGCATCAAAGGCAGGTGGGGTTTTCATTCGTTCCAAGTACGTCATGTACCCATCAAAATCTACCGAAAGTACTTTGCTATTTTCAATTTTTAAGAAAGTATGTTTTGATACATCAATGCCCGATTCGATGGCTTTTTGGGCAGAAGCCATCAAATAGACGTTGATCCATTCTTTAAAACTACCCTCGCCGTTGGCATCCAACGCTAGTTTTTGGTTGGTGTTATCTTTTAAATTTAGAGCGTTTACGTAGTTAGGAAAGGCGTTTTTGAGTTCATTTGAAATCTTGAGGGCGGTTTCATCCAATGTTCCTTCCTTGCCGCGACTTTTGTACGCATGAATTTTGTTTAATTGCCATTCGTAGGCCATGTCAGCATTTTCGAGATTGATGATGGGACAATAAGCCGACACCGCAAAAATGTTATCGGTTGCTTTGGCCGCTCCCAAGGCCTTGAGGTAAGGCTCATAGTCGGGGTGGTTTCCTGTAGCGCCTAATAAAGTGGACATGGCTCCGCCCGCACTTGTGCCGTTGGAAATGATTTTATTGGCGTCACCTGGCATGACAGCGTCGTTGAATTTTAAGTAGCGAATCGCCGCTTTGAGGTCAACGATGCCTGCAGGGGCTTTGCCCGTAAATTCTTTTTGGGCATTGGTGGTTATTCGGCCTCTTGCTCCAGCCGAGGCCACAATGTAGCCTTTTGCTAAAGCTGCTACTACTGTATTTTGATTGCCTCCAGGCATGGGGCCACGCTGGGCTTGAGGCTTAAAAGTGGCAGGCTGGGCAGGCATGTATCCGCCGACTTTGTTGGGGAAAAATATCGGCGCGGTTTTGGCCGTGTAACCGTTGATACTACCACCGTTGAAGTATTCTTCTGGAATGTAGATGTTCAGGGTTTGGTATAGTGTATCAACGGGCTGGGCAACGTAGATGATTTTCTCGTAAGCCCGTACGGCAATGGTTGTCCCATTTATTTCTTGGGATTGTGTGGTAAAAGAGGAAGGGTTGAAAATAAGTGATTGAGGGTAAGAGGTACGTGGCAGGCCAGTTAAAATGAAACTTTGGAGTATTAGGTGTGAAAGAAAGGACAACCGAAAAGCAGTGCCTAGCTGCGTAGGCAGTTGCTTCAGCGAAGTAAGTAATCTCATAAATGCAAGAGAATGAAAGGTTGTTTTGATGCAACAAAGGTGAGGTCTTCTCTTGGAATTATGGTGAGACTATTTTTACTTTGATAGATACAAATCGAACATAGCTATTGTATGAGTGAAAAAACGATTCTCCATTTTGACGGCCTGTACGGTGATGTATCGGGAAGGTACTCGTCGGAGTATCTATTTTTAGAACAGATTGCTACGCGCAGTCAAACGTTTGATTGGCGTATCAAACCTCATATTCATTCCAGTCTTTTTCAGGTGTTTATTGTTGAAAATGGGTTCTTAGCTTTTCAAGAAGCGACCCAAGTACATGAGCTAACGGCCCCCTGCATTATTCTGATTCCTCCAACGCTGCTGCACGGGCTTATGTACTCCCCCGATGTTCGGGGGCAAATTTTGACCATTTCGGATAGCATCATTGAGGCTATTTTTAAAACATCAAGTCCGATGTGGCAAACGTTTTCCGAAATCCGACTACTCACGCGTTTTGATGAAGGATTACCTTTTGAAAAAATACTGGAACTGCTTGCTCAAATTGAGGGCGAGCTTTTTGGAGAACAACCCGAACGTTTGCTCATGCTTAGAGCTTCTTTGACTCAGTTTTTTATTCATTTGCACCGCCTCACTAAGCAAGAAACCCAAACGAGCGACTCGCTGATGATGAGTTATTTTCGTAAGTTTCAGCAAAGTGTCAAGCGTTCGGACTATCCCAAAAGTATTCCTGAGTTTGCTGATGAATTGAATATAACGCCAGTTCATCTCAATCGTATTTGTCGAGCGGTTGCAGGAAAATCGGCCATAGAGTTAGTACACCAAAACCTGATTGGCGAAGCACAGAAATACCTTTTACACACGGCTTATTCGGTGTCCGAAATAGCGTATATGTTGAAATTTGAGTATCCCAATTACTTCGCCAAACTCTTCAAAAAATACGTTGGTATGTCGCCTGTGGAGTACCGTCAGCAGCATCGTTAGAATCAAAAAACTATTTCTTCAAAAACTCTTTCACCAACTCCAGCTGATCGGTGCTTATGAAATCAGCGCCTGCTTCGCGGAGCTTGGCCCATACGGCAGGGTCTTCGGGGCACGCCCATAAGCGGAGTTTTTTACCTTCTTTGTGTACCCGTTGTACCAACGCCTGTAACTTCTGGAACTGCTCGGCGGGCATCTCGTCTTTCCCGCGCCACGTCAAATGATTGTTGTAGTTATCACTGACCACGGGCATGAGTTCGGGACTCAATTTTTTGCCCAAATCAGCAGGACGACCGTCGAAGGAAGCCAACCGCGTTTTGGCTTTTTGAAGCGTTTCGATGGGGCGATTTCCCGAAATAAAGACAGTGACAGCTCCTTTGGTAGGTGTGTTTTCCTTGTACGAGGTAAGGATACCTCGGTACGACTGCAAGAGTTTGTCCAAAGCTTTGTACGTACTTTCTGCTTCTGTCTTAAAATCAATCATCAAATAAACGGGGCCTTTGTAGTTGGGATAGACAAGGCCATTGTTTTGGCGAATATGCTCAGTAAGCGGTTTTAAGTACAAGTTTTCGAGTGTGGTAGCGGCGTTGTTGAAGCTTGGGCGTTCGTGCGAGACAAACAACGTATCATTGATGAGATACACGTCGGCTTCAATGCTCGTAAAACCTTGTTCTAGGGCATCCCACAATGGCCGTGACTGTTCGTAATCGTTGTGCGCATGAGCATTGGGCAACGCTACTACGTTGGGGTTGGGGGCAGGAATCTGCAAATGAGCAATCGGTTGAACCCAAGCCGTTTCGAGCTCGCCCGCGCTGTACGGATTGTATTTGGCTTTGGAAGAAATAATCTTGGCGCGTACCCATAAATCATCATCCGTTAGGGTGTAGCTTGCTTCGGTACCTTTAAATTCCCGCAAGATTTCCGCTTTGTCTTTTCCTTTTTTAAGGCCAATCAATTGGATGGTGTACGAAATGTCAGGTTCGGTTTTAATCCGAAACGAAAACGACGTGGGGGTTTGGTGCAAAGAAACAAGTTCGACGCCCGAAGTAGCGTAAAAACGCCCTGCTTCCATGGCTTCGATGAGGGCGCGGGGCGAAAGTGAAGGCGCATTGACCATCACCCAGCCACGCCCTGTATTGCTGTATTCTAGTCCAAAAAACTGATAATTGTGGCTATCGTCGGTGGCAAGACCGTACATCAGCGGGCGTCCTTGGCGCACAAAATGCGTATTGATTTTATCCCACATCGACTCGGTTCCTTCGCGTTTGGCATCGCCGTAATTGTTGACCAGTGGGTGGCCGTTGTGCACCTCAAAAAAACGCTCGTGTCTCAGTTTCATGAGGTCGTCGGCAGTAATGGCGTAAAAGAAATTGGGGTGGTTGATGTGCGGAAACATCGGCTGACCCGTTTGGCGACGTTGCGCAACGAGTAGGTCGATGTTGTTTTGCATTACTTCGGCCACGCTATTGCCGCGTTGGGGACGAATGAGGTTTTGCACATTCGTCATGTTGATGTGAATCGGCTTGCTGTCGTAGCTGGTCGATACTTCCTCACTCTTCAAAATGAGGAATTTGCCTGCTTCGTCGAAATACGAGCGGTATTCGCTCAGGTTTTTGAGCCGAACTTTAAGGGAATCATTCGGCCCTTTTTTATACTGCACCCAATCGGGACCAAAGGTGCGAAGATAACGCTCAAACGTGCGTCGGCGCTCAGGAACGCGGGGCACATTGACCCATTTTTCGCCTTCTTGAAACGTATTGTGGTCAGACAAGCCTACGAAATGATAGCCATTGTTTTTGTACCAATCCATGATCATTTCGGGGTAATCGTCGCCGTCGCTCCAGAGCGAGTGCGTATGCAAATTGCCTTTGTACCAGTTTTGGGCGTAGCCAAAATGGCAACAACAGATAGCGAAAGAAAAAAGAAACAGACGCATGAGCAGAGAAAATAAGAGGTTTAGTACCATAAGAGACGAACCTCGATTTTCTAACACTACGCTATGGAAACACTGCTACCAGTTCGATTTCGATAAACTTGTCGGGATGGGTAAGTGCCATAATGCCCAGGGTAGAGCGGGTGGGTTTGGTGGGATTTTCTTTGGTGCCAAAATACTGAGCGTAGGCGTCGAACCAACCTTGATAATCGTGTTTGTTGCCTTTAAAATGGTCGGGAGTAATATAAATACGAAGCATCAAAACGTCTTTGAACGTAAGTCCTTTGGCTTTTACAGCTTTTTCAAGGTTTTTTAAGATGTTGATAGCCTGCGTTTTAGTGTCTCCAAAACGGGCATAAGAACCTTCGGCCGCCGTACTGTCGGCGACTCCTGCGGTGACGCCACTGGTCCAGAGAAGCTGTTTGCCCGCGGGTACCACTGCCCCCGAAGAAATTGGAGAGGTCGGACTGCCATAAAAGGAGACCGTTTGGGCAATGATTGGAAACGGAAACAGACTGAGAAAAAGTAGAAGTAGAGAAGGTTTCATAAGGGCTAAAATTGGAGTGAATGGATAAAAAATTGTACGTTTTTTATTTGTAAACAAAATAAAATTTTTTGTTTACCGAAAATAACAATAAAATCATTTGAGATGCTTGGGTAAGATGTTATTTTTGTTTGGCCGCAACCACTGTCTAACTTTTCACACACTTCGACTATGATGAATCGTCGTCATTTTATCAGTGCGGCTGCCCTAACGGGGATGGGAGCTGCGTCCGCAATGGCCAGCTGTGCAACAAAACCCAGTACAACTACTACCTATCACTCGATTCCAAAACTCAAACTCTCGCTTGACCGCATTGTCAAAGAAACGGTGGGGTTGCGTCCTTTTCGGGCGTCAGGGCCTCGAATAGCCAAAGAAGAGCTAGGTTCAAAAACCATTGTGCACAACTACGGGCACGGAGGTAGCGGTTGGTCGTTGTCATGGGGAACGGGTAACATGGCTCGGGAGCTAGTTTTATCGACGGGAGAGCGGAAAATAGCGGTCATTGGTTGTGGGACAGTAGGGCTTGCAACGGCTCGATTGCTCCAAGAAAAAGGGTATGAAGTAACGATTTATACCAAAGATTTACCTCCAAACGTCACCAGTAGCGTGGCGACAGGAACATGGTCGCCCGCCTCGCGCGTGTGCGACCCCAAAGTAGCTAAGCCAGAATTTAAACAAGTGTGGGAAGAGGCTACCCGTTTTTCGTTTCGTACGTTTCAGTTTTTGTTGGGAATCAACGACATTGCTATGTGGGTGGACGAGTACAATGTGTTTCCCGAGCGCCAACTAGCTCCTACGGATTTGGCGCAGGGCGGGGAGGCGTTTCATTTGTCAGGCCTGATTCCCGAACGTCAAGAGCTTTCCGCTAAACAACATCCGTTTAAGGATAAATACGTCAGTTGGCGTTCCAATATGATGTTCAATATTCCGAGCTATCTACACCACCAAATGAGCACATTTGTAATGTTAGGAGGGAAAATTAAGGTGCACGAAATCAAGAAATTGGAAGATTTGGATGCACTTCCTGAAAAATGTATCGTAAACTGCATGGGATTAGGCGCCAAGCCCATTTTCAACGACGAAGAGCTTACGCCGATTTCGGGGCAATTGGCCTGCCTAATTCCCCAACCCGAAATTAATTATAAGCTTACGACCAAAGGGGCGAGTATCATTGCCCGCAAAGACGGAATTTATTTGGGAGGAAACGGTCTCGTGGGCAATTGGGATACCACGCCCAAACGCGAATACACGGAAAAGTTTGTGGATGTACTCCAACAATTGATGAAGGAAATGAAAAGCTAGAAGGAAATAGCCATTTTGACGTAAGGAATTTCACCTTTGTAAAAAACTTCCCCTTCGGATTTCATGTCAAAGCGTTCGTAAAAAGGCTGGGCATCGAGGCGGGCGTCGCACCAAAGCGTCGAAGCTCCTGCGGATTGTGCTCGTTCAAAAGTAGCTTTCAGTAATTGGCTGCCAATGCCCTTGCGTTGGATGTCGGGATGGGTGGCGAATTTTCTGAATCGCGCGATTTTGTGTTCATCCATAAACAACGAAATGACCGAAACCAGCTTTTCATCCAAAAAATAACCCAAATGAATCCCTTGCTCATCGTCGGGTACTTTTACAAACTCAACGGGTTTGTCAGGCCATAATACTTGGTGGCGAAGTGGGTAGGTTTGAGCGGGCGAAATTTCCTGAATCATAAAGGGCTTAAAAAAAGTCCCCCTCTCCTTATCAGGTGAGGGGGATTGAGGGGGTGAGGTAATTGGTGCCTCAGTCTTAATTTTGTGTGCTAAATATTCCCTGCGGGTCGCATTTTTTGGCCAGCAGTTCTCGCATAAACTCGTAGTCGAGCAATTCAATATCGAGTAGTCTTGTCTTGTGAAGATTAGCCCATGCAGCGTCATAGTTGCCTTTATGAAATTCCAAGACCGATAATTTAAGATAAACATTGGCCGAAGCGGAATCTAATTTTGAAGCCCGTTTTAAGATTTGTTCCGCTTCTATGAGCTCCCAGTTTTCTTTGGTTTCTTTGAAATGAATCAAATCAACGGTGGCCAAATCCACCAACAACCCTACGTTGGTTGAATCAATATCAGCTCCTTTGCGAAGCATTCGTTCGGCATCGGTAAGATGTCCTTTTTGAAAACAGACGACTCCCAAGCCCCAAAAACAATCGCTGTTTTTGTTGTCGAGCAAATAAGCCAAATTAAAACGATAACAAGCCGTATCCAAATCGCCTTCTTGCAGGTATTCCCATCCTCTTGCCGAGAAAAATTGGCTTGCTTCGGCGCGGTTGGTAAAGTTTTGATCACACTCGCTCAGGAAATTAATCTCAAACTCGATGTGTTCAATGCTCTTGCTGGTTTCCCCAAAAAGTGGCATTAAGTGAAGATTCTTCACCACCGTAGTGGCCTCGGTTGAGCTTTTTGTGCTTGTGTCGGCAGGTCGGTTGCTACTTACAAATTGCATCGTCTGCGCCTCGGCCCAAAATGGAACCAACATCACCACGAATGACCCAATAACTAATTGACTAAATGACAGTATCTCTTTCATCGCTACCTTCTCGTCGGAACGTCATTAAAAACGCTCATTGTTAATCTGTTATTGTATGGACTGTTACTTTTTTCGTCGGTCGTACTTTTTATGCTTCTTTGTGGGTGTGGATGTCTTCTTTGTGGGCTTCGAATTTACAACTTTTTTGTTTTTCTTTTCATGAAAAGCGCCCTTAAATGTGGGGTCTTCTTTTTTACGTTGTGCGTCGATTTCGCGTAAATATTCCTGTTGTTCTTCAAAAGGCGTTTCGGGAACGTCAATTTCGGCAGGAAGTGGCATACGCGGAATCTTCATCCGAATAATTGTTTCGATTTTGGCAATGTGGTATTCGTCCGCAATCGTCATAAACGTAATCGCGTTTCCTTCCTGATTGGCTCGGCCTGTGCGTCCAATGCGGTGAACATAATCTTCGTAAATCAGCGGCACGTCAAAATTAATCACGTGGCTTACCTGAGAAACGTCGATACCGCGGGCGGCCACGTCGGTGGCAATCAGGAGGCGAACGTTGCCATCTTTAAAAGCCTCCATCGAGTTGATACGCGTGTTTTGGCCTTTGTTGGCGTGAATAACGCGTACCTCTTCTTCATTAACGACTTTACGCTTCAAAAACTTATAAATGTTCTCCGCAGTTTCGCGGGAACGGGCAAAAATGATGACGCGCTGAAACTCTTCGGCATGTTGGGCAAAATGCTCTACGAGGTTGATTTTAGTCCTAAAATTAGGCACCTCGTACATGACCTGCTCCACCCGTGAGGCAGTGGTAGCCTGAGGCGTTACTTCAACGCGTACTGGGGCTTCGAGGAAGTTTTCTGAAAGGCGTTCTACTTTGGGAGGAAAGGTCGCTGAGAATAGTAAATTCTGGCGCTTGCGCGGAATTACTTCCAAAATACGGTTGATTTGGGGCATAAAACCCATGTCCATCATCTTATCGGCTTCGTCGAGTACGAGTACCGAAAGTTGCTTAACTCCAATTTCACCTCTCAGGTACAAATCCAAGAAGCGCCCTGGGGTCGCGACGATGATGTCTATTCCTTTTTGAAGCGCTTCGATTTGGGTTTTGGGGCCGAGGCCGCCGTACAACGCCAAATGGCGCAAATCGGTATATTTGCCTAACTCCGCAACGGCAGCATTAATCTGCATCACTAGCTCGCGCGTGGGAGCTAGAATAAGCGCACGAGGTGTTTCTCCTTGCGCGTATTTGATTTTCATTAGGATAGGCAACAAATAAGCCGCTGTTTTTCCCGTGCCCGTTTGGGCAATTCCTAGCACGTCATGGCCTTGCAATACCAGCGGAATCGCCTTCTCTTGGATGGGCGAAGGCGTCTCGTAACCTGCATCGGCGATGGCGTTGAGAAGTTGGCGGTTGAGGTTAAATTCTTCGAAAGTCACTATAAAACGATTGTTTGTATTGTCTTTTAACGCACTCCTTTTGAAATACATTCAAAGTTACGTGAAGTTTTGTTATCAATCACCCACTGAAAACCGTAACTTTGCAGCAGCAAGTTAATCACTCATCTGCTCAATCTATTCGATTATTCTATGAAATTCGGCGTAGTAGTTTTCCCTGGTTCCAATTGCGACGATGATACCGTGTACACGCTGCGGGTCAATTTAGGACAAGAAGTTATCAAACTCTGGCACAAAGACCACGACCTTCAAGGGTGTGATTTTATCATCTTGCCAGGTGGATTTTCGTACGGCGATTACCTTCGTACGGGCGCTATTGCGCGTTTTTCGCCCATTATGAATGAGGTTATTGCCCATGCCAATCGCGGAGGCTATGTGATGGGTATCTGCAATGGTTTTCAGATTTTGGCGGAAGCAGGGCTTGTACCGGGCGTATTGCTTCGCAACAGTTCTCAAAAATATATTTGTCGTAATGTGTATTTGCAACCTCAAAGCCAATCGGCATTGCTGACAGCTGGCTTGGAGCCTAAAGCCTATAAAATTCCGATTGCACACGGTGAAGGACGTTATTTTGCAGATGCCGATACGCTCAAAAGCCTCAACGACAACGACCAAGTGTTGTTCCGTTACTGCGACGAAAATGGCCTTATCACAGACCTCGCTAATCCGAATGGTAGTTTGGAAAATATTGCGGGCGTTACCAACGCGGGTAAAAATGTATTCGGAATGATGCCTCACCCTGAGCGCGCTTCGGACGAAGCCCTTGGCAACATCGACGGGCGTTTTATTTTGGAGCAACTCGTAGCTGTTACAGCTTAGCTTTTAGACCAGACCTGTGAGGTTTCTAAAACCTCACAGGTCTAACCTCCCGAAAGTTTAAAACTTTCGGGAGGTTTTTTTATGACTTCTTCGGTTCAAATTTGAGCAAATACCCATCTTTCCCATCGCCTTCACTTGAAATGTAAAGCGTCCCGTCGGGTGAAAAACAAATACCTTCGGGTTGACGATACAGCGCGGGGTCGAGCGGGATGTTTTGAAGTAAGCCCCCTTCACGTGTCATGACAATGAGCCGATGCCCCGCCGAACTTAGCAAATATACTTCGCCCGTTTTAGGGTGAAAGGCAATCCCTGAGGGTTTAAAATTACGTACTTCTTTGCCTTTTAACCCAAAACCTTCGAGATTTTTTTCGGTTATTTCTTGCTGCTGATAAACGGCGCGGCGCTTTAAGTCAAACGAATAAATGACTTTCCCTTCTCCTTTTTTGTCCTTTTTGAGGTTTTCTTTCACGGCCAACCATAACCTTTTAGTAACAGGGTCGTAAGTCAGACCCTCAACGTCCAGTTTTTTAGGTAGATTGGTTTCAATGTCGCGGGTTTCTTTGCTACCCATGGTAAAATTGAGCAGTTTTCCATCACTGCGTAAGACGTAGATTTCTCCTTCGGCTACTTCTACCCCTTCGTAGTCGCCAGGTTTGTCAAAAAGGTGCTTTTCAATAATGTCTTGTTTCACCAAGTCATAGACAAATACTTCGCCTTTCTCGTCTTGGACGCACAGGAGTTGGTTGTCTTTGTAAAATGACAATCCAGAAATTTCCCGTAAAACTTTCGGAAGGTCGTAGCGCTGGGTAGGTGTGGCAAAGTCGTAGGTAAAAGTTTCGACTTCAGTGGTGGTGGTTGCGTCGTTTTTTTCTTCTTTGGGAGTACAACCTACGAACGAACTGAGGAGGACTGCGAGGGCGAAGAAATAGCTGGATTTTTTGGTCATGGCGGTGTTTTTGAGCCAATATACAAAAAACTTCGGCATTCAAACTAGGTTTTAAGAAATCTAGGAGTGGGGTTTTGAGAAACCCCACTCACAACACTGTTCAAAGTAGGGCTAGCGCATTGAGATTGTATTGGCTTTAAATTTGGCAGGGATGGCGTTTTTGATTGGTTTCAACGTCATAAAGTAGGCATAAATAGCCTCCAAATCTTTGGGTTCCATCCCCCCGTACATCGTCCAAGGCATCATGGTTTGAAACTCCCCAGCAGCTATTTTGTGCGGTTTGTAAGAACTGTCGGCATAGGCCCTAAAACGGGCTACAAACGATTCTTTCGTCCAGCTACCAATGCCAGTTTCTTTGTCAGGCGTGATGTTGGGAGTCACGACAGTTCCTGTAGGCAAAGGGAATTCACGACCTCCAGAAAACATCTTTTCGGCAATAATTTGACCGTTTTCTGCGGGAGTATGGCATTCGGCACAACCCGCGATGTGTACCAAGTATTTTCCAGTGGCCACGAGGTCGGTTTCGGCGGGGCGCTTGGTGGGTTGGGCGTTTTTGGGAATGGTATTCAAAATAAAATTAAACGGGAAATCGGCTTTAGAGTCAGCAGGTTTGTTGTCGATGGCAGGAAGCGTGCGCAAATACGCCACAATACTTTTGGCATCTTCGTCGTCCATGCTGCTATAATAAGGGTAAGGCATGACAGGGAAGAACGCGTGGCCGTCGCG
Organism: Runella sp. R5_40; assembly: GCF_057652295.1. Classification (NCBI taxonomy): domain Bacteria; kingdom Pseudomonadati; phylum Bacteroidota; class Cytophagia; order Cytophagales; family Spirosomataceae; genus Runella; species Runella sp. R5_40. The sequence goes on along the minus strand of NZ_JBYFCH010000002.1, from coordinate 340,565 downwards.
GCTAACTCCCGTGGTGATGGCGCGGTAAATTTCGCCGTCGGTCCAGTTGCCGATACCAGCAGGCGTGATGTTTTTGGACGTAAAAGCACCAGGGAAGCCCATCGTTTGGTCAAAACGTTCGCCTCCTTTGCCAAGCGTACCAGCTATTACAGGCCCCGAAAACAAACTGAAGTCACGCGTGCTGTGGCAGTCCATACATACAGTTACGTGATTGGCCAAGTACTCGCCACGTTTGACGCGTGCGGGTGTGAGTTCGATTTTCATGTCAGTGGCAGCATCCACATTTGGAAGGGCAAATTTTACGTAAGCCATTACACAAAGCAGACCAACAACGGCAACGCCCACGACGATGCCGAGGATTTTGAAGAGTTTTTTCATACTACGAGAAAAGGAGTTAGAGGTTTAATAAAGTTGGGTAAAAAAATAACGTACCAAAAATACACTTTTCTCTCTCAAATAGGCTACTGAAATTTAGCAAACGGTCATAAAAAATAAGACCCGCAACTTGCGGGCCTTAAAAAGCTGTTAAACAGCGTATTCTTCTAGTTTTTGGAGGAAATCTTGGTAGGTGATTCGGATACCTTCTTCGAGGCCGTAGCGGTGTTTCCAACCCATGCTGTGCAGCTTCGAAACATCCATTAATTTGCGAGGCGTTCCGTCTGGTTTATCAGTGTTCCAGCGCAATTCTCCCTCGTAGCCAACGGTCGCTTTAATGAGCTCGGCTAGATTTTTAATAGTAATATCTTCGCCTACTCCGATGTTGACAAACTGCTCGCCGTCGTAATTTTTCATTAAGTAAACGCAAGCATCGGCCAAGTCGTCGGCGTGAAGAAATTCGCGCAAAGGCGACCCTGTTCCCCAAAGCTCTACGAAAGGTTTGTTTTCGACTTTTGCCTCGTGAAATTTGCGAATCATCGCAGGGAGTACGTGCGAATTGTTGAGGTCATAATTATCGTTGGGGCCATACAAATTGGTCGGCATCACCGAAATGTAATTGCGTCCGTACTGCTTGCGGTACGATTCACACATTTTAATGCCCGCAATTTTGGCGATGGCATACGGTTCGTTGGTGTATTCGAGCGGCCCCGTAAGGAGCGAATCTTCTTGGAGCGGTTGGGGGGCCAATTTAGGATAAATGCAAGACGAGCCCAAAAACATCAACTTTTCCACACCTTCCACGTGAGCACTGTGGATAACGTTGTTTTGAATTTGTAAGTTTTCGTACAAAAAATCGGCGCGGTAAATATTATTGGCCATGATACCTCCTACTTTGGCTGCGGCCAAAAACACATAGGCAGGTTTTTCGGCGGCAAAAAAGTCAGCCACGGCTTGTTGGTTGCGTAAGTCTAACTCGCGTGATGTGCGCACGATGATGTTTTGATAGCCTTCTGATTCCAAACGGCGTACCAAAGCCGAGCCTACCATTCCTCGGTGGCCTGCTACGTAGATTTTTGCATTTTTTTCCATACCACAAAAATAACTAAACCTAATGAGGTTTCACAATAGACCTGCAAGGTTTTGAGAACTTAGACCTGTAAGGTTTTCAAAACCTTACAGGTCTGTGGTTATTCCTCAAACCACACCCGAAAACTCGCGGCACGGTCTTTACTGATAACTATTTCATCTTTGGCAGGAATGGCTAAGAGAAGCTCGATTTTACCCGAATAGTGCGTACGATAACTCTCGATAGCGTCTTTTCGGACGATGTACTGACGATTGGCGCGCACAAACTGAACAGGGTCAAGGAGGTCTTCAATTTCGTCGAGTGACTGGTAATCCGTAATGAGGCGTTGGTGGTCGGTGGTCACTAGCCAAATGACTTCATCACGGACAAAATAGGCAATGCGGACATCAGCCACCGCCACTACCGAACGTTGGTGGTGCGCCGTAAAGCGGTGTTTGTATTTCTTTTGAGAATGAGGTTTTAAGTCATTCAGTAAGTTCTGAAGTTGTGAAGGGAAAAAGTCGGTGGAGGTAGCCTTTTGCCAACGCTGAAATTTATCAAAAGAGGTTGTAAGTTCTTGTTTGTCAATAGGTTTTAATAAATAGTCAATGCTGTTGAGCTTAAATGCCCGAATGGCGTATTCGTCGTAGGCGGTTGTAAAAATGATGGGGCAATTGAGAGGCCGCTCCTGAAAAATGTCAAAACTAACGCCGTCAGCCAACTGAATATCTGCCAAAATTAAATCAGGTTCAGGATGCTCGTCAAACCACTTTAACGCGTTTTCGACACTCGCCAAAGGCCCATGCAGCAGGGCATTGGGGTGGAGTTCCCTCACGAGTTTTTCGATATTTTTGGCCACCAAAGGCTCATCTTCAATGATTAGAATGGTCATAGGGCGGTAGTTGGAGGATTTAATCAATCAACGGAACATAAGCGACAAATTTCCCATTAAGCTCAATGGTCTCAAATGAGCTATCGGTAAGAAACCCGTAGAGCGTTCGGAGGTTTTGTAAGCCAAGTTTGTTGGAGGTTTCGACTTTCTTTTTGAGTTGGAGGTTGTTTTCTACTTTCAGGTAAGCACCATCCGTACTGATGCGAATCGTCAGGGGGCGTTCTTGGCTGATGATGTTATGTTTGAGCGCATTTTCAATCAAGATTTGCAGGGTAACGGGAACAATTTTTTTGTCATAACTATCTGATTGAATCTGAAAATCAATGAATAATGTGCTTTCAAAGCGTGTTTTGAGCAAAAAAACGTAATTTTTGATAAAATCTAATTCCGTTTGGAGCGATACCAATCCTTTGTCTTTGTGCTGCAAAACGTATCGGAAAACCTTGGACAATTGCTGTAAAAACTGTCGGGCAAGCTCGGGGCTATCTTGGATGAGGCTATCGAGGGAAGTGAGGCTATTGAACAGAAAATGAGGGTTCAACTGATTTTTGAGGTTGTCGAATTGCACTTGGGCTTTTTCCTTTTCGAGTTCGGCCGCTCGCAGTGCATTTTCGCGCCATTTACGAAACAAATACTCAGCCAAGTGAAGCACATTCAGTAAAACTACCACTACAAATTGAGCAAAATAACCCGCCACTTGGGCCAAAGTTGTGTATTGTTTGTTGATAATATCTTCAAAATTAAACAAACTTATTACCCGCCACATAACAAACCAAGAGAGCATATAAACCACTCCAAAGGTGATTAATACTTGAGGAATAATGCGTAAAAAGATGCCGCGTTCATAGGGAAAAACTTTGTCTAAATAACGGTGGAATTGACTAAAAAATCCCCACGAAACAGTCATCATACTCCCCGAAATCAGCATCAAAATAAGGTTGATGTGCCATTGGATGCCAAACACATACCATCGCATGAGAAAAGACAAAAAAAGCAATACGGCGATTACCGTGGCTATAATGCGGGTTTGGGGAGATAGCTTGGCGAACATTCAAAAGAATTTTTGTCAAAGGAAAAAAGTTAGCCCTTAACCACCAACAGTTGGTTTACAAAGTCCCTAAAAATTGATAGGAAACGGAATTAAACGCGCATGACTACTATATTTGTAAAAATTCGACAATCACTATGGCACTTATCAAATCTGTTCGCGGACTTTCTCCAAAATATGGTTCAACGTGTTGGTTTGCCGACAACGCTACGGTGGTCGGGGAGGTGATCATGGGCGAACATTGTACGGTTTGGTTTAATGCCGTCGTACGCGGGGACGTCAATACCATTCAGATGGGCGACTATGTCAATATCCAAGACGGAGCAGTGATTCACTGTACTTACCAGAAGTCTAAAACAATTATTGGCAATCACGTTTCTATCGCTCACAATGCCATCGTTCACGGCTGCACGATTGAAGACAAGGTGTTGATTGGAATGGGTGCGATTGTGATGGACAATGTACACATCGGAACAGGCTCTATCATTGCCGCAGGAGCGGTCGTGACACAAGGGAAGATTATTCCTCCAGGGACGATTTGGGCAGGAAACCCCGCCAAATACCTCAAAGACGTTACCCCCGAATTAGGAGAAGTATTTATGCGCACCGCCAACAATTACGTCATGTATGCGGGTTGGTTTCAGGAGGGGGAGTGAACAGTTAAAGTACAAAAGTTGACTTGACTCCTGTTTGAGAAAAATTCCCCTTATTTATTAAAAAAAATAGGTATGAGAGTTTTTTTACTAATCGCCTTGTTTTTTGTTGCTTGGAGCTCTGCTACGTATGCTCAAAGTACGTTTGAACTTACAGGGCCTGAAAGCACTTGTGCTGGTGCTCCTATTACCCTCACCCTCACGGCTAACAATTGTACAGGAAGTCTGCGCTGGAATACGGGAGAAACAAGTACGACCATTACTGTCGTTCCTACAGTGACGACCACTTATTATGCTACCTGTGCTGTCAATGAAGTAAAGACAGTGTCAAGCATTTCGCCAATTGTGTTGCCTGTTATTACAGTGAGTTCCAGTACTGGACAGTGCTTTACACCAGGGAACACTACTCTTACTGCCAGCGGAGCACCTAGTGGATCTTCCTTGATATGGAAAAAAGATGGAAATGTCATTGACGGGGTATCAGGTAATACTTATATCCCTACGCAAGCAGGCAGCTATACGGTCGAACTTCCTCACCAAGGAGAGTGGATGTTCCAAAGCCACCTCCCTCATGGTCATAGTTTTAACGATATACACATGGCTGACGCCAACGTAGGAGTCGCTGTGGGCGATTTAGGTACAATAGTGCGTACTACTAATGGTGGTATCACTTGGAATCTAGTTAGCTCTCCTACTACTAATAATCTTTTAAGTGTTCATTTTATTAATGCTTCAGTCGGTTGGATTGCTGGGGAATACATTCTTTTAAGAACCACCGATGGCGGACTAAGTTGGAATAGTGTAAATAGTGTGAGCACAAGTTATAGCGGATATTGTGAAGAGATTACCTTCATAGATGCCAATAATGGTTGGATAGTAGTCAATTCTCCTTTGGGTACTCTTTTGAGAACCACCAATGGGGGAGCTACATGGACTATCCAAAATACGGGTATGTACCACCAAAGAGATATTCACTTTGTCTCTTCCTTGGAAGGATGGGTAGTGGGATTCGGCACGGCCAAAAAGACTACCGACGGCGGGAGAACGTGGGTGACTATGAATCTGGGGGAGACAGGTCTTCTGAATGATGTATTTTTTGTTTCATCTACGCATGGTTGGATTATTTCTGATGATAAAGTATATCGAACCACTGATGGAGGAAATACGTGGAGTTCAAGTTCCAATGGAGGATCTTCGGTCTTCTTTACAAGTACAATGGAGGGGTGGTTAACGTCTGGAAACGCTATTTACAAGACCATCAATGGGGGGATAACTTGGGAAATATCTAATCAAAACTCCTCGCCATTGCAAGCTATTTATGCCAGTAGTACAACTAATGTTGTTGCAGCGGGCATTGCTGGGACAATCCTTCAATCAACAAACTCGGGTACTAATTGGGTGAATACATTCAGCCAAACACTTACCTCCGCTATTTCAAGCATAGAGGCAATAAATGCTACACAAGTCTATTTAGGAGGAGAAAATGGCACAGTCTATAAAACCACCAACGGAGGAAAAACTTGGTTGGCTTTAAATAGTGGTACAAGCAATTATCTAAGAAGTATTGATTTTGTGGATGCCGATACGGGCTGGGCAGTAGGAGATAGTGGGACTATTAGAAAAACAACCAATGGAGGCACCACGTGGACGTCTCAAAATGCAGGCTCAGGTTGGAATTTTAAAAAAGTACAATTTATCAATGCGACAACGGGATGGATATCGAATTCTGGAACCAATATCTTTAAAACGGTTGATGGTGGGGCTACGTGGAGCATTGTTAGTACAGGTTACAGTATCAACGACTTTCATTTTATAGATGCCAATACTGGTTGGGTGGTATCGAGCAATGGTATCTTGCTTAAAACTACGGATGGCGGCCAAAACTGGGCAACTGTGCCCTCTGGTACATCAAATTATTTGTCCTTGGTTTATTTTAAAGACATTAACAATGGTTGGGTGGGTGGTGATATTGTTATGAAACACACTACTGATGGTGGTAGTACTTGGGTTGCTCAGAACAGCTATGGGTCTGGAACAGCCAGTTTAAGTATGTCATTTTCTAGTGCCAACGAAGGATGGGTGACTAGCCCTTATGACAATGGAGTCTTTAAAACCACTGATGGGGGAAATACATGGGTATGGCAACCCATCGGACTTTATGATAAATTCGCTCAAATTAGCTTTGCGGATACGCAAAGTGGCTGGGGACTTAGTTATAATGGTGTTATCATGAAATACACTAAAGTTACGACTCCTTGTGTATCCAATTCGGTAATACTTAATATGTTATCGCCAGCGCCTCCGTCTATCACCAGCAATAATCAGCAAAATGTACTTTGCAGTGGTAGTAGCATTACTTTAACGGCTGCGGGTTGTATTGGAACGTTACGGTGGAATACTGGGGCAACGACAAGTAGTATTACCGTAAGCCCCGCTTCAACTACTTCCTATAATGCCTATTGCAAGGATGATAACAGCTGTACATCCCAAGCGTTTATGGGAGTTGGTGTTATACCAAAAGTACGAATAGACAGTGCCCTCGTAGGGCCGTGCCAAACTGTAATATTGAAAGCAGAAAATTTATCAAGTTCAACAACTATTCTTTGGAGAAAAGATGGTGTACCTATTAGTGCTGTCAATGGACGTACCTTTACAGATGCAAGTGCAGGTAGCTATACAGTAGAACCCATGCTGGTAGGGGCATGGGTAAGCCAAACGGGTGAAATAACCCCAAATGATCTAAACAGTGTTGTTTTTCCCACTTCTTCTTTGGGGATAGCTGTGGGTAACAATGGAGTTGTTCTAAAATCAACAGACGGAGGAGCTACTTGGCAACCCCGTCCCAGTGGGGTCAAAGAGCATCTTTCAAGTATTAAAATGGTATCATCATCAATAGGTTGGGCAGTGGGATACAGGGGGACAATTATAAAAACCATGGATGGAGGAGAAAGTTGGATATCACAAAGCTTGAATTCTGAAGGCAGTATAAATGCTGCTTCGTTTGCTGATGAATATAGAGGGTGGGTGATTGCAAGTGGAAGAAATATTTATACTACAGCCGATGGGGGTAATACTTGGATAATGAACCTGAGTATATTGGGCAATGTGTTGTATGATGTAAAAGCAATATCTGCCACTACTGCCTGGGTGGCTGCTAGTTATGGACTCCTTCTTAAAACCACAGATTCGGGTAATACTTGGATGCCTGGACACTTAAATATAACAAGTGCACTAAAGGGTATTACTTTTATTGATGCTTTCAACGGCTGGATTGTAGGAGAAAATAGTACTGTTCTAAAAACTGCTGATGGAGGAAATACTTGGATTCCTCAAGTCGTTAGCGCAGTCAATAACTTGGACAAAATACAATTTATTGATTCAACTACTGGCTGGATTCGAGGTGATAGTAAAATATATAAAACAACTGACGGGGGAGTGACTTGGAGAGAAGCAAGTGATAATTCTCCTTTTGGATTGAGAAATTTTTTTATGAAAAATGCCAATGAAGGGTTATTGGTAGGAACAAATGGAGCTATTGCTCAGACGACCGATGGTGCTATTACTTGGAAATCTGTAGGCGAAATTCCCCAACGTTTTTACAGGGATATTCATTTTATAAATGATACTATAGGTTTTGCTGTTGGAAATGGGGTTTTGGCCAAAACCATCAATGGAGGTAAAAAATGGACATCTCAAGTCCTTGATAATAATTACTATGATTTGTTTTTTGTAAATGATACACATGGCTGGATAGTAGGTAGTAAAAACCCTGGTTTTGTCAATGGTATTTTGGCTACAACTGATGGTGGTCAAACGTGGGTACAGCAGCCAGTAGGTGATATGAATAGTTATATTAAGTTTAATAGTGTGTATTTTTTAAATACTTACATAGGGTGGACTGTAAGCGATTTTGGAGGAATTTATAAAACTAATAATGGTGGATTAACGTGGATAAAGCAAAATAGTCCTACCCCTCAAAACCTTAAAAGTGTATATTTCATTGATACGAACCAAGGGTGGGCTGTAGGAGAAGGTGGAGTTATCATTACGACTAGTAATGGTGGCGAAACCTGGAAATATCAGAATAGTAATACTACTACTACGTTTACCTCTGTGCATTTTACTAGTAAGTCTAACGGCTGGGTGGTAGCTTCTGAACAAGAGGGAGTTTATAAAACCATTAATGGAGGTACAACTTGGGTTAAGCAGGATATTGGCCCAAATACACCTACTATATTTCTCTATAATTATAATGCTCGGGTACAGTTTTTAGATGAAAATAATGGTTGGATATTGGGAGCAGACAATGCCTTTTCAACGACGGATGGTGGTATTACGTGGAAGAAATCGTATCATTTTAATACGAATACTGGTATGTACTTTACTAACCCTACCACAGGGTGGATAGTAGGAAATAATAGAATTATGAAGTTCGAACCAGCCAATACCTGTGTTTCTGAGCCTGTAATAGTGACTTCGATGGGGGTTGGAGCACTCCAAACAGTGAAATCAGGAAATTGGAATGACCCGACGATTTGGAGTTGTGGGCAAGTACCTTCGATTACCCAAAATGTAATCATAAAGTCGCCTCACGTTATTAACATATCGGTTAATCAACCAGCAAAGTGTAAAAATGTTTTAATTGAACAAGGAGCGGTGTTCAACGTCCCCGTAGGTGCGAGCTTTGAAGCGAGTAGTTGGCGATAAAAGTCTACCGAAACACTTTCTCCAACGCTGCCTCAAATCCCTCAAAAATACACGGATTGTGCGGGTGCAGATTTACTTTAAATCGCTATTTACCTTTAAGGTAGGGATAAAACGAAAATCTTTGAGATTGTAGGTGAGAAGTTCAAGGTCATACACGAGGGCGGTAGCGGCGATAATATAATCTGGAATGCTGATTTTGTGCGAAAGTGCGTATCGTTCGTGTAATTTTAGTGCCGTTTGGGCAATATCCTCATTGATATCTATCATCAAAAATAAGGAGAGTTCCTTTTTTATTTTCCCAAATTCAGCCTTATTGAGTGCTCCTTGATATAATTCCATTGCGATTACTGTATTGATGGCAAGGTTTGGTTTACCATGATCATCAATAAAACTTTTTGCTATCTTATTCCCTCGGAAGTAATCAATAAGAATATTGGAGTCTATCAGTATCATTTACGTTTCCAGGTGTTTTGTCGTAATTGACGGGCAAATTCTACCGTGTCTGTTACATGAGAGAAAGGTCTGACATCAGGGTTTTTAGCCAGTTCTATTTCTTCTTCTTCAGTTAATTCAGGTTTATAAATTCTAGCGTGTTGTCGAACATCCAAGCGAGGAATCTCGAAGCCAAGTTCATCGGATTCAGTCACGTTTTCGGCCACCAATTCTTTAATGAACTCTTGAACTGATTTGCCAATTGCTTTTGCTTTTTTTGCAATACGCTGCTCTAATTGAGCATCTTCAATTTCTATCGTAAGCATTGTTTTATCGTTACTTTTCTTACAAAAATATTTAAAAATAACGCATATCCAAAATACAGTTTCTCATCTGAATACCTTTTCCAACGCTGCCTCAAATCCCTCAAAAATAACGGATTGTGCGGGTAATTGGTCGTAAATGCCACCTAGTTGGTACTGCCCATTTTCGAGATAATAGACATGAATTGCCTTATCGCTAGGAATCGCAATCCAGTACTCTCGAACGCCCGCTTTTTCGTACCAATTGAATTTCTCGTTGAAATCTTTTTTGTAGGTTGAGGCCGAGGTAATTTCTACAATCAAATCAGGAGCGCCTAAACAACCGTCTTCGTCCAGTTTGGTATCATCACAAATGACACAAATATCAGGCTGAACTACGGTGTAAATTTTCTCAGGAAAACGCTCGTTGCCAATGGGTAAGCGTACATCAAATGGGGCGTCAAAAATAGTACAGGGCTTCGCGTCAAAATGCTTGCGCAAAAGATAGGATAATTGGCCTGACACCCATTGGTGCGCCATTTTGGGCGCGGGTGACATTCGATAAATTTTCCCTTTAATAAGCTCTACTTGCTCCTCAAATCGCCATTTCAAGTAATCGGCGTAGGTATAAGTACCGTTGGGGTCGAGTGAGTGAATATCAGTAATCATCGTAGTTTTTTAGCAAAAATAAATTATTTCTCAAAAACTGCCTTACTTTACGGTTTAAATCAAAAGCCGATAAATCTGTTCTTTCTATGACGATACAGCCACCTAAAGCCAACAAAAAGCCCCATTCATTAGAAATTCATAACGATGTTCGCGTTGATAACTATTACTGGCTACGCGACCGCGAAAACCAAGAAGTAATCGACTACCTCACGGCCGAAAATGCTTATACGGAGGCGGTAATGGCGCTTTTCAAAGAGCTGCGGGAGGCATTGTTTGTGGAGATGAAATCGAGAATCAAAGAGCAGGACGAATCGGTGCCCTACAAAGACGGGAACTATTGGTACTATTACCGCTACGAACAAGGTGGTGAGTACCCGATTTACGCCCGAAAGTACCAGACGCTGGACGCTGACGAGGAAATCATGCTCAACCTCAACGAATTGGCCGAAGGGCAATCTTATTACAATGCTACCTTCCCCGAAATCTCTGACAACGAAGAAATCGCCGCTTTTGGGGAAGATACCGTAAGTCGGCGGTTATATACATTGCGTTTTAAAAACCTCAAAACGGGAGAGTTATACCCCGAGGCGATTCCAGATACCGAAGGTGGAAACTATGCGTGGGCGGCGGATAATCAGACCGTTTTTTACATTCGTAAAGACCCCGAAACTTTGCTTGGTTACCAAGTGTGGCGGCACGTATTGGGTACATCCCCGACCGAAGATGTGCTGGTTTTTGAAGAAGAAGATGACCAATTCTATTTGGGGCTTCACCGCATGAAATCTAAAAAATACATCGCGATTTCGTCCGACCAAAATGGCGTGATGACCGAGTATTTGCTCCTCCGTTCCGATACGCCCACGGCCGAATTTAGGTCATTTTTGCCGCGCCAACGGGGGCATGAGTATTCCGTGGATCATTTTGAAGACCGTTTTTATATCCGAACCAATCTAAACGGAGCGTTTAATTTCTGCTTGATGCAAGTAGCCGAAGCGGCCCATGCCGATACAACGCAGTGGCAAGTGGTGATTCCGCACCGTGAAGAGGTGTATTTTGAGGGATTGGAAGTGTTTCGGAATCATTTGGTGGTGCAGGAGCGTTCGGAGGGATTGCTGCATATACGCGTGATGAACCAGCAAAACCAAACGGAGCATTACCTCAATTTTGGTGAAGCGGCTTACACGGCTTATGTGGGTACAAACCCCGATTTTGACACCACTACTTTGCGCTACGGCTATACTTCGCTCACGACTCCGAGCAGCACGTTTGATTACAACATGGAAACCCGCGAACGGGTATTGCTCAAACAACAAGAGGTGTTGGGAGAGTTTAACAAAGACGACTACCAAACCGAACGCCTATTTGCTCCTGCCCGCGATGGTGCTTTGGTGCCGATTTCGGTTGTTTATAAAAAAGGATTTGTGAAAGACGGAAACGCGCCTTTGCTCCAATACGCCTACGGTTCGTACGGTTATTCCATCGACCCGTCGTTTAGTGCGGCACGGCTGAGTTTGTTGAATCGTGGGTTTGCGTTTGCCATTTGTCACATCCGAGGAGGGCAAGAAATGGGGCGGAATTGGTACGAAAATGGCAAAATGCTGCATAAGAAAAATACCTTCACCGATTTTATTGATTGCGCCCAATTTCTGATTCAAGAAAAATGGACGTCGTCGGCGGGGCTTTTTGCCATGGGCGGAAGTGCGGGTGGATTGTTGGTGGGCGCGGTGGCCAACATGGCGCCTGCGCTGTACCGTGGCATGGTGGCTCAGGTGGCGTTTGTGGATGTGGTCACGACCATGCTCGACGAAAGCATTCCGCTCACGACGGGTGAGTACGAAGAATGGGGGAACCCGAACGAACAGGTGTATTACGACTACATGAAATCGTACAGTCCCTACGACAACGTAACGGCGCAAGCCTACCCTAATATGCTCGTCACAACGGGCCTACACGACTCGCAAGTGCAGTACTGGGAACCTGCCAAATGGGTGGCCAAACTGCGCGAATTGAAAACGGATGACAACCTCCTTCTATTTCACTGCGACATGGACGCAGGCCACGGCGGTGCTTCGGGACGCTTCAAGCGTCTAAAAGACATTGCGTTGGAGTATGCGTTTATGTTGAGTTTGGTGAACTAGGTAAGTGATTGGTTATTGAGTGTTACACTGAAATTTATGGTTGCACCTAGTGCATCAAAAACTTTCAAAATGGTCTCAAATCGCGCATTTTTAGTGCTATTTTCAAGTTTAGAAATTTGCGCTTTTTGTACGCCAACGAGCTCTCCTAGTTGTTCTTGAGTTAGTTTTCGCTCTTTTCTAGCTTGCTTTATAGCTTGCCCTAGTAGATCTATGCGTAACTCATGCTCAAATATTTCTCGTTTTTCTGTGCCAAGTTCACCAATGTGCTTGTCCAACATCGAATCGAGTGAAACAGTTTTGAATTGATGGCTCATGTCTGTTGATTTTTTTGTAATTTATACTCTAAGTAAAGTCTCCGAATCTCTTCGGCTTTTTTGATTTCTTTCGTGGGAGTCTTTTGCGTCTTTTTCAGAATACCGTGCGTAGTGATTACTAAAGTTTTTTGTGCTGCTGTTTTGTCCCAAAAAGCAAATAGCCTGTACGCTTTGTTGTTATGCAAAGTTCTGAACTCCCAGATGAAATCATTTAGTTTTTTAAACAGTTCATTGTCATTAACAAATTGCGATTTTCTAAGATTGTAATATATTTTCTCTCGTGCTTTTTCCTCTAGCTGCTCTAAAAAATCAACAGCCTCAGGTAGCAATTCGATGTCAAAATTAATCTTCATTTAATAATGATAATTAGAGGTAAAAAGTTTCCTAAAAAGGAAATTTAGATATAACAAAAACACATAGCAGGTAATCCTTTACTCAGTTTCTTTTCCCCCACAAAGCCAACGCAATTCGCAACTTATAATACTCATAATGCCCTTCTAAATGCTCAAAAAGCGGTTTGAGGGCGGCATTGGAGGCGATACCTAACGTTTCGGCGGCCTCAGTAATGGCGCGGTACTCATTTTTGGTGAGGTATTGCCAAAGGTCAATTTCTTGGCCGTCTTCGTAAAGTTTAGCTAGGTGCGAATAAATCGTCAACTCGTTCAAATTCCTCCGCTGAGCGATTTGCTGAGGCGAGAGTCCTTGCTTGTACAAATCGTAGGTTTCGATGTAGGTCATTCCGCTGACGATGCGGGTGCCTGGTGCGGTTTTCTCGCGGGCATATTCCAAAATCTCGTTGATAAAAGCCTCGCCATAGTGCGCTACTTTGGCTTCGCCTACCCCCGAAACTTGAAGCATCTGAATGCGGTTGACGGGGCGTTTTTCGGCCATGTCGGAGAGTGTGGCATCGGAAAATACCACAAAAGGCGGCACATTTTCTTCTTCGGCCAAGCGTTTACGTACTTTGCGTAGGCGTTCAAAGAGTTCGTCACGGATGACTTCTTTCTTAGTCTTGACGGGCTCTGCTTGCTCTTCTTGGCGTTTGCGTTTTTCTTCGTACGACTCAAAACGCACCAATTCCACCTTACGCTCACCGCGCAAAACGCGCCACGAAATCTCGTTTAGTTTCAGCGAGTGCGCTTCGTCGTAGGCCACGTCCATAACACCCGAATTGAGCATTTGGGTCAAGTATTCGGCCCACTCTTCGGCGCGGAGGTCGCGGCCTACGCCAAAGGTTTTGATTTTATCGTAGCCTCGTTCCGTAACGCTACGGTTGTGCGAACCCCGCAAAACATCAACCAGCATCCCCATCGCTATTTTTTGGTCGGTACGGGCAATGGCCGACAAGGCTTTTTGGGCCGAGACTGTGGCGTCGAATTTGGAACGTGGGTTGCGGCATACGTCGCAGTTGCCACAATCGCGCTCTACGGTTTCGTTGAAATAACTCAACAGAATACGGCGGCGGCAGTGGTCGGCTTCCGCGTATTGTTTCATGCGGTCGAGCTTGGCAAACTGAATGTCTTTCATGTGCTGCGGCAACTCCGAATTTTCAATCATGTCGCGGCGCATGATCCAATCGGCAAAGCTGTAAAACAACATCGTCGTCGATTTGAGGCCGTCGCGGCCTGCCCGCCCAATTTCTTGGTAAAAACTTTCGACGTTGCTGGGCATGTTGTAATGGATAATCCAACGCACGTTCGATTTATCAATCCCCATCCCAAACGCTACCGTCGCTACCATGACCTGTACGTCGTCGCGCAGGAAAGCATCCTGCACGGCAGAGCGCTCTTCGGCGGGCATTTTGGCGTGGTAAAAGCGGGCATTGATGCCTTTGGCGCGTAGTTTGAGGGCAATATCTTCGGTGGTTTTTCGGGCGAGGCAGTAAATAATCCCCGACTGATTGGGGTGGTCGTGGATAAACTGTTCGATGACTTTGATGCGGTTGCGTCCTGGCAAAACGTTCAGCGAGAGGTTGGGACGGTCAAACGATGCCTCAAAAACGCGCGCGTCAGGAATACCCAATTGTTTCAGCACGTCGCGACGCGTGACGCGGTCGGCCGTGGCCGTAAGGGCAATCATCGGCACGTCGGGGAAGGCCGTTTTGAGGACGTGGAGTTGGGTATATTCAGGACGAAAATCGTGGCCCCATACCGAGACGCAGTGCGATTCGTCCACGGCCAACAGGTTGACTTTTAGTCCCCGAACAAAGTCCATGCAACTAGGCGTAAGCAGTTTTTCGGGGGCGATGTACAGCAGCTTGATTTCGCCCGCGTAACATTGTCGTTCGATGGCGTATTGTTCGCTGCTGCTGAGGGTACTATTGAGGTAGGCCGCACCTACGCCGTTGCCTCGCAGGGCCTGCACTTGGTCTTTCATGAGGGCAATCAGCGGCGATACCACAATCGTAAGTCCCTCGGTCATGAGGGCGGGCACTTGATAGCACACAGATTTCCCACCGCCCGTAGGCATCAGCACCATACAATCGTTTCCTGCCGAAACCCAATCAATAATTTCTGCTTGCAGCGGCCGAAAAGTATCGTACCCGAAATACTGTTTTAAAATTTGTTCTTTCATACAACTCGTTAGACAATCCAAGACTCCGACAATTCCCAAAGCCTCCACAAAGATGGCTGTTTTTAAGACGCGGTAAGTAAGAGAAAAGTTACTAAACTTGTATTGAATAAAAAGTGCGACTTTAGTTCTATGATGCAATTCATAGGTGAGGGTAGGTTTGTTTATTGAAAGCTAGTCACATAAAATTTGATAAAATGAGGAAGGCTTACGTATTTATGTGTGTTTTATTTGCTGCATGTCAGCCTTTTGAGACACATTATACCGCTAAAATCAAGGGACATTGGATAGCGGTAAAACGAGAAGAAATTCTTAAAGATACAATAAAGGTTGACCCAGAAGAGCCCCCTGCCCCGCCTGTTCTAACAGGTGGAGCTTTACACGATGAATTGTTCTTTTATTCTAAAGATTCATTGGTACATTATTCATTTGAAGATTACTGGCTGAATAAAAGGGCATATCGTATGGATTCAACAGTCAAGCTTTATAATGGGAATCGGAAGCGTTTTAAAATCTCTGAAAGTCAAGAATTTCAGGTGTTTGAATCAGATAGCATCCAGTGGCAAACTAAGGGCAAAATTGATTTGATAAAAGATACATTGATTGTGAAAGAAAAACATCAGGAGACGAAATATGTGCAACTTACGAGAATTACGAAAAATGATTTTGATGAAATTGTTATCAATTCCTCAGGGTGCTACGGCACATGTCCTGTAATGTCAGTCATTATTCAGCATGACCGCAAGGTGTTCTACTACGCAGAAGACCATACCGTTAGAAAAGGTCTTTATCAGGGAGAACTGCCTGAAGAGTTATTTAAAGTAATTTGGTTTCGTTTTACAGCAGGGTATAAAAAGGGATTGAAAGACATCTACATGGCATCTCATACCGACGATGAATCAATAGAAGTTAGCTTTGTTAAAGACGGTAAAATAATAAAATCAGTCTATGATTATGGACGTGAGAGTCCTCAGGAGTTTATGAGTGCTTATGTTTATCTGATGAATCGTATGGATAATCTGGTCGATTTACGAAAATCTAACCAAGTTGAGCCTACTGGAATGTCGTTTGAGTATTCTTTGAATGAAGGGAAAAATCAATACAAACTGCTGCATTCGGAAAGCTTTTGGCTTTGGTCAAGGCTTTTGAAAGCGAAAATTTTAAAACCTAATCAGGTAAATGTGGCTTTGACTTGTATGATTGAAAAGCAAAAAAGTTGGAGTACGATTAATAGGAACGGGCATTTAGAGGAGGTGCTTTTAGAATACTACGACCTGATTTTGTTGGATGGAAAGGTGTACAGGGTCAAAAATAGAGCAAAAACCGATGGTCGCTTTTTTTTAATGGAAACAGTGGAAGGTAAGCGACTTTTCCTAGATATTGGCACCAATTTTTTGACGTCTATTATTGTTAATCGCCCACTGAAATATCCATATATTCCTTTTCATTTGGAATAACGATAGCTGCAAAAATGGCTGTTTTTGAGCTAAGCCATGTCACTCTGTTAAATAAACCAAACAACCCAAGCCATGGAACGAGAAATTAAACTTCGGATTATTTTAGAAAAACCAACGCCTGCTACGGATTTCGGGATTCAGGAAGGGAGTGGGCACAACTACGTCACGCTCCAAAAGCAAAAATCAATTGGCGAAGACCTTACGTTTGAAGCAACGGTACGCGTGAAGCCTTCGGCGGATGGTTCGCCCGTTTTTCTGGGGGCATTCACTCAAGGCCCTCCCAAAGAACGTTTTGTCTATATCGACATTGGCCGAGCAGCGGGACAACTCGATACCCTGTGGAGCCGTCGGCTAAAAATTCCTTTGAAAAGCATTACGTGGGAACTTATCCAGCAACTGGAAACTACGCCACAGTCGGCGTTGGAAGTGCGCGTGCCAGGCGTTGGTAAAGATGGTGGGCCAAATTGTGGCGGTGTTAAACTTTCCGAAGGTTGGAAAGTCAGGGCTTGTTCGTAACAAAAAATCGCCGTCGGTAGAACCGGCGGCGATTTCCTCTCTCTAACAGCCATAAAAACGAATACGATTATCTATCTAATCATCTTCTTGCTTACCAATACGAAGGTTAGAGAGGTAGCGTTGCAGAAAAAAGAAAAAAAAGTAAAATTATTTTTTCGGCCAATACTCCATCGTTACTTCACCCAACAAACCCGACGGCATAGCTTGCCACTTTGAGGCGTTGAAAGGCTTGTACTGAATGTCCACCATGTTGATTTCCTGAAATTTCTTCCAGTCGGGCTGCTGTGTGTCGCGGAGGCGCATGTAGTTGGCCGAGAGGTTGGTTACTTCAATTTCGAGGGTATTTTGGTTGGCTTTCAAACTCCCAGCGGGCAGTTCGAGGCGGAAAGGCAAACTCCACGCCGTACCGATTTTTTGACCATTGAGCGTCACATCGGCCACTTCGCGGACATCGCCCAAATCCAATACGATTTTACTGGCTTTTTCGATGTTTGCAGGGGCGTCAAAAGTCAATGAATACCGCGCTGTCCCCGAAAAATAACTAACCGAATCGGACAACGTTGTCCAAGAGCCCAAACTAGCAACTGTTTTGGGGGCGGGCAAGTATGGCTTTCCTGCTAAGAAAGTCAGTTTCCAGTTGCCTTTCAGGGCGAAAGTTTGAGGGTTGGAAAGGTTCAAAACCTTTCCAACGTTTAAGGCCGCATCCAATTTCAAAAAACACGACTCACCCGAAAGGAGAGATAGGTAAACCTGTGTTTTTCCTTGTTCTGTTCTAACGGGTAATTCCATCGTTTTATCGGTCAATGGCTGGTACATATACACCTTTTTTGCAGGAGTAGCGAGCGTAATCCACCCTTCGCTGAAAAGCTGATTTTGGTTGGCGATAAAGTAAACAACTTTTCCATTTTGTACTTTACGGATGTACCGCAAACCATTTTTAGCCCACGTTTCTTGGCGAATTTTCTGAGTGGCTAGGATACCTTCCAAGTCTCCAAGACTTGGAAGGTGTGATGGTTGACTTGCCCACGTTTGGAGGAGTTTTTGGAAAGATGCCGCCCGCTCAGCTTGTTGGGCAAAACCCGTCGGGAGGCTGGGTAAATGTTCCATAAAGATTACCTTAACCCCTGCTTTTGACAACGCTGCGAGCCGCGAAAGAGTCGCTTCGGGTAGGTAGGTGGTGGCAGGAACCAAAATCGTTTTGTATTTTTTGGTAGCCAACGACGCAAAGCGCTGCAATTGGTCGTCGGAAATGAAGTCAAACGAAAAACCGTTGTCCCAAAGCCAATTGCTAAGTTGCCCAAAAGGAAGTTTTAACAACCACTTGTCCACGTGGTGAACTTCCAACAAATGGATTCCTCCGCTGGCACGGGCTTTGGTTGCCCACAAGTCATGTGCTGGAAAATAAACCAATAGGTCGTTGTCGGCTTGGCTGTTTTGCAAAATCGTTTGAGAACGTTCTACGTATTTGTTCAACAACGGATAATGTTTCCAAAAGTGGGAATGAACGCCGTAGTTGGTGGAAGCATAAAACAACCACCCTGGAAATGCCTCGCTTTGGGGCGTGTACGTAGTGCCGTGGTAAAACAAATGGTTGATGCCCGATACAAACAATTCATCCAACTGCGGCTTGATTTGTGAAAGTGAGACTTTGAAGTGATTGGCCAGCCAAGTGGTGCTTTCGGAACTTACCCATTTTTTGGAAGCAAGGTGGGCGGCCGAACTCGCAAACTTCATGGCAAGGGCATTGGGCGTTCCAAAACGGTCCACCTCGTACTGGTCGTCGATGCGTAAGCCTTTGATAGGCAAGCGACTTGTGCCAAAAGACTCCGTTTCGGGAACGTCGGAGGCTTCGTACAAATCGAGCAAGTTGCCTGGCGAACCGTGGGCTTGGTAGCGCGTGATAAAGCCTTGCTTGTGCGACCAATCGGTCCATTTTTTGGCATAATTTTCCAACAACAATTCCGAAAGCGTCTGGTGATAGTCGATTTTGACCAAAGCCGTAGTGGTGTCGGTGAAGGCCGCCCATTGGCTTTTGAGGTCGTAACCGCGCCGTTTTTGAAATTCATTCAGAAAATCATCCGTCCAGTTGGCGCCATAGACCTCGTAAGAGTCATTGTACATGGCGCGAGGGCGGTCTTTGAAATTGGCAAATGCCGAGTCAAAACGTTGCACATAATGCGGCATGGCTTTGGCCGAAAACGGATCGAGTACCAGTCCTTCACCCCCAGGAGCCGCGCGCTTGACGGCCTGTTTGGTGAGAGCGCTTTGAATTTCGCCGTTGACAACCTGCCATTTTTTGGCCGCAAATTCGGAAGAAACGTTCGGCCCGCCAAAAGGCCAGCCCGTTCCCGTGGTCATGTCCACACCTAATCCGAGCCGTTTTCCCTCTCGAACCGTATGCGCCAACACTTCCATCCAGCGCGGACTTAAATAAGGAATTGCTTGTTTTTCAAGTCCTTTGACGCCATAAATAGGAATGATGTGAACCCCTCCCAGACCTGCTTTAGCGAAGTTTTCGAGCTGCCACGTAATGTCGCTTTCGGTGACGGTACTTCCCATCCACCACCAGTACGTCCACGGTTTGGCAGTGTTAAAATCCGTTGAGGCGACAGCCTTGTTGGTCTGAGCGTGTGCTTTGATAGACAACGTCAAAAGTAATGCTGCTATGCATGTATTGACTCTCACTTGTATCGTTGTTTAAAATGATCAATGACTAGGTTTGAAGATTGCTACGCAATTAAAAAGACGAAAATGAGATTACTTACCTTCACTCTCCTGTAAATCGTAGGTTTCTCAAATTCAGACTCATTCCAAATTTTAGGGAAGCAGGGTTGAAATAGAACAATTTTGCGTCAAAGGATGTAGTATTGTTGAAAAAAACGATGGAAACTTCCCATTTCAAACTAATATAACTATGAAAGACACCGTTCGTATGCGAACTTCGTTGAAAGAAGATTTAGAAATTGCTTTAAATGCTCAAGTGAAAATGGAAGCCGAATCTTCGGCAAAATATTTGGCCATGGCTGCGTGGTGCGACCGCAATGGTTACTCCCACAGCGGCGATTTCTTTTTTGCACAAGCCGACGAAGAACGTGGTCACATGCTCAAAATCTTTAAATTTATCTGCGACATGGGCGGAACAGCCATCACGCCTGAGGTGGTAGGCATCCCCCAAGAATACCCATCGTTTCGTTCGGTATTTGAAACAGCGTTGGAACAAGAAATCATGGTTTCGCAGGCTATCAACCGCTTGGTAGGCATCAGCCGCCGCCTCGATGATTACGCAACCGAAAACTTCTTGCAGTGGTTTGTGAAAGAGCAAATCGAAGAAGAATACATCGCCCGTCGCCAAGTCGAATTGTTTGATGTGATTGGTGAAGAAGGCATTGGCCGTTTTACAATTGACATGGAAATCGCCAAAGTAACCTACCCAGGAGCTGCGGGCGAAGCAGGAGGAGAATAATCTATTACCTTCCCGAAAGTTTAAAACTTTCGGGAAGGTGGGAGAAAAGCTTTCGGGAAGGTAATAAAAGCGCATCGTACCAATTACGATGCGCTTTTATTTTTGACTTTGTGTAAAAAATATTTGCTTAAATGTAAAATATACTTTACATTTGAATCGAAAATCAATTTTTCAAACAAAAACCTATTAACAGCTATGGATACCAAATTACTTTTGCCCAATCGCTTTAAGAGAATCGGTTGGTTGTTGTTTGTACCTTGTCTTATCCTGACAATTTTGAGCATACTTCAAGTATCTCCGAGCCTCAGTTTTTTTGATGGCGAACACATTCTTTCCCGTTGGACTTTGGTACAAGTCCCCGAAAAGGGAAGTTTAGCTGCCCTTTTTGATGAAACCTCCAATGACCTTGCGGGAGAAATTTTGATGACCCTTACAGCCATTAGTTTCTTTTTTGTAGCCTTTTCACGTGAACGTACCGATGATGAATGGATCATGAAAACTCGGCTTGAATCTTTACTTTGGGCCTTTTATGCGCATTTAGGCGGCTTTTTATTGTCAGTTTGGTTTTCGTATAGTTTGTCGTTTTATGCTGTACTATCGTGGAATATGCTCACGGCACCGTTGGTGTTTTTGGCGCGTTTTCACTGGATTGTTTACGTAAAACCGTATTTTGAAGAAAGGAGGGCTGCCGTATGAAAAATACAATTCACGTAGAACGAGCCATAAAACGAATGACGCAAGCTGATTTGGCCGAAGCCGTAGGCGTTTCGCGTCAAACCATCAATGCGCTGGAGGCGTCGAAGTATGTGCCGTCGGTTGTGTTGGCACTAAAAATTGCCCGCTACTTCGACAAACCAGTCGAAGCTATTTTTGAGTTGGAGAAAGAGGATTGAGGGTTGTCGATGTAGCAGTCCATGGTCCACAGTTGACGGTTAGAGGTTGTTAGTCAATAATCCACAGATGACTATAGACAGTGGACTATCGACCATCAACTATGGACTAAAAAAGCAGCTCAGGACGATACTCGAAGTGCATGGTGTCGTAGTGATACCACTTTCCGCCCCAGATAAAGCCGTGTTTCTCAAAGATTTCTACTACTTGAGCGGCTATCTTATTGCGGTAGGAGAGTGGTACATTTTCGTCCTTACAACGACAATCCCACTGCCAATAATGCGACAAATTGAGGTTGATGTCGATGGCTACGCCGTAGCTGTGCATACTGAGGCGGTTGGTGCCGCTGATAAGTCGCCACACAAACGTCCCCGCAGGATTATCGACGTACTTGAGCAATTCGGGATGGCGTTCCAATTCGTCCGAAACGGCTTGAAAATGCTGGTGTACGTTGTTGATTTTTGATACCAATAATTTCTTCTTCAGGGTCTTGGGAAGCCACACAATCTCAACGAGATTTTTGCGGACTTCCGCTTCGGTGTTTCCGTACATTTTTCTGAAAAAAGGCTCGTACCGAAACCTCCCTGGGTCATGGTTGAGTTGGGGAGCTTTGTCTTGGCGTTTTTTGGAATACTTCTGCACCAGTTGATCTTCCAAGTCGGCGTTTTGGAGAAGTTCGGCAAAGGTCTTTTTTTGTCGGTCGTCAAAAGGCATGAGGGTGGAGTCTTTCCACACAATGCCTCGGGACGTAGCCCGCACAATGTGGTCGGGGTAAGCCCGCAGGTATTCCGACTGAGCACGGCTAGTGAGGCTGAGTAGGACAAAAAAAACAAGAAGAAAAGGCTTGAAAAATGACATCGTTTTGGCTAGTTAGTTTTCCTTAAAACGTCGTACATCACTGGGTTCAAAGGTCCATTCGGGGGTTTTCAACGTCTCGTTTTTAAGTTCATACCACGGGCTAAGGGCGGTATTGTTGGGATTTTTCAAAATCTGGGTTTCTTGGGCGGGCATGTAGCTTTGGGCTAACAAAAACAATTTTTGCCCCGTTGTAGGATGTTGAACCATGTCCACTACCATCACCGCATGACCGAAAGGTACACCTTTTTGAATAAAAACGTCGCCGATTTTCAGGTTTTGCATGGAGATAGGCTGCAATTCGTCGTGCAACGAACGGGTGTTGGCCGACGCAAAAATGTACTCTAGGTACTTCCAAAATGTTGGATACGAATAGTCGCCTTTGGCGTAGGTGCTGAAATAACGGGGCTTGCCGTCGGCCAAAAAATTGAAATGAATTTTGTCAAACTGCTTTTGCTGAAACAAATACTCCGCCCGCAATCGCATGACGGCATCGGCGCATTGATGAAGGTCTTTCTTCCCAATGCCTAAAGCCACGACCGAAGCATAGACGTCGGGGGTGTTTTTGGGACGACCATCAAAATAGAGCACCTTACTTCCCCAAGGTTTGAGTGGAAGCTGGCGCAAAAACGCTTCAAAAGAGGTGGACGCAGCGGCAGTTCGTTGAAACCCCGTAGGGGCAGGAAACCGCGCTGACAAGGTTGTGGCAGTGGGCGACACGGGAGCTTGGGCGTGGCTGGTTTGAAGTAGAAAACTGACCCAAAAGAGCAGGAAAAAGGCGAGGAAGCGGTTCATAGAAAAGAGTTTTTTTAACACATAGAGCACATGAGAATAAACACATAGAAAATACAGCTATGCTTTCTATGGACAAAAGCTATCTGATCTATGTGGTTAACTAAAAAGCTTCGTGTAAGAGAGAGCTAATTGACTGTGAAAAAACGAAGCGGTGGGCAATTCATTTTTTGAGTAGCTTTAAAAACTTTTTTGAAACGCTTCTATGAAACGCCCTTTGTACCTTTTGCCGTTGGTGGTGATTGCCCAGTTTGCGGGTACCTCGCTGTGGTTTGCCGTCAATGCCATCTTGCCTGCTTTACAGGCATTTCACCCCACCACTGCGGCGTTTATGCCTACCATGACCACGGCTGTACAGCTTGGGTTTGTGATGGGAACGCTGGCCTATTCCTATTTCTCGATTGCCGACCGATTTTCGCCCGTGCGGGTGTTTATGGGTTCGGCGCTGTTGGCGGCGGGCTGTAATTTGGCGGTGTTGGCTACCTACGAATCACTGACGGCGATGTTGTTGGCGCGTTGGGGGGTGGGTTTCTTTTTGGCGGGTGTATATCCCGTTGGGATGAAAATTTGTAGCGATTGGTACGAAGCAGGATTGGGCAAAGCCTTGGGCTATTTGGTGGGGGCATTGGTATTGGGAACGGCGTTTCCGTACGCCATCAAGTCCTTTTCGTTAACCTTGCCGTGGCAATACGTCATTGAAGCGACCTCGGCGTTGGCCGTTGGCGGTGGGCTCGTGGTGGGCTTGCTCCTCCGCGACGGCCCGTACCGTCGGGTGGCGGGGCGGTTTAATCCTGCGGTGTTACGGGAGGTATTTCGGGACAAGTCATTTCGCAAATACGCCTTTGGGTACTTTGGGCACATGTTTGAGTTATATACCTTTTGGGCGTTTGTTCCCGTGATTGTGAGTGGCTACAACGAACGTACGCATCTCTCCTTGCCCGTGGCTTTGGTTGCCTTTGCGGTGATTGCCTCGGGGGCGTTGGGATGTGTTCTTACGGGCGAAATGTCGCTTCGGTGGGGAAGTCATCGAACGGCTTGGTGGGCACTGATGGTGTCGTATTTTTGCTGCGTAGGAAGTGTCTTTTTACTTACCTACTCGCTCACCGTCTTTTTGGCTTTTTTGCTTGTTTGGGGCATCAGCGTAGTGGCCGATTCTCCTCAATTTTCGACCTTGGTATCGCTCAATGCACCCGCGCATTACCGCGCCACGGCGCTTACGTTGGTGACTTCCATTGGCTTTTTTATCACCATCCCAAGTTTGTACCTGATTCAGTGGCTTTTTGGTCTATACGGCCACTTTGCCCTGATAGTCCTATGCTTGGGTGGTGCGTTTGGATTGCGGGCAATGGGGTCTTGGAAAGGGTAAATCCTCGTTTATTTCACCCCAAACACCTGCACTTTGTCTTTGTTTTTGGCCAAAATGACGTAGTTCTTCCCTTGGGCCGTTCGGAGGGTTTTCATGCGGCGTACTTGCCCACGCACGGCAAAACCCGACTGGGCGGGGCGAACGGGCGCAAAAGTGGGTTGTCCGCTGGCGTTTTTACCCGTATTTTGGAGCAATAAACCATCGTTGCCGTCGTAGCGACCTATTTCGGGCAGTACGTCGAAAAAGTTGCCTGTGAGCAACAAGTCGGTTTTGCCGTCGTGGTTGTAGTCGGTGGCTACAATGCCAAAAATGGGCGATAATTGGGCTTCCAACGGTAACGCCACCAGCGTAAAGTTTCCTTTGCCATCGTTGAGCAATAAAGAAGAGGCTGCTTGCACGGCTTTTTTGGTCTCAACGCCTTCGAGTTGGTCGCTGGTAAATAATGCGTCGATGGGTTGCCCTGCGTAATCGACGTGTTTGACAAAACGCTTGTTGATGACAGGCAATACTTTTTGCAAATCCGATTTCAAGACCATCGGGTAAGGTTTGCCGTCAGGATTGTACGAAACGATGATTTGTTCTACGGTGCCATTTCGGTCAAAGTCGTTGATATACAGTTCGGCAGGCTCTTTTTCGGAGCACTTGAGTTTGGTATTAAGCCCTAAATTTCCGACCACAAAGTCGATGTCGCCGTCGTTGTCAATATCCGTAGGCTCAATGACGTTCCACCAGCCTTCCGACTGCGGAACGGTTTGCGGAAGGAATTTTCCTTTTTGATTTTTAAGTACCGTAATCGGCATCCAATCACCGACTACGACCAAATCGGGGTAGGAATCTTTGTCAACGTCGGTCCATTGGGCGTCGGTAACCATCCCTAGTTGCCCGTTGGTGAGGGTTTGCGTGGTAACGTCCGTAAAATTTCCTTTGCCGTCGTTTTGGAGTAGGTGGCTTTTGGGGCTGTAACCATATTGCGCCGATACCATCCGACTGCCGACAAAGACATCAAGGTCGCCGTCGCGGTCGTAGTCGGCCGCCGCTACACAGGAGCCGTTGTCCAATAACTTAGGGAAGGTATTTGATAGCGAAAAGTTACCTTTGCCGTCGTTGAAATAAAGCGCATCGGCCAAGGCGGGGTCGTTGGGTAAAAATTCATTTCCGCCCTTTACCACCAACAAATCAAGGTCTTTGTCACCATCGGCATCAAAAAACAACGCGGCGGTTTCGTCGGCTTGGCTAGGGGTATTGAACGTGGCTTGGTTAGACTTCGTAAATTTTCCCGCACTTGTTTGCAAAAACAACGCCCGTGGTTTTCCCGCCCCTCCGCCAATGTAAGCATCGTCGAGGTCATCGCCGTTGACATCGCCCACGGCCAACGCAGGCCCTTGGGTCGAATACATTTGTTTGAGAAGTCCGTCGCGGTTGTAGTCCACAAAGGCGTTTTCTTCGTGCAAAAAGTCCAGCCCCGAGGCCGAAGTAAGGTCGTTGAAAGGTAGGTTGGTAAACTGAGGAGGGGTAAATTTCCAAAGGTCGCGGGCGTCGGCGTGGTTCAACGTCAATTCAGTATCGGTCTTGACGTTGGTGAGGGTTTGCTTGCGGTCGTCGGGCCAAATGACCACCAATGAGTCGATTTGAGGATTTTTTCCCAAACCAAAAACCATCGTCAGGTCGCTCGATGACTGAAAGCCGCGCGTTGGCATTTGTTGCAAACACTGCATTTGGCCTTTTTGGTAAACCGATACTTTGGCTCCAATGGCGTGCGGATTGGCGCTTGTGCCTTTTAAGTTGACTCGTAAAAAGTGCGTTTTGAGTTTTTCAACCGAGTGGTTTCGATACACGCTGAGCGGAGAATTATTGTTGTTGACGACCAAGTCCAAGTCTCCGTCATTGTCCAAATCTCCGTAGGCGGCCCCATTTGAGAAACTAGGTTCGGCCAACCCCCAAGCGGGTGCTTTGTCGTCGAAAGCAAGGTTGCCCTTGTTTTTGAAGGCAAAATTTGGGATAGGCGTGGTCGAAATCATATCGACAAACTTGCGGTAATCGAACTTCATTCTGCCTTCCAGCATGGCCTGAATATTGTCTTTATCGGCCAAAAAGGCTACGTAGTCTTGGTCGGTGAGGTTTTTGATGATGCCGTTGGCGACAAACAAATCCTTGAGGCCGTCGTTGTCCATGTCAAAAATCAACGCGCCCCAGCTCCAATCCGTTGCGTGTACACCCGCCATTTGCCCCACTTCAGTGAAAGTAGGAGGGAGGACTGTATTCTGTGGACCATCGACCATCGACCGTGGACTATTACTAATCGACTGATTCCCCTGATTCAAATGCAGCATATTGCGCATGTATTGGTGCCAATAATCTTGCTTTAGTTTAAATTCGGTGAGTTCGTAGCCTTCAAATACGGTGGTGGTTTTGAGACGTTTATCGTCGCGGGGAAGCATATCGGTCACAAAAACGTCCAAAAACCCATCGTTGTTAATGTCGGCAATATCCGCTCCCATCGACGACATGCTGATGTGGTTCATGCTTTGTTCCAACGATTCTTTGAAGGT
Source organism: Runella sp. R5_40 (assembly GCF_057652295.1). NCBI lineage: Bacteria > Pseudomonadati > Bacteroidota > Cytophagia > Cytophagales > Spirosomataceae > Runella > Runella sp. R5_40. The sequence goes on along the minus strand of NZ_JBYFCH010000002.1, from coordinate 313,506 downwards.
GCCGTTGCGTTGATTGATGTACAAATAATCGCGTTCGTAGAAGTCGTTGGAGACGTAAATATCAAGCCAATTGTCGCCATTGACGTCCCCCACAGTTACGCCCAAGCCAAAAGCAATCAAACTCCCGTAGATACCAGCCTCTTCGGAGACGTCGGTGAAGCGGATTGGGTTGTTTTTAGATGCCCCTTGCCCTTTGCCTCTTGCCTCTTGCCCTTTGCTGCCCTGAATCATCTCATTTCGAAAGAGCTTGTGGCCGCCGAGGGAGTCGCGAACGGTACGGATGTTTTGGTATTGCAGTTTGTTGACGGGCGTAAAGCTATTGTTGAGCAAATACATGTCTAAGTCGCCGTCGCGGTCGTAGTCAAAAAAGGCGGCGTGGGTCGAATAGCCCCCATCGACTAAGCCATATTCGGGGGCTTTATCGATGAACGTAGGCACGCCGTCGGGGCCAATGCCTTGGTTGATAAATAGTTCATTTCCACGGCTATCGCCTTTGATATTGCCTGCATTGCAGACATAAATATCCATGAGACCGTCGCCGTTGACGTCGGCAAAAGTAGCGCCTGTGGACCAAGCCTTTTTGCCGCCTACGCCCGCTTTGGCCGTAATGTCCTCAAATTTCCAGCGTTCTTCGGGATTTTTACCTTTGTTGAGGTACAGTTTATTTTCTTCAAAATTAGAGGTTACGTAAATATCCGCCCAGCCGTCGTTGTTGACATCGGCGATGGCCACTCCGCCACCGTTGTAGAAATTGCGGTAGTTGAAGATGTTCAGTTCTTTTTTGTCAAGAATTTGATTGGTAAACTCAATGCCCGTTTCAGACGAAGAAAGTGTTTCAAACAGGTTGTCGTCAGGAGCGGATTGTTGACAACCGCTTACTCCTAAAAATAAACTAAGAATAATAAATAATGAGGAATGCTTCATTGGTTACTGGGCCATTCTACGGCTGCCTATTTTACAAAAATACGTAAAGCCGCAAGAACTTTCCGAAAGTTTTAAAACTTTCGGAAAGTTGGGGTTGTGAGGGATAAAATTTGGGCTTTGTCGTTGTTTTTTGCCAACAGCCAGTACAATTTTCCTGCCGAATTTTTAAACGGTTTGATGTGCCGAACTTGCCCGTAAATCGGCACTTTGGAAAGCTGAATTTCAAACTGATTTTTGCCTTTATTGAGCAAAACAGTACCAAAATCGGCGTCGTACCGCCCCATTTGGATGTTGTTGTCATAAAAATTTCCGCCTAAAAACACATCAGGCAGGTTGTCGCCGTTGGCGTCGATAATGGTGGCTGTTTTGTACGGACTCAACTGCGCCAAGTACGGCAAAGGCTGAAACTGGAAATTCCCTTTACCGTCGTTGACAAACACACCGTTGGCAAATTCGTTGGCTTCTAGCACGGTCATTTTGCTCAATTTATCTTTGCCAAACAGGTTTTCTACCGACGTTTTGGCAAAATCGCGGGCGTGGATGTATTCTTTTTTGATGTAGGGAAACTGCTTGTCGGTTTCCATTTTATTGGCAAACAAGGTTTCTTCGCCGTTGAGGTAGTAGGTCAAAATCTGGTCAACGCGGTCGTTTTTGTCAATGTCACCTACGTACAGCCGAACAGGTTCTTTTTCGGAGGCTTTGATGCGGCTATTTAACCCCAAATTGCCTGCCAAAATATCCAAATCACCGTCTTGGTCAAAATCATGCGTCAACGTAAAATTCCACCAGCCTTTTTGGTTGCTTCCAAGGGTTGTTGCCTTTTCAAACCGCCCGTTGTTTTGGTGAAAAACCGTTAGGGATTTCCACTCAATGGACAATAGCAAATCAAGGCGTTGGTCTGTGTTCAAATCCACTAGTTCCACATTGGTCACCATTCCGATGGTGCGCAGTTCGGGGGCGAGTTGCGTTGTTTTGTCCGTAAAGTTTCCTTTGCCATCATTCACGAGCAAATACGAAGTAGGATTGTCGCCGTAGGCTTTGGGAATGGAGCGTCCACCGATGAACAAATCCACCGCTCCGTCGCCCGTAAAATCGAACGCACGCACGCACGAAGCCGTTACGTAGAGGTCTTTGAAGGCATCTTCTTTGCGGGTCAGTTGGCCACGGCCATTGTTCAAATACACCCGTGGCTGGAGTTGATACGTTTTGCCAAAAAACTCATTTCCGCCGCTTGCTACCACTAAATCAAGGTGTTTGTCGCCGTTGACATCGGCCCACTGGGCGTCCACATCCTCGTAAATCAGGTCTTTTTCGAGGGCAGGTTGGGGCAAATTCTGAAATTTACCGTTGGCATTTTGGAGATACACTTTGCTGAGGGCATCGCGGGCATTGCCCAAGAAAATGTCTTCAAGCCCGTCGTGGTTAATATCGGCTATCGCTACCGCAGGCCCTGCCGATGAGGCCAAATGCGGAATGAGTGCTTCGCGGTCAAGTTCGTTAAAATTGTTTTCTTGGTGGACAAAGTCAAGGGTTAATGCCGTCGTTTTGTCTTCAAAAGGAACTTTGGGCGTCAGTAGTTTTTGCAAACGTTGGTAATCAAAACGGGGCAGGTTTTCGCTTTGGACGAGTGTAAGCTGTTTTTTCAACTCGCCTTTACGCAATACTTGGTAGGTTTGGTTAGGCCAAACAAAAAGCAGTGAATCCACTTCGGCTATTTTACCCACGCCTACCACCAACGGAATCTCAGCGCTCGACTGAAAACCACGCACGGGAAACTTCTCGTAGCTAATCACTTCCCCTTTTCGGAATACCAAACATTTGGCGCCAATCGCGTTGCGGTTGCCCGTTTTCCCTTCGATTTGAAGGGTAATAGACTCGTTGGTCGTCGAAAGATTTTCGTAGATAAATGCCTTGTCGTTGATGTTGTTGGCAATCACGTCGAGGTCGCCGTCGTTGTCCAAATCGGCATAAATCGCACCGTTAGAAAATGAAGGCTTATCGTTTTCAATGGCGTTTTGCCAATCAGTAAATTGAAGATTTTGGGTATTGTGGTAAAACTTATTGGGAAGTTTGATTTCGGGCAAAATATCCACCACGTCGGGGTCATCTTCGTTAAATTCGCCCTTGTTCATTTTTTGCTGAATGGCTTCGTCCGACACAAACTGAATGTAGTCGATGTCGTTCATCCGTTTGGGAATACCGTTTGAAATGAAAATGTCTTTCTTCCCGTCGTTGTCAAAATCCATCATCAGCGGCGACCACGACCAGTCGGTGGCGTGTACGCCCGCGTACATTCCCATTTCTGAAAAAAGGCCATTTCGGTTGAGTTGGAGGTTATTTCGGGCAAACTGATAGCTGTAGCCTTGGCGGATTTTGTACTTAAAAATGTTGTACGAATCTTCCCCTTCCGAACGCTTCAAAATTTCTTTGTCGTTGGGAAGCATGTCGAGCGAGATAATCTCGGGAAGGAGGTCGTTGTTTAAGTCGCCGATGTCGATACCCATCGAAAACTGACTCGTGTGCATAATCTGCCGCTCAGAATCTTCGGCAAACGAGCCATTGCGCTGATTGAGGTAGAGGTAGTCGTTTTCGTGAAAATCATTCCCGATGTACATGTCAGGATAACCGTCGAGGTTGACATCGCCAATGCCTACGCCCAAGCCGTAACCCAGCACGTCGTCGATGATGTGCGCTTGCTGCGTAACTTCCACAAATTTGCCATTGTCGTTGCGGAAAAATTTATCGCCTGCCGTGGGGTGCGGTGTTCCTTGAAAAGCCGAACGAAAGCCAAATGTACCGTTTTGGTGGACGGAGTGATTAAGCTGAAAAAAATCCAAATCACCGTCTAAATCGTAGTCAAAAAAGGCAGCTTGCGTGCCCAGCCCTTTCAAATCGAGGCCATATTCTTTGGCTTTTTCTTCGTAAATGGGGATTCCTTTTGCCGTAATTTCTTTGCAAACAAACAACAGATTTCGCCCGTCCAAACTCGGGATTCCGCCTACTTGGCTGATGTAAATGTCCAGCTTCCCATCTTGGTTGATGTCCACTACCGACACGCCGTTGGCCCATGCCTTGTTTTGGTTGATGTTGGTTTGAGCGGTGACGTCTTCAAACTTCATCTTGCCCCGATTGAGGTACAGTTTGTTGTCCGACAGGTTTCCCGTAAAGCACAAATCAACGAGACCGTCGTTGTTGAAATCGCCCGCTCCTACGCCGCTGCCGTTGTAGAAGTACATGTAGTTGAAAATATTGAGCTTGCTATCCGCTTTGAGGGTATTGGCAAACTCAATGCCTGTTTCGGAAGCGTCTAGTAATCGGAATTGGGCAGGCGGTTTGGGCTCGCTCGATGATTGACAGCCCACAAAAACATAGGCCGCGTAGGTAACGAAACAAAGGGCACAAAAACGATATAAAAGGGTTGAATTAGACATCATCAAAATTCAAAATTATAGGCTAAACTAACAATAGGCGCGCCAAAAATCTGCAAACGTTTTGCTTGGCTAATGTTCTTTTCGGTTTTGAAAAAGACCGAATACACATTCCGACGGGCGTACAAATTATAGACCGTAAAGGCCCATTTTCCTCGGAAGCGACGGTCTTTCATGCTGGGGTTGTAAATGTTCCAAGCAAAGTCTAAACGGTGATAATCAGGTACGCGTTTGTTGTTACGTGCTTCGTAAAACGGAAAGAAATTGTTGAGGTAATTGACAAAACCCACGGGCTGCGTGTAAGGTCGTCCTGTGCTATAAATAAACGTAAAACTAAACGAATTGTGTTTGTCAATGCTAATATCGAACGAGGTATTGACGCTGTGCGGTCGGTCATAATTGGCGCGGTACCAATGCCCGTTGTTGACTTGTTCAATCGAAGGAAGGTCGGTGTAGGTGCGGTTAAAGGTGCGTGAATAGGTATAATTGACCCAGCCGTTGAGCCGCCCTTTTTTCTTGGTCAACATGACTTCGATCCCGTAAGCTTTGCTCAAACCTTGTACAATCTGCGTTTCGGGGTAGGGTTGGAGCAAAAAATCGGCACCAGGTTTGTAGTCCACCATGTTTCGGGTGAATCGGTAGTAGCCTTCCACCGAAATCTCATAAATGTCGTTGTCGAACGAATGGTAGTAGCCTGCCGAAAGCAAATTGCTGATTTGGGGCTTGATGTGCAGGTCGCTTGTTTTCCAGCGAGAGGTTGGAATGGGCGTGGTGGTATTGGAAACAATCTGCAAATATTGACGCATGAGGTTGTACCCAAACTTGAACGATGTCCGTTCGTTTAGGGCGTACCGAATCCCGACCCTAGGCTCAAACCCGCCGTAGTGGCTAAACACTTTGTTGTGACCCGCTTGTACGGAGTCTATCACGGAGAAGTCGTCGCGGGGTTGGCCTGCTTCGTAATTTCGGTAAAGGGCAGGTCCTAATGTTTGAAAATACGAATAACGAATCCCTACCGAAAGCGCCAGTTGTTTGCTGAAACTGTATTCATTGTCGGCGTGCCATGCCCATTCGTTAGCGCGTTCGGAAGGCGTGACAATGTTACTCACACTGGCGCTTTTATTGGGAACTAGCTCGCCAGGTTGTATATCGTAACGCGTAAAACTAAGCCCCGTTTCTAGCTTGTAGTTGGTCAATACATAGTTTAGGTTAGACTTGAGTTGTTTCTGCGTCAGGGCCGAATTCAAATCGACGAAGTTGTTAGTGTCTTTTTCTTGGGTGGAAATTTGTGGGGTATAATGGGCGTAAACGGCCGTGGTTTGAATGTCCATTTTGGGGGAAATTACTGTCAACCAGCGTGCCATAGCATTGGTAGAAGTATGCTGGTAGCGCGTAAATTCACCGATGACGTTGGGAAGCCCTGGGAGGAGATTGGTGCTAAAAAGGTCGTAACTTTTGTAAAACGTGCCCGTCAGGGTGTTTTTAGGGTTAATTTTCCAAAACCCTTTCCAAACGCCCTCGCCGAACTTTGCTTTGATGTCTTTGAGTTTATCGGAAGCAATCGGCAACAAAAAATCATTGAACGCGCCCCGCGCCGCCACATAAAACCCAAGTTTGTCTTTGACAACGGGGACATTGACCATGAGTCGGTTGGACACAATGCTGACACCTCCCTTGATTTTGAGGCTGTCTAAGGTAGGATTGCGGAGTTTGATGTCAAGCACAGAAGCCGCTCGGCCTCCGTAGCGACCTGGCACGTTGCCCTTGTACAAATCCAAGGTAGAAACGGCATCGGGTGGAAACACCGAAAACAACCCAAACATGTGCGTAGGGTTAAAAATGGGCGTATCGTCTAAGAGGATTAAATTTTGGTCGGTGGTTCCGCCTCGAATATTGACCCCGTTGGAGGCTTCTCCCACGCTCGTAACGCCTGGAAGCATCTGAATTCCGCGCAATAAATCCACTTCCCCAAAGGCCGAGGGCAGTTTTTGGAAGGTCTTGATGTTGATTTGATTCACCCCCAAAATCGGTTGCCGAATGGTTTGGTCAAACCCTTTGGTCGTAATCACGACTTCCTCCAGTTGATTTTCGGTTTTATCCAACAGTACAGTTACTTTCAGGCTGCGGGTCATTGGCGGAAAATACTTGGAATAAGGCACGTACCCCACATAACGTATCGCTACGACGTGACTTTGACGGTCAACGGTCAGGGTAAACTCGCCTTTTTCGTCGGTTTTGGTCGCTCCTTTGCTGTGGTTGTGGTCGAGGATGACGGTGGCACCCGCGAGCGGTTGCTTGCTAATGGAGTCCAAAACCGTTCCGCTGATGGTGTATATTTGACCCAAAGCGGCAGAGGTGCTCAAAAGCCATCCCAATACTAAGTAAAGTGTGTTTTTCATCGCCAGCCAAGGGGGGGAATAGGTGTGCGGGTAAAACTTGGTTGACAAATGGCCAACGGAATATCAGGACGCTCGTTTGAGAGTTCTTCGAGCACCACGGGGCGGTTGTTGATAAAGCTAAAAAGTCCGTTTGGAAGTCCTCCAGTGGTATTTCGGCGGTCGAGCATCACGCGTACTTCGCTCACCGAAGAGGCAGAAAAATAGCCCAATACCAATTCATTGGCGTCTTTTACGTTTCGGATATTTCCTCGCAAAGGCGCAGGAGGCGTATCGGCTAAAGTTCCTGTATTGACGGATTGGTCTTGGAGTAATTTTAGGTAACGATACGTGTTTGGTGACAAGGACATTTGCTGGAGACTTACCAAACAAGGGTTCGACTGCCGCAGGGGAATTTGGGCGGCTAACCTGTTTTTTTGGGGTTTGCCATTGGTATAAACATCCGACAAAATGTTGATGTCCGAACTGTAAAAAATGTCCCAACAGCGCGTTCCGCAGTAATAATCAAAACGGTCATTGACTTTTAAGGTCAGGTCGCGGTAGCAATCGCCTGTTTCTCCCTGTTCGGTTTCAAATAAGTAATAGCGTCCTTGGGTGCAAGTGGCACAAATGCGCTGAATTTCCCAATTGACCCACCGCCAACGGTAAAAATTCTTTTCGTTGGGGGCGTCATCAAAATCAACATAAATGTCGTTGCTCGAAATCTTTTCACTCGACCCTGCTGCATTGGGAATCCCTGTAAGGTTAAAATCCTCCGATACGTTTTTGATGGCTGGAACAGAATACATCGTCTCGACATCAGTTTCATACACTTTTCCGTTGGCCAACTGAAACCGCAATTGGTACGTATTTCCTGCTTTGGCCCGAAAACCAGTGGGACAATAGTAGTAACCCGCGAGCCGTTCTTCTAGCTGGATTTCGTCTTTCTGGTTGATAATCAGCTTGACGAGGGCTTGCTGCTCAGGGAAATACGACTGCCGCGCTGGATAGATTTTGGACGTAAAATCGGAGCTTTTAAACGAAGCATCTTTGGGCGTACTAAAAATAGAGACGTACTGAGGCTCGTTTAAATCGGTCAGTGTCCCATCTACCAGCAAGTATTCTTTAGAAGTGTAAATATCTGCATTGAAATCGTCCACGCAGCCGATGAGATAGACCAAGCTACACAAAACTCCCATCGCTATCAATAACCGTTGGCGTATCATAGAATCATCATTTTTTTGGTGGTCACTTCCCCTTTTGTATTTCTAAGCAGGACGGTAAAAATGCCCTTTTGAGGTGCGGAGGGGAGGCTATGGTGGGTTTGTTGGTATTGGGTCAAGTTGCCGAGGGTGTGTTTGTAAATCAGGGTTCCTAGTATATCAATCACTTCAATGGTATAATCGTCGGTTGTAGGGGCGATGATTTGCAAGTTTACTGCGCCTAAGTCCCGTGCTGGGTTGGGATAAACAACGAGGGCATCCTGTGCTGGCGTCACAACGCTGGTGAGAATCCCCAAATCGGTACGAATGATTTGGGCCGAGGCGGTCTTGTTACAATCCCAATCAAAGGGAATACTCAATTGGAAATTGGCCAAATCATAGTAGGCCGTTTTTGTTTTTAGAGGCGAATCTGCTACAAAACGAACGGGAATCGTTTGCCCATCGAGCAGCACCGCTTTGGGAATGTTCGTTACATTTTTTATTTCCAACAAAATATAACGACTCCCGAGTCCTTGGGCGGAGGTGTGAGTGCGGGTGAGCGTTACACCGATGGTATCCGTCTTGGATTTGCCTGTCAGTTTGAGGAGTTCGTAATTCTGGTTCGTAAGCACGTTTGCATCCGTGCCCTTGTCGTGGAAAATGGTAAAATCGGAGTTAGGTACCGATACATCTTGAAAAAACTTGATAACCAAACTATCCGAAACGTAGGCATCGGTCGAAGACTTGGCACTGACCGCCATCGGGACAAAACCACCCGCAGGTACATACACGGGGATATTTTCGAGGACTACATTTTCAAAAATAGTACCTTCACCTTGATAAGATTTTTTAGACCAGAAATCAAACCATTTTCCATTGGGTAGTTGCACTTTCCGCACGAGCATTCCGTGAATCATAACGGGGGCTATGAGTAGGTTTTTTCCAAAAAAGAACTGGTCGTCGATGTTTGCTAGGCGATTGGATGGTTCAAAGTAGTCCATCGAAAGGCAGAAAGGCCGCCCCGTTGTGGTGGTTTGGTAGGCAAGGCTATAAATGTACGGAAGTAGCTGATAACGAAGCTTTATCGCGGCACGGGTATTGTTGTAAAAAGGCTGCGTCAGGATGTAGGGTTCGGTAACGTTTCGCTCACCGTTGACGCGCATAATGGGCGAAAAAGTCCCAAATTGCGTCCAACGCATGTCCATTTCTTCGTCTTTAGGCGCTTTGTCGGAAGGAGTCACGTAGCCCCCAATGTCGGAGTGCATATAGGCTAAACCTGAGTAGCCCGCGTGAATCATCATCGGAATTTGGAGGGTAAGCCCCAGCCAATACCGAGCTACGTTGCCAGTCCAAGGCAAAACGCCGTACCGCTGTGCGCCCGTCCAAGCTGAGCTTGTGAGATGGAACAAGCGACTGGCGGGAAAAGCCGCGCGGTGGTTGTCATAAATGGTTTTGGCCCAGAGCAGTGAGTAAAGATTATGGACTTGTGTCGAGGGTGTATTGTTATGGACAAAAAACGTGGGATGTTGCGGTGGCTCTAGCCCGATACTCGCCCAGCCGCCGATACCGTCGTTTGTTCGAGGGGTTAGTTTGCTGGCGAGCCACTGTTGGGTATTGGTTTGAAAAATGTCCAGCAAACTGGTCGTATCACCGCCTTGGGTGAGGAGACCCGTGGTTCCCGAAAGTGTTTTTGTGAGAAGACGAAGCGAATCCAAACTACGGTAATTGGCAGAGGCTTTGTTGACGTAGGGTGAGTTCATTACCACTGTTTTTACACCTTTTGCCAACCAGTTTTTCATCATGTTGGCAGGTGACGGAAAGCCTGTTTGTCCCCAATTCATGTTTCCAAGGTTGTTGGTATTGCCTTGCCACGGGGTATTGATGATGACAGCATCTAAGGGGAAACTCTGACTCTGTAAGTTGGTAATTACATCGTTTAACTCGCGCTCGGTACTGTAGCTGCTTTTGGATTGGAGATAGCCCAATGCCCAACGCGGCACCAACGGCTGCCGTCCCGTGAGGGCAGTGTATTCGTACAAAATTTCGTCGTTGTTGGCGCCGTTGATAAGGTAATACGACCAGAGTCCTAGGCTGCTTATTTGGGCATCTATTCGGGTAGAGTCCAACGCGCCTAAGTAAGTCCGCATGTCGCCAGGGAGCGGACTGTCGAGCAAAAGGCCGTATTGCCCCGACGCCACAAAAAATGGAATGGTGATGCTTTGAGCCAAGCCGAAGGTTTGGCCATAAATATCATCAAAGTACCACGGACGAAAGGTGTTGGTAAATTCCGAAACCTTGCCCGTTAGGTTTACTTTGGACACCCTTCCACCTGTCCCGTGAAAAATTTCGTTGGGGTCAATAACAAAGGAAATCGAAACGTTTTGGTTTTTATAGCCAAAAACGTCTTGTTTGATTTTGGTTTTGCCGTTTGATTTTAGCGCAATCGAAATCGGGGACTTGGTGATTTCTAATTGGCTTGAAGGGGTAACAATCGTCAGCGTTGCTGGGGTTTCTACCAACTGAAATTGACGCAATGAAAGCGGCTGACCAACAACGGCGTAGGATGTATCTTGAAAAACGCTGTTGGAAGGAAACTGGGTTACCTTAAAAACGTTGTTCGAGAAGACCTGCACGCGCACTTCGGCCGATGAACCGACTAAGCGTAGTTCGGTATTTAGAACCGAAAAACGAAGTAAGTTACCTGCGTTTTGTGCTAAAATAGGCCACGAAAAGCACCCGATAAGCGCGATTGTTGCCCCAATAAATTTCCACATTCCTGTCCGCACATTGTTTCTCATAGCGTGGGTTTGGGCTGTTCGATTTTAAATAATTGTGGTATGGAATTGTTCAATAAACCAATCACGTATGGCGAGCCATTGACCTTGACGGGTTTGAGTTGGGTCATTTCGCCTTGGGGAGTAAAGCCCGAAAGGTGGTCGGATACTGCGGCAAAAACGCCTTTCCCCTTGTTGATAAGGATTTTTCCCTTGAAAGCATCCAAACGCGAAAACTGAGGAATGAAGTTGTAGTTGTTGCCACCGAGCAAAATATCTTTCAATCCATCGTTGTTGACATCGACGCAGTAGGTCGCGTTGATGCACGAAATCTGGGCTTCCACTGGGAGTGTTGATAGGCTAAAATTGCCTTTGCCGTCGTTGATGGCTACGGCAGAGTGCATGTAGTTTACTTGTTTGACTGTTGCTTTTGAAAGCACATCGGACGTAAATAAATCCTTCAGCCTTTTGGTTGCGTAAGCCGAGTGTTTCAAACTTTCTTTTTTCAAAATCGGAAACTGCTCCATCATTTCTCGTTTCAGTAGCACGGGACTATCTTCGTCCTCAACGGTTTTGGTTAAGATTTTATCGGTTAATCCATTGTTGTCAAAATCGCTTACCCAAATTTTGATAGGGCTGTTTTCGGAAGCGCGCAACATGAAGTTATCGCCGATGTTTCCAAGTACCAAATCCAAATCTTTGTCATTGTCGATGTCCACGGCTTCGATTCTTCCCCAAAAGCCTTGGTACGCTTCTAAACCTGTGTTGATTTGGGTAAAAGCCCCGTTTTGGTACGCAAAAGTCATGGGATTCATCCAATCACCGACCACCGTCAGTTCTTTGTTACCATCCCCGTTGAGGTCGTCCCAGACAGCATCCCGAATCAGCCCCAAAGTTTGGAAGCTTTTGGGGGTACTGTCTTTGAATTTGAGGTTGCCAAGGTTTTCAAAAACGTAGCTGACGGGAGAAAGTCCGTAAGTTTTGGGCAAGCTTCGGCTACCGATAAACAAGTCTAAGTCACCGTCTTTGTCGTAGTCCATCGGAATCACAACGCTGGTATTCATGCCGTTTGGCGGCAAGGCGTTGGCAGCGAGGGAGAAATTGCCTTTGCCGTCGTTGGCATACAAGCGGTCGTTTAAGCCTCGTTGGTTAGGGTCGAGTTCGTTTCCTCCTGCTCCAATGTACAAATCCAAGTCACCGTCTTTGTCGGCGTCAAAAAACACAGCTTCGGTATCTTCAAAATATTTAAAGTCTTCAAAAACCTGTTGTTCCGATTTTTTGAATGAACCGTTGACTTGAAAATACAATTGCCCAGCTTGGTTGGCGGCTCCACAAATGTAAATGTCGTCGGTGCCATCGTTATTTACGTCTCCCACGGCTGCCCTTGGGCCTTCCTTGGAGAGCTTGACGGGAATGTTTTTTTCTTGGTAAAAATCTTCGTAATCGTTTTCCTTATGGGCATCGAAGGGAGCATCTGCCTTTGCCAAATAGAGCGACAAGCGCTCAACAGGGGTAGGAGTGGGGAGCTTTTTGCCACTACTAATGCTCAGTTCGTGGGTTCGGTCAGCTGGAAGGTTGTTAAGTTTGCTGATGCGGCCATCGTACCAAGTAATGGTCACGGAATCAACTTTGGTCATCGAACCTAACCCAAGCGTTACGGGGTATTCGGTACTTGACTGGAAGCCCCGCGCAGGCATGATGTTTTTGCTTAAAATTTGGTCTTTTACATAGACTTTTAATTGCGTTCCGATGGCGTCGCGGTTTTTACCTTCGCCTTTTAGCTTAAACTTAACGTAGTGAACTTCTTTGTTTTCGTTGGTTTTGTTGCGATACACAAACGCTTTTTGGTTGACGTTGTTGACGACCAAGTCCAAATCCCCGTCATTGTCCAAATCGGCATACGCCGCTCCGTTGGAAAAGGATGGCGTTCCAAACCCAAAACTTTTGCTGGCTTCTTCAAATTTGAGGTTGCCTTTGTTATGGAAAAAATTGTTGACAATAGGGCGTGAAGGCATTTGATTGATGATGGCATCAAAGCTCTTTTTCTCTCCCGAGAGCACCATTGTTTGGGCTACTTCGTCGGCAAAGAAGTCAATAAAATCTTGGTCGATGACGTCGTTATAAATACCGTTAGACACATAAATGTCGGTTTTCATGTCGTTATCGGCATCAAACATCAGTGCCCCCCAACTCCAGTCGCTGGCTTCAACACCGCTCAAACACGCAATCTCGCTGTAAGTACCATCTTGGTTGTTGAGTTGCAAGGCATTTTGCATAAACTGATTGTAAAACCCTTTTTGTTGCTTGAGTTTGAAGATGTAATGGCTTTCAAACGAAGTGGTGCTTTTAAGGCGGGTTTCGTCGATGGGCAGCATGTCGGTCGTAAAAATATCCGAGTAGCCATCGTTGTTAATATCGGCAAAATCAGCCCCCATGGAGGCTAAGCTGGTGTGCCCGATTCGTTTTTCTATTTCTTCTTTAAAGGTTCCGTTGCGTTGATTGATGTAGAGATAATCTTTTTCAAAAAAGTCATTTGAAATATAAATATCGGGGTAGTTGTCATTGTTAAGGTCGCCGACGGTCACGCCCAATCCAAACCCAATCAAACTTCCATAAATTCCTGCTTGCTCACTGACATCGACAAACTTGTTGTTGTCGTTTCTAAGTAATTTATCCCCTCCACCTTTCAGATAATCTTTGACGGGCCAATCTTTGGCGCGTAAGTCGCGGTTGTTGTCGTAGTTGAGGGTATTGACAGGAATAAAGCTATTGTTCAAAATATAACAATCTAAATCGCCGTCGAGGTCATAGTCAAAAAAGGCTGCGTGGGTAGTATAGCCATCTTCATCGAGGCCATATTCTTTGGCTTTTTCGGTGAAGGTCATGTCGCCATTGTTGATATAAAGAGAATTACCCTGGTTTTTGATGCGTTTGTCGATGCCCGCATTACAGACATAAATATCCAACAAACCATCGTAGTTAATGTCCACCATCACCACCCCCGTGCTCCACTTGCCTGCGTCGGCAACGCCTGCTTTTTGGGTAATGTCCTCAAATTTAAAATTGCCTTTGTTGAGGTACAGTTTATTTTCACCCATGTTCGACGTCATATACACATCGGGCAGCCCGTCATTGTTGACGTCGCCAATTCCTACACCACCGCCGTTGTAGAAGTTGCGGTAATTGAAGATATTGAAGTTTTCATTGTTGGTTACCTTATTTTCAAAATCAATACCCGAATTGGTTACCGATTCAAAAAGCCCTTCGGTAGCATCTTCACGTTGGCAGCTTGTGAAACCAATGGCGAATAAACTAAGGCAGATATATAGACGAGAATGACGCATGAATGAAATAAGTGCTTGCGCACAGTTAATCGTTATTTGTTACCTGTTAATTGTTTTGGCAATCAATGGAGTTTTTAATCTCGTTTAATTTAAGTAACAGAGCAAAAGTTTTAGGGTATTTGTTTTAATGCAATTCGTTGATTTTGAACGGATAATAACTGACAGAGCGCAGCGGCGCACCGCAACGGTTAACTTGTGCTTTAGAACTTAAAAGTAAAGTTGCTGAGGCGTGAGCCCTTGGACTTTTAAAAGGGGTTTTTTATAGACAATGAGCCCTTCTACGGGTTTCCACGTCGCAGGGTTTCCCATGGTGGTGTATTCTCCCACTTGGCCTTTGAGTCGTAAAATAGCTTTTTCTTCGGATAGTGCTTCGAGTGTTATTTCGCCCGATGTCATAATGTATCCTAAACCGCGACGATTGACGGGGTCGGTCATGCGTCCAATCATGGCGCTGGCTTGGGTCTGGTTGTTGGTATCAACGGCTTTGGTGATGGGTTTGGTGGCAAACCATTGGTCGCCGCCGATAGCAATCACGGTGTTTCCTTGAAATTGATCGGTGATATTGATGCGGAACGCGTGGTCAAAAGCCGTTATCTCTCCTTTAAAAACACTGCTGTCGCCATAAAATGGCTGATTATCAATGGTGAGCCATACTTTAGCTTCGCCTTCTTTCAAGGTAGCGAGTATGTCGGAAGGGTTTTTTGAAGTTGAAGAACTGGTACAGCTCGACACGGAGCTTCCGAACAAAAAAATAATAAAATAAAAAGATAATGTACGTGCTGCTATCATAGGTGGGGAAAGTCACTAAAAGAAAAATGCCCGATGTGATTCGAGCATTTTTCTTTGAATTTATAACTACTAAAGCGGATTAATACCCTTGATTTTGCTTCAAGTTAGGGTTAGAAACAAGCGCGATAGCAGGGATTGGGAACAATACAGTGTAGGCTTCTTTGTTGTCAGCACCAGCACCTGTAGTAAACTTACCGTAGCGAACTTCTACCGTACGTTTGCCACCTTCCCAGTACAATTCGCGACCGATTTCGTCGAACATACCGTCTGTGTTGATTGAGGCAAGTGCTTTTGCTTTGCGGGCAGTTCTGATAGAGTTTACAGTTACCAACGCACCAGCGGCGTCACCACCACGGAGTTGAGCTTCTGCTTTCATCATTAGTGCTTCAGCATAACGCATCAAGATGTACTTACCAGCTGTTGCAGGGTGGTACTTGATAGCGCGGATACCTTTATCGGTAGCTGCACCTGCCAAAGGTACGTCACGAGTGAACGAAAGTACTTTTTGCGTACGAGAGTCAATAACGTCTTTACCTTTATCATCCACTTGTTTGCCAACCAAGAAACCGTAACCGATACCAGAGAACTCAGTACCATCGCCTTTTGCGGCCTTACCGATACGTGGATCATCTTTCTCGAACTTATCGTAGAAGTCAGCCAAAGTCGTAAAACCGTTCCATCCAGATGGGTTTTGGCTGTAGTGCAACGTCATAAACCAACGGTTCTGAGGTGTACCTTCCAAGCTCACGAAAATGGTTTCTGAGTTGCCATTTTTTGTAAAGGCATTAAAGTAATCAGTATCAAGCTTGTATCCGTCGGCAGTGATAGCATTAACGTAAGTTGATACTTTGTCCATATCTGCTTTATCAAATGTATATGGACCTGCTGGAGTCGAAGCTTTGTAAACTGCCTTATTCAAATACAACTTAGCAAGTAAGAAGTTGGCAGCTGCTTTGTTAGCCACACCGTTTGATGCTGATGGGCCCATTTTTGCCAACACTGGAAGGGCTTCTTCCAAATCTTTTACAATAAAGTCGAATGCTTCTGAGCGAGTCATTACGCGAGGAAGATCGTCAACCCCTTGTGTAAACTCTCTGAAAGGAACTTGACCATAGAAGTCCATCACGTGATACATATTCCAGGCACGCAAGAACTTAGCTTCTGCTTTCTGAGCCGCTGTTGCGGTCGTAGAAGCCAAAATTTCGGTGGTTTTAAACACGCGAGAGTTCAAGCTATTCCAAGTATCACGAACTTGTTGGTGGGTCGCATCCCAAGTATGTTGGTCAAGCGTACGCCAAACCCCGTTATCACCCCAGTCAACCCCACGTGTAGGAGGAATCATTTCGGCTGAAGTGTGCATACCCAAAGCGTAAGCATTGGCTTGGTCAGTATAAAACCCTAGGTCTTTGTAAGCAGATTCCAATAGACCAACAGGGTCTCCTGCTACAGGAGTACCACCTTCAGACTGTCTGACGATAGAATCTTTTTCGTTATTTACTAAATCAGTACAAGAAGTGATGGTAGTTAAGCCTAGCCCAACTATCAAAGTTCTTACTATGTATTTATTAGTCTTCATTTTGTTTAGTTTTTTGTTAGTTCTTAGAACGAAATGTTAGCACCGATGGTCCAAGTTCTAGCTCTTGGGTAAGCAGTGTAGTCGATACCAAACGATGGAATACCGTTGATAGACTTGTTGGTGCTTACTTCTGGATCTTGACCAGTGTACTTAGTGAAGGTCATCAAGTTTTGACCTGTCAAGAATACGCGCAAGTTTGAAATAGTTTTACCACTTACTGGTACACGGTAGCTCAAGTTCAAGTTTTGTAAACGAACAAAATCACCCTTTTGCAAGAAACGAGTTGAAACGTCTGGAGCGTTCAATGGACCTTCTTTGCTTGTTACCACATTCTTAGTCACGTTACGTCCGTTTGCAAATGATCCTTTTGTAAAGAACGCATTTTCAGTATTTGAGTAAAGGTAGTTACCAAATACGCCGTTGAAGAACAAGCTCAAATCCCAGTTTTTGTAACGCAAGTTGTTTGTCAAACCACCAGTAGCAGTTGGAAGTGGGCTTTTACCATTCAAGAATTGTTGGTAGTCCCCATTCGGATAAAGCGAGTTCCCGTTTTCATCATATCCGCCGAAGTCACGCAAGAAATAAGCAAACAAAGGCTGACCAGCTGCGATACGTTGTGCAAACGCACCTGTCAAACCTTGACCGTTGATTTCACCCGTGTCAAATACCCCATTAAGGTTTTTAACCATGTTTTTGTTGAAACCAGCGTTTAATAATACTTCCCAACTAAAGTTAGTTTGGTCAACCACCGAACCTGTCAATGAAATTTCTAACCCACGGTTTTGGATGTCAGTATCCAAGTTTTTCCACGTAAATGGCGTAGGAGCAGGTTGTGCTGAAATAACGTAGAACAAGAGGTCTTTGGTGTTTTTCTGATAGAAATCAATCGTTCCAGAAAGACGGTTTTTCAAGATAGCAAAATCCAAACCTAAGTTGATAGATGACGTTGTTTCCCATTTCAAGTTAGGGTTGTTAAATGCTACGGCGTTCAAACCACCACCTTCGATGTTATCACCACCTTGGTTGATTCCCCAGCCACTGTAACGGTCACGACGGTCATAGACGTTGTGAGGAATTGATTGGTTACCTGTCAAACCATAGCCCAAACGAACCGATAAGTCATCGAAGATATTCTTAGGAGCGAAGCTTTCGTTCATGATTTTCCACTTAGCAGCGAAAGATGGGAAGAAACCATATTTGTTGTTGCCCCCGAATTTCGTAGAACCGTCTGAACGCAAAGTAGCTGTTAACAAATATTTGTCATTGATACCTACGTTTACACGTCCGAAATATGATTGCAATTCGTCAGTTTCTGAACCAGAGTTGTTGATAACGTTGCTACCAAATTTACCAGCATTTGCTGATGCGATGTTGTTGATCATCAAATCTAAGTCGCTGGTACGGAAGTTAGCAGCTGCAATATTTTTTGAGTAGCGGCTGAACATCTGATACGAATAACCTAACAACGCATTGAATGTGATTTTGTTAAACTCTTTGTCGTATGTGAAGTAGTTTTCCCACAATTTGTTGTCAGTTTCGATATCCGCAACGTAAGCACGGCCGAGTTTGTCAACACCTGTCAACACGAGGTCACGAGAATAAGCTGATTTTCTTGAAGAGAATGACTTGTCAAAACCAATTACAGTTTTGAATTTCAAGTTCTTCACAATTTGTAATTCAGCGTTGATGTTACCCAAAGCGCGAAGCGTGTTTGTGTTGTCTTGAGACAATGCAATCATTGCCAATGGGTTAGGTTCAGTGTTACCTGGTTGGTTGAACGTACCGTCGCTGTTGTAAACAGGGCGAGTTGGGTTTGCTTTCAAGATGTTACCTAAAAGGTCTCCTTCAAAACCAATGTTCTCTGAGATAGGTACGTTAGCGTCTTGGTTGTTTGAAATGTTGATGTTACTCGCAATCGTCAAACGGTCATTAAGGAATTTCTTAGAACCATTGAAGCCTAAGCTGTAACGCTTGATTTCTGACTCTTTGATAATCCCCTGTTGGTTCAAATAACCCAACGTAAAGCGGTAGCTTCCGTTGTTATCGCCAGCTCCGAAGGCAAAGTTGTGTTGGTTAGTGTAACCAGTTCTGAACAATTCTTTTTGCCAGTCAGTATTACCTTTTTGATCTTGGCCACCCGCTGCACGGTATTCATCGGCATTTAGCAAATCATAACGCTTAGTGATGTTGCTCATACCCAATGAGTAACCGTACTCAAGCGTACCTTTACCTTTTCCTTTTTTCGTTGTAATCAAAACTACCCCGTTAGCACCACGTGAACCGTAGATCGCCGTTGCCGAAGCATCTTTCAAGATGTCGATGCTTGCAATGTCTTCTGGGTTCAAGAAGTTCAATGGGTTTTTAGCTGGCTGACGACCAACCCCCGAAGCATCTCCACCAGATGAGGTATTGTCACCTGCCAAAGGTACTCCGTCGATAACGAACAATGGGTTGTTACCACCAAATACGGAAGACGTACCACGGATACGAACGTTGATGCCACCACCTGGCTCACCGCTTGACTGAGTGATTTGCACCCCAGCTACGCGTCCTTGCATCAATTGTTCGGGCGATACTACAATCCCTTTTTGGAAGTCTTTTGCACCAATAGCATTTACAGCACCAGTCGCATCTTTTTTCTTGACTGTACCATAACCTACTACCACTACTTCATTCAGGACTTTGTTGTCTTCGAGAAGAGTTACATCGACAACTGAGCGGGTACCAACCGCAATTTCTTGGTTTGAGTAACCTACGTAGCTAAATACGAGTGTCGCGTTTGTAGGAACGGCAACTTTGTAATTTCCATCAACATCTGTACTCGTACCGCGTTGAGTTCCTTTTACTGCAACTGTTACACCTGGCATTCCTGTGCCTGTTCCATCTTTTACTTTACCAGTGACTTGTCTTTCCTGAGCTTGGACTCCCAAGAAGACCACTGTGAACAAAACTGTCATGGCGATTTTACCAAGGACAGCAAACTGACGAGCGAGTAAAACTCGCCCTACAGAAGGGAAACTGTTCATCATAGGTTTAAAATTGTTTTGTGAATGATTACCTGTTTGGTCCAGTCACTTGGAAGGACTCACTACAAGGTATTTTGGATTGTTCCAAGTATTTCTTGTCCGCAAGTAACCTAACCAGAAAGCAAATTACAATAATAAATTTCTATAATGCAAATTTTGAAAATTAAAAAGGAATAGCCTTTTTGGGTAATAGTGGAGTAAGTTGTACTTTTAAAAGTGGGCAAGTCTATTTTCATGGTAAAAATTTTAGATACGGCCTGCTTTGCCTAACTTTGCACGACATAACTTAAATCTCTCATTATGAAATTTTTCATTGATACGGCTAATTTGAAAGAAATTCAAGAAGCGTATGATTTGGGCGTTTTGGATGGTGTAACCACTAATCCATCGCTTATGGCCAAAGAAGGAATTACGGGAAAAGCGAATGTAATTGCGCATTACAAAGCGATTTGTGACATTGTGGACGGAGATGTGAGTGCGGAAGTGATTTCGACCGATTTGGAGGGGATGCTTAAAGAAGCGAGTGAGCTTATCGAAATAGATGACAAAATCGTGGTAAAAGTGCCAATGATTAAAGACGGGATAAAGGCAATCAAAGCGCTTTCTGACCGTGGCATTCGTACCAACTGCACCCTCGTTTTTTCAGCTGGTCAGGCGTTGTTGGCAGCCAAAGCGGGCGCCACTTACGTTTCTCCTTTCATTGGTCGTTTGGACGATATTTCAATGGACGGTATGGAGTTGATTGAGCAGATTGTGGGTATTTACCAAAATTACGGATTCACAACAGAAGTATTGGCTGCTTCGGTACGCCACCCAGTTCACTTGTTGAAATGTGCAGAACTTGGCGCCGATGTCGTAACTTGCCCACTCAGCGTTATTACATCGTTGTTGAAGCACCCACTTACAGATATTGGATTGGAGAAATTCTTGGCTGATTACAAAAAAGCAAACCAGTAATCAGGCTTCAGCAGTTAGCGATTTGCAGTCAGTAAAAGATTGTCAATCGCTGACTGCTGGTTAACTAACTGCTAATCGCTGCAAACAAATGACCGCATTTTCTTCGGAACCCATCATTAAGCTTGAAGGAGTAGATATATACCAAAACGGCAACAAGTTGGTACTGTCGGATGTCAATTTTGAAATCAACAAAGGTGACTTTGTATTTCTTATTGGCCGTACAGGGAGTGGAAAAAGTTCACTTTTGAAAACTTTGTACGGGGACTTGTGGCTTGAATCGGGAAAAGGAAAAGTGGTAGGATATGAATTGCAAAAAATGAAACAAGCAGAAGTGCCGTTTTTGAGAAGAAAACTGGGCATTGTGTTTCAAGATTTTCAATTGTTTTTTGACCGTAACGTGGAAGAAAACCTAGAGTTTGTTCTTCGTGCGACGGGTTGGACGGATAAGTCGGCCATTAAAACTCGGATTTCGGACGTGTTAATGCAAGTGGGGCTGGGTACGTCTCCCAAAAAAATGCCACATCAACTTTCGGGTGGAGAGCAACAACGCGTAGTGATTGCCAGGGCCATGCTCAATGAGCCCCAAATTTTACTTGCCGATGAGCCTACAGGAAACCTCGATCCAGAGGTAGGAGAGCAAATCATGCAGGTCTTCCAAACCATCAATACCGCAGGAACGGCTATTTTGATGGCTACCCACAATTATGACTTCCTAAAAAAATACCCTGCTCGGGTGGTTAAATGCGAAAATGGAGCGGTAACTGAAATCCAGTAGCGAAGCCCGCAAAATTTTATATTGCTACGAAAAATACAAAATTTTATCTCTCATTTGTCGTTTATTCGATAAATAGTCTTACTTTTGCAAAAGTTTTACTGCACGAACACGCTCGTTCGTCTCTGCGATTTTTTGTGTTAGGGTTTACCCCTTCTTTTCGTCCTCAGAAAATACACGCAGGCCATCTGTTTTAACCTACAGAGACTCTTCGGGCTGCAGTGCTTTTTTAAGCGAGTATTGAGTATTCAGTTTGTGGGTGTGGAGACGCTGTCGCGCCTGTATGTGCTGTTGTACTCTATGCTCCCAACACAATATTCAATATAAACAATACAATGCAAGAAGAAACATTAAGTTTTCAAACGTTGGGCTTATCAGATGAACTGTTACAAGCAACCAACGAAATGGGTTTTGAAAAACCATCTCCTATTCAAGCACAAGCAATTCCCCATCTTTTACAAGGATTAGACGTTATCGGACAAGCCCAGACAGGTACAGGTAAAACTGCGGCCTTCGGTTTGCCAGCGCTAGAACTTGTTGACGTTACTGAAAAACACACTCAGGTACTTATTTTGTGCCCAACGCGTGAATTGGCGGTTCAGGTAACCGACGAATTGCGTCGCTTGGCGAAATACAAGAAAGGCGTAAAAATTGAAACGATTTACGGAGGTGACTCGATTGAGCGCCAAATTAAAGCGTTGCGCGGTGGCGTACATATCGTCGTAGGTACGCCAGGTCGTACGATGGATATGATGGAGCGTCGCGCCTTGAAATTAGAGAAAGTAAGTTACATGGTGCTTGACGAAGCGGACGAAATGCTTGACATGGGCTTCCGTGAAGATATCGAAAGCATTTTGGAAGAAATGCCAGGTGAACGCCAAACGGTTTTATTCTCTGCGACGATGTCAAAGCCTATCATGGCCATTACGCAGAAATTCCAAAATGATCCTGTTCTCGTTAAAGTAACTCGTAAAGAAGTAACCAATGAAAACATCGAACAGGTTTGTTTTGAAGTAAAACAACGTGCAAAGGCGGAAGTAACTTGCCGTTTGATTGATTCTTACGACTTGAAACAAGTGATTATCTTCTGTAATACAAAACGTAAAGTAGATGAAATTACGGAAGATTTGATGATACGCGGCTACCAAGCTGAAGGACTTCACGGCGATTTGCGCCAAGCCCAACGTAATAATGTAATGGCGAAGTTTAGAGCAGGTACAACTACTATCTTGGTGGCTACCGACGTGGCAGCTCGCGGAATCGACGTGTCGGGCGTGGATGCGGTAATTAACTTTGACCTTCCCCTCGACGAAGAATATTACGTACACCGTATTGGCCGTACCGGCCGCGCGGGTCGTACAGGTAAGGCGTTGACATTGGTTGCAAAAGACGAAAAATTCCGCCTCCGCCAAATCGAAAGTTACACAAAAGTTCGCATCGAAAAAGGAGTAATCCCTACGTTTGAGGACATTGTGGGCGTTCGTAAAGCTCGTTTTATTGAGCAAGTAGAAAAGGCGGCGACCGAAGGTGATTTGGATATCTACAGCGATATGCTCACGATGTTGCACCATACGACTGGTCTGAGCACTGAAACGATTGTAGCCGCTTTGGTGAAAATCAACATGGGTGTTCAGAAAAGCGAATTTGCTGATACTGACTTGGCATGGGACGAAGACCGTAAGTTTAAAGACAGAAATGGTGCACGTGATGACCGTGGTGGACGTTTCGAAAAACGTGGTGAAGGTAGTGGCCGTTTTGGCGACCGTGGTGGTCGTGGTGGTGACCGTGATAGCCGTGGTGGTGGTGACCGTCAGAAACGCAATGACCCAGGTATGATTCGCTTGTTTGTGAGCGTAGGTCGTAAAGACCGTGTTCAACCTCGCGACATCGTAGGCGCCATTGCGGGTGAAGCAGGTATCCCAGGCCGCGTGATTGGTTCTATTGACATTTTTGATGCGTATTCGTTTGTTGATGTTCCTGAGCGCGATGCTCGTCGTGTGGTAGAAGCCATGAGTGGCAATACCATCAAAGGAAAGCCAGTGAATATCGAAGTAGCACGATAGATAAAAAAGTAACAATTGGCAGTTCACAGTTTACAATAGCTCATTATATTGTAAATTGTGGACTGTTTTGTTTTGGGGTATTTCTCAAACTATTTTGTTTCATACTTGGTTGAGTAAATTAGCTTCGGTTGTGAGCAACCGAAGTCGTGGTTATAAGTAACCACGCCCACGGCAAGTGATTTCGGTTGCTCACAACCGAAAAGTAAGCGGCTAATTTTAATAGCCGAAGCCGTGGTTATGAGTAATCACGTCCACGGCAAGTGCTTTCGGTTGCTCACAACCGAAAAGTAAGCGGCTCATTTTTAATAGCCGAAGTCGTGGTTATGAGTAATCACGTCCACGGCAAGTGCTTTCGGTTGCTCACAACCGAAAAATAGCGGTTACTTATAACCGCGTGAAGTTGCTAAATTCCCATTCGCAAGAAAAATAGTAAGGTGTTATGTTAGAAAGACCGATAACCGATTGGTTGCCCATTACCAAGAAAGAGGTTGAAAAACGGGGCTGGGATGAAGTGGATGTCGTCATTGTATCGGGAGATGCGTACGTTGACCATCCTGCTTTTGGAACGGCAGTGATTGGCCGAATCATCGAAAGTGAAGGCTTTCGGGTAGCGATTGTGGCGCAGCCCAACTGGAAAGATGATTTGCGCGATTTTAAGAAATTCGGACGCCCTAAGTACTTTTTTGGCGTTACGGCGGGTTGTATGGATTCGATGGTAAACCACTACACGGCTAATAAGCGTCTTCGGTCAAACGACTCATACACGCCTGGAGGAGAAGCGGGGTTTCGTCCCGATTATGCCACAACCGTTTATTCCAAAATATTAAAACAACTCTATCCCGATGTTCCTGTACTTATCGGAGGAATTGAAGCGTCGCTTCGTCGGGTAACGCATTATGATTATTGGCAAGACCGCCTGATGCCAACGATTTTGGCCGATTCACAAGCCGATTTGTTGGTCTATGGGATGGGAGAACAGCCCTTGCGGGAGATTTTGCGTCGTTTGAAAGACGGATACGATTTTTCAGGATTACGCGACATTCACCAAGTGGCTTATTTGCAAAAAGCATCCGACGAACTGCCTAAGTGGAACGAATGGGAAACGGTCGAGCTGGCGAGCCATGAGGTGTGTTTGCAGGATAAAATCAAGTACGCGGCTAACTTCAAAATTGTAGAAGTAGAATCCAATAAGTGGCAAGCCAATCGCATTACGCAGTTGGTTAATGAAGACGTTTTGGTAATAAATCCACCCTTTAAGGTAATGACTGAAACCGAAATTGACGCTTCTTTTGATTTGCCATACACGCGCTTGCCGCACCCAAAATACAAGAACCGTGGGCCGATACCTGCTTACGACATGATTAAGTTTTCGATAAACATGCACCGTGGGTGTTTTGGAGGTTGTAGCTTTTGTACAATTTCGGCGCACCAAGGGAAGTTTATCGCATCGCGAAGCGAAAAGTCGATTTTGAAGGAAGTGGACGAAGTGACGAAGCATCCCGAATTTAAGGGATACCTGTCGGATTTGGGCGGCCCTTCGGCGAATATGTACCGAATGAAGGGTAAAGACGAGTCGATTTGCGCGCGCTGTACAAGTCCAAGCTGTATTCACCCTGTCATTTGTTCTAATTTAGATACATCGCACAAGCCCATTACGGAACTTTACCGTAAGGTGGATGAGCATCCAAATATCAAAAAAGCGTTTGTTGGCTCGGGGATTAGGTACGATTTGTTGGTGGACGATTTCAACAAAAACAACAAGGATGGCAACCACGACGAATACATGGAGCAGTTGATTACGCGCCACGTATCGGGTCGATTAAAAGTAGCGCCTGAACATACCTCCGACGATACGCTCAGGGTGATGCGTAAACCATCGTTTAAGTATTTCAAGCTTTTCAAGAAAAAGTACGATCAGATTTCGGACAAACATAACCTCAAACAACCCCTGATTCCGTATTTTATTTCGTCGCACCCAGGGTGTGAAGAGGCGGATATGGCTAATTTGGCGGCTGAAACAAAAGAACTGGGTTTCCGTTTGGAACAAGTGCAAGATTTTACCCCAACTCCCATGACCGTTGCGGAAGTAATTTATTACACGGGAGTGCATCCCTACACGTTGAAGCCAGTTTTTACGGCTAAAACCCGCGAAGAAAAGCAGAACCAAAATCGCTTCTTTTTCTGGTACAAGCCTGAGTACAGAGATTTGATTCGTAACCGTCTCAATAAGCTCAAACGTCCTGATTTGGCCAACCGTCTTTTAGGGGGAGGAAATGCTAAAAAGAAATAAAGACGCTAGCCCTTCTTCAACGAAATCACTTCGCTGTAAGCTTCGTTGAGGGCAGCAACCATTTTATTCCATTCAGGGAAACTTGATTTTTTGACCAAAAGCGAGTTCAACGTCCATTGACTGCGAACCACGATTTGGTCATTTTTTTGTTCATAACTCAGCTTAAACCCAAAGTCAGGGTGCGAAAACGACGCATTGGTAGGAAGGTTGGTTACGGTATATCCTTTTGGAATAGGTAAAACCGTGACCATGTCTTCAATGTGCGTAAACTCGTGTTTCCAGTCGTTTTTGCGACTTTCTTCTTGGCGTTTGTCGGCCCAAGGACGCGTCAAATGAGGATTAATAAAAAGTTCTCCTGCGGCTTCCTGAACGTAATCAGGTACCGAAAACGCGTATTGAAGACGAACAGGCACGTCACGATCTTGAAGTCCTGTGACTACATTTTTTAACAAGGCGCATTTGTTAGAGCCTCGACTGAGTACGTTTTTGTAGTATTCGTCGCGTTGTGGCTCCGAACGGTACTGCACGGCCGATTTGAGGGATGTTTTCCATAGCCCTTCAAAAGTCAAGGTGCCGTTTCCTTTCAATGTTTTTCCGTCAATCGACAGTACCATTGAGTCCACTTTGGTATTTTGATTGGCAGGAACAACAGGCACAGGAACGATTTCATACTTGTCTTCTGAAGTCATTATCAAGGCTTCCTTGCCTTGGATGTGCGAGGTCGGAAGTCCGAAGTCGATACGGTCGTCGGTGGCATCCAAAAATTGCCATTTTCCTTGCCACTTTACCGCTGCAATCATGTGGTTATCCACGCTCATGGAAGGATTTTCGGCATATTTGTACGGAATGTCACGCGTTCCAATCCACACCAAATGCGACGGAATACCCGCTAAATTGAGCATCGACGAAGTAAGACTGGCCATGTCTTTGCAATCACCGTAGCGTTTTTGACAAACATCGTTGGCCTGACGAGGAATAAACCCGCCAAGCCCTTCTTCAAAGGCAATGTATTTGACGTGGTCTTGCACCCAATAATAAACCGACCGAATTTTCTCCACTTCGCTTTTGCCACGCGTCAATGAATCCGTAAGGGCTTTGAGCTGCGAACTGGGCTGTTTGTTAAGGTCTTTGACCAAACTTTTGTAATAATTAAAGAGCTTCTGAACGTCGCCCAATACCTCCTTCGTTTGTCCGTTGGCCGTATAACTTTCGATAAACAAAAACACCTGTGGTACGTAATGGCGCAACGAAAGCGATTCTGTTTCCAGAGGCGACGCTTTTAAATTTTGTGCTTTCCACGTATAAACCGTTTTGCCATTTTGGGTTGTTTTGGCAAAAACAATCCCCTTCGTATCGCCGTAGGTTTTGTAGGAAACTTTTACTGAAGCGGGAAATGAAACCGAAAACTCGCTGTTGATAACAGGTACATAATTTCCAAAAACAAAGCCCGAAAGCATATAGGGGCTTTTGACTCTTTCGGTATAGGAAACGGTGCCAATGCCTCCTTCTTTAGCGCCTGGAAAGGTGAATTTTTTGACCTGCATATCGTCAAAAAAGATTCCACCCCCTGGGCTGGGGCGTTCGGTCTTGATGTCGGTGACGGGCGTACGATTATAGCCCGATTTTTCGGGAATGTATGAGACCGCATCAAGGTCTTTGATTTCCTGAAAAGCTTCAGAAAAGTAAATGCGTTCGTCGGCAAAAACACTGGCTCGTTTGTCCAAAAATACGCGGTCTTCTTGGTGAAACACGTCGATTTGAAGTTCCCCATTTACAACCTCGATGGCTACTTTTTCGGAGCGATTGAGGTACGCCATTTCATCGTTAGGAAACTTCGCTTTCAGTTGCGACAAGTTGACTTTAGGTTGAGCCACTGCCGAAAGATGAGTGACGAGCAGGGCAAAAAAGAAAAAATGGAACGAAACCTTGAAATTCACCAACGCAAAGCGCATCATACGAGAAGGAATTAGTGTAGTTTCCAAATAACGGAAGGTTGGAAATAAAAGTTTTATTTTGCTGTCTTTATTGTGTTCCTCACGGGAGCACGTTTATTTTGTAACAATGCCGCACGAAACAGATAAACTAACAAATTCCTCGCCCGAAGAACTAGAACAGGTGCTTCGGCTACCCAACTTGCTGCGCGATTTGTTGCTACAACTCATAAAAGACTTCCAAACGGCGCAGTTACCCTTAGAGCTCGACATCGACGAACGCTATTCGTTTGAAGAGTTGCGCGAATATTTGGCCCACAAAATAGACGAGCATTTAAAAAAAGGAGGAACCCTAAAATACCTCCTAAATCGGGTTGATTTGACCGAAAAACAAATTCACCGCGCCATTCCTACGGCGATTCATGCTAGTTTACAACTACTTGCCGAATTGATTATCAAACGCGAACTTCAAAAAGTGGTGATTCGGTACTGGTACCGACAGAGTGAAGAGAAAGAGGATTAAAACTAGAAATTTTTAAATTTTATTGAACATTAGTACTTTTGTGGGTGTTAAACCGACACATTTAACCTGTGAGGAATGAGTAACCGTAATGCGTCTTTGGCGCTTGAGTTGACAACTGCTGTTGACGACGAGCGTCCTGTATTTATTTCTGGTAATTTTTGTGAGTGGTATCCTGATATTGAACGTTATCAGATGCAAAAGGTAGGAGTAGGAAAGTATCATTTTCAATTTCCCCCCGATTTTCACTTCGAACAACCCATTGAGTACAAATATACCCGCGGTGGCTGGGACCAAGTAGAGCTGGATGCCTTTGGCGAAGCGCCCCAAAATCGCCGTATTAAGGGAAAAAGTGCTACCCAAAAGGATTTTGTGCCTCACTGGCGCCGTAATGGCCGCGCATTTGATGAGACGTACGTGCCCACGATTCAGACCGTAGCGGAGGATTTTGAAATACCTCAGCTGGGCAAAAAGCGCCGTATTCGTATTCTTCTCCCGCACGACTACAGTACTTCTACCAAACGCTATCCCGTATTGTACCTCCAAGATGGGCAAAACCTCTTTGGGGATGGTTCTATTTTTGGAAATTGGGAAATAGACAAACGCATGGCGGTACTGGCCGAGCAAAACAAAGGCGGTATCATCATTGTGGCCATTGACCACGGAGATGAAGACCGTTTGCACGAATTTGCACCTTATACGCACCCAAAATTTGGCAAGGGAGCAGGGAAAAAGTACGCCAACTTCATCGTTCGTACCCTTAAACCGTACATTGATAAAAATTATCGTACCCGCACCGAGCGCCAATTTACGGGCATCGGCGGCAGTTCCATGGGAGGCTTAATAAGCATATATGCGGGCTTAATGTACCCCGAAACGCTAGGTCGTCTTATGATTTTTTCGCCGTCGCTTTGGGTTTCGGACAAAATCTATTTTGACTCCATCGAATTCTTTAACCCTCTGGAAACCAAAATCTACGTCTATGCAGGAGGGAAAGAAGGACGCTATATGATTCCGAGTGTAGAGCGGCTGAAAGAGGCGATTGAACGACAAGGATGGAACAACGAACGACTTCAATTTAAACTATCGCTCGACCCCGCTGGTGAGCATACCGAAATGCGCTGGGGCAAAGAGTTTCCGAAGGCCGTGGAGTGGCTCTTTGGCTGATAGATAGCCCATTATCAATCATTTTGGCACTTTTATTGCTGTATTCAAAGAAATTTTGCCCATTTCTTTGAATACAGCAACGTATCGTTTTAT
Source organism: Runella sp. R5_40 (assembly GCF_057652295.1). Taxonomy (NCBI): domain Bacteria; kingdom Pseudomonadati; phylum Bacteroidota; class Cytophagia; order Cytophagales; family Spirosomataceae; genus Runella; species Runella sp. R5_40. The sequence continues at coordinate 284,275 of NZ_JBYFCH010000002.1, read as the reverse complement.
GCGATACTAGAAAAACTCGGTGCCAGTAATGCTAGTTGTCAGGAAAACTATTTTGTGGGGTTTGCTATTGCTGGTGAGCAGTGTATATGCTCAATATCCGCTATTGCTGAAAGATATTAACCTTCAGGCAGATCCGCTTGCTACCTCTGCTACCTTGGGAAGCGACCCGCGCTTTCTGACCAATCACAATGGAATCCTTTATTTTACAGCCAAACAAAACGGCTCGACCGTGGGGCTGTGGAAATCATCAGGGCGAAATGCTAGTACGGCTAAAGTTCTGGATTTACCAGGCACGGCCTATTCTCTCACGAGTGTAGGAAGTTCACTGTATTTTGTGGCGGATCAGACAGGCTACGGCTACGAACTTTGGAAATCGAACGGCACGGCCGCAGGTACAACCCGTGTGAAGGACATCAACGACGGGCCGCTGGGAAGTATGCCAAGTGGTTTTACGAATGTCAACGGAACACTGTATTTTGTGGCAACCACCGCAGCAGCAGGAAGCGAACTCTGGAAGTCAGGAGGGACGGATGCGACCACGGTCATTGTCAGAGACATTGTGATGGGGGCAGGAAGCTCGAATCCCCAACAACTGACCAACGTCAACGGAACGCTTTATTTTGTGGCAAACGATGGCGCAAATGGGTACGAACTTTGGAAAACCAACGGTACGGCGGCAGGAACTACTTTGGTCAAAGATATTAATGCAGGAATTGGAAGCTCGAACCCTCAGTACCTCACCAACCTGAACGGAACGCTGTATTTCACGGCAACCAATGGCACTAACGGCTTTGAATTATGGAAGTCGGACGGAACGGCGGCAGGGACGGTACAGGTACGAGATATTTGGAGTGGCTCGATGAGTGGAATGCCGCATTATTTGACGGCGCTCAACGGCACGCTTTACTTTGCAGCCAACGATGGACAAGCGGGAATCGAACTCTGGAAGTCGAACGGAACGGCAGCGGGGACAGTGCTTGCCGTAGATATTCAAACAGGCAGCGGTAGCAGTGACCCCCGAAACCTCAAAACGCTCAACGGGCTGCTTTATTTTTCGGCCACCAACGGAGAGGCAGGACAAGAGCTTTGGCGTTCGGACGGCACAGCGGCTGGGACAAAAATGGTGAAAAATATTCGTGTCGGCGGAGAAGGTTCTAACAGTACGCCGTCGATGTTTAATCTCCGAAAAGGCATTGTGTATTTTACCGCTTACGATGATTTTGCGGGAAGAGAACTTTGGCAAACTGATGGCACCGAAGCGGCCACCAACGTGTTGGAGTTGTATTCGGGAACAACGGGAAGTGGAATCAGTAACCTTACCGTGTTGGGCGATACCCTGTTTTTTACGGCAGACGATGGTAAAAAAGGAAGCGAAATCTGGAAAATAGAAGCCTGTATGCCACTACGAATGGCATCGGATACCACAATTTGTCACAAAGGCCCGTTGTCATTGCCTGCTCAAGTCGCGAACTATGGCAGCTTTACTACACCAATTTGGCGAAAAGACTCCTACGACGGCCCGATTGTGACGAACCCTACCAACGTGCGCCTAGACAGTACGGTTACTACGTTTTACCTTGAAGCACAATACACAACGGGTTGCACAAGTACGGCCAAAATTATCATTCGAACTAGGACTCTACCCGAGAGTGTCGGGAGTATTCGGGTGTTGTTGGAAGGTGCTTATCGGAATGGTGTAGGTTCGATGACAACGACCCTCAACCAACAGGGATTATTGCCAGGACAAACGCCCGTTAGTCCGCTCGCAACCAAAACGCCAGCGGGACAGCCATACGTGGGAGCGCCCTGGTATTACATGGGCAGTGAAATGGTGTCCACTTATGACCCGTCGGTTACGGATTGGGTGCTGGTTTCGCTACGAACCGACCCTGCGAATCCTGCTACGACGGTTTTTAAAGCGGCCGCCTTACTTCAAAACGATGGCTTAGTGCCTACTATTCAAGGATGCCCGAGTCGGTTAAAGGAATACACTAATTATTACGTGGCGGTCGAACACCGTAACCACCTGCCGATTGTGGCGGCCACGCCTACGCTTTTTGTGAATGGTGGTTTTTTCTATGATTTTGGTATCAACCAATCCTACATCCCTGCCAATGCTCCAGCAGTTGGGCAAAAGATGCAGGATACGCGCTATATGATGTATGCAGGCGATATCGTCAAGGGGACAAGTGCAGAAATTAATGCAAACGATATGACCGTCTGGAACCAAACCAATGGTTCTTTTGGAAAGTACTTAGCAGGAGATATCAACCTCGACGGCGAAGTGAACGCACTTGACAGGATTTTGTGGACAATTAATAACGGTTTGTTTTCGGGGGTAAGGTTTTAATTTGAAGAAATGATGAAGCGTTGTTTTGGGATATTGTTGTTGATAATGGGACTTTTTAGAAATGCCAACGCGCAGGGCATTCCTAAAGAAGTACTGTACGAACCCGACGAAGGTGGCTACCCGCAAGGCTACACACCCAATGCAAAACTAGGCACTTTTGATTTATCAAGTACTGCCGCAAATGAGCCGTTTCGACACTTATTAAAGCTATTTGAAGCCCAAAAAGTGGTATGGGACGATGTGACGGACTTTCGAGATTATGGCTTTAAAGCGTTTTTTGGCGGAGTAGGCGAGGGCAAACCCAAAGAAAATCGGTACGCGGATATTAATGAAGGCATTTTTCGGGATGCTTTTACGGTACAGGGTGTAAGTTTTGGGAAAAATCCAGTGTATGTTCCTGATCCAAATCGCTTACTTTCGGCGCAGGGAAAGAATTATCGCTGTTTTAATGCGCCTTTTTTGTCGGTGACGATTGAAAACGTGGACGAAGCGGGAAAATGGAATCCTTTTTTGCTGACCGAATACGAACTCGACCGCCGAGCCAAGTACGCAGGTGATGGGCGAATGGGCTTTCTGCGCTGGGACATCGAGACATTTTCTAATGCCGAGTGGCTGTCTATTTTACGGGGGCGACAAGTGTGGGAAAATGGGAAATACCGCCATGCCTTCAACGGTGGTACCGACCCTACTTACAAAAATTGGGACGATCAACAGTTTTTTGACCACGTTCAGCACCGCTGGAGTTATGTTTTTACGGAGTTGTTTTACAAAACAAAACTCTACAGCAACGGCGCAAAAATTTGGCAGTACGGAGCAGGCCCCATCAACCAAATGGATCCGTTTATCTTCCCTCAGTTTGATGACAACGGCAATATTCACTCAAATTGGGGTGTACCCAATAATCCCATTTGGAAGCTCAAAAACAAATTTAACAATCGTGCTGTCAATGAGGAACTTAACTACATGGAAGCGTGGGATTTTGTGCAGCAGTTTGCCATGTGGGCAGTTCTTCAGTATGATTCAAACGTCAATTATTGGGTCAATACGGACATAATTCGCTTGAAAGAAACCCCCAAAACCAACGTGACAGCGGGCGTTCCTACGCGCTATCACGTCGTTGACATTGGAGCCGACCCCAATACGCCTTTGCGGAATCGGCGGGTGCGGGTGTCGTTGCACGCCCAAGATGGCAGCCTGCGCAACGCCGATAAAACCTATCGTATTACGTTTCAACATTGGCGGGGTTTTACCGAAATAGATATTCCTGCGGGTAGTAACAGCGTTGAATTAACGACTACTTCGCCTGAACTGGTTTGGCAAACCGACGACCATTTCTTGTTGCTCATTTGGAGTACCATCTACTGCGCCCGTTATCAAGAACCGACCAAACTGGGCTTTTTAAACTGGGAGCCTACGCCGCGTACGTACAACTTTAGCCCTTATTCATTGGCTACAACCGATATTTTTGAACAGCGTATTTACGACGCTATGATTGGTTTTGCGAACCTTCAAAATTACGGCGTCGTCAACTGGGAGGCCAACACGGTAGGAAAAATAAACCCGATGGTACGCGAGAGTATTATTTTAGCCCAAAAGAAGATAGCACCTTACAAAACCCACATTGAAAATCAATCCCTTGTTTATGTAGATGTGAGTATTGACGGCGGACAAACGTGGATAACGGGTGGGTACCCGCAAACACCTTTTGAAGCGCATTACAATGGCTGGTGGATGGGTGGTTTTTACCAAAATGATCAGCCTTATCCGATGGTATTTGGGTCGTATAATGCTCAGCAACGGACGTTTTTATTCACCCACCTCGCAGGCCGACTTCCTACGGGAACGTTGGGTTATAAGGTACGCGTGAAAATCCCGAGCACTGCTACTTCATATACGTTTGATATGTCTTCCACGCGTGAGTTGGGGTATTCGCTCTTTAAGATATAAAAGCCGTGCAAGTTGTGCGAAGGGTTGCTCACAACCCGTTTCCCATCGTGCTGAGGGTTGCTCACAACCCGACTAAATCGCTGAATTTATTTCAAAAGCGTAGCGTCAATGGCCTTCCAATCAATGCCTTTCACAATTTCGCGGGCGATTTCGGCAGGGGCGGTGATGGTCACGACCAGGTTTTCTACCAATTTACCCCCTTTTCTAAACTGCGGTTGGTAGCGCGTATCTTGACCTCTCTGAACAGGCTTGGTGTTCCACCCACCCAACAAAATCACCGTTTCTTGACGACCTGTTGCTCCTTTTAAATCGGGTTTTAGCAATACTTCAAGCGCAAGAGTAGCACCTGAGACGTTGATAACCTGAGACGACTGCACCAAGCGTGCGCTTTCAGTATCTTGCAATCGGTAATTGCCGAGGTTCATTTCTACGCTTATGGAATACGTATCTTGAGCGCGCTGGGCAACGGCTTGCGGGTTTTCGGTGTACATCGTGTCGCGGTGAACGTACAACGAAGGCAGGGTCGAAGTGGCAGGTTTCATCGAATCAACCACCGCTTTTCGGGCCGAAGCGATGTCGGCTCGTTCCATGATGAGGTCGTATCGGTCGGTACAAAGGTGTACAAATCCGCCCCATTCTGAGGTGACTTCCAACGCTCCCATCGAATGTTTTTCGTCAAAAGTCTTCCAACTTCCCTGCGGCGTTTTGGCCGTAAACTGCCGCTGGAGTTCTTTCACGACGCGTTCGTATGCGGCGTTTTCTTGGGCTGTCGCTGGGCGGCATTGCGCCTGAATCCAAAGGGGGAAAGAAAGGAAAAGAATACTAAATAAGAGCTTCATTGTGGTTGTGTTGTCGGTTATTCAAAGTTACACTAAAAAACTGTTCTGACCTCAAACTTGTGCTTTTTCGCCACAAATCGCCCCAATTTGGCCACAAACTGTTGATAGCTTATCACAGAAGTTGTTGGTTTGTTGCCATTAAAACCTATAACAACCATGAAAACATTTTCTTTATTCATCTTTTTTCTCCTGGGCTATGCCCAAACTTCGTTGGCCCAAAAAGACTCGGTCGTCATTCCTGACCCTGACGAGTACGATTGGAGTACGCATCTTTATTTGGGAGCGCCATATATCAACATGAGTATTGGTAATTATGCCCAGCTTAAAAACGCACTTAATCGGCAAGGGATTGATTTTGGTAGGTTTCAGGCCAACTCCATGGCGTCTTATGGCTTTGGAATTCAACGGCAGCGCGTCAAAATAGGGCTAGAGATACTGTATGGGTTTAACAGCTCATATACGAGTAAGAAAACAGCTACGCAAACACGGCTAGGATTTCAAGCATGGAGCGTTACGGTGGGTTACGGGCTCATCCGTCAGCGCAATCGGCAGTGGTTTTTAAACGCAGGGATAGGCTCTCAAGAAACTCGGGTTAATATTTACAAGACGGGGGCTGCGAGTTCTGCCCCATCGGTTCCGTTCGATAATTTACTTAATGCTCCAACGGTAGGTCATTCCCCCACTTTACTGCATCAAAATACATTTCTTGAACTTTCGCTGGAACATACGTTTCGACCTAAGCGCCCTGTTTCATTCAATCCTGTGGTTAAGTTTGGGTACAGGTACGGGCTCAAACCGAAAAGTTGGGGTAGTGATGCCAATATTTCGTTCCAAAATGCACCTGCGGATCGGCTAAACCAGTTTTTTGTACAGAGTATTTTTGTGATGAGTAAAAACCATAAAAAACTCACCCCTGCCGAGAAAGAGGCACGTCGTAAAAATAGAGAAGCGAATACTTGGGGACTTAATCCGCAATAAAAGCCATGAAAAACGCATTGATGGTTGGATTGTGGATGGTTTTCGCAACGACAACCAAAGAACTGAACGAGTCGGGCGAGCGAGGAACGTTAGTTTTGTACCGAAGAAAAGACTACTTTTCCTCTGATTTTACCCTCAAAATCAATAACCAACAGGTGAGCCAAAAATTTAGCAACAATGAATATATCCGTTTGGACGTCCCTGCTGGAAGGTTAAAAATAGAAACCGAGGGAAGTTTTATCACCGAAAAACAAAGCATGGCGTTTAGCATCGCACCCAACGAGACGGTGTATCTCAAGGGTATTGTGGACTATGATTACCTGAGCAATGCCTTGTATTTTAAGCGTATAGATAGTGAGCCAGCCACCCGCGAAATCACCAAAACAAAACTCGACGAAACTGCCCTCCGACGAATCGAATGAAACGCCCCAAGCTGATACCTAGTCGATGGTTCTTCCTTGCCGCACTGTCCCTCGTTGGTGGGTACATTGGCTGGTTGTTGACCGAAAGTTTACATGAACAATTCGGGGAAAATGGGCAAGGAAGAAGCGGGTTCTTTACCTTTCTGTTGAGTTATGTGCTTTTGGTAGGGATTGTGTTGGTATTAAGCTGGCTCAATTTTCGGGGTCCGTTTCGTTGGTGGTTGCTTTCGGATAAAAAATGGACGTACTGGACGTGGCTCGTACTGCTAACGTGGCTGACGTTTGAAGGATTGCAGTTTCGGAAAGGTTACGAGCAAGAATTTGTGGACGAAAACGTTCTCGTTACCTTGGTGTTTGTGGGAATAGTGATTGGATTTGGGTACGTGGCCGACGCGTTTCGGGTACGGCGGGAGCAGTTGGTGCTTCATCAACAAAAAACTGAAGCCGAACTTCGCGCGTTGAAATCGCAAATAAATCCGCATTTTTTGTTCAATGCCCTCAACACCATTTACAACGAAGCTGATGCAGCTGAGAACGAAACGGTGGCGGAGTTAGTGCAGCAATTGGCGGGTATCATGCGTTTTACGCTTCAAGAAACCCAAAAAGATTTTACGACCGTCGAGCGTGAAATTGCATTTTTGGAAAAATACTTGGCGCTCCAACAAGCACGCCTGCCCAAGCGCGAAGGGCTACGAATAGAAGCTCAAATGGATTACGACGGCCGTCCTGCCCGTATCGCTCCACTTTTATTGATTCCTTTTGTAGAAAATGCGTTTCAGTATGGCATCAGTTTGCAACAAGATAGTTTTATTGAGCTGAAACTAGAGGTGGAAGAAGGCAAACTTGTGTTTCAGATTCGTAATAGTATTTCACCCCAAGCAGCGCAGAAACAAGGCCACGGAACGGGGATAAAGAATGTGAGGCAGCGTTTAGAACTGATTTACCCAAATCGCTATGGGTTGTCTGCGGAGGGCAATTCGGGGATGTTTGAGGTGTTGTTACGGATACAATTGGAAGAAAAATAAAGCACTAAGCAGTTGGATAAAAATCTCCAACTGCTCATTATAACTTGCAAATGAAGTACTATTTTTTGATTCTAATTCCAGAGAAAGCCAACACCGAAGTAGGAATACTATCGCGTTGGATTCCTGTGTAGCTCAGCTGATTATTTTTAGAAACATCAGGGCAGGTGATGGCATTTTGGGTATTTGAGCCAAGCTTATACGTGAGGGCTAAGTTATTGCCCGACTTGCTTGCAAAAAACATAGCAGCTGCATTGAGCTTTACAAACACGCTGTCGCCGTATTTGTAGTTGACAGTCAGGTTAAAAGGCGAAGAGGTTAATGGTACAGTTTTTATTTTTTGATCCGAATCCATGTAAGTGATTGAAGATGGCCGTTTGTCATCTAACGTGGAGTAGGTTAAGTTGTAATTGAGGTTGTAAGTGCACGAGCTGTAGTCTTCGACAGGTGTTACGGGAGTATCTGATGATGATTGATTACAGCTGGCCACAAAACAAGCCAGTAAACTCCAATAAAGAGAAGAGATTTTCATAATAATGGTACTTGCGTTTTTGGTGTTAAGTGGCAAAATTAAGGTGCTCGTTTAGTTTGTCCAAATTGTAAAAGCGGCCTTAAAATAACTTTTAGGTAATGAATACGCCTTATCGCCTTTGAATGAGAATCTTAGAAAAGAGTAAGTTGTTGGTAACTTTTCTTTAGTTTTTCGTCTTGAGGAAAGCAGGAGTACTGTGGCGGAGAATAAAATGAAGCAAAAAATGTTGTAAATTTGTTTAGGCTTAAAAACAGAACAAACATCATGGAAACAAACAATAAACCCCTTACTCCTGAAGAGCGCCAAGCCAATATCGACCGTTTTATCAAACGCTGGAAAGAAGAGCGTGCAAAGGCGGAAATTGAAGCGGAAGAGTTTCGTAAAACAAAGGAGTATCAATTTGCCTTAGAACAGTTAAAAAAACGCAATGCTGAACGAGGAACCCCCCAAATTTAAGTATGATTTTACAAGGGTAGTAGATACATACGCCTTTGAAACAAATGGTCAGATTGAATACGAAATCATTTTTCGACAGACTCCTTACCTTTTTGGGGAGAGCTCGTTGTATGCTGATTTAGTGTATGAATTGATTTTCTAACATGATTGCTATAGCGCTTGACGACGAACCTGCGGCTTTGCAAATCTTGCAGCGACACGCGGAGAAAGTCCCTTTTGTGGAATTAAAATACGCTTTTGAGAATGCCGCTGAGGCGTTGCGGTACCTACACCAACACCCTGTCGATTTGCTCTTTTTGGATGTACAAATGCCCGATATGTTGGGTACTGATTTTGCACGGCTACTCAAAAATACGACCACAAAAATCATTTTTGTGACGGCCCACGCTGATTATGCCGTTGAAGGCTTTGAATTACAAGCGCTTGATTACCTGCTCAAACCCGTAGAATTTGGCCGTTTTCTTCAAGCTTGCAATCGCGCGTTGGGGCAGCAAGCCAAGCAGACGGGCGAGGCATCAAGTTTGTTTGTGAAAGACGGCTACGATTGGGTGCGGGTCAACGTGGACGAAATTTTATACATCCAATCTGACACCAATCTGCTCTTTATCCACGAGCGTACCCGCAAAGTCACGACCCGTATGACTCTTGGTGAAATGATGGCACAATTGCCTACCGAGAAGTTTTTGCGCATCCACAAATCGTACATTGTCGCCTTGAAAGCCATTCAAAAATTAGAACGCCACCAAGTAACGGTAGGAAGTGTAGCGATTCCGTTGGCAGGAACCTATAAAACCGAACTAGAGGAACGGCTATTGAGGTGAGGTTACTGTTTCAGTGCCTTCTGATACGTTGCTAGGCAGCGCTCGCGGGCGGCAGCATGATCCACAATTGGTTTGGGATAGTCAAAGCTGTTTAGTTCAGGAACCCATTTTTTGATGTAAACCAGTTGGGGGTCGAACTTCTGCGTTTGAGACGTAGGATTAAATATTCTGAAATAAGGCGCCGCATCCGTTCCCGATCCCGAAGCCCATTGCCAGCCGCCGTTGTTGGCTGATAAATCAAAGTCTAGCAGTTTTTGGGCAAAATATGCTTCTCCCCAGCGCCAGTCGATGAGCAAATGTTTGGTCAAAAAACTAGCCACCACCATCCTGACGCGATTGTGCATGAAGCCCGTCGCGTTGAGTTCGCGCATTCCTGCATCCACAATCGGATAACCCGTACGGCCCTCGCACCATTTCTTGAATTGAGCTTCGTCGTTGCGCCATTCGATGCGGTCATAATCTGCCCGAAACGCCTTGCCTTCGCCCACGTGCGGAAAATGCCAGAGAATCTGCATGTAGAAATCCCGCCAAATAAGTTCGTTCAAAAACGTTTCGCTGAGGTCTTTGGTGTGACGCGCAAGCTCCCGAATCGAAATCGTTCCAAAGCGCAAATGCACGCTTAACCGAGACGTACCCTGAATCGAAGGGGTATCGCGGCGTTCTTTGTAATTTTTTACCAACTCATCCCGCACCGTTTTGGCGGGGAAAGGTTGTCCTACGGCCTCAAAACCAATCTCGGCTAAACTAGGGAGTGGGAGGGGAGAGATTTTGTAAAAATGCTGAAAGTAAGCTTCTGTCGGATAGGGTTTTAGGTAAAACGAATTCAGCGTTTCTTTCCACTTGCGGCTGTAAGGAGTAAACACCGTGTAGGGCGTTCCTGCCCCGCTTAGCACTTCGCTTTTTTCAAAAATACACTGGTCTTTATACGTATAAAAAGCAATTCCGCGCGCATTGAGCCATTCGCCGATGGCTTTATCGCGGCGAATCGCGGCGGGTTCGTAATCATGGTTCGTATAAACTTCGGCAACGTTATAGTGTTGGGTGAGTTCTTCCCAGCTAGCAGCCGCTGAGCCGTGTTTGACCACCAACGTACTGCCCATTTGCGTCAATTGTGCCTGTAGTTCTTGCAAAGCTTGGTGAATAAACTCTACTCGTCGGTCGCGCTTGTCATCAAGTTTGCCCAAGATGTCGGTATCAAAAAGGAAGACAGGAAGCACAGGATTCCCCGACTTGAGGGCATGGTACAAAGCAGCGTTGTCGTGCAGGCGCAAATCGCGACGAAACCAAAACAGCGTAATTGGTTGACTCATAAAAAAAGCGTAGTGTTTTGAGAACAACTACGCTTTTGGAAAGAATGTTTTTGTAAAAATAAAGTTGGGATTACTTTACTTTCTTGCGGCGCTCGTACATTTCCCGCCAAGTAGTGAGGACAATGCCTTCTTTGTCCAGAAAAGTTTTCAATTCGGGGTCGAGCATGGCCCAGAAATCGCCATAACGCGTAGGCCAAGAATCGGTGATTTCTTTGAAGTTGTCGCTCGGCGCGGCGCAGTGCATAATCACCATGGTGATGCCAGGCTTGGCCTCTTTGAGGAGCTCGATGTACTTCTGGGTTTTCATTTTGCGCAAATTTTCTTCCGTATTGGGAGTGCTTGCGGGAAGTTTCCAACCGTAGGTGTCGGCAAACAAATCATCTAGCACGGGCAAACCCGCATTCCACAACATTTTTCCCACTTGCTGAAACTGCTGGATTTCTTGCGCGGGGCTGCTGCGTTCTTTCGCAATGAGGGTGGCATGACCGCCTGGTAGCATGACGGGGATTTTTTCTTGAATACCTACTTTGACGTAGCGTTCGGTAAAAGCAGGCGAACCAAACAACGTTCCCATGTGGGAGTCGATGTGTGAGGGTTCGACGCCAAAACTCCGAAAACGCGCAATTTGTGCCCGAATTTCGGTTTCTACTTCATCGGCGGAAGCGTGCTTTACCACATCTCCGACGTTGGACCACATTGCCCCTTCTTTATCAACTAACCCAGGCACTTTGTCTCGTCCCGAAATCGGAAACCAACGGTAGCCTTTCCACTCCGAGGTTAGCGTGAGGTGAACGCCCGCGTCGGTGTTGGGGTATTTTTGAAGGTATTTCATGTAAGCAGGTACCCATCCACAAGGCATCATAACACTCGTAGAATTGGCCACTCCTTTTTCCATCGCAATGATGGTGCCTTGGTTGGCTTCGTACGACATCCCCGCGTCGTCGATGTGGAATAAAATGATTTTTTTGCCTTTGGGATAGCCCAATTTTTCGGCATACGTTTCTTGGGCTTGGCTAGGGCTGTAGAGGAAAGAAATAAGTGCAGCAACAAAAAAAAGCTGTTTCATGGACAAGCAACGGTTATATTTGTTTGTATAAAGTCTTGCAAGGGTAAACCATACCCAATCAAGTCTCGAAGGGAAGTCCTTCTACTTACTTAGCATTCAGATGAAAAGACTATTACGAAAGTCGCTTTTTGGCTTAGGAGGCCTGTTGTTGGCAGGGACAGCCCTTACGTATGCACCGCCTTTGGTGCATATTCGCAACTACGTGGAGCGGGGCGCAGTCGATATTTTGGATTACAAAAAACACCCCGTTCGGCAGGTGTTGGCGTCGGCCCGACCCGAACCTTGGCCATTGGATTCTACGTTTAACAAAGCCAAGATTTCTCAAAACTTGATTGATACCCTCGAAAAGTACGAAACCACGGCTTTTTTGGTTTTTAAAGACGGCAAACTCAAGTACGAGCATTACTGGGAAGGCTACGACACCAAAACGCTGAGTCAGTCGTTTTCGGCGGCTAAAAGTGTGATTTCGATGCTTGTGGGAATTGCCCTCAACGAAAATAAAATCAAAAGCTTAGACGAGCCGATTTCGCATTACATCGGTTCTTTTTCGGAGGGAGAAAAAAAGAAAATCACGGTTCGGCACTGCCTCACGATGAGTTCGGGCTTGAATTGGCACGAAAAAGACCGTGGGGTATTTAGCAACAACGCCTACGGATATTACGGCGAAGACATTGCCAAAGTGATCGACAATCTCACGGTCGAAAAACCCGTTGGGAAAGAATTTGAATACCGCAGCGGCGATACCCAAATCTTGGGTTTGGTGCTGGAAAAAGCCTATAACAAGAAAATCTCGGACTTGGTCTCTGAAAAAATCTTTCAGCGGATTGGTTCCGAAACGGATGCCGTCTGGATGTTGGATAAACCCAAAGGCCGCGAAAAATCGTTTTGTTGTTTTGCTCCTACTGCCCGCGATTATGCTCGTTTTGGACACTTGATGCTCTGGAAAGGAGCATGGGGGCAGCAGCGGATTGTATCCGAAAAGTACATGAATCAAGCACTTAGCCCTGCTACCAACCTTCTTGATCCCAAAACCAATGCACCGTTGCAAGTATATGGTTTTCAGTTTTGGATACAACCGTATAAGAACATACAAACGGTCAGTATGAGAGGCTTGCTGGGGCAATTGGTCTGGGCGATTCCTTCGGAGAATGCGGTGGTAGTACGTTTGGGTCACAAAGAGTCGCCAGGGAAAGTAGGGCCGTATTTCCGTCAAGATTCGGAAGCCTATTTAGCGGCGGCGTTGGAGGTACTTGGGCAGTAAGAACGGGTAGCGACTGCCATTTATCCTATCAAATCACCAAACATCCACAAGTTAGTTGAATAATCACGGATAAAGACTGTATTTTTCGGTATAATCTTCTACCAAAAACATGTCTCACATTCTCGAAGCGCATGACATTGTCAAGCAATATGCTACCCATCGCGCCCTCGACGGCGTTAGTCTTAGTGTTCCCAAAGGATGTATTTTCGGGTTACTTGGACCCAACGGAGCGGGTAAAACATCGCTGATTCGTATCATTACCCAAATCACAGCCCCCGACGAGGGGTATGTGCTGTTTGATGGCCAGCGCCTTCAGCCCAACCACATTCAGGACATTGGTTACTTGCCCGAAGAACGTGGTTTATACAAAAAAATGAAAGTAGGCGAGCAGCTGCTCTATTTGGCACAACTCAAAGGGTTGTCGGAGCGCGAAGCCATGGACAAGCTGAAGGTTTGGATAAAAAAGTTTGACATCAAAACTTGGTGGACAAAAAGCATCGAAGACCTCTCGAAAGGGATGCAGCAAAAGGTGCAGTTTGTGGCGACAGTGATGCACGAACCTAAACTGATTATCCTCGACGAACCTTTTTCGGGCTTTGACCCCATCAATGCCAACCTCATCAAAGACGAAATTTTGGAGCTTCGCCAACGTGGTACGACCATCATCTTTTCGACCCACCGAATGGAATCCGTCGAAGAGCTCTGCGACCACATTGCACTCGTCAACAAATCGAGGATTATTTTGAACGGTAGTAAAAAAGAAATCAAAAACCAGTTCAAAGAGAATAGTTATTCGGTGAGTTATCATGGTGAGTTAGGTAATTTGCCTCCTGATTTTGAGTTGATTACTACAAAAGATGCGGAGGGAAGCTTGCAACAAGCTACCATTCGTATTGTAGGCGATGCCACGGTAAATCAGTTGGTTGGCAACCTCATTAACCAAGTGGAATTGGTTTCTTTCCACGAAAATATTCCTTCTTTCAACGACATTTTCATCAAAGCCGTAGGTAGCGACGCTCCCGACGAATCAAAATAATTTAGAACAATACTATGAAAAACATTTTCCTTGTTCTCAAGCGCGAATACCTCGTACGGGTACGCAAAAAGTCGTTCATCGTAATGACTTTCCTAACGCCTATTTTGATTGCTGCTTTCTACGGAATCATCGTCTGGGCGGCAGTAGGTTCGTTTAAAAGCGAGCACAAAACCATTCAGGTGATTGACGAAAGTGGGTTGTTCAAAGAGAAATTTAAGAGCGATAAAAACACCACTTTTGAGCTTATCAGCGGGCCTGTAGCCACGGCACAGAAGAAACTAAAGGGCAAAGAAGATAACTTACTCGTCCATATTCCTGCTGACATTATGAGTCGTCCAAACGGCTTGCAGATTTATGCCGAAAAGAACATTGGACCTATGCTCAAAAACCGCATTGAGAAGGTGGTGCAGCAAGGGTTGAGAAACATCAAGTTGTCAAAAGCAGGAATTACGCAGCAAGTGATTGAGGATGCGAATCAAGACGTTGATGCCCAGACTTATAGCCTCGACGATGAAGGTAAGTCGCAGTCGAGCAGTACCATGGCGGCCTACGTGGCAGGCTATGCGGCGGCTTTTTTGTTGTACATCTTCATTCTGGTCTATGGTGCGGGAGTGATGCAGGGTGTCATGGAAGAAAAATCAAACCGTATTATCGAGGTGATTATTTCGTCGGTGAAGCCTTTTCACTTGATGTTGGGTAAAATTTTGGGCGTGGCGGCCGTGGGGCTCACCCAGTTTGTGTTGTGGGGAGTGCTTACGTTTGGCGTATCGAGCGCTACTCAAACGCTCTTTGGTTTTAATCGCTTTACGGCTACGCAAGAGGTAATGAACAAACAAGCTGAGCAAGCCGACCCCGAGGTGAAAAAAGAAATGGAGAAGCAGCAAAACAATACCTTGCAGACAATCGAAAATTTTTCAAAATCGGCGCAATCATTGCCATTAGCCAAAATTTTCTTCTGCTTCTTATTTTACTTCTTAGGCGGGTATTTGTTGTATAGCTCGCTGTACGCGGCCATTGGAGCCTCGGTCGAAAACCAACAAGAAGCGGGGCAGTTTACCTTCCCGATTATGTTACCGATTATTGCGGCCATTATTTTTGCGCAATTGGCTATCAATCAGCCTGATGGTTCACTGGCTTTCTGGACGTCGATGATTCCGTTTACGTCGCCTGTGGTAATGATGGCGCGGATTCCGTTTGGAGTACCTGCGTGGGAAATCGTCCTTTCGATGGCGCTGCTCGTGCTTGGATTCGTCGGAACAACTTGGATTGCGGCACGGATTTATCGTATCGGTATTTTGATGTACGGTAAAAAGGTGAATTACAAAGAGTTGTCTAAGTGGTTGTTTTATAAAGGATAAATAATTTTCCAAGCCTAACATCCCGAAAGTTCAAACCTTTCGGGATGTTTTTTATTCCCAAAACTCATGGAATCAAAAGAAAAAGTACAAGAAAAAGCAGCGCCGCCAAAGCCTAAAAAATCGGCTTTTCGCGAGTGGATCGATTCGGTAGTGTTTGCGGTAGTGGCGGCGACTTTCATTCGGTGGCTGTTTTTTACGCCTTTTACCATTCCGTCTTCGTCAATGGAAAAAACACTCCTCGTGGGTGATTTTTTGTTTGTGAGTAACCTCCATTACGGTGCCCGAACCCCCGTGACACCGTTGCAAATTCCGTTGACGCACCAAACCATTTGGGGAACATCGATTCCTTCTTTTTCGACCTTGATTCAGTTGCCGATGTATCGTTTGCCAGGTTTTACCCACATCAAACGCAACGATGTAGTGGTATTCAACTACCCAGGCGATGCAGACGAACCGTTTGAAGACGTGTCGATTGGGAACGGAGGTTATAAAGACTTTCCTGTCGATTTGAGAAATAACTTTATCAAGCGCTGCGTGGCCGTTAGTGGTGATGTTCTTGAGATTAAAAACGCGGAAGTGTATATCAATGGAGTAAAAGCTCCCGTACCTCCGCACGCCGAGCTTTATTACCGAATGGAGTCGAGCGATGTGTTGGATGATCGCTTTTTTGACAAAGAAAATATTCAAGATTATAGCGCACTTCCTCCTGATTCTGCGCGGATTGGAGTACAACGTTATCAAATCAGAACGACGCCTGAAATCGTTGAAACGCTCAAAAAATACGATTTTGTGCGTTCGATTCAGCAAATAGCTCGCTACAATGCCAGCATTTCAGAGCCAGGCATTTACCCCGCAGCACTTGCCCAAAACCAAGAGTTTTATGGGCCTATTCAGATTCCTAAAAAAGGGTTAACCATCACGTTGGATTCGGTTAATATTGCCAAATACGGACACGTTATTAAGTATTTTGACTACAACGATGCCGAAAAAGTAAATGTCACAAAGACGCAAATTAGCATCGACGGCAAGCCACTGACGCAATATACCTTCAAGCAGGACTACTTTTTTATGATGGGGGACAATCGTTATGAGTCGGCTGACTCACGTTTTTGGGGATTTGTTCCTGAAGACCACATCGTCGGGAAGGCATTGTTTACGTGGATGTCGATTGATCCTAATCCTAAATCATTTATTCACAAAATCCGTTGGAATCGCCTATTTCGCTTGATTGAGTAGGTTCGTTAAAGGTATGAAACATTGGTTATTGTTCTTGTTGTTGGGTGGGACGTTGGTTGCTAAAGCGCAACAAAACGCGTATTTGTTTTCGTATTTCGTGAAAAATGGGGAAGATGGTCTTCACTTTGCTTACAGCACCGACGGTCTTCACTGGAAAGCATTGAAAGGAGGAAATCCTTTTTTGAAACCCACCGTGGGAAAGGATAAGCTAATGCGCGACCCGTGTATTTACCAAGACAAAAAAGGAACCTTCCACATGGTTTGGACGAGTGGGTGGTGGGACAAAATCATCGGTTATGCTTCTTCCAACGATTTGGTAAATTGGTCGGAACAGCGGGCTATTTCGGTGATGGAGCATGAACCTACGGCTAAAAATAGCTGGGCACCCGAGATTGCTTACGATGACAAAACGAAACAGTTTTTAGTATTTTGGGCAACCACCATTCCTGGCCGCCATACTGACGTGGCCGATTCGGAGCGCGAAAAAGGCTTGAACCACCGTATGTACTACGTTACAACCAAGGATTTTAAGACATTCAGCGAAACAAAGCTGTTTTTTAATCCTGATTTCAGCGTCATTGATGCGACTATCTTGAAGCGAGGTAAAAACTACGTGATGTTTCTGAAAAATGAGAACCCCAATCCGCCCGAAAAAAACATCCGTATCACAGAAGCGAAAAGCGCGCTGGGGCCATTTCCTACAAAAGTGTCTGAACCTATCACGGGGAAATACTGGGCCGAAGGACCTACCGCGATTGAGGTGGGAGAGTATGTGTACGTGTATTTTGATAAATATACCCAGCACAAGTACGGAGCAGTACGTTCAAAAGACCTGAAAACATGGGAAGACGTGTCGGAGCAGGTAACGTTTCCTGAAGGTATTCGCCACGGAACAGCCTTCAAAGTGCCGTTGACGCTGCTGGAAGCTTTACAGAAATAGGAAAAAAACTGAAAAAGACCTGCCAAGTTTCAAAAGCTTGGCAGGTCTGCCTACAAAAAGAGGAGGTTGTAAGCAACCTCCTCGCACAAAAAAACTTTTACTCTGTTACTTAATCAGCTCAAATCCACAGTAAGGTACCAAAGCTTTTGGAATACGAATTCCTTCGGGCGTTTGGTTGTTTTCGAGTAGTGCGGCCAAAATACGTGGCAACGCCAACGCCGAACCGTTGAGAGTATGTAACAACTGCGTTTTTCCGTCAACTTTATAACGCAACTTGAGGCGATTGGCTTGGTAAGTTTCAAAGTTAGAAACCGAGCTACATTCCAACCAACGGCCTTGCGCGCCTGACCATACTTCAAAATCATACGTCAGTGCCGAAGTAAAGCCCATATCGCCACCGCACAAACGAATGATGCGGAATGGTAATTCCAACGCTTGAAGCAATCCTTTGACGTGTTCCGCCATTTCGTCGAGGGCTTGGTACGACTCCTCGGGTTTGCGTACTTGCACAATCTCCACTTTGTCAAATTGGTGAAGGCGATTAAGCCCCCGTACGTGCGCGCCCCAGCTTCCTGCTTCGCGGCGGAAACAAGGCGTGTAGCCTACGTTTTTGATGGGTAGCTCGTTTTCGTTTACGATGACATCGCGGTAAAGGTTGGTGATAGGTACCTCGGCCGTTGGAATAAGATATAAATCGTCGGCAGTAGCGTGGTACATCTGACCTTCTTTGTCGGGTAATTGCCCCGTACCAAAGCCAGATTCGGCATTGATAAGAATAGGGGGCTGTACTTCCATGTAACCCGCTTCTACGGCTTTATCCAAAAAAAATTGAATCATAGCTCGTTGAATACGCGCTCCTTTTCCTTTGTAAACAGGGAAACCCGCTCCCGTGATTTTGGTGCCCAGTTTGAAGTCGATGATGTCATACTGTTCAATCAAGTCCCAGTGAGGCTTTGCCGTTTCGGGTAGCGTTGGTTTTTCTCCCCACAGATACACTTCCACGTTTTCTTCGGGCGTGCGGCCTGGAGGAACGCTTTCGTGCGGAAGGTTGGGGAGCAAGACCAATGTCGCTTGAAGTTGTTCTTCGACTTCTTTCAGACTTTCTTCCAGCGATTTTGCGCGAACTTTGAGGGTGGAGGTTTGAGCTTTAGCCGCTTCGGCCTCTTCTTTCTTCCCCTCTTTCATCAATTGCCCGATTTGTTTGGCCAAGGCATTGGATTGGGCTAATGTAGCGTCCAACTCACTTTGCGTATCACGACGCTGTTTGTCCAAGCCTAAAATAGTGTCCACCGCTTCGGTAGCACCTTTAAAATACTTGCGTTCCAACCCTTCGATGGTTAGCTCGCGGTTTTCGCGGATGAAGTTAATCTGTAGCATTACAAATTAGATATAGTTATTCAGGGCTAAAGCCCTTGTGTTATTTACTTCGTATTACCCCAGCCTGACTTTGTTAGCCTCTACTGTGCATTAAAGATCGTCTTCATTGCATCTTCGTAGTAGAAGAGACGCTCGTTGAGGACATTGAGAGCTTCGGCTTTGTCTTTTGACCATACCAAAATCGAAAGGTTGTGCTCCGATGCGCCGTACGAAATCATACGAATAGGAATGTGCTTCATTGCCTCAAATACCTTCAACGCAATTCCTTCTTTGTCGGCTTTGAAATCTCCAACGATACAGATGATTGACAAGTCGCGGTCGTGTTCTTCCAAGTCTGCGATTTCGCTCAACTCCGCCGTGATTTCGCTCAAGTGCGTATCGTTGTCGATGGTGACAGATACCGATACCTCCGAGGTTGTAATCATATCCACAGGCGTTTTGTATTTTTCGAAAATCTCAAATACACGACGCAAGAAACCGTAGGCATTCAGCATACGAGTCGAGTGAATATAGATAGCGGTAAGGCCGTCTTTGGCCGCAATCGCCTTGATTTCACGGTCGGTCGTAGTGGTGGCAATCAGTGTACCAAAGGCTTCGGGTTCCATCGTATTTTTCAAACGAACGGGTACGCCGCGCAATTTGGCAGGAGTAATGGTGCTTGGGTGCAAAATCTTTGCGCCAAAATAAGCCAATTCAGCCGCTTCTTCAAACGTCAACTCGCGAATGGGGAACGTACGTTTTACGATGCGAGGGTCGTTGTTGTGCATGCCGTCGATGTCGGTCCAAATTTGGATTTCTTCGGCACGAATCGCCCCCCCAATCAACGATGCTGTATAGTCAGACCCACCGCGCTTGAGGTTGTCAACTTCGCCACGAGGGTTGCGGCAGATAAATCCTTGCGTAACCACGATTTGCTTTTCGGGGTGGTGGCTAAGCATTTCGCTTAATAGTTGTTCGATGGTTTCTAATTCGGGCTCGCCATCGTGGTCGATACGCATAAAGTCTAAGGCAGGCAATAGTACCGAACTTTCGCCTACTTCTTCCAAATACGCTTGGAACATCTGCGTACTCATGATTTCACCTTGTGCCACCAACTCTTTGTCTTGTTTGAGGCCAAAAGGGCGACTCTTCAACACCGAACGAATGAAGTTAAACTCATTGTCAACAACGGCTTGTCCTTTCTGGAGTCCTTCCTCGGTGCTATATAATTCTTTGATAAACGCATCGTAGTGCGCTTTCAAAGCGTCTATTTTTTCTTGTACTTCGGCGTCGTTGTTTGCCTTGGCCGAGTCGCCCATCGAAATCAACGCGTTGGTGGTTCCCGAAAGCGCCGATAATACTACGATTTTGCGGCCGCTATCTGCCGTCACTAGATTTCTGATTGAGTGCATCCGTTCGGGTTTTCCTACCGACGTACCGCCAAATTTCCAAACTTGCATTTTGTTACTGAATTATTATTGGTGAGTTGTGTTTGAATCTGATTTAGTGGGTATTGGGCTCCCGTTTAAACATTCCCCAAAGGGCAATGCCCACCCAAATGATATTTACCATAGCGGAGGGAATGGCACCATACGTAAGGGTATTAACAATGAGAAAAGCACTTCCTACCAAATTGGCCCACAGATACGCCTTGGTTGTGGCCTGTAATTTACCGCTGATATTGAGGGCATACGCGCCCACCACTAGCACCGAACCTATCCATCCGAGAATATCTATGATAAGACGTTCTGTCATTTTTCTGAAATTTTCCGCAAAATTACACGATAAATCGGTACTATCTCGCCCCGTTTACCAATACTTGAAAATTGTCGTAATAATCTTGTAACCTGCTAATACAACGCCCTTTACCGTACCCGATATTTTAGAAAAACCAATACGCTTTCGGTAGTTAACCGCTACTTCTGTTGATTTAAGGTGTTGTTTCGCCGCTTTTAGTTGCATTTCGACCGTCCAGCCGTAGGTTTTGTCTTGCATGTCAAGGGCCAAAAGTTTATCCCACTTAATGGCGCGGAAGGGGCCTAAATCAGTGTATTGAACGCCGTACAGAAGACGTAACAGAAACGTAGCGAGCCAATTGCCAAACACTTGTTGCGGAGTCATGGAACCACGTTCACGTTTACCTAAAGACCGTGAACCAATGACCATGTCATAATTTTGTTCCAAAATCGGCCGCACCAAATCAGGGAGTTCTTCGGGATAATCGGAGTGGTCACCGTCTAAAAAGACAATGATATTGGGTGGCGTTGCCAACGATTTTACGTAATCCATTCCGCGTAAACAAGCCCTACCGTAGGCAGGAAGCGCTTCGTGAACAACAGTCGCCCCTGCTTCTTGGGCACGAAGCGCTGTCTGGTCGGTAGAGCGGTTATCGACAACGACAACCTCACGTACCCAATTGCGAGGGATTTCGGAGATTACTTGCCCAATGGCAGCTTCTTCGTTGTAAGCAGGAATAATGACAATAATGTTCAAAAGATTACAATTTGCAGTGAGGAGTTTGCAAAGATAGGGAAACTTTACGGCGATATGTTTGGTTTAGGGAGATAGACTCAAGGCGCTATTTTTCTTAACTCATGCATTGTCAACCCTTACCACTTGCATCCACAGGGGCGTTTCCCCCACTTTTTTTAGATTACATTTCCCAAAAAGACCAGTTGCAGCCATTCTACGGTTTATTCCCTGTTCTTGAAAACTTTGAAAAACAACTCCAGCAAAAGTCCGCGTTTAGCCCACAGCACCGCCAAGTACTGGTGCAATCGCTTGAACGTCAGTATGCTCATTTGAGCCAGAAGCCCGACTTTTCGAGTTTATTGAACGAAAATACGTTTACCGTCACAACAGGGCACCAGCTCAATATTTTTACTGGGCCGTTGTACGTCATTTATAAGATTGTAACGACCATCAATTTGGCGCGCCAGCTCAAAGCGGCTTATCCCAAGTATGATTTTGTGCCAGTGTATTGGATGGCAACCGAAGACCACGACTTCGACGAAATCAGTTATTTTAATCTTTTTGGTAAAAAATATACCTGGCAAACCCAACAAAAAGGAGCCGTAGGTCGAATGAACCCGAGAGAGTTGGGCGAAGCGTTGAAAATATTGCCTGAGCGACTGCCTATTTTTGAAAAAGCCTACCTGCGCCACGACAATCTTGCGGATGCTGTGCGTTGTTACATGAACGATTTGTTTGGCAAAGATGGCTTGGTGTGTGTGGATGGCGATGATGCGGCGTTGAAACGTTTGTTTTTGCCCGTTATCGAAGATGAACTCAAAAATTCAAAGGCGTTTGATTTGGTGAAAAATACCACGGAAGCCATCGAAAGCCTTGGATACCATACTCAGATTAGCCCGCGTGAAATCAACTTCTTCTATTTGGCGGATGGCCTGCGCGAACGGATTGTAAAAGAAGGCGACGAATATAAAGCGCTCAATTCGGATATTTCATTCTCCGAAACCGAAATTTTGGCCTTGGCCAATGAGCACCCCGAGCAATTTAGCCCCAACGTCGTATTACGCCCGTTGTACCAAGAAATCATTTTACCCAACTTGGCCTACATCGGCGGCCCTTCGGAAGTGCCGTATTGGATGCAGTTGAAGGGAGTATTTGATCATTATCAAGTACCGTTTCCGTTGTTGTTGCCGCGCAATTTTGCGTTGTATGTAAACGCTGCGAGCCAAAAACGCGCGGAAAAACTAGGAGTGACGGTCGAAAACCTGTTTTGGGATGATGTACGCTTGCGCAAGTCTTTTGTAGAAAAAACATCGACGGTGTCGCTGGAATTGGCGCAGGAAAAGAAGGCGATAGAAGAGGTTTTCAACGACATTTTGCACAAAGCCTTGGCCATTGACAAAACCCTTGAAGGAGCGGTTAATGCCGAAAAGGTGAAAATGCTGAATACCCTCGAAAATTTAGAAAAACGCCTTCAAAAAGCCGAAGAGCGCAATCACGAAACGGAAGTAAATCAGTTATTGGGCTTAAAAGCAAAACTTTTCCCGAGCGGAGGGTTGCAGGAGCGAAGCGAAAACTTCCTTAATTTTTATCTCAACGATAGCACATTCATCGAGAAACTATTGGCGCATTTTAATCCCCTCGATTTTTGCTTTAATATTTTGACCGAAGAAGGAGAGTAAGAAATAGGGCTCAACTACTTACTAGTAAGGGCTCTATCGAAAAGTGTATTTTTAGTGATAGTAGGGTTCAAGTAATGTACACGCCATGAAAAACTATCGATTAAATAAACTTTATAAGCTATGGAGACTTGCTACTTTAGGTTTAATAATAGTTGTTTCTTGCTCAAAAGGAGATAGGCCGACTCCCATAAGTTCTGTTATCCCCAGTGGAGAGTTGCCCACTATAAAACCTAGAGGGAATGAAAATTACCTGAAGGAAAACTCTGATTATATCTACAACCAAGAGAAGGTAAAGACTTTTGAGCTAATTATTAAAGATAAAGATTTAGAAAAGCTCAATTTCGACCCCGTCAATCAAGATTATGTAGAAGGAGCTTTGATATTCGAGGGGGATACGATTAGCCCAATTGGTGTACGTTACAAAGGTTCGATTGGGGCGTTTGGAGGTTGTTTGTCTAATCCAGATTGGACGCGGCCTTCAGGCCAAAAGGTTTGTGAAAAGCTCAGTTTGCAAATAAAAATTAACTGGAAAGACCGAAAAGAGCGTTTTTTTGACTTAAATAAGCTTCAATTTCATGCGCAAAACTACGACAAGTCCCAGCTTCGTGAACGTCTAGCCTATTGGCTTTTTGCCGAAATGGGCGTTCCTTCTCCACGTTCAGTGCACGCGCGACTGATTATCAATAAAAAATATTCGGGATTATACGGCCTAACGGAAGAGGTAGATAATCGCTTTGCGGAATATTTTTATAAAGAAGGTAAAGGGAATATCTACAAGGAAGTTTGGCCACTAAAAGCCAATGGTGAGGTGCAATCGGATGCTGAACTTATCAATGCTTTAAAAACGAATGAAGAGCAGCAAGACATTGGCTTAATCAAAGAATTTGGTCAAGCAATTGCGGCTTCTAACGCATCAAATAACAAAGATGTAGTAAGAAAGTATATGAAAATCAATGAGTTGATGTCATACGTCGTAGTCGATAGAGCCATTCGGCATGACGACGGCCCGTTTCATTGGTATTGTAACAATGAAACCGTCAATTCCTGCACAAACCACAATTACTACTGGTTTGAAGATAAAAAAAATAGAAAAATGCACCTCATTCCATGGGATATGGACGGCACGTTTGAGCATGTAATCAAAAATGCAAATGAATATACATCTTTGGCGGATAAATGGGGTGGGACATCGAATAACTGCCTACCTTTTGCCAAAGGAAGTGGTAATTTAAAACACCGTTCAGCTGCTTGTGAAAAACTAACAGCAGCATGGGGGGCTTTTGACCAAGAATATGCGTCCATCAAAAGCGATTTTCAGACTAATTTCGTTTCAAACGATAAAATACTTACCCAGTTAGACAAATGGGCAAAGCAAATTCAACCATATATTATTGAGGCAGATAATGTTCATAATAAAGACATTATGTATGCCGCAAATAAAAGAACAACGACACTTCTTGTTTGGGAAAATGCAACAAACACCTTGAGAAGCCAAGTAAAAGCCATTCAGTGAAATGGTTTTTTAAAACGCTCATTGGCTTTTACAATCCAGAAAATTTGTCATTTAGCTTTAACTGGCGTTCGGGATTTAGATTACTTTCTTGAATCAGCATATTGGGCGTAACGCCAGCAAATTGTTTAAAATCTTTGACCAAATGTTGGTAGTCGGAGTAGCCAGTTTGGATGGCGATGCTCAACCAGTCTAATTCTTGGCGGGCATCTTTGAGCGAATAAGCCTGATAAAATCGACAAATACGGGCAAAGTATTTGGGTGTGACGCCCACTTGTCGCTCAAAACGTTTTTCAAATTGGCGAAAACTCAAGCAGGCGTCACTGGCGGTTTGGGAAAGATTAAACCCCTGAGGATTACTCAAAATAATGCTCCCAATTTTATCAATGGGTTCAAATCCAAACTTGACTCGGGTGACCTTCTTCGTAAAGTAGCGGTCGAGAATAAGCGGCAGTTCGTCGTAGGTAGTCGTATGGGCCAGCTGGTCTTCTACATCGTTGATTTCTCGTCCCAAAATCACTTGTGCTTCTACGTATTGATGCAAAAGCTCGTACATCGGAATCCGTAGCAATTTATGAATCGCTCCAGGCTGAAATCGAACATGAACCATCATGTATTCGGAAGGCAAATGCAGATTTTGGCGGGCAATGGGTAACCCAAAAATACAAGTTCGCGGACGTACATTAAACGCTCCTGTTTCAACAGTCTCGGCGGTTTTGGTGCCTCGTATCACAAAGGTCATTCCTTCTTCTGGATTGACGGGGTATGCCTTTATAGGAGGTGGGAGCTCTTTCCCAAATCGCATGTGTAGCACCAAATACTCTTTAATGTATGGGCCGAGAATAGGAGCAGGTTGACAACGTTGGCAAATCATGGCATTTGATTGTCAGTTTATTTGGGTCAATAATAATGTTCTGAAATACTGGTTATTTTCCACGCGTTTCCTACCTTTTCGAGCAATACCACTCGGTGGGCTTTTACTGATTTTCCATCGGGGGCGGTGTAGGTGGTTTGATAATTGGCACTGGCAAAATTTCCCGCTGATTTGATTTTAAAATCGGCATTGCTCACACTGAGTGGCATGGCAGGCGGAAAGGCGTCGTCGCGGGTAAAATCGGCTCCCGTGCGAGACGTGTAGCTGCCGTCGGGTAAATTTACGCTTACAATGGTATGTTTTGTGTCTTTGGGGTCAAACGACCACTGTTTCCGTACTTCGCTGGGTTGATGCGCTTTGAGTGCTTTTGCTTCGGCGAGGAGGGTGGCTTTGATGGCGTCATCGTTGGTTTGGGCATACAAACTGCCCGAACCAATCAAAAGGGCAAACAATAAATTTTTCATTTTTAACAGGTTGTTGGGTGAAACATAACTGTACAAAAATGGGGGCCTAAAACTGGTTTTTAGTGGTAAAAAATCGTTGAATTATAGGTGGTACGTTAATGATTGTACAGAGCTATGACTTGCTTAAGAACAGATTCCCGATGCCTTGCTACCTACCGATGTCATTGGCGTTTTTTTAGACAATCAAACTTAGCTGAATAATAAACATGAGTAGCCAGATGACGATTGCAAGCATGTGGAAGTGGTAAAAAAAAGCTACTTGGTTTTATTGTTTATTTGTCCATAAATCTAGCCATTACCTCTGGGCGAAGAGCGTATTGTTGAAGCATGATATTGGGGGTACTGTTGGCAAATGGCTTGAAGTCTTTGACTAAATGGTAATAGTCGGTGTAACCAAAATGCAACGCAACACTGAGCCAATCAATGTGAGGATGGGTTTCTTTATATTGAAAAGTCTGATAAAAACGATTGATACGACTGTATAATTTGGGGCCTATGCCCATGCGTTGGGTAAAGCGGCGTTCAAATTGGCGAGGACTAAGACAGGCTTGGTCGGCGAGCCAATCTAAAGAAAAACGATTTGGGTGAAGAGTCAATATTTCGCCAATGCGGTCTATGCCATTGGTTTGTGCTTTTACTCGCTTTACTTTTCTCCACAAAAACTCTTCGGCAATGCCAATGATTTCATGCTCGCCATTGGCATTGGCTATTAAATCGTTTACTTGACGAAGTTCTGCACTTAGTAGAGGTTCGGCATCACAGAACTGGGTTGTAAGTTCTTGGCTCGATATTCCCAAAAGGCGATTTAATGCCCCTCCCTGAAAAACAATCATCAACATCAAAAAATCAGGCTGAAAATGTGTTTCAAAATTGAGCCTCAGCACCTGTTGCCCAAAAATAGCCGTTTTCGAGACCCTCACCGACTCACCCGTATGTGGGTTATGATTGTGAATAAACCCCCTTGCAAAGAAATTGAGCGACTGCTCTATTCGAGTTGGGTAGGGTTTCGTTATAAAATCTACTGGTAATGGTTTATCAAACTCTACCAACAGATAGTTTTTAATGAACGTCTGCAAACCTAAACTCGGCAGTATTTCCTTGTAAATCATGGCATTACTTGCATTTTGTCAAAGTTACAACAAAATTTCTAGGTTGAAAACGCATAGGATAATGATTGCCAGTGAGTTGTAGTATTTTCCAACCTCGTTCTTTGGCTCGTCGGGCAAAAGGGGCAAAGTTCGCTTTGCTAGTATCGCCATTGTCGGGCAGCATCAAGATATAGAACGTAGGAATCTTTTTGACAGTAAGGTTTTTGAGTGAAATAGGTTCAGTAAAAGTTTTTAACGACTGTGGAACATCGGTGGGTGGGGTAGGACTAGTAGCTCCAAAGGGATAAGCTACAAAACCATTTTTGGTTAAAGGTTTTGTCATAGCTGTTTCTTCGGTTTCGCCTCGTGCTGCAAACAAACTTTCGCCATCGTTAGGGACAAAAGCATCTACATAAATCAATTTACCAATGCGGTCGGGTATTTGCTCTGCCACCCCCGAAATCACCATGCCACCGTAGCTATGCCCCACGAGCGTGATGTTGTGTAGGTCTTCAAACAAAATCATGTTGACAATATCCTGAATATGGGTACTGAGGTTAATGTCAGCATTTGCCAAATGAACCCGCTCTCCCAAGCCCGTCATCGTAGGGCGATACACCTTATGCCCCTGAGCAGTAAGTATAGAATCCACCTTTTTATACTCCCAACCCCCGCCCCAAGCGCCGTGTACAAAGACGTAGGTCGCATCGGCGAACCGTTGTTGGGCGTTTGCCTTCATTGCTACGAAGAGTAATACTAAAAAAAACAAAAAGTGCTTTTTCATTGATTTTGAAAGGGTTAAGTTCAAAACAAAGGTAAAAAGCACTTGAGGGTGGTTACAAGTAAAAAAACGACATTGTGTTTAATCATGAGATTGTAGATGAAGTTGCTTCAATGTTATCTTCTTCTAACAATACTGATTCCTTACTTTCTATTGATGATGAGCATGGTCAATATCTTGTACTTTCGGACAGTTGGGAAGGTATTGAACGGCATTATGGGCCTTTGGTTCATATTGAAGTAAAACCCAATGCCAAAGTTTGGTTACGCTATGACGGTACTGGTCTCGAAATTGGGCAATAGCTTTTAGATAAAGGTGTACTTCCATCTGACCTTGTAGAAGATTAGTTATTGATGTTTAATTCCCAAAAAACAGTTGCCAAATTTGATTCAACAATTCCTGATTACCCAAAAATAAATAAGCGACAATTGCCAAATTGAACACATAATATCCGAGTCCAATCAGGTATGGTTTGTAGGTTTTGCGAGTAAAAAATTCTACCCCAAAAAATAATAACCACAAGCCCAACTGCACAGCCAAACCATTGGCAAGCAGGCGAGCTACCGCAGGATTGATAAAAGGTATGATGCTCATCACCATAAATCGGGCGTGATAAGCGGGCTTTCGGCGAAAGTAAATAGCCAAGCCATAAAAAACCACGAAAACAGGTACATCGAATAGATTGGCAGTGAAAACAGGCAGGCTTTTTTCTCGACTTTGCTCTTGGTTGATAATCAGTAAAAGCGAGACGACCATCAAGACCACCACTACGTACGACGCTTTGCCCACCACTCTATGCCATTCGAGTTTTTTCTGCACAATCAAAATCGGCTGAACAATGAGAATCAGCAACCAGATAATGATGATGAGAGCGTGAAAGTGAGTAACGGTAGTAATGGCAATAGGAACATTGCCAATGGGACTGATAACACCTTGAAAATCTGGAAATTCACCAAAGTAACTTTGGTAGAAGCAATAGATGACCAAAATAAAAAAGGCAACAAAAAAGTAGGGTAGAAAGCGGTAGGTTTTTTCCATCGTGGTAAGAATTTTTTCGAAACTTACTGCCTTTTAAGCGTGTAGAGGTGGTAAAAAAACGACAGGATTTAGCGCGTAGCCATTGTTTTTGTCACCAGCCCCAGCCTGCGCTCAGGAGAGTCCAGTTCTGCTTGAAGGATAAGATTGGGCGTAACGCCAGCAAATTGTTTGAAGTCCTTGACTAAGTGTTGGTAATCGTTGTAACCCGTTTGTAGAGCGATACTTAGCCAATCGAGTGAAGTGCTTTGTTGTTTGAGCTCAAATGCTTTATCAAAACGACTAATACGAGCCAAAAATTTAGGGCTAACGCCCATGCGTTCAATAAACTGTCGTTCCAGATGTCGTGGACTCCAACACGCCTGGTTTGCTAGCCAATCTAACGAAAAACGATTAGGGTCTTTAATCAGTAGCTGCCCAATTTGAGCCACTGGACTTGCGTCAATTTTTCGTTTTTTTGCTTTTTGCCACAAGTATGCCTCCGCAATTGTGATGATGTCATGGTAAGAGGAGGCATTGGCCATTTGTTCATTGACGGTTTTTATCTCCTGTCCAATCACACTTTCTGTGTCGAGGTATTGGTCGGTAATGCAACGGAGTGGGACACCAAATAATTGGTACATGGCGTCAGGCCAAAACACCACTTTGAGCATGATATAGTCGTTTGAAATGTGCAAGTTAAGTCTCGAAACTTGCTGACCTGACACGTAACAGGCTCCTCGTTGTACGACTTCGTCGGTGTGCTGATTGATACTCGTAAGCGGAGTTCGTGGGTTAAAAGTGAGGCATTGTTCGGGACAAGGCGGGTATGGTTTCACAAAAGATGCATTGCCCTGCTTTACCTTAAAATGCAGCAGCAAGTACTTTTTCACAAAGGGAGCAAGGAAAGGCGAGGGAGTAATGTGTTCAAAAACCATCCTTTTCTTTGAAATAGAATTGACAGGGTGTACGAATAAATGCCGTTTTTAAATTTGTGCGCTATGCGAAAATTCTATGTGGCCTATGTGTTTACCTTGGCCTAAATACTTGCAAAGTCTCGTACACCCAATTGATAATGAGCTAATTCAAAAGTAAACAATGAAGTTCTAAAACAGAATACCGCTAAATAAGTTGCCCCGACGAAGTGGTGTGTCAACAAAAGTAAAAATAGGCGTGAAGTCGCTTTTTTGATGGTAAAATGCTGACTTTGATACACGTAAGTCGGCAACTTATTCCTCCATTTCTCAACCTCTCTTTTTGATGATGATACGTTTTTTTGCTTTGTGGGTGATGAACTGCATCTTCGTTTCGGTAGCAAGTGCTCAAGTGACGTACTATGTGGCGCCTAACGGACAAGATACCTATGCAGGTACGCTGCAACGGCCCTTCAAAAGCGTATCCAAAGCCATCGCCCTAGCCAAGCAAGCCAAAGGGAAAAAGGTGAAAATCTATTTGCGAGAAGGAGCTTATTATTTGCCTACTACCATCACGTTGGATGCTGCGGAAGTAAAGGCGTCTGCGCTGGAAATCGAAGGATATACCAACGAAAAAGTGACCATTAGCGGGGGAGAAGCTGTACAGTTAGCTTGGAAACCGTTTAAAAATGGTATGTATCAGGCTCAAGTAAGTGGTAGTACTGCCTTCGAACAACTTTTTGTCAATGGGCAATTACAGCATTTGGCACGTTTTCCCAATTATGACTCTACCGCTCGGGTATTTCATGGAACATCAGCGGAGGCAACAAGTCCCGAACGCGTACGGACGTGGAGTCAACCCGAAGGAGGGTATGTCCACGCCCTTCACTCGGGCGAATGGGGCGGATTTCACTACCTAATTACGGGCAAAAGCCAAAATGGTGAGTTGGCGTTGGAGGGAGGCTGGCAAAACAACCGCCCGTCGTCGATGCACAAACAGTACCGTTTTGTCGAAAATATTTGGGAAGAATTGGATGCACCGCACGAATGGTATTTTGATAAAAAGACCCGTACGCTGTATTTTATCCCGCCATCGAACGTCAATCTTTCCAAGGCGAAATTCGAGGTTTCGGGGCTGCATTCCTTGTTTGAACTGCGCGGTACTCCCGAAAAACCGTTGCGTAATGTTCATTTCAAAAACCTGCATTTTACCCATACCGAACGTAGCTTTATGGAAACCAAAGAGCCGTTGGTCCGCAGCGATTGGACGTTTTTTCGCGGCGGAGCCGTGCTGTTGGAGGGAGCAGAAAACTGTACTTTGACCGACTGTGAATTTGCTGATTTAGGAGGGAATGCCATCGTAATGAGCAAATACAATAGAAATAATACCGTTAAAGGGTGTTATATTCATCATATCGGGGCGAGTGCCGTAGCGTTTGTGGGCGACCCCAAGGCCGTACGTTCGCCCTCGTTTCGGTATGAGTGGTCGATTCCCTACGAGCAACTGGATAAAACCCCTGGCCCTCAAACCAACAATTATCCGCAAGCTTGTTTGGTAGAGGATAATTTAATCCACGATGTAGGCCAAATTGAGAAACAGGCCACGGGTGTTCAAATCGAAATGTCGGCGCAGATTACCGTGCGTCACAATAGCATCTACAACACGCCAAGGGCAGGAATAAACATCGGAGATGGGGCCTGGGGCGGGCATGTGCTGGAGTACAATGACGTGTTTAACACCGTACTAGAAACAGGCGACCACGGTGCTTTTAATTCTTGGGGGCGTGACCGCTTTTGGTACGCTAATCGACGTTACATGGATAGTCTCACAGCGGTACATCCAGAGCTGATACTGCTTGATGCGCAGCAAACGACGATTATCCGTAACAACCGTTTTCGCTGTGACCACGGCTGGGATATTGACCTCGACGACGGTTCTTCTAACTATCACATTTACAACAATGTATGCCTTAATGGTGGCCTCAAGCTTCGGGAAGGATTTTACCGAATGGTTGAAAACAACATCATGGTCAACAACTCATTTCACCCGCACGTTTGGTTTAAAAATAGCCACGATGTGTTTCGGCATAACATTGTGATGAAAAAGTATTTTCCTATTCAAATCAACGATTGGGGAAAGGAGATTGACCAAAATTTATTCCCTGATTCAGCCGCCTTGGCGTTGGCCCAAAAGAACGGCACCGACTCCCGAAGTAGGGCTGGGGCTCCTGTTTTTGTAAATGCCTCGGAGGGAAATTATACCGTTAAGAACGTATCGGAGGCGCTGACGGTCGGTTTCAAAAACTTCCCGATGCAGCCGTTTGGTGTGCAGAAAATTTCCCTGAAAAAACGAGCTTTACAGCCTGAGTTTCCAGCACTGCTAACCAACGAATCGGTGGAAGGAAAAGCTGTGGCGATTAATTGGTTAGGCAGTTTGCTCAAAAACGTTGAAGGCTTAGGCGAACGTTCTGCCTATGGCCTGCCCGATGAAACGGGCGTCATCATAACGAGTACTGGTGCCAATAGCCTGTTGTCGAAAGCAGGTTTACAATCCAAAGACGTCATCCGCATGGCTAATAACAAGCCAGTCAAAACCATTCGCGATTTGCTAGAAATCTATCAAGAAGTCAACTGGCAGGGGCACATGGAAGTAGAAGCATTGCGAAATCAGCAGTGGATGAAGGTAAGGCTATCGTTAAAGTAAGGACGTCGTCTGCGCTATTAAAGCTCAAGTAAGATAGTGGACAATGGCTCAGGCATAGAGAAAAAAGGTGAGGGAGTAGCCTTACGCTTGGGAGTTGATGCTAAAAAATTAATTTCAAGGGTAAATCTCTTGTTTTCGCTTTGTTAAAAAAGGACAAGCTGCCACCAGCAAAAAAACCAAAATAGAAAACCACTCCCTTCCCTGAAAATCCTTGATGACTTGCGGGTGCATTTCATTGATTTTTGCCACTTGCTCGGAGGTAAGGTCAATGAGTGCGTTCATTCGGCGATTTTGAGTTTAGTTTTGGATTCTGCTTATGCCACTTTTCTTGGATTTTGTCAATAAAGCTACTCCCAACCAATACAAAAGAAAAAACGGTATGCCTGGAATAAAGAATAGCATTAATATCTCAAAACCTTTGGGAAAGTTAAATTGAATAAAATAAATCATTATTGCAGTGATTATCCCAAGTAGGCTAAAAATGACGGACACGATTGGTGACCAACTATTGGTGTGCCGCAACTTATAAAAATAGACTGAAAGCCACATTATCAACGAAAACTGAATCAGTCGCCCCAATATGCCAATGTTAACAACAGCTGTGCTGTCATAATGTCTGGCAAAATCTTCTACTTTTTTGCCTTGACTTATCCATTCTTTCATTGCTTCGGGATATAGGTAATGATGCCTAAATTCCCAGCTAAATTCGGCAAAAGCAAGAATAAAAACGGCTATCATCAACCACCTCATTAAACGCTTATTTTTGAACGAGTTGCTCATCAATAGCAAGAAGCCAAATACTCCAAAAAGTATTGCTGCGATGAATAAGAAAATATAGCGCAAATGCTCTCGTTCGGGATGTTCAAGCATTTTGAGGCTGAGGTCAGGAGCGGAGGCTAATCCAAATATACCTATCAATGGGCAAACTAGTAAAAACAAAAATGCACCACTAATGGGCACGCCTTCAAATGATTGTAGAGAGTTTTTAAAGAATAACCAAACCGCTAATACAATGGCCATCGAAATAACACTACAGATGGTGACATACCTCAGAAAACTATTGCCTTCTACGTAGGGAGAATAGCGCCCAATCGCGATGACAACCAAAAAAGGCAGTATGACTAAAACGAAGGTTGTCAGAATATATATGGCTTTCCTTTTCATTCGTTTACAGGGGTTTATGTTTTTGCAAACGTAGGAATAGAAAGAAGGGGAAGCATAGTAAAAAAACGACATTTTTCTTGTAGTACTTCTTTGTAATCAAGCCTAATTGATGTCATTTGTCCTAATTTTAGTACATTTGTTTACCAACTGAAAGTACCATGAGCAATCGCCTTATTTCTGAAATTCTGAATGAACCAGACGCTTATTTTTTGATTCAAGCCATTGAAGTGGCACTTGAAAATGAAAAGCAGCGAAGAATTGCTTTTTATAATGACATCACCGAACAAGAAAAAGCAGAATTTATCAATGGTGAAATCATTGTTCATTCGCCTGTGATGATGCGGCACAATAATGCCTCTCTTTTATTGGCTCAATTGATGAAAGTATATGCGATAAAGCATCAACTTGGTTTTGTAGGTATCGAAAAAATCATGATTACGCTCACTCGTAATGATTATGAGCCAGACATCTGTTTCTTCAAAAAAGAGAAAGCCGCTATTTTTACCGAAAAGCAAACACTTTTTCCCGCTCCTGATTGGGTGGTTGAAATTTTGTCAGAGGGCACAAAAGAGCGTGACCGCGGGGTAAAATTCAAAGATTATCAAGCACATCAAATAGAGGAATACTGGATTATTGATCCCGACCACCAAACCATTGAACAGTATCACTACGCAGAAGGCGAATACGAACTGATTCTTAAATCGGCAGAAGGGCAGATTAAAAGTTTTGTCATGGAAGGGTTTCACATTCCAATTCGGGCCGTATTTGATGAAGCCCTAAACGTCGAAACCTTGAAAAAGTTGATGTAAGGTTTTAGTATATCACGGCATTCTCAAAATCAAATCCCGAAGGAACGACGCCCGTAAATTGCTTAAAATCCCGTAACAAGTGATTGGGGTCAAAATAGCCACAATGGTACGTTATATCGACCCATTTTAAAGCAGGATTTTGTTTTCTTAAGTTCATTACCTGATTGAATCGAAGCAGACGTTGGTAAATTTTTGGACTTACTCCTATGCGTTCCAAAAACTGACGCTCAAATTGCCGAGAACTTACACAAGCGGCTGCCGCCAGTTGGTCTAAAGTTTGCGTTCGTAAATTGGTTTGGGTCAGGACAACGTCGATAGGTAATGCTGCGACTTTACTTCTGTTCAGTTGACGAACCAAATACTCATTTGTCAAGGAAATAACTTCGGTGTCAGAGTCGGCATTACAAATGTGTTCTGAAAGCTGCTTCACCTCTCCACCCAACACCGCCGCACTTTCTTCGTATGTATTCGCAAAATACGTCATCGGAACGTTTAGCAGCCGATAGATTCCACCAGGCTGAAATAGTATCTTAAACATACAATACCCATCTGGAACCAGCAGCTTGGTGTTTCCAATTGTTGCCTGTCCCATAATCATTGTGTTAAAAGCTGTTATGGGTTTTCCCGTTGCATCAAAGGGTTGGGGCTGGCTGCGGGGGTAAAAATAGAGGCACTGCTCGGGTACGGGAGCCATCACCAAAGGAACACCGCTCCCCTGACCAAGGCGAAGCATCCAGTATTCTTTTACGAAAGGGCGCAAAAGGGGCAGGGGTAGAAATTTTTGTAACAAAGCAAAGCAGGTTTAGTATCGTTGAAAATACATTAAACCCGCCTGATACACAAAAAGATAGCATTAAAGTTAGTAAACGGTCTGACGTCAGCGGGACAACCGCAGCTTCTCAAAAAACTCAGGGTTAAAATCGGCTTCTTGGAAGTGCTCTAACACGTAGTCTAACGAGCGCTGTTGGCGTATCCACGCGTCGCAAGTAGCGTGGCGAAGGCGAGTGCCAAGGGCGTTAAAACCCGTGACTGCCTGTGTGTCTTGGCGGTAGTTGATTCGGATGGCGATTTCTTTGCTTGGGTGCTGCCAATAAAAGCTCTGAATGCCGTCGGGGCATTGGGCGGGGACTTCGCCGTAAGTTTGGTATTCGAGGTCAAAAAACTTGGCCGAATTAAAAAATACGCCTGGCTGGTAAGGCGTCCGTTGACCACCAATGGTCTGAGCAACGGTTTCGCCCATGATGCGGCCCGTGTACCAAATTTGCTCCACCGATTTACGGCCTTGCGGAGGTGTGCGGTGTTCGACGCAGTCGCCAACCGCATATACGTCGGGAAGGTTGGTTTCTAAATACTCATTGACCAAAATTCCGCGTTGCGTTTCGAGGGAGGTATTGGTTAAAAAATCAATCGTTGGTTCAACGCCGATGGAAATGCCTACAAGCTGGCAGTCAATCGTTTCTCCCTGCGAAGTGATAACACACTCCACCCGCTGAGTACCTTGGATTTCTTTTAGTTCGCAGCCAAATCGGAGATCAATCCCGCGCTTTTGGACATGTTGGGTGACAAGAGTAGATTCTTCGGGTGGTAATACACTGCTCCAATAACTTGATTCACGCACGAGCATGGTCACATGGATGCCGCGCGAATGAAGCATTTCGGCCAATTCTACCCCAATTAACCCACCACCCACGACCACGGCTTGTTTTACTCCTGCCGACGACCGTTCGAGTTTTTCCAAATCCTGAAAGCTATAAAGCCCTTGGACGCCATCCAGATGGGTATTGGGCCAGTCGCCAAAACGAGGCACAGAACCCGTTGCAATGATAAGTTTATCGTAAGAAAGTTCGCGTACTTGAGAGGCAGAAGTGGCTGGTTTTGAGGCCACTTTGGTGAGCCGCTCAAGTAGGGTTGGTTGGTAAACTACCGTTTGGCTGTTGGCCGAAAGAAACAATTTACGTTGGGCAAAATCAACTGATTCAATCGTTCCTCTGACTAGCTCAATCTTATTTTTTTGCCAAAACCAGTTTTCATAAGGTTGGGTATGCTCAAACTTGAGGTGCCCCATATACACGTACATCAGCGCCGTTCGGGAAAAGAAATAGTCGGTTTCTTTGGAGATAACCGTGATGCGGCAATCGCTACGTTTGCGCAGCTCCCGTGCGGCTGTGATGCCCGCAATTCCATTCCCGATGATAACAACGTGCATATTGAAAAGCGGCTATTGCAAAGGTTTGGGCTTTTTCTCGGTCGATTTGCCTTTGGCACCGATTCCGATGCGAAGGCCAAAATCTTTGCCTTTACTTACGTCTTCGAGCGATACGAGCATTCCCCCTCGGGCCTTCCACGTTGTACGTTTGCCTTGTTTTGAATCGGGTGCGTATTTCCCCGACAAATAGGTGTCAAATTGATTGTACAAACTTTGGGCATCGTTGGCTTCGTTGAGATAAATATCCACGCGGACGCCGTTGAGGGCTTTGTTGTTGTCGAGGTAATAAAGAATATCAATCGCTTCAAAATTCTCCGTTTCGTGCGTATATCCTACGTGGTTGGTGCTGTCTTCAAACAACTCAAACTTTTCTTCGGCCTTGATTTTGCTTAACGGGTCGCCAAACTTAAAACCACGAAAATCGCCCCCTTGAGGCGTAATGACGAGCTTCAATAGCTCTGATTGATTGCTACTTACAACAGGTGTTTTGACGGCATTGGCTGTATCGGTAGCAGCTTTCTGTTCGGCCGTTTTTTCGTTACTTTTTCCACACGAAAACAAGATTGCGACAACGCCAGCCAAGACTAATAAGTAGGTGTATTTTGGGTAATAATGAGTCATTTCGTCCAAATTTGCTTAAAATCCCTGCTAAGTTAGGGCTAAATACGCTTCTATACCAATGACTTACTTCTTTTTAATGGGAAACTAATACTTTGTTGGGTGAAAATCAGAACTCTCGGCCTATCGAAAAATAAGGACGTGCTTCGCCCAAGTGATTGACTGAATAATTGAGTCGTCCCACAAAATTATACCAAGTCACTACATCCAGCCCTATTCCTACACCCATCAACGGGCGGTTGGCCAATGTGCTGTTGTTTAGCGAACTGTATTGGTTTCGGGTATAACCAAAATCGGCGTAGATATTGGGGTAAATCGCCAAAGGAAAGGTATTAAACTGACGCATTTTGATGAACTTACTCAAGTTAAACGTTCGGTTTAATAATTGGTAGCGTAAATTGGTTTTAGCTAATGCAAAGTGTTGACCATCAATGACGTACAGTTCATAGCCACGGACAAGGTCAGTGCCGTATCCCAACCCCCGCGTTTGTAAAAAAGGCTGCAAGAAAGGGCTAGAAGTTTTGGCTTTGAAACTGTAGCTAAAAAAGAGCTTTTTGCCTAAGGAGAAGTATTGTCCATAGTTGGCAGTAGCCTCCCATTGTTGAACATCATCGGAAGAAAAGAGTCCTAATCGGCTAAAAACTATGCCATAATAAAACCCTCTTAAAGGATATTGGACCCGGTCGCGGCGGTCGAAAAAATGAGAATAGCTCAGTTGGAAATAACGCTGTTGTCGGCGACCTTCCAAAAAATAATTAGGATTTAGGCGTGCCACGGTATCGCTAAGGGTGGTATGGGAATATTGGGCGGTTATTGAATGAAAACCGTAGAACCGTGGCCGATAGGTAAAAGTAACGTAGGGGTTGAGCCGTTCGCGCATACGGCTGTCGCTCGGGAAAAAAATGAGTTTATCGGCACGGGTACGGTAAGGCAAGGTTCGGTTGGTCAGCCGAATCATTCCGACGGTCATGCCTAGTTTTTGTTTTTTGCCCAAATAAGGTCGGGAGTAATACAAATCAAGCCGAGGAATAAACCCAAACTCAGCGCGTAGTCGAAGGCGGTCGTTGTTGCCCGTCAGGTTTTGGTGTAAAATGTAAGTTCCGTAAATCGTGCGGCTCAGGTCGCGCCCGCGTTCGTACCACCATTCGTTGAAATTGCGGTCGGCGAGTTCAAATACAGGAAAAGCCAGCAAATACCATTGTTCTTTTAGAACGACCTCTACGTCGATGGTTTGGGGAGGAGCGATGAGTTTTCCGTCGGCTGTATAAAAACTCAGCGCGGTGGTGTCATTGTCTAAGCGCTTCTTTTTTAGCTCTACCGTGATGAACAGGTTGGTGTTGAGGATTTTGCGGCGGTCGTACTCCAGCAGCGAATCAAGCTTTTGTACCGTAATCACATCGCCTGCGCGCACATCCATTTCGCGGCGGATAATGTGCTCTCGGGTGCGAAAATTGCCCGTAAAAGTCACTTGTCGGACAAGGACGTGCTGGGTGGTGTCACTGCTGCCAAACAGCGAAAGCCAAAAACTATGAAAAAGTGCGAGAAGGAGCATGAAAGAGCATTTCGAATAGCAATTATTTACGGTACTGGAGTTTTTTCTAAAAAGAGAAAGTTTAATTCTTTAATTGAGCCAAATCCTTTATCAGAACTAATTAAGGGAATACCAGCCTCAATTGAGGTGGCCGCAATAATAGCATCTGGCAGTTTGATTTTATAGCGCTGACGTATCCAAATACATTTGTCTTTAATATTTGAATTCATGTCAATCGTGAAACAGTCGGCTATGAGCTTTTTTAGAATTGTTTTTTCAACTTTAGAGATGCTAAACTTGCCCAAAAGTTCCAATTCTGTAACGTATGAAATAGCGAAATGATAATCAAGAAAAGGTTCGACAACAGGATGCCCTTCATGTACATGAATGAGGAAGTTGGTGTCTGCAAGAAAATCAATCCCATTCATTTCTCAATTGCTTTTGATATTCAACGCCGTCAAGTTGTCTTTTCAAAGAACCAAAATGCTTGCGAAGGCTTTTGGCATTTTTTTGTTTTTTTACCCGCTCAATGATAGCGTCCCTTTCTTTTTCGGGAGTAGTATTTTTGATAATCGCAGTCATAATTTGAGGTTTTTTACAAAGATAATAACATTGTTGTTTACTCAATAAACCCGTATTTAGCTTTTGCTTTGGCGCGAGACAAGGCATTGAAATGCCACCATTCGGTCTGAATCGACGTAAATCCTGCCTTGAGCATGACGCGCCGTAGCAGCTTGCGGTTTTCGACTTGTTGGCGAGATAGTTTACCCGATTTGAGCATTTCGGCTTCGCGTCGTGGTTCGGCACTAACGCCAAAAAAATCAAAAATAGTGCC
The DNA here is from genome assembly GCF_057652295.1 of Runella sp. R5_40. NCBI lineage: Bacteria > Pseudomonadati > Bacteroidota > Cytophagia > Cytophagales > Spirosomataceae > Runella > Runella sp. R5_40. Next base: position 244,682 of record NZ_JBYFCH010000002.1, on the reverse strand, counting down.
CATATCCAGCGGCTTGCCATTTTCGTCGGCGATGGTTAGGTCAACCGCACAGCCAAAGTTATGAATAGAGCCTTTGGCAGGGTCGGCCACAAAATCTTCGCGGCGGTTATAGGGCAAGTGACTCATCCGTGCCCAAAAAATCTTGGTAACACTCAGCGGACGAGCGCCGTCGTACACCAACAACGTATAAGTAGGCTTTTCTTGTTTTAAAAACTGATTGGCTTTTACCAATTTTTGGGCGGCCATGGGTTGCAAATAAGCGCGCTCTAAGTCGCCATAGACATCTTCTTTAATAAAGTTATCGGTCGTGGAGTACTTGAGTTCCACCTTGAGCGTAGGGTCGAGGGTTTGGATGTCCACTAGACCGTGTTTGATAAACTTTTTCTCCAACGTACCCACCTTTGTTTGGGCATAACCAGCCAACGAAAGGCTTACAAAAAGCCACAGCGCAGCAATTATTTTTCTCCTCTGAAACCAATAACCAATAACCGATAACCAATAACCGATAACAGTCTCCCCAATAGTCCACTTTGCTTTTAAGAACGTATTATACATCAGGCGTTTGCTTTTTTGTCTCTAATCAATCTCAAAAGTAAGCAGAGTTTTAGCATCTTTTCTAAAAAAATACTCAATAAAACGGTAATTATTGCCTGCTTTTGTGCTTTAAGTTATGAGTCTGTTCAAACAACTTAAAAAAACTACTAAACCAATGAAATCAAAACAAAAGACCTTATCGGTATCAAGACGTGATTTCGTGCAAAAGAGCGCCTTGGCCGTAGGTAGCTTTTTCATTGTGCCCCGCCATGTGATTGGAAAGGGTTATACTGCACCATCTGACAAACTTAATTTGGCAGCTATCGGAGCAGGTGGCAAGGGAACAAGTGACATTTTTAACGCATCAAACAACGGAGCCAATAACGTGGTGGCGCTCTGCGATGTGGATTACAAACAAGCTGCGAAGTCAATCGAGCGTTTCCCTAACGCAACTAAGTACAAAGATTGGCGCGAAATGTTGGCCAAAGAAGGTAAAAACATTGATGCCGTTACTATTTCTACGCCTGACCACAACCACGCGGTGATTGCGATGGCGGCTATGCAATTGGGCAAACACGTCTATGTACAAAAACCATTGACCCACAATATCTACGAAGCGCGTATGCTTACAGAAGCCGCTCGTAAGTACAAAGTGGTGACGCAGATGGGTAACCAAGGCGCGTCGAACCCTGCCCAACTACAAATGGTTGAGTGGTTCAATAAAGGATTAGTAGGGCCTGTGCATACGGTTCAAATTTGGACTAACCGTCCCGTTTGGCCACAGGGGATTCCTGTACCAACGGGTAAGCCTGACATGCCAGAAGGCATCGCTTGGGATCAGTGGGTAGGGCCTGCACAGTGGGTTGACTATCACCCAGGCTATCACCCGTTCAAATGGCGCGGTTGGTGGAACTTCGGTACGGGCGCGTTGGGTGACATCGGTTGCCACACCATCGATACTCCGTTCCGTGTATTGGGTCTTAATTACCCAACGGAAGTAGAGTGTAGCATAGGTTCGGTGTTCTTGAAAGACTGGAACCCAGAGTGGATTCCAGAAGGATGTCCGCCATCGGCGTTGGTAGAAATTAAATTCCCTGCCACTGCGAAAAATAAGAGCCCATTGAAAATGGAATGGATGGACGGCGGTTTGCGTCCGTTCCACCCTGATTGGATTCCTGCCAACGAACCACTTAGCACCGACGGAAACGGCGCGAACGGGGTGTTGATGATTGGTAGCAAGGGAATCATTGCCTGCGATATGTACGGCAACAATCCTAAGATTTATTACAAAAACGGCGACAAAGTAGAAATGGCGAAAGACAGCAAGTATGCTGCGCCTACAAACTTGCCAGAATACGGCCACCAAATCCACTGGACCGAGGCTTGTAAGGCAGGTTTTGGTAGCGACAAGCACAAAGGCTTGACGTCATCGTTTGATTACTCAGGACCACTTACTGAAACGGTATTGATGGGTAACTTGGCGATTCGTAGCTACATGCTTCGTCAACCAAAAGGCAATGGCTTCGATTACTACGGTCGTAAGAAGTTGTTGTGGGATGGTAACAACATGAAGATTACCAACTTCGACGATGCGAACCAGTTTGTGTCGCGTCAGTACCGCGAAGGTTGGAAATTGGTGTAAGCTATTTCCCGAAGATGATAAACAAAACGCCCCCGTCTGCCAAGCAAACGGGGGCGTTTTGTTTTACCCTTTCATCGTAATGCGCGAACGCGCACAGACGCCCCCGACGGGTGGGTTAAATTTTGATACGCTGACTTCGATGCTTTCTACGTTGGGGTAGGTGGCGCGTAGTCCTTCGATGATATTGTACGCAATGTGCTCCAGCAGCCGACTTGGCTTGCTCATTACTTCTACCACCACTTTATAGACCACTTCGTAATTGACCGTGTCGCGCAGGCGATCGAGGCGGGCGGCTTCTAAAAAATCGGTTTGGATGGTGACATCAATCGAAAACTTGTTGCCAATTTTTTGCTCCTCATCCGAGGTGCCGTGGTAAGCGAATATTTCAATTCCTTCTAATGCTACTGTTCCCAAAATAAACGTGTGTAAAGATGAATGAAAGCAAACCTATGAGGTTTCACGGTACAACGTTAGCTAAACCTCATAGGTTTTTTGGGGTTAAATTTGGTCAAAGAATGAACCCTCTTGCTTCGGTTTTTCTTCTTCAGAGGCAGGTTCGTCGGTTGTTTCTTCGGATACAGTTTCTTCCGTAATCGCCTCGGCTACTACTTCTTGTACGGCCTCTGGCGCTATTTCTTCTACAGGAGGTTGGCTTTCCACGATTTCTTCCACAATCTTCTCCGCTTCTAAGCGAGCTTGTTGGGTTTGCTCTCCTTGCAGAATGGCGTCTGATACTTGTGTTTTAAGGTCTTCGAGACGTTCGGCTACCGTATTTTGGGCAAATTTCTTTTCAAAACGCTCCACACTGTCCACCGTATTGTTGGCAAGGGTTTTGAGCTGGACAATCAAGTTGTCGCGGTATTTTTCCATGGCTTTGAAATCACGTTCCTGATTTTTAAAATCATTCATGATTTCTTCGCGCACGTATTTTGCTTGGTTTTCGGCATCAATGACGAGCATATTCGACTTCTTCCGCGCTTCGTTGACGAGTTCTTCGGCTTTTTGGCGCGCGTCTTCGATGTACTTTTCGGCGGCGGTTTTGGCCTGCTCGGTCATTTGCGTACTGGTATCTTCCGCCGTTTTGAGCATTCTAAACATCGTCAATTCTACTTCCCGAAGTTTGTTGAGCTCTTTTTCGGCTATTTCAAGCTGCATTTTTAGCATCTTGTTTTCGTTGAGCACGCGTTCCCATTCGTGAGACAAAGAGGCCAAAAAAGCATTTACTTCTTCTGCGTCGTATCCACGTAAGACTCTTTGGAAAGTATGTTGACGAATCTCAATCGGCGTGATTTTCATTGTCGTTGTTAGATTTATGCCTGATAATTTGGTGTTAATGTATAAAAAAATCCGCTAAAACACTCAAAAATGCCTTAAATATTGCCATTTAACCATTTTTTTCGTTCTAAAACGGCAGGTTCACTTCCTAATTCTTGTAGTTGGACTGTTCCGTCCCCAAAACTAACCATGTGTAAACCTACCCACGCGAGGGCATCGTTTAAGTGATTTTCCAGGGGTAAATTGCTCAAAATACAGTCGTTCCAGTACCACGGAAGCGTTTCTCCCGCAATTTCTTCCACCACTGCTTGGTAGTCTTCCATCGTATATCCTACAAAAGGTATGCCAAATCTTTGCCATAAAGCGTACATAACGTCATCGAGTGACCGTTTGTGGTTGTGAATCTTGCGAATGGTTAGGTCAAGAATTAACGCTGCCAACGCCCCTTTATGATACACCGATACTTTTCGCTGCGGAATTCCCTTCTCGTAGCCGTCGAGCCACAAGTCCCACGATGATTCTACCAACGATTGCTGGGCATGACGGCTATTTTCAAAATGGCGCTTCATGTAGGTTTGTAGTTCGCGATAGTAGCCTTCGTCATTGAAGACGCCCGAACGCCGTAGAAACAAATCGCCGTAGTAGGTCGTCACTCCTTCGGCCACAAAGCAAGTCGTGAAGTAATTTTCTTTGGTAAAATCGTACGGAAGTAATTCTTTCGGCCGAATCCGAATGATGTTCCAAGCGTGAAATAGCTCGTGTGAGCTTACGCCGAGGAGGTCGAGGTGCAGGCCATCGCCTTCATCGTCAGGGCCAAGTACGACCATTGTTGAGTGCCGATGTTCAACGCCGTGGTAGTACGGTGTGGGTAAAATCAGGTTTAAAAAGTGGTATTCGGGTTCAGGAAAAGAACCCATTACGGCGATTTGGGCGGCCGAAAATTTCTGAAAATCGGTGATAATTTGCTCCCAATTGGGCTTGATATTCCCTTGCATCCAAACGTAAAACGTGGTATCCTGCACCTGATAGGTACGGTGTTGGAGCGTTTCGGAAGCCAGCAAAGGGCTATCGACGAGTTCGTAATAATCTTTGGCGAACAGCGTTTTGGGCGCAATCTGCGGCAATCCACAGGCAATTTGGTACGTATCGGGAATGGCGAGTTGAAGCGTACAAGGTTGGTTCAAAAAAGCATCGGCATAGACACAAAGATTCACAGGATTTACATACCAAAAGTCGGTATTGACGTAGCTACTTCCTGCATTTTGTACATTGGCATAGTAGTTGTAACGAACCACCACTTCCGTTTCGGCACCCGTTTCTACCCGCCAGCGGTCTTTGGTAATTTTCCGATAAGTAAGTGGCTCATTATTTTTATTGAAAACTCCAAAACGCTGAATATTTTTGGCAAAATGCTGTAGCTCATACCTTCCAGGCCGCCAAGCAGGAAGTTGGATTTCGAGATATTCAGTTTCTACGTCGAGAAATGTACATTCGATTTCAATAAAACGGCTTTCTGGATTGGGGGATGATAGGAGATAATACATACGCTGTTGGTCAGTGGAGGGGGAATAAAACTAGGTAAAAATAGCAAAAAGCGCTTTCCAAAGTCAATGTGTAGTTTCTTTTCCAAAATAATAGTACCTTAAACGTAAATTCTTAACCCTACTTTTAAATGAAAAAAAGCTGCTTATTGGTAGGTTTTTTTGGAATACTTTTGGGTGCAATGGCGGTTGCCCAAAAACGTACTGTCCCCCAATCCACTGACTCGTTGGTTCAATTTTTAACCACTTCGCCCAAAGATACACTCTACCTGCAAGCACTTGCGGACTATGCCTGGAAGAAAGTGGATGCGTCTGAGTACAAGGCAGGAGACTCGCTGGCGAAAGTACTGCTGACGTGGGCGCAACAACTCAAAAACAAAAAAGGAGCGTTTGATTCGTACGATTTGCGAGGGCGGAGTGCGTACGTGCAAGGGAAATACAGCGAAGCGTTGGACTTTTACAAAAAAACGTTGCAGTTGACCAAATCGTCTTCGTTGGGGGCTTCGTCACAACAACGCGCTTTGACGAACGTAGGCATGATTCTTCATTTAATGGGGAACAACGAAGAGGGGTTGAAGTACGTGTTGGAATCTATCAAGATTTTTGAACGAGAGCGCTTACCCAAATTGTCAGGAAGTTCTCCCTACGATATTGCGGCGGCAATCTACCACCTTCAAGGTAAAAATGAGGTGGCCCTGAAATACTTTCAGCAGAGTTTGGAAATCAAAACAAAGGAAAAGAATTACCGTGGATTGGCCGTTACCAATAACCGAATTGGGTCGTTGCTGGCCGAACAAAAAGAATACCAACGGGCCTTGTCTTACCTTCAAAAAGCCGACAGTTATGCGCAGCAGGTTAATTATGAGGCTATTATGGTGGATATTGCCATCAATTTGTCGTTGGTGTACAGGGCTTTAAACAAACCCAAAGAAGATTTGGCGGCTTTAAAAAAAGGGGAGGAAAGTGCTAAAAAACTTAATCTTACGCATCATCTTGGGGCTATTTACGGGAATTTAGGCCAGTACTACCAATCTCAAAAACAGTACGAGAAAGCAGAAACGTATCTGAAAGACGCGTTGTCGATTTTTAAAGAAATTGGCTCGCTCGAATACCAAGGCTATATCTACCAAGCCCTGAGGGAAATGTTTGTGGAAAAAGGAGATTACAAACAGGCGTACGAAAATCAACAAGTAGCCCAAAAACTGAGTGACTCGCTGTTTTCACAACAACAAAAATCCCGCATGGATGAGTTGAGCATGAAGTTTGAAACCGAGCGAAAAGAGCAACAAATCAAGCTATTGCAAAAGGAATCGGAGCTTCAGTCGCAGCAAAACCGCCTGTGGCTCATCGGTGGAGGGCTGGCGTTGCTGTTGGCGTTGGTGAGCATTGTTTTTGTCATCAACCGCGCTAAATACCGTCGTTTGCGGGAGTCATTGCAGTTACGCAATAAGATTGCGGCTGATTTGCACGACGAGATAGGGAGTACTTTGAGTAGTATCTCGCTGCTGAGTGGCCTAACGCAAAAGCAACTGGCGGCCAATCAGCCTCAAAAAGCGGAGCAAATGGTGGGTAAAATTAGCGAAGATGCGCGGCAAATGCTGGAGTCGATGGATGACATTGTGTGGACAATCAATCCCCGCAATGATTCGATGCAACATTTGTTTACGCGTTTGCGGGAGTATGCCAAGCCGTTGGCGGAGTCGAAGGAGATAGCGTTGGATTTTGCGACGGATGCCCAAGTGGAGTCGTTAAGTTTGCCGTTGCAAGTACGTCAGAATGTGTATTTGATTGTAAAAGAGGCGTTAAACAACGCGTTCAAATACGCGCAAGCGAGCCAGATAAATGTCGAATTTAGAGGGCAGAGTGACGAATGGAACGTGGCCGTGGTTGACAATGGAGTAGGTTTCGACGTTGAGGCGGTAAATTCCCGCAATGGGCTCAAAAACATGAAAAAACGGGCGGAGGAAATTGGCGGGACGTTGCTCATTATGAGCCAAGAAGGACAAAAATCAGAAGTAAAATTGCAATTTAACCTATAACTCATCCTTCGGTTATGCGCAGAAACAAAGTGTTAATGCCCCTCTTTTTTATGGTTTTTTTGGGGGAAACGATGATAGCTCAAATCCCGAATACACGTGATTCGCTGGTGATGTATCTTAAAACTGCCCCCAAAGACAGCAACTACGTATGGGCGCTCAATCGCTACGCTAATAAGCTTCTCAATGAAACGGATGAATACGATAAAGTGGATTCTGTGCTAAAAATAGCGGAACCGTTAGCGCTAAAATATAACTACTTCTTAGGAAAGTACGCCAACACACGTGTGCGAGCTACGATGTACTATTATAAAACCGATTATGTCAAAGCGTTGGCTTATTTTCAAAAAGCGGTGGAAGAAGCTACTCGTTTTCAACTTCCTGGGAGCATACTGTATGAAGCGTACAGCAATGTTATCACGTTGCATAATAGCCTAAACAACTACGATGAGGCGTTGAAAATGTCATTCAAGTGCCTTGAAATGCAAGAAAAATACAAGCTCAAGCCGTATGCAAGTATTTATGCGGCCATTGGAGATGCGCTCAAAGCCCTTCGGCGTCCGAAAGAGGCGCTTGCGTACCTCAAGAAAGCTATTGTGATAGACAATGAGCAAAAAAATTGGAAAAATGCAGCTATTCACAACAATTCGTTGGGAAATATCTATGATGATCTCTCTCAGCCTAAAGAAGCATTGAAGTATTTTCAATTAGCCCTTTCGCTGGCCAAAAAAGCAGAATTTTTACGCGGCCAAACCGATTATTTGATAAATATTGGGAGGGTGTACCAGCAACTCAAACAGCCCAAAGAGGCAATCCGTTACATGGAACAGTCGTTGCAGTTGGCCGAGCAGCTAGAGGCAGTTACCTCGGTGGCGGTTGCCAAATCCAATTTAGCGTCGGTTTACCGTGAAATTGACCAACCCGAACGGGCCGAAGCGTATTTGAAAGAAGCCCTAGCGCTTGCCAAGAAACAAAATGATGCCGTAAGAATTGCCGAATACCAAGGCGGTTTGTCAACGCTATATGCAGAAAATCAGTCATTTAAAAAAGCGTATCAAAGCCTGCTCGAAAGTACAAACCTTAGCGATTCTACGGAAAAAGTAGCAACGGCACAGCAGCTTCAAGAACTAATTGCGAAGTACGAAACAAAAACCAAAGAGCAACAAATTCGACTGCTTCAACAAGAGTCTAAAATCAAAGACCAAGAACTACTCCAAAACCGCCTGTGGCTCATCGGTGGAGGGCTGGCGTTGCTGTTGGCGTTGGTGAGCATTGTTTTTGTCATCAACCGCGCTAAATACCGTCGTTTGCGGGAGTCATTGCAGTTACGCAACAAGATTGCGGCTGATTTGCACGACGAGATAGGGAGTACTTTGAGTAGTATCTCGCTGCTGAGTGGCCTGACGCAAAAGCAACTGGCGGCCAATCAGCCGCAAAAAGCGGAGCAAATGGTGGGTAAAATTAGCGAAGATGCGCGTCAAATGCTGGAGTCGATGGATGACATTGTGTGGACAATCAATCCCCGCAACGACTCGATGCAGCATTTGTTTACGCGTTTGCGGGAGTATGCTAAGCCGCTGGCGGAGTCGAAGGAGATAGCGTTGGATTTTGCGACGGATGCCCAAGTGGAGGCGTTAAGTTTGCCGTTGCAAGTACGTCAAAATGTGTATTTGATTGTAAAAGAGGCGTTAAACAACGCGTTCAAATACGCGCAAGCGAGCCAGATAAATGTCGAATTTAGAGGGCAGAATGACGAATGGAACGTAGCCGTGGTTGACAATGGCGTAGGCTTTGACGTTGAGGCGGTTAATACGCGTAATGGGCTCAAAAACATGAAAAAACGGGCGGAGGAGATTGGTGGGACGTTGGTCTTGGAATCGGTTTTACAGAAAGGGAGCGCAGTACGTTTAAACTTCAAGAACTAAGCCGTAAATCATATATTTATCCGATTTACAACGAGGCTATCGTCCTTTACCTTTGCCTAATAAACGAGAATTACCATGCCACGTATTTCGATTTACGACGACAACGATTCGTTTAGACATACCATCGCGCTTATCATTGAACTGAGCGATGGTCTTGAGCTGGTAGGCTCGCATCCTGATGCTACGCGGGTGCTCGAAACCGTTCAGGTTGAAAGGCCCGAAGTGGTTTTAATGGACATCGAAATGCCGTCTCGAACGGGCATCGAGGCCGTGGCTTTGTTGCAACAGTTGACATCTCCTCCCAAAGTGCTGATGCTGACGGCTTATGAAGATACCGAAAACGTCTTTGCAGCCATCGAAACGGGGGCGGTGGGCTATCTATTGAAGAAAACGCCTGCCGAAAAAATCATTGAAAGCATCGACGAAGTACTGCAAGGCGGTGCGGCCATGAGCCCGAGCATTGCGCTCAAAGTGTTGGGGGCTTTCCGAAAACCCAAACAAAAAATAACCTACGACCTGACTCCCAAAGAAATAGAAGTGCTGCATCGCTTGGTAGAAGGTGATAGTTATAAGCTCATTGCGCACCACTGTCAGATTAGTATCAGTACCGTACAGACGCACATTATGCGGATTTACGAGAAACTTCAGGTTAATTCCAAAGGCGAAGCCATCAATAAAGCCCTTCGCGAAAATGTCATTCAGCTTTCTCGCTGACCGTTAACTCAATTCCTACGACCGTTTACTCAAAACCTATTCTCAAAAAAATATACTTTTAGAGAATAGGTTTTTGATGTAACATGTTGTTTAATAGGTGTTTATGTTTTTGTAAATATACGCGAGTAGTTCTACGGTCATATATTTATACGATTGACGAACCTGTATAAATGGGCTATTTTTGTTCTACCCAATAGCAAAAACTATGCGCCGATTTCTACTGTTTTTGTGTTTTATCCTGAGCAATGCCATCTATGCTCAAAACTCTTCCTCTCAGGCTGTGAAGTTATCGGGCGGGTTAAATGCCTACGCGGGACTTTACCAAGCCAGCGGTATTGACGCTCGCAACCAAACCACACCCTTCGGACTGAGCGGTTCGGTCAATGTGGCCTTGCCAGGGGGTGTCTCGTTGCCATTTTCGATGGTCTTAGGAAACCAAGGAGCTAACTTTCGTCAACCCTTCAATCAGTTTGGCGTAAGTCCTACCTACAAATGGGCGATGGTTCATGCGGGGTACCGCAACGTCCAGTTTTCGCCCTTTACCTTGGCAGGACACACGTTTTTAGGGGGAGGTTTCGAGATAAATCCTGGAAAACTACGCCTTGGAGCAGTGTATGGGCGATTCAACAAAGCCATTTCGACCGACCTCGCCAATCCCGACCAAGCATTGCCTTCGTTTAAGCGGACGGGCTACGCCGTGAAATTGGGCTACGGGACAGTTTCCAACTACGTTGATTTGAATTTGCTCAATGCCGCCGACGATCAAAATTCCATCAGTCCCAACGAGTCGATTGCACCTGCCCGCAACACCGTGATAGGGCTTACGTCGCGGTTTACGCTCGTAAAAAGAGTGTCGTTTGAATTGGACGCTGCGGGGAGTGCCTACACCCGCGATACCCGCGCGCAGCTAATTCCGTTGGAACAAGGCTCATTGCTTAAAGCTTTCACCGTTTTTATGCCTGCCCAGCTTAGTACGCAGTTGACGACGGCCCTCCAAACGGCCGTGGGCTACCAAAACAAAGTGTTTGGCCTCAAACTCCAATACAAGCGCATTGACCCTAACTTCCAGACGATGGGGGCGTATTATTTCCAAAGCGACATTGTGAGCTATACCGTAGCCCCAAGTTTCAATTTGATGAATAGCAAACTGCGGATTATGGGAAGTTTGGGGATTCAGAAAGATAATTTGGCCCAAAACAAAAACGCCCAGACGGGCCGCACGGTTGGTTCGGCGGTGGTGTCGTTCAACCCCTCCACTGCCTTTGGGCTCGACCTACAGTTTTCAAATTATGGCATCAGCCAACAAGCAGGGCTGCGGCCCATCATCGACACGTTGCGGTTGGCACAAAACAACTTGAGCCTGATGGGAAACTTGCGTTATAACCTTCAAAATGAGTCCGTTTCTCACTTGTTTACGCTTACAGTTACGCACCAACAACTGTCAGATTTGAACCAAAATACCGCCGAGTTTACCCAAAACCAGAACCAAAACGTGAACCTGAGCTACTTCTTTACGCAATTGGAATCAGGTTTTGGAGCCAATGCCACCGCGAGCTATACCCAGACGTTTTTGCCCCAAAATCAAACGGTTCGGTTTTATGGGCCTACGGTGGGGGTAAATCACACGTTACTGGATAAAAAACTGAACGTATCCGCCAGCGGAAGCTATTTGTTCAATCAACAATTAGGACAAAACGGCCAGGTCATTAATGGTTCGGCCAACGCGAGCTATCAGCTTGGCAAGCGCCAGAGCTTGAGTTTACAACTAGGATACCTTAACTCAAATACGGGACAACCCGATCAAAAATTCAATGAACTTAGAGGCTCACTTGGTTATGGAATCTCGTTTTAACCCCCTCTCAACCTCTCCCAGTAGGGGAGGAGTTGGGCATCCGCAGCGAATTTTAAACCCGTTTATTTTGATAATAGGGTTGATTTGTGGTGCTTTTTTAGCCCCCATTGGGGGTTGGGGGCAGCAAGTGCAGGTAACGGTCAACGTATTGCCGCCCTACAGCGCCTATTTGCAGGACTACCCAGGCCGAGGTAATCAAGTCCAAATCTTTGTGCGGAATACGACTTCGGCGGCGTTGGAAGTTCGCTTTTTGGGAACGATTACGGGCGACAATGGCGTGCGGATTGCCACGCCACAAAACTTCCGTCCGTTGGTGCCGCTGCGGTTGGCTCCCTTAGAAAACAAGCTACTGACGCGTTCGGATTTGGAAGGGTTGTTTGATTTGGGGCAAATTGAGGTCCAAGGCGTGGACAAAGCCCAACTTTACCGTGGAATGCCCCTGCCAGAAGGCAATTATCAGTTGTGTGTTCAAGCCTTCGACAACCGAAGCAGCCGTCCTCTGTCGGCCCATTTTCCGTTGGGCTGTAGCGGGTTGTTTACCCTCAGAAGCGTGGAACCTCCGATGCTCATTAATCCCATTTGTGACAGTAAAGTCGCTGCCAATACGCCACAAAATGTCATTTTTTCGTGGACGCCACCCGTGGGTGTATCGCCCGCACAGGTGAGTTATACGCTGAGAGTGATTGAATTACCCGATGTTCAGCCAGTAGCCGAAAATGTCCTGAACAATCAATCCAACGTAATCAGCGGTTTCCCGAACAGCGGTCAGGATAAAAAGCCTACCTCTAAACCTACCAAAATTGAAACAACAGAAATTAAAGTAAATACGTCCAATGCTCTATTGGGATACGACCCCAACGTTTTTATTGATGCCGTAGTGCTGCCGCCATCGGGCGTAGAGGTGAAAAACATTCGGGTAAACTCATTTTTATACGGTCCCAACCAGCCTGCCTTGAAGGTGGGAAAACGGTATGCCGTGCGCGTTCAGGCGTTTGACGCTTCGCGAAAAATCAATTTTCTGAACGAAGGAAAAAGCCCCGTTTGCTATTTTACGTACGGAGAAGATACCATGCCATTTTTTCCATTAGGGCCTTCGTTTGCAGCCAACGACAGCACGGGGAAACCTAAGCCGATGGTCGTAAAATCTGGAAATATACCCGTCAATTGTTCTTGCAATGCGAGCGAAATTTCGGACGACCAAGTGGATAACGAGGGTGTTCTGAAAAACAAATCGGCGACCATTGGGCTGTTTACGATGCAGTTGCTCGACAATGTCAAAGAAGTCAACGGCAAATTGAACGGCGATGGCATGATTCCCATTCCGATGGTCAATAGCCAATACGTCAAGCTGCGTGTTCGCCTTTACGATGTCCAATGCAACGCAGCGGGGCGGGTAATTGGCGGTATGGTGCGCGCCCGTTTGAGCAACAAAGCAAACCCTTCTTTGTTCCCTAACTACGATTCGCCCGACTATAAGCCGCCTACGCTTACGTCTAGTCAGATGGGGAACTTGAGCGAGTTTTTTGCTACCCAAAAAGACATGCTTGTTTCTTCCTTGAAAAATGCCAAAGAAAGCATTGGGTTTGAAGTGCCTTTTGGTATAGACAAATCGTTTGGCCCCGTCAATACAGTGATTGCCATTACCAACGTCACCTTTACGCCCAAAAACGCCTATTTTGACGCCAATACGTGGATAAAAGTAGCCAATAGTCAGGTAAATGGCATTCCGTTGAGTGGTTATAACATGTGTATGTCGCCCGACAAACCTTGCGGTGAAGGTATTTTGTACTTGGCCGAAAAAATGCAGTTGTCGCAGTTTTTTGCTCTAAAAGGAATGGACACTGCTCCGCCCAAAGGCCCGTTTGAAGGCCCAGATACCACCGTGGTAACGCACGTTGTTTTTGATGAAAATGGCTACAAACAACTGCGCGTTCATGGCCTGCTGACGCCGCCTGGTTTGGTCAATGCCGAAACCAACGGCCCCGTCGAAATCAGCGTCAATGCGGGCATGGTCAACTTTCAGAACTGGACGGCGCAGTTGTCGTTTCCTAAGTTTTATGTACAAGGCTTGAGCGATTTTAAGTTTGCGATGCTGCCTGGCAAACCTGCGCTGTATGACCACTCAGAAACCACTACGCCTGCTAAGCTGCCCGAGGGGTATTTAGAAAACCCCGCTCTTGAATTGAATTTGTGGCAAGGACTTTATTTCCCTGAAATCAGCTTGGAGCTCCCCGCTTTTATCAAACGGGCCGATGGCAAACCGCTGACCGTTGGCGTTAGTGATTTGATTTCTGACAACAATGGTTTTTCGGGAAAAGCGTTTGTTAAAAATATTTTGGATGTAGGCAGTGGTTCGCTGGATAGTTGGTACTACTCGATAGATGAGCTATCCGTCAGTTTCTTGAAAAGCGCCTTCCAAAAGTCCCAAATGAAGGGTTTGGTGGTATTGCCGATTTTCAAAAACCCACAGGAACAGGCATCCCAATTGCCCTACACTTGCACCCTTTCCAAAGATCCGCAAGCGGGCTCGTTGGGGGTAGAGTTCAGCATTTCGCCCACTGACAAAATGCAAATGGATATTTGGAAAGCGCAATTAGACCTAGACGCCGACAGCAAAATTTTTGTTACGTATAATGCAGAAGGGTTTACGGCAGGCGCTGAATTGAACGGAAAGCTGGACATCGTTACTGATTATTTCAACTTCACGGCGGGCTCTTTCAAAGGATTAAAATTTCAATCTAAACCCGATTATGTTGGGGTAAGCAGCCTAAAAATGGGCTCGGCTTCTCCCCAAAAATCCATGGCTGATTTTCCGCTTACGCTTACTGATTATAAATTGGTCAACAACGGTGGCGGTTCGATGGGATTGAAGTTAATGGGTAAACTCGACCTCACGGGCGATGGCGATAAGGGACTTTCGGCAACGGGGGGCGCTACGATTCTTTTCAAAGTAGGAATGAAAAATGGCCGACCTGACTGGAGTTTTGACAAAATTCAGCCTAATGAAGTATATGTAGATGGCTATTTTGGACCCGTACACGTAGAAGGAGGATTGGCCTTTTTTGACAATGACCCCACCTATGGAAATGGGTTGAAGGGGGAGGTAGATATGACCATTGCAGGTTTGATAGGTGGGTCGGTAGAAGCACAATTTGGCCGAACGCTGCCCAATAATGGCAATTTTCGCTATTGGCACGTAGGTGGTAAAATCAAAATCGGGGGCTCAGGGATTCCGTTTGCTCCTCCTTCGCCGCTGGTATTTAGGAGTTTTGGAGGTGGTTTGTACTCCAATATGACGAAAGAGTTTAACGGTGACGGGTCAATTACCTATAAACCAAAAGTTTTGCCTGCTCCCTCGGGCGGCTTTGAGGCAACGGTGGGTATCGGCTTGGTCACGCCTGGCGTATTTACCATGGAAGGCACACTTACCATGCAGTCCAATGCCATGGCAATTGACGTAAAAGCGTGGCTATTGGGTGAATCTAGCAACAAATCGCTGGCGCAAGGAAGTGGAGTAGTGGAATATAGTTTTGCCGATAAAATTTTTAAAGCCCAACTCAACATGCACGCGGGCTACGACGTGCCACCGCTCATCAGCCTCAGTGCCGATGTCAAAGACACCCGTTTATTGATAGACGGGGTCAAAGGTACATGGTTTTTGTCATTGGGGATTCCCTCCAACCGCATAGGACTGAATGTTACGCTGGCGAAGCTTGGTAGTTTTGATTTTGGGTCATACTTTATGATGGGAAACTACACGCCAGGAGATGTAGGGGCGCTCCCGCCGCCGCCTTATGGCTTTGAAAAACGGCCAGGTATTTTGCAAGAATTGGGGTACAAGGGAACCGCAGGAACTGTTTTTAAAGACAATTCTCCGATGTTGGCCTTTGGGGTTGGGTACAAATTGGGGGCAGATTTTGGCATTGGCCCTTTTCATTTACGCTACGACGGTGCCATTGGGTTTGACTTAGCCTTGGCCAAGAGCGAAGACAAATGCAACGGAAATACGCCTGGTATCAATGGCTGGTATGCCCAAGGGCAAATCTACGCTTACATGCACTTTGCGCTGGATTTGGACATTGATACGTGGGTGTATGAGGGAAGGTTTACGGTCGTAGAGCTAGAAGCCGCTGCTTTGTTGCGCGGAGGCATGGTCAATCCGATTTGGCTCAATGGGCACATTTTGCTCAAATACCGAGTGCTGGGCGGATTGGTAAAAGGACGCGTAAATCTTGAATTTTGGTATAACAAAGGCGAACGCTGCGAACCCGCTTACTCACCGCCCAACCCTTTTGCAGGGCAGCCACTCATAGCTTCGTTGGGGCCTTCTGGTACGAAGCAAAAAGTGCCCATTCTGTCGCCCTATTATGCGGAGTTTAACTATCCCGTAGAAACTGATTTGATTGTTGACCTCGAAATTCCTCAAGGACAAAAAGTGGAAGCAGGAGCACAGGGGACTGTTACGATGGGGCCAGGTGGGGTGCAGATTTTCCACCGTGAGTTTCGGCTTAAATTGAAGGAAAACTTCAACGCCATTGCGACCAGTGTACCTGCCGAATATGCCAATTGTAGCAAAGATAATTCGGGACGGTTTAGCTGGGGCAAAAACGAAGACGGCGACCCTAATTATAGTGCGACGTTTTACCGCAGTACGGCACTTTTGCCCAATTCAACGTATAAACTATCGATGGGCGTGCAGGTTTTTATTAAAGAAAACAGCGGCAAGGTAGTCCCTTACATTTTTAAAAACCAGACGGTCGAACAAACCGAAACCGTTGAGTTTGCGACGGGGCCTTGCATTAGTGTATTGTCTAAAGGGAGCGAAGATGACGCGACTGTCCTCACTTCGTATCCGTACGAAGGACAGCGGTATTTTATGAAAGGCGATGCCGCTTCGACCTTTATCAAGCTCAAAGCCAACTTGTCTTGTTGCCTGAAAAACCTCAATAGCGACGAATTTTATGACTTAAAAGTTCGACTTGTGCCGTTGGAAGGGGCCAAGTTTGCGGAGGTCAATGCACCAAACGTACTGCTGGCCGATGCCAAATTTGACGGAGACAAAGTGAGCTATAAAATGCCGTTTGGCATCAAAAACAAGACCTTTTACCGCTTTGAATTGGTACGAATTCCGAAAGCTGATTTTGCCGAAAAAATGTACGCTGAAGCCCTGAAAGCCAAAGCCTCGGCCAAAAAAATCACAACGGCCAATATTTACGTAAGTACGGGTGCGAAAGGCTTCAATGGAAGCCTAGCCGCTCAAACGTGGTCAACTTCGGGGAAATTTAATGCGCCAGGCGTTGGAGCGGGTGCAACGGCCAAGGCTGTCAACCAGAAATACGAGGACGTAATAACCGATTATACGGTGGTTTCTGAACAAGAATACGAAAAAATTGCCCAAGGTTATGGCACTTCGTACAAGGTCAACACTACCACAGAAAAGATGTTTAGTGATGGCAAGTTCCTCGTTCAAAAGTCGGTTGATAACCTTCAACAGCAACAAAAGCAAGAAGCCGCATTTTTCCAAAGTTTGGAATCGCGTTTGTACAAATACTACTTCAAAACCAGTGAGTTTAGTACGCTCAAGGAAAAGCTGATGGCCACGCAATTCCCGCCGACAGAAACGTCGTTTTGGGGTTTCCTTTCCGATGCCTTGACGACCAAAATGGTGTCCAAAGAAGGGTTTGATACGTATGAACTAAGAACCGAAAAACTGAGCAGTGAAATTGTAAGACCGCCTTTGGTGCTGCTTCGCGCCGACCCAACGAGCAATTGGTTTAAAAATATTGCCATTCCTGTCAGTCAATTGCTAGAACGGGTACGGCCTGATATTTATGACCCTACTGGGACAAATAAGCCATTCAGTGGCGCGTTTGGGAAAGAAAACCCCGACAGTCCAAGTAAGGTTTTTGAGCGGGCCATGGTGTTTTTCAATACCATCAATGATGCGCCTCAGCAGCCTTTCAAAAATGAAGATATTGAAGCCCTTTTCCCTTCGGAAAAAAAGAAAAAATAAACGAACAATTGACTGAAAATTGAGAATTATGAAACCACTCGTCACATTGCTAATCGTTGTCGGATTTTTTTCAAACGCCTTTGCGCAGCCAGGTAAAAAAGCAACGGTGACATCGCCAGTCACCGCCGCTAAGACACCTGCCGTGAACTTGAATGTGGTAGAAATGAGCCTGATAGCCAATACGAATGCTACCAGTGCCGATTTGGGCGGGTTTAATGTAACAGATAAAGAGTTGGGTAAAAATGCTTTTGAGGCAAACCAAATAGTGGCTGATGCCAATAAGATGATGATTGAGAAAACCATCTTTGGCGACAATGCCCCCAAAAACTACGGCATCACTTATTGGTCGGATCCAGTCTTGAAATTGTACAACAAACACATTGCGCAAAAACAGGCAGAGCTTATTGAAGCAAACGATGACAAATACAACAGCAACAGCCAGGGAACCAATGAGTACATCGCTTCAAGGGTAGCCGATCAGCTTGTTTTGGCGGCAACCTATAACGGGGCTTATGTAAATACGTTGTTAGAAAAGTGGAAAGGAGGCACGCTTGGCCCAGAAACGCTGGAGATGCTCAGAACTAAGACCAAAGATAAGTTCAAAACGGAGACTTGGACGGCTGATTATCAGCAGCCCAACTATTTTAAAGATGAGTTGCTGAACATTCATTATCAAATGCCTTTTGACTACGTAACAGACAAGTCGAACGGATACTCCTCTACAAACAGTCCTGCCAATACCCGTGGCTTTTTCTTCATGGCTAGTCCAGGAGCGAATACCAATTGCGCTATTGCGGTTATCATTGCCAAAAGCCAAATAGAGACCAATAAAAGCAATAGTAAACTGACTCAGCTATTGCAATCGGCCAAGTGGGGAACGCTCTATCGTCCACTGTTAGACTACAAAAGTCAAAGCGCGTTTTTTGACGTACATCAGGTAAGTTTAAATTGGTTACAGGCCATTACGTCGTCCAATCAAGGAGCTATCTTGTTCGACAAAGACAACAATTGCCCGTCGGAAATGGCGTACAGCATTGCCCAAAAAATCCGCTCTGCTTCGGTGTTTAACTCTGCTAAATAATTGACATCATGAAAGTTAATTCATATACCCATTTTCTCGGCCGTGCGACAGTACAAAGTTTGCCCTTTGCCCTTCGCCCTTTGCCTATTGCCCTTTTCTTCTTACTTTTTGCTTCTTCCGCTTGGGGTCAGCAAAAAAAGACGGCCGTTTCTCCAAAAACACCCATAGATACATCGTTGCTGGGGAAATATAGGGTGGGCGTTATGACCAAATCGTTTGGCGATTCGATTGTCGTTCGTTGGGCACCCAATCAATCCTCTTTTTTCAGACAAGCGCTTAAATCGGGGTATTTGCTTACTCGGCGGAGTGTAATAGACAATAAAACTACGAAACTGGACTTTCAAGAGACAATATTGCCTTGGACGCTTGAAGAATGGCTTAAAAAT
This sequence comes from Runella sp. R5_40, assembly GCF_057652295.1. NCBI lineage: Bacteria > Pseudomonadati > Bacteroidota > Cytophagia > Cytophagales > Spirosomataceae > Runella > Runella sp. R5_40. Next base: position 225,683 of record NZ_JBYFCH010000002.1, on the reverse strand, counting down.
ACCGCTCGCCGCGACACCCTAGCAGCGGCTTGTGCACAATTAGTTCATGGGAAAAATACGCCCATCGGAGCTACTGAGGCAGTGACGCTGGATAAAATTTTGGAACAACAAAATCAAAACGACCTGCGCATGATGTTGGCCTTGGTTTTGGCAGATAGCCATCCCCGATATGCCCGCGGAATGGCCTTAGGTTGGGTGGATAAAAAGGTCAAAAAAGGCGTTCAGTATCTCTATTATGTGATTCCCCTGACCGACCCGCAAACGTATCCAGTAGAAGTGGCGGCATCGTCGGTGGTCAATGACGGCCCAGGAGCGCCCCTAAAAATGGTACCTGTCCGCCCCGAATCGGGAGAGCATTTGATAAAACTTAAATGGAATCGCCGTTTGGCCGAATCTGCGTTTTCGTCGTACCACGTAGAGCGCTCAACAGATGGCGGAAAAACTTTCCGTCGGCTCACCAAGCGTCCTTGGATACAGCCCCCCGCCGACCAGATGGATGATATCATTCAATATGCCGACTCCGTTCCTCAAAATTACCGCAACTACCACTATCGAATTTTAGGCATTACGCCTTTTGGTGAATTGGCCCCTTCGGAGATAATCGTCGGCATGGGCGTTGACAAAACCCCACCGCCGTCGGTAGAACAACTCAATGCCAAACACCTCAATGGAGCCAAAGTGAGCGTGACTTGGAAATATCCTACAGGAACTGGCGACGTGGCAGGTTTTGTGGTGGCCAAAGCAACGAATTTAGAAGGGCCTTTTAGCCCACTCATTACCGAGCCGCTGGGGCCTGCGGCACGTGAGTTTACGGACACGACGGCCATTCCTTATTTGCCCAATTATTACAAAGTAATTGCGGTAGATACGGCCCGAAACTTGGGGCACAGCTTGCCCGTTTATTGTATCATCAAAGACGGGAAAGGCCCTTCAAAGCCCAAAGGGTTGCAAGGGTACATCGACTCAACGGGCTTTGTGCGTGTGGTGTGGGATATGAACCCCGAACCCGATTTGATGGGCTATCGGGTGGTATCGGCAAACGACCGCAAACACGTTTTTACGGTAGATACCAAAGGCTATTTGGCATTGCCCGTCTATAATGATAGCGTAACGCTGAATACCCTGACGCGTAAAAAATACTTTCGGGTCATTGCCTACGACAAAAGTTATAATCCAAGCGAAGCGTCCGATATTTTGGAGCTGATTCGTCCCGATAAAATTGCGCCAACGACGCCTGTCATAAGAGACTATGTAGTGAGCGACACCTCAGTAGCGCTTTCTTGGGCGACAAGTAGCAGCGACGACGTCGCGTATCAGTTGTTGTTACGTCGTGGCAAAAGCAGTGAAAGGTGGGTTGAATTGGCAAAATTAACCAAAGACATCTCGACTTATACCGACAAAACCATCAAAGGAAGCGCAGAATACGGCTATGCGTTGGTGGCAGTGGACGAAGCAGGGTTACGTTCAGAGACGTCATTTCCACTCAATGTTCAAACGCCGCGCATTACTCCCCAGAAAGTCAATGGACTCAAGGCAATCGTAAATCCCGATAACACGGTGCTGGTTTCGTGGACTTATGCTGTTCCCAATTGCCGCTTTGTGGTTTATCGGGCGGTCGAAAAAGAACCTTTTTTAAGTTATGATTCGGTGTATGATAACCGTCAATACCAAGATAAACGCCCACCAGCAAAAGGCATTGTTCAGTATGCGGTACGGGTTATTTATCCTGATGGATTGGAGTCAAGTTTGTCTTCGGTCGTAAAAGTAGCGCTTAAATAAATGCCTTTCAACGCATTGTATCCATGAAAAAGCTATTCTTATTTTTAGTATTTATCAGTTTTGGGAAAGCCTTTGCCCAAAGCGAAGCACCTTCCAATTTGGCCGCGGTTGCCGTTTCGAGCAAACAGGTTAATTTGAGCTGGAAAGATAATTCGACTCGGGAGTTGGGCTTTGAAATAGAGCGCTCAACAACTTCTGAAACAGCGGGTTTTACAAAATTAGGAGAGGTAGCAGCCAATGTTGTTTCTTATACCGATGCCAATCCGCCCGCCAATACGTATAGTTATTATCGGGTAAGGGCGAAGTTGACAGCGACCACTTTTAGCGGTTATTCCAACGTGGTTTATGCTTTTCCGCCCGTTGCGCCCAACATTTCAAAAATTGAAGTGAAAGGGACAAACTGGATTGCGATTACGTTTAAGGTACAAGGTGGAAAAGAAAACGGCAATGTCGTTATTCAGCGTCGGCAAGGGCAGGGTGGAGCATGGAGTACGATTGGTTCGTTTGATTCCAACCTTACGTTTTATGATGACCAAACCGTTCCGTTAGACAACACGGAGTACTGCTATCGGGTGTCTTGGACTGGAGCTCCCAATGAGTATTCTAATATCGCCTGTGCCACTACGCTCGCTTCGCCACCTAACCCGCCGACCAATCTTAGCGCTGTAGCGGTATCGTCAAGCCAAATCAACCTTAGCTGGACGGATGCTTCTAATAATGAGTCAGGTTTTGAAGTTTTTCGCTCTACTGACAATGCTAATTTTTCTAAAATTGCTGATGTAGGTGCCAATGTAACGACCTACGCCAATGCGGGGCTGAATGCTTCTACCCGTTATTATTATTATGTAGGTTCTCAACGGGGCGGAACGCCTTCGCGCACCAAATCCAACACCGCCGATGCCACCACGCAATCGGCCTTGCCCAATGCCCCCGCGCGCTTAACGGCCAACGCCATAAGTAGTTCCCAAATCAATCTTTCGTGGGCAGATTTGTCAGACAATGAAACGGGTTTTGAAATAGAACGCAGTACGGATAGCCGAAATTATAGCAAAATAGCCGACGTAGGGGCTGGAACGACGACCTATGCCAACACGGGACTTGTTAGCAATACGCAATATTGCTATCGGGTACGGGCAAAAAATGGAGCGGGAAACTCAGGTTATACCGACCCCGCTTGTGCTACTACCCAAGCCCCGCCCGTAACGATTCCTCGTCCACCGAGCGGTTTGACAGCCACGGCGACGAGCAGCAGTCAAATCAATTTGAGTTGGGCGGACAATGCTTCCGACGAAACGGGATTTGAAATAGAACGCAGCACGGACGGGACAAATTTTGCCAAAATCGCGGATGTAGGCGTGAACACGACGACTTATTCCAATACGGGACTTGTTAGCAATACGCGTTATTGGTACCGCGTTCGGGCAGTAAATTCGGCGGGAGCAAGTAGCTACACCAATGTCGCGGATGCTACAACCCAAGCACCGCCCGTAACCATTCCTCGTCCGCCGAGCGGCTTAACGGCCACGGCGACGAGCAGTAGCCAAATCAATTTGGGGTGGACAGACAATGCTTCTGACGAAACGGGCTTTGAAATAGAACGGAGTACGGACGGGACAAATTTTGTCAAAATCGCGGATGTAGGAGCCAATGCGACGACCTATTCCAATACGGGTTTGAATGCTTCGACGCGTTATTGGTACCGCGTTCGAGCCAATAATTCAGCTGGAGCGAGTAGTTATACCAACGTGGCGGATGCCACTACCCAAGCGCCGCCCGTAACCATTCCTCGTCCGCCGAGCGGTTTGACAGCCACGGCGACGAGCAGCAGTCAAATCAATTTGGCATGGACGGACAATGCTTCTGACGAAACGGGCTTTGAAATAGAACGTAGTACAGACGGGACAAGTTTTGCCAAAATCGCGGATGTAGGAGCCAATGCGACTACCTATTCGAATACGGGTCTGAATGCTTCGACGCGTTATTGGTACCGCGTTCGAGCCAATAATTCAGCTGGAGCGAGTAGTTATACCAATGTGGCAGATGCCACAACACAAGCGCCGCCCGTAACCATTCCTCGTCCGCCGAGCGGTTTGACAGCCACGGCCACCAGCAGCAGTCAAATCAATTTGGGGTGGGCGGACGATGCTTCTGACGAAACAGGCTTTGAGATAGAACGAAGCACGGATGGGACAAATTTTGCCAAAATCGCGGAGGTAGGCGCAAACGCCACGACCTATTCCAATACGGGCTTAAACGCTTCGACGCGTTATTGGTACCGCGTTCGAGCCAATAATTCAGCTGGAGCGAGTAGTTATACCAATGTGGCGGATGCCACTACTTTATTAGCGGTTCCTGCGACTCCGACCAACTTAACGGCTGAACTCGCAGATTATGACCAAATTCGGTTGACGTGGGGGACGCTCTCGAACGCCACCAACGTCCTCGTTGAGCGTTCAACCAGTCCTACTACGGGCTTTGCGCAAATTACGCAGCAACCTGCTACGAGTACGTCGTACGTGGACCTTGGGCTCAACGAACAAACTACGTATTATTACCGCATTCGCCTTTCTAACGCCGCAGGGAACTCAGGATACAGCAACGTAGTGAGTGTCACTACGCCCGAAGTCGTGATTTCGGTACGGCCGCAGTTGTCGGAAGTAGGCTTGACTGTGGTTGCTTACGGCCAGACGTTACGCATCCAAAACGAGCGTTTTCAGCCGTTAGAAATCGACTGGAAAATAATGAGTTTGAATGGACAACCCCTCAAAACCGACGCGGGTATTGTGGCAGGAAAACAGGCGTGGATACACGACCTAAGTGCGTTGAGAGGAGGCGTGTACGTGGTCATTGTTAATGCCGAAAATCAGGTTTTTTCAACCAAAATTGTGCTCAATTAATTCTCAAAGAATATGAAGACGTTAGCGATAGTTAGTTGTTGTTTGCTGCTGTTGGCAGGATGTACGCCCCAAAAAGTAGTTCCGATTACGGATTTGATTGGTAAAAAATGGAAAGCTAAATTGGTAAAAGAAGGCACTCAAGTGGTGTTTAGCTTAGGAGGAGCGGCCAACGTGAAGCCAAGTTATGCCAATTTTCGGCTGGATTTGAGCGATCCCAAGCAAGTGACGTTCAAAGACATTGACGGCCGAACGTTGGTAGGAACGTGGACGGTTTCGACCGATAACCAACGCCTCATTTTAGAAAACCTCGTGCCCAAACCCACGGGTACGATTGGGACGGTGGAGTTTTTTATTACCGAAACCCCCACCGCCGATTTGCTAAAATTGGAACGCACTGCCGAAAGTCGCAAAACGGGAAATAGCATTAATAGTTATGAGTTGATTCCTGAGTAACCCTGTAAAAACGCTACCAGCTTAGCAAAAGCTCGTGAACGGTGGCTGATTTTGCTTTTTTCGTCCAGTGTCATTTCGGCAAATGTGCGGTTGCCGCCTTCTGGTACAAAAATGGGGTCGTAGCCAAAGCCGTCGGTGCCGCGCGGACTGTCGATGATGGTGCCTTCTACAATTCCCTCAAACGAATGGCTTTTTCCTGCTAACGTAAGTGTAATAACGGTTTTAAAACGTGCCTTGCGGTTAGACTCGTTGGCCAATTCACTCAAAACGCGCTCAATGTTGCGGGCGTGGTTGCGCTCGCCGCTGTAATAGGCCGAATGAACGCCAGGAGCGCCGTTGAGCGCTTCTATTTCAAGGCCAGAGTCATCGGCAAAGCAATTGACGCCGTAGTGTGCCCACACGTATTCGGCTTTTTGGGCAGAATTACCTTCAATGGTATCGGTGGTTTCGGGAAGTTCTTCGTTGCACCCGATTTCTTGGAGGGTTTTTAATTCAAAATTATAGCCCAAAATAGCTTTAATTTCGGTGAGTTTGTGGGCGTTGTTGGTAGCAAAACAAAGTTGCATGATGTTAGAAAGGTAAAAGAACAAAAAGCGGCCATTCGGCCGCTTTTTGTGGTATAAAAAATAAAATTACTTGCGTACGGCTTCGACCTCAAAGAGCAGCGGAGAGTAAGCGGGGATTTTTCCACCACTACCAGTAGCGCCGTACCCGAGGGTAGAAGGGAAGATGATGATGGCTTTTTCGCCGTAACGCATCTTAGCAATACCGTCGTTAAATCCTTTTACCACACCTCCTGATGCGGTACCTTTAGGGTCAACCACGTTTACGTCGATTGTACCACTATCAAACTGTTTTCCGTTGCGGATGAGTTTTCCAGTATAGACAACACTTAACGTTGTTCCAATTTCGATTTGGGCAGAATCAGGACGAGCCAAAGTCTTCACAAACCGAAGCCCATTTTCGTTGTCTCTTTCCAATCCCAAAATCTTATTAGCAGCTACGTAGTCGTTAATTTGTTCCTCCTGCGTACGTACTTTTAGGATATTTATATCGTAGCGAATGGGAATATACAATGGGGCTAACAACGAAACATCGCCAGAACCACGCAACGACCACGGAACAAAAAGCGTTACTTTGTCGGTCTCTCTTATTTTTTCATAAGGAGCGTTCATGAGTATCTCAAACGATGGCACAGGATTGAAACGGTACGCCATTTCATAACCAGAAGTGGTGATGTCAGTGGTATTAAACGAACGAATAAACACATCTCCGTATCCTACTTGGCTACTGTCAATAATGGTTCCATCAAGCCGTCGAGCGATGTAGCTAAACGTTACTTCGTCTCCTATTTGAGGTTTCTGGAGGCTTGTGTCGGCGTTGCTAACGACATAAAACAAGCCTGAATTGAGGCTATCAGCCACGAGTTTGTTCGCGCTCAGATAGTTCTTGATTTCGGTCTTATTTTCGAGCGTTTTACGATCTTGGTACACATCTTCCGTCTGCTTGCAAGCAAACATAGTTGCTACAATACTTGCCGCTGTACCTAAAATTAACTTTCCCCTCATTCTTGTTCGATTGAGTGTGTTTGATTGAGTTTGTTTGCGATTTGCAATGGTTGGCTGCTTACTGTTGCCCACCTACTGCGCCAGGCCCTGCGGGAGCTGCTGGTGCTTTTTTCACGTCCACCAATTCAACGTCAAATACCAACACAGAGTTTGGTGGAATCACGCCTGGAGAACCTGCCGTTCCATAAGCTAACGACGATGGAATGATAAACGTACATTTTCCACCTTTTTTCATAGTCATAATTCCTTCTTCCCAGCCTGGAATCACCATTCCTTGGCCGATAGGGAAGTCGATGGGCTTACCGCCACTTTGTGGGTTTTTCACTGAGCTATCAAAAACCTTTCCGTCGAGGAGTTTGCCAGTGTAGTGTACGGTTACTACGTTTCCAGCAACGGGCTTCACGCCTGTTCCTTCCTGAGTTACTACATAGTTCAAGCCCGACGCCGTTTCGGTTGCGTTAAGTTTGTTCTTAGCTACGTAGTCGTCGATGATTTTAGCATCTGTTTTTACTTGTTTTTCGCGCGCCGAGGCTTGTGATTTCTGGAATTCTTGCTCATTCTGAACATCCACAAGTTTTACCGTAAACTGAATGTCCGAACCCTTAGGAATACCTGGAGGAAGCGGTTGCATCATGCGTGTAAAGAGTGAATCGGCGCTTACGAAAAACGACGCACTGTCTTGTTTTGAAATCATGGCAAGACCTTCTTCAAAGCTACCTTTGAAAGGAGGTACTTGAAGCATCATTTGCATTGGTTGGCCTTCCTTATAGGTATCGCGCAAGACAGAGTCTTTGCTGTTTTTTAATACCAAATGAAATGTAAGAATATCGCCAACTTTTGGTTTGCGGCTATCAGAATGTTCATCGTGAATTTGATATTTAAGACCGGTTTCGCTGACACTAACACGGTTGTTGCAAGCAGCCATGAGGGCAGCTACCGAGAAAAAAGCAATGGTTGATTTAAATTTCATGAAATGAGTGCAAAGCACAGTTTAATTGTATTTGAATTGGGATGCGATTACAAGATTATTTTTTAACGCTTAAAAGCTCGTTTTGGTATTCGGGCAATACTGATAATAAAAGTTCAGTGGTTGCTTTTAATGAGGTATTGGTCCGCCCACCAGAGGCGTTTTTATGACCTCCTCCCGAAAAGTACTGATGGGCTAAGTCGCGCACCGAAAAATCAGACACTGAACGGAATGATAGCTTGATTTCGTCGCGGCGTTCGATGATGAGTACCGACATAACGATGTTTTCGAGCGAAAGTCCATAATTAACAATGCCTTCAGTGTCGCCCATCTCCGATTGAAAGCGTTTTAACTCTTCGAGCGATAAGGTCATATATACCGTACGGTATTCAGGCAAAACGGTAAGTTTTTCTGACAAAACATATCCTAAAAGCCGCGTGCGACTCAGGGTGTTGTTGTCAAAAATAGCCCGATGGACGTCGTTTACTTGCAAACCCGTTTTCATGAGTTCAGCCACGGCAAGGTGTACTTCGGGCGTGGTACTTCCGTGTCGGAATGAACCCGTGTCGGTCATAATTCCCGCGTACAAGCACTGAGCCATGGGCAAGTCCACCAACGAGGCATCCCCTAATTGCTGAATGAGTTCAAATACATACTGTGCCGTTGCGGCTTTGGTTGTATCCGAAAATACAAAATCGGCAAATGACTCGGGCTCTAAATGGTGGTCAATGAGCACTTTGGTAGCCGTTGAAGCCAGTGCAAGTTCGCCCAAGCCTTTGATACGATGCAGGGCATTAAAGTCTAAGCAGCAAATCACCTCGGCATCTTGTATCACCTGCTTGGAGTGAGCTTGAGACTGAACGTTTTGGTCGTACGTAATTACTTCAGCAAAGTCAGGCATCCAGCGCAAATTGGCCGAACATTCGTTGGGAATGATGACCGTTGCACTGTGTCCTTTTTTTTGAAGGTATAATTTCCATCCCAAAGAAGAACCTATCGCATCAGCGTCAGGATTTTGGTGGGTCAAGATGACAACACGTTTTTGGGGCGAATTGATGAGTTCGTAAAATGCGTTCCACTGTTGCATAGCTTGCAAAATTAGCAATTTTCTTAAAAAAGACCTGCTAGGTTTTCAAAACCTGTGTAGTCTGCGTAGTTTTGCCCCACTTTTTTATCGAAAATTGTTCATTTTAAATCACAACATACTAATGGCAACCAACAGAACATTCACCATGGTGAAACCCGACGCTGTAGAAGCAGGGAATGCAGGCGCAATTTTGAAGATGATTGAAGAAGCGGGATTCCGTATTGTGGCGTTGAAAAAAACATTGTTGACCCAAGAGCGCGCAGGACAATTTTATGCTGTACACGCCGAACGTCCGTTTTATGCCAGCCTGTGTGCTTACATGTCATCGGGCCCGATTTATGCGGCGATTTTAGAAAAAGAAAATGCCGTGGCAGATTTTCGCACGTTGATTGGTGCGACCAATCCAGCCCAAGCGGCCGAAGGAACCATCCGTAAATTGTTTGCTACGTCGCTAGAAGCAAACGCCGTTCACGGTTCTGACTCAGACGAAAATGCAGCGATTGAAGGAGGCTTCTTTTTCTCCTTGACGGAGCAATTTTAGTAAAAAAATAGCCCAAAAAAACTTTAGGCTTCGAGGTATATCGAAGCCTTTTTTTTTGCCATTTTTCGTGAAACATCAATTTCGTGTAGATTTCACGGGCAAAAAAGTAGGTTTCACGGAAATGTCTTGCGTATGGGGGGTAGCAAAGCGTATCTTCAATACAGTTATAAACTGTAAAATCACCCATAAGTAGAGAAATGAAAAATCCCGAAATGAGATTGCGGAAGATGGATTCGTCCGTATTGATTGCCAAAGAAGAACCGTTTTCATGCGAAGTATTGAGCAAACTTTTAGAGAGCGAAGGCTTCGATGTTGTAGGACGAGCTAACGAGTTGGATGAGCTTATTCAGAAGATTCACACCAAGAAACCAAAGTGCGTGATTGTTGAAGCCAACTTAATTGGAAAAGAGACAAGTCACTTACTAAAGCAAATTGCGGAGGCATCGAGCCGACCTAAGATGGTTTTGTTTTTTAATGCCTCTAATTCCAGGGAACTCTCGAAAGCACTGGACGCCAATTTTAACGGCTACCTGTACTCGGAAGATAAATTGGAGGAGTTGTACAAATGTTTGTTGTATATCCAGACGCAAACAAAATACTACAGCGATGGCTTCAAGGACCTCATGAAGAAGATGGGAGTCAATGAGGTGGATAGTGAAACGCACCAAAAGTTGAAGTCACTCACAAAGCGAGAACGGCAGATTCTGTATCTAGTAACTGAGGGGCTGACGGGCTACGAAATAGCCGACTCGTTGTCGATTAGTTATCGAACACTGGCCAATCACAAACAAAATTTAATTCAAAAGCTAGGCATTGAGAGCAACCGACATTTACTCAAATTTGGGCTACAGATAAAATCGTACCTCAATACGCTATAGTTGTTTGCTAGGAAGGCTACGGTTTTCACTAAGCGATTTTTTGAAGGCATCCAGCCGAGTACGGGGCATCACCAGCTCTCGTGCTTGGTTGGTACCTTTGACATACACAAGGTATTTCCCTTTTTCCCAGTACGTATAGCTATTAAGGTGGTTCATGTTGATGATGCAACTTCGGTGAATTCGGAAAAAGTGAATTGGATCAAGCTCTAGTTCTAAGACAGATAGGGGTTTGGAGACTTGGAAGCGACCTTTGGGGTGTTCCACAAAGTACTTCTCTTCTACTGTTTCAAAAAAGTAGCAATCGTCAATTCTCAAAAATGCCTCACCCGTCGTTGCTTTGCCGTCAATAAACTTGATGTATTTGTCGGCAGACGCAGGGCTATTGACGGTTACGGGGGTATTGATTGAAAATGTAGTAAATGATTCTGATTCAGCAGCAGGGACGGCTTCGGCAAAACTTTTTGGTGGAGCAGGAGGCGCTATTGTCTCTTTAATAACAGTGGCTGCTGGCGAAGAATGCCGACGAAGCGCAATGGCTTGTTTTTGAGAATGTGTTGGAGTGAGTGCATTGATTTGTAAAAAATCGCGCACAAGCGACACATTCAATAAAATATAGCCGAGAATGATAATAAATGGTAGGTACAAAAGATAGGTTTCGATGGTGAAACCATGCAAAATGTATAAATCGAGGTAACGGTTAAACGAATAGTGGGGGAATTCGCGGAGCAAAAAGCGAACATGTAGCGTAACAGGGAAAAAAAGGAAAAATGCTACAAAAAACAGCGGTAGGAATTTTAGTTCGTACCAAAGAATAGATAAGGTATTAAAGTTGATTTTACGGATTCCCCAAAAACGGTGGTATATGTCAATTAGGAAGGACAGTATATATAAGGTACAGAACTCTGGTACTAAAATCCCGATTAAGATATTTTTTGCATAACTAAAAAATGTCTGATACGAGACATAGATATCCAAGCGAGTTTTGGGGGATACAGCCCACCCGAGAATCTCGCAAAAGATTACTATAACCAACAAAAAAATAACCCCAGTCTTTGGGTTTTTATAGAAAGACCGATTAAGCGTCATCGACTTCATGGCTTCTCTTTAAGTATCAACTGCCTCAGGCAGTGTAGGGTATTGTGACTCGCAAAGATACAAAATAGTCAATAGTTACTATAACATTTCATAAATATAGGCATTACTGCGGATTTCCCAGCATGCTTCACTCCTCTACCTTTGTATCATCCAAAGCGGAAAACAACAGTGGGTTAAAAATAACAAATAATGCACTGGTTATCAATAATTTAAAATCACAAATTTAACTACTACAACAATGAAAAAGTCATTCGAAATCAAAGCAAAAAAAGAATTAAACTCTTTTATCCGGGCTGGCAAATTTTATGCCAAAAATGAAACTGCAAAGGTACTCAACCTTGGTGAGTCAGATCCGTTTGCGTCTTGCTACAAAATTGTGGTAAACAACGACGTTGAAAATAAGCTAGTTCTTCAATAAATCTCTCTGTCAGCAATGAGCTTTTCAGGTTTTATAAACTATCAGCGTGCGCTTCTCGACTGTGAAAGTGCATTCAACAAAGTGAATTTACACGATGAAGAAGGGTATATGGTAAGGTTTGCGATATTTTCAGCGAACCTTACCAACTTCCTGCCTGAAATCCCTGTTTCGGAACATGCTGAGATGTTTAGAAAACTACTGACGAGCTTGGCATTTGAGACATTTGATCGTAATGTATTGCACATCAGTGAGGTATGCTCTCTCAATGGCGACCTGAAGGCGTTAGAAACCCCAGGTGCTCCGAGTATATTTTGTACATTTCATTTAGGTTCGTACCGAATCATTGCCAATTTGTTGATTAAAAATGGTCATCATTTTACAACCATTGTAAAAAAAGATGTCTATAAACAGCAGATTGATTCGATGATGGACTATACCGATAGGATGAAACAAACGTACAAAACGGATAGTGAAGTCCATGTGGTGAGTGCAGAAGACCCTAATATTGTACTAAAACTGCTTAGAGAGTTAAAAGCAGGAAGGTCCTTACTGGTATATTTGGATGGAAACGTAGGTGCAAGCGATGAAAAACTTGAGAAAATCACGTTTTTAAGCCAAACAATCACTGCCCGAAAAGGAATGGCCTACCTTAGTTATGTAGCTGGGGTGCCGCTTGTGCCAGTGATTTCGTATCGAAAATCGGATATGAGTAATGTCCTCTACATGGGAGAAGGGATATTCCCTAATAAGTCTGTACCCAAAGAGGCATATTCACAGCGAGTTTTACAACAAATTTTTGATTTTTTTGCCAAATACGTTGCCAATTTTCCCGAACAATGGGAGGGTTGGAATTATATACACCATTCTTTACAAACAGATGAAACGTCGTTATCGCCACCACCCCCTTCGGCTTATCGAAGGTTGAGTTATCAATTCAACGAGCATCGCTACAGTATTTTTGACCTGAAAGAGTCGCCCGTTTTGTTTGATAAACGCTATTATTCTACGTACGAAATATCGGATAGTTTGCGAGATTACCTGCTTGAATCTCCTTTTAGTAACCCTAAAAGAGTATTGGGAAAACCAATTTTTCAAGAGTTAGTTCGCCAAGAAATTATAATTTGAGTGTAGAAAGTCTCCAAATTTGGAGACTTTTTGTTTTTACCCCCATCCCGAACCGCCGTTTTTGGTCATTTTTTAAAAATGCTTCACGGGCAAAAATGTAGATTTCACGGGCAAAAATGTAGATTTCACGGGCTAAAATGTAGGTTTCACGGTTTTGGACTTGAAACGGCGTCATCTGTGTTTGTTTTCGTAGTAATTTCGTCACAGAGAATTTAAGCTCAAAAGCAATAAATCGTTTAGCTGTACAGAGACAGCTTGCTCAACGTTATGTAAGGTAATAGGACAACGTTATGAGGTGTCTCCAATTAACGATGACATAATTTTTCAAAGTAGGGTAAAGTGTGCAGCATTGGCCTCATCTCTCTGAGATGGGGCCATGTCTTTTTAGGGGTTTTATTATTTCTTCTTAAAGTACTTTCAATGAGATTTGGTTTTATGATACGGCCATTTCATTTGAAATGATGAAAATTTTATCCCAGATTTTTTATGGATTTGAAATAAGAGTTTTGGCATAGTATTTGACAGGTGAAGGTATATCCCTCGCAGTGGTCGGTGGCTAAGTATTGTATATCTTAAAAAGCATACTGGTCTTGCAAGCGGAGATTTAAAATTAGACAGGATTACCAACACAACTGTTTTAAATGTTTATGTGTCCAAACAATTACCAACATCTATCAGCCTTGGTCAAGGATAAGGGCTTGAACCCACCAAAGGGGATAAGGAGGTTACTCAAATGGGGGCTGTTCTGCATAGGTTTGTTGCTGAATCAGCAGTTAATGGCCCAAGTAAGTGGAACTGTGTTCCGTGATTTTAACATCAATGGTACACAACAAACCACGAACCCCATTGAGCCAGGTCTTGAGGGGGTTACCGTCAAAGCCTTTAATGCTTCTAATGCGCAAGTAGGCGCTACTGCCACTACGAACGCTTCTGGGGCATACACCATTGCGGGTATTACGGGCAATGTACGCTTGGAGTTTACGCTTCCCAACACGTTTTATGCCTCCAATGGTAAAACGGGAAACACCACAGTACGTTTCGCAACGGCTCCTGCTACGGGGATTAACTTGGCGGCAAATAACCCAAGTGACTATTGTCCAGGGACTCCTGATGTGATTGTGACCTGTTTTGTGAACGGAAACCCCACACTGGGAGGTACGGCAGGAACGGGAAAGGCTTTGGTGAAGTTTCCCTATAACATCGCGAATGCCTCGACGACTGGTCCTACGGGATTGGCAAATGCCGTTGATGTAGGGTCTGTGTGGGGAGCAGCGTACCAAAGAGAAACTGACAAAGTCTTTACAGCCGCCTTCTTAAAGCGTCACGTAGGCTTACTTTCAGCGGGCTTAGGGGGTATTTTTACTACCCAATTGGGCACAACACCTACGACGGCATTGTTGGTCGATTTGGAAACATTTAGCGCAGCTCCGCACAACATTGATCTCGGTCAGTCGGTGATTGGAACACGCAGCACATTGCCTGCGGCATCCAATGCAAGTAGCGAGGATCCATCTGCGTTTGGAGCCGTTGGTAAAGTTGGTTTGGGAGGGATGACCATATCCGAGGATGGACGTACGCTCTATGTCATTAACTTATACCAGAAAAAACTTATTTCTATCAATATCGGTGTACCTGCCAAAACAACAATCACATCGGCGGATATAAATACCTATACCATTCCTGACCCAGGCTGTACCAATGGGGTTTCTCGTCCTTTTGCCGTTCGGTTTTATCAAGGAAAAGTTTATGTAGGTACGGTTTGTACGGCAGAAAGTTCGGGTGGTACTCAGAGCAATCTTCATGCGTATGTATATACATTTGACCCCGCGACTACTACATTCAACACATCAGCGGTGGCTGATTTTTCCTTAAACTATCCCAAAGGAAAAGTTCACACTTCGGAAACACCCGCTAAGTGGCTTCCGTGGAGTGATAATTTTGCCGATATGTACTTTGGTACTACAAATAATCCTCCGTTCCCGAGGACAATGCGTCCACAGCCTATTTTATCGGATATTGACTTTGTGGAAAATGGGGATATGGTATTGGGCTTTATTGACCGTGCTGGGCACCAGTTAGGATACCGAAACCGAGGTGTAGGCACAACTTACAATGCAAATACCTACAGTGGTTACATTGGTGGGGACATCCTTCGTTTGGCGAAGGGCTCGGGCACTTGGACGTTGGAGTCAGGTGGTAACGTAAGTGGGTTGACAGGCTCGGCCAACAGCCAAGGCCCAGGAGGGGGTGAGTTTTATTCAGATGAGCAATACACTGGTGAGTTGGTAATAGGTTCTGGGGTACTTGAAGAAATCCACCAAGAAACGTATGTTGGTAGTAGTTTTACTGTGCCAGGAAGTGGGGTAGTGTTAGCAACGGTCATGGATCCATTGAGTACTTGGTCGGGAGGAACGTCTTGGTTTAGTAACACCACGGGTAAAGCAACTAAACGCTACCAAATTTTTAGTACAACAGGTGATGGAGGGGTCACTTTTGGTAAAGCAGCTGGTTTAGGGGCGTTGGAACTTACTTGTGATGCCTCTCCCATCGAAATTGGTAACCGAATTTGGCTTGATACCAATAAAAATGGTATCCAAGACCCAGGTGAAAATGGAGTGTCAGGGGTTGTGGTAACTCTTTGTGATTCAACTGGAGCAACCATTACGACTGTTACGACGGATAATAACGGTAACTATTACTTCTCTTCGCTAGCGGGAACAAACGTGACAGGCATCAAATATGGCGTAGCCTTAAAACCGTTTACGAAGTATAGATTGAAAATACCATCAGCTAGCGGTAGTAACGTATTAACAAGCACAGATGCGCTGGGCAATGATTTGGCAGATAATGATTTTGCCCTTAACGGAGCCAATGGCGAATTGACTTTGATTACGGGGGGCTCTGGTGCCAACATCCACACCTACGATGGGGGGTATCAGCCTGCCGTAGGTTCAATAGGAGACTATATTTGGAAAGATGTCAATGATAACGGCAAGCAGGACAGTGGTGAAGTTGGAGTAGCAGGCGTTATTCTTCAATTATTACAAGGTGCAACGGTATTGGCTACAGATACCACGGATGCCAACGGTTTGTACGGGTTCCCTAACTTGAGTGCTGGAACCTATCAAGTCAAAATTTTAGTGACTTCTCTACCAGCAGGCTGTGTTATTTCTTCAAAATCCAACGCTGCAGGAGTAGCTGATAGCCTTGATTCTGATTTTGACCCAACAACTGCCTTGAGCCAAACGGTAACAATCACGCCTACGGGAACGGGTATTGCCAAAGATAACCCAACAATCGACGGGGCGCTTTATTCACCGCTAGGTTCTATCGGTAACTTTGTCTGGAAAGATACCAATAATAATGGTAAACAAGACAGCGGAGAAGCAGGACAAGCGGGTATAATCGTACAACTTTTGCAAGGTTCTAGTGTGGTTGATGAAGATACGACCGATGTGAATGGTTTCTACAGTTTCAACAACCTGACCTCGGATACGTATCAAGTTAAGTTGCTTTTGACGTCACTGCCAGCGGGTTGTGTTATTTCTTCTAAACCTAATGCCGCAGGGGTTGCTGATACACTAGATTCTGATTTTAATGCGGCAGGTTTGAGTCATTTGATTACAATTGATACTTCAAAACCAGCGGCCGATACGTTGCGCAACAATCCGCACATCGACGCGGCATTGTATTCACCTAAAGGTTCGATTGGAGATTATGTTTGGAAAGACCTCAATAATAATGGTATTCAAGACGATGGTGCAACGGGTGTAAAAGACGTGATTGTGGAGCTATACAAAGGAAGTACGACGGGTAGTCCCATTGCGAAAGATACGACCGATGCCAGTGGGGCCTATGGTTTTACCAACTTAGATGCGGGCGATTATTACGTCAAAGTCGTTATTACAAGCCTGCCAGTAGGTTGTGTCATTAGTACGAAACAAGATTTGGGCGGCGACGATACCAAAGATTCGGATGTGAATCCAGTCACTGGTTTTAGTGCAAAAATCACGTTAGACCCAACCTTGACGGGGCTTTCAAAAGATAACCCAACGATAGATGCGGCTTTGTACTCGCCAAAAGGGTCAATTGGGGATTACGTATGGAAAGACCAAAATAACAACGGTGTTCAAGATTCGGGTGAGCCAGCAGTAGCGGGCGTGATTGTTCAATTGCTGAATTCAACAACGAGCGCCGTATTGGCGACCGACACAACGGATGCCAATGGTTTGTACTTATTCTCAGACCTGTCGAGCGGCACTTACCAAGTAAAAATTGTGACAACGAGTTTGCCAGCGGGTTGTGTCATCAGCAGCCAACAAAATTTGGGTGGCGACGATACCAAAGACTCTGACTTTAACCCAACCACGGGTTTAAGCCAAGTGGTAACAATTGATGCGTTGGGCACAGGCATTGCGAAAGATAATCCAACGGTTGATGCAGGTTTGTACTCGCCTAAAGGTTCGATTGGTGATTATGTTTGGAAAGACCAAAACAATAATGGCGTTCAAGATGCAAGCGAATCAGGAGTGGCGGGTGTGATTGTTCAATTATTGAACTCGACAACCAGCGCGGTATTGGCAACCGACACAACGGATGCCAATGGTTTGTACTTGTTCTCGAACTTGTCGAGTGGCAGCTACCAAGTAAAAATCGTGACAACGAGCTTACCCGCAGACTGTGCACTTAGCAGCCAACAAGATTTGGGCGGTGATGATGAGAAAGATAGTGACTTTAACTCAACCACAGGTTTAAGCCAAGTAGTAACCATCGATGCTTTGGGTACAGGCACAGCTAAAGATAACTTAACGGTAGATGCGGCTTTGTATTCACTCAGAGGCTCAATCGGAGACTTTGTTTGGAAAGACCAAAACGATAATGGTATCCAAGACCCGAACGAATCACCCGTGGCAGACGTAATCGTGCAGTTGTTGCAAGGAGGAACTGTTATAGCGACGGATACGACAAACTTTAACGGTTTGTATTTGTTCCCTAACTTACCAAACGGTACATACCAAGTAAAAATCGTAACAACAAGTCTGCCTGATAGCTGTGTAATTAGCAGTAAGCAAGATTTGGGTGGTGACGATACAAAAGACAGTGATTTTGACCCAACAACGGCCTTGAGTCCACCTATTACCATCAACGTTTCGGGGACAGGTATCGCCAAAGACAATCCAACGATAGATGCGGCATTGTCAACACCGAAAGGTTCGATTGGTGATTATGTATGGAAAGATCAAAACAACAATGGTGTTCAGGATTCAGGTGAACCAGCGGTAGCAGGTGTGATTGTTCAGTTGTTAAATTCAACAACGAGCGCCGTATTAGCAACTGATACGACGGATGCAAGTGGATTGTACTTATTTACGAACTTGAAGTCAGGTACGTACCAAGTGAAGATTGTGACGACGAGCTTACCAGCGGGTTGTGTGATTAGTAGCCAACAAAACTTGGGTGGCGATGATACGAAAGACTCTGACTTTAACCCAACGACAGGTTTAAGCCAAGTAGTAACCATCAATGCAACAGGTACAGGCATTGCCAAAGATAACCCAACAGTTGATGCAGGCTTGTATTCACCGAAAGGTTCGATTGGTGATTATGTATGGAAAGATCAAAACAACAACGGTGTTCAGGATTCAGGAGAACCAGCAGTGGCGGGTGTGATTGTTCAGTTGTTAAATTCAACGACGAGCGCCGTATTGGCAACCGACACAACGAATGTCAATGGTTTGTACTTATTCTCAGACTTGTCAAGCGGTAGTTACCAAGTGAAAATCGTCACGACAAGCTTACCAGCGGGTTGTGTGATTAGTAGCCAACAAAACTTGGGTGGCGACGATACGAAAGACTCTGACTTTAACCCAACGACAGGTTTAAGCCAAGTAGTAACTATCAATGCAACAGGTACAGGCATTGCCAAAGATAACCCAACGGTTGATGCAGGTTTGTATTCACCGAAAGGTTCGATTGGTGATTATGTATGGAAAGACCAAAACAACAACGGTGTTCAGGATTCGGGCGAACCAGCAGTGGCGGGTGTGATTGTTCAGTTGTTAAATTCAACGACGAGCGCCGTATTGGCAACCGACACAACGAATGTCAATGGTTTGTACTTATTCTCAGACTTGTCAAGCGGTAGTTACCAAGTGAAGATTGTGACGACGAGCTTACCAGCGGGTTGTGTGATTAGTAGCCAACAAAACTTGGGTGGTGACGATACGAAAGACTCTGACTTTAACCCAACGACAGGTTTAAGCCAAGTAGTAACCATCAATGCAACAGGTACAGGCATTGCCAAAGATAACCCAACGGTTGATGCGGCTCTAGTCGTGCCATGCGTAGAATCAAGTGTAACCCTAACTGGACCTCCAGCTTGTTCGGCAGATGTACAAACGTACAGCATAACCTTCACAGTGACCAATAAATTGGGTATTGTGAAAGTGAACAAAGGAACGTTGAGCGGAAACAACCCTTACACGGTGACAGGTATCCCATCGGGAGCGAGTGTGATCATTACGGATAGCTTGAGCGCTATTTGTAAATCAGATACGACGATTGTTGGGCCTAACTGTAACTGTAATCCACCAGTACCTGTATTGTTGACGCCAAGTATGGTCGCTTGTATCGGTGATACCTTCCCGACCTTAAAAGCGACGGTAGTAGGTTTGGCAACGGTAGAATGGTTTAGCCAACAAACGGGCGGAACGGTATTGTCAACGGGCTTGAGTTTCAAACCAAGTGGCACAGTGACGGGCACAACAACGTATTACGCCCAAGCGCGCAGTACCGACCAAACCTGTCCAACGGCAGTGAGTACGAGCCGCGTCCCTGCGACGATCAATGCCCAAACTTGTATTGACACGGTTGACTTAGCATTGAAGAAATCGATTAACACGAAGATAGCGCAGGTAGGTGATGTACTTACTTACACGCTGAAAGTCTGGAATGAATCGAACAAAAATGCAACGGGGGTAGAAGTAGCCGATAGCATTGCGACAACGGTACAGTTCATTGCGGGCAGTTTTGTGGCCAGCCGTGGCAGCGCTACAATCAGTGGTAATGCCATCAAATGGACGATTGGCAACATTGCTGCTAATGGTGACACTGTGACCTTGCGCTACCAAGTACGAGCAACCCAAGAAGGATTGCACTTTAACACGGCTGAAATCTCGAAAGTGGATCAAAAAGATGTGGATTCGACGCCAGGCAATGGTAATCCAGCGGAAGACGACATCGACCGTCAGTGTTTCAGCGTGCCGTTCAAAGTGTGTCCAACCAACCAAGTGGAAGCATCGGTACCTGCACTTTACACAAATGTTCAATGGTTTAAAGACGGAGGAACAACGCCAGTAGCAACGGGCAATGTGGTTCTGTTTAGTGAAGTGGGTATATACACGTTCACCGCAACGAACCAGACCTGTCCAGCAGGAGGATGTTGCCCAATCATCATTGAGCCAGGAGTGAACTGCTGTCCAGAGGACTTGTGCGTGCCATTCACGATTCAGAAGAGAAAGAAAAAGTAAAATAAGGTTGTAGTCAACCCCGCCCCCCTTTTTCATCGGAAGAAGGGGGGCTTTTTATTGGTATTTATTTTGAGGAATTAAAATTTAACCAAAAACCAGTGGAATTCTTAAATTTGGTACATTTATTGCTAGTATATTTAATAGTTAATTTTGGATAGTATTTTTACGACAGTTGCTTCTTAAGGCATCCTAAACTGTGGTTTAGGGATGCCTATATCTGCATTTTAGCCATTTCGGCACTATTTTTGCACTTGTCCTTACCGTACGTTCACAAATGCGCTGACTAGCATTTGGTATATTCTTTTCCTACTCTATTATACATACATTTATGATTATCCTCCCAAAGGTGTGTTTGCGCGCTTGCGTAGGCATAGTGGTATCATTAGCAGCATTGTTAATGGATGGAAATGCGTTTGCACATGCTGCAAATAAAACAAAACGTACTTCTTCGCGGGTTTTCACCTGTGTTTCCCCCAAATTTAATTCAGTAACTGTTACATCGGCTACTTGTAAAACGGGCGGAGGGGGCAATAACGATGCTACGATTGCCTTGGTCGCAACGGGAGCCGACAAATACGGTATTTCCAAAGGCGCAACCTATGCAGGTCCGACCTATGCCGCCGCCAAAAACCTTTCATCGGGAGCGGCTGATAGCCTTAATATCACCAATGCTTCGTCTTTGTGGACCATCCGCGTATTCAACGGGGACAATACTTGCTTTAAGGATACGACCGTGGTGCTGAACTGTAACCGTTGTGTAGTGCCGTGTACGAACATGACGATTTTGGTGGGGGAAATTACGAATGCGGGCGAAAAAGTGATTATTCAGCCTTTAGATCCCAACAGCGGCACCATTCCTTGTTCGATTCCCAACACGGGGGGAGATGGCATTGCCATTGACCAAGTGAATAAAATTGCTTACATCGGCAGCCCTTTTAGTAGCCCCATCAAAGTGTATAGCTTTGCTCAAGCTACCTTTTTCCCCAATGTACAACCGTCATCGGGGACTAACTCGTTTGATATTACGCTTTCGGAAGATAAAAAATACTTACTACGGGGTGGGACCAATGGCCGTGTGGAAAAAATTCGGATTCAGAACGGGCAAGTTGTGGTTTCGCGAGCAACGTCTTTTTTCTTGGATGGCCAAAATAAAATTTGGGGAGTGGCAGCCTACGGCGGCAAGGTGTATGTGACCACGGGCTACAACGACCTAAATACCGCAGGCAGAAGTACCGTACAGGTGATGGATAGCACCTTGTCTAACCCCGTACGCTTACGAACCCGTAATGATGGCAAAATTTATGTGGGTATTACGGTGGACAAAGACGGCACGCTTTGGACAACGGTGGACGGCTACGGAAACGGGGATGCCGTAGAGCACTTAACGGCGGAAGGCGCATTGATAAAAAGTTACCCCATTACGTCGTCCAACCAACAATCACGCCGCCGCCCATTTGACATCGACTTTGGCCCCGATGGCAACCTTTACGTGGCTACTTTCTACGGTGATTGTGTTTCTAAACTCACCCTCGATTCACCCGCTAATCCTGATTTTGGGAAATTTAGTACTTACCTCGGTTTTGAGTCGGGGGTACTCAGTAAAAACTTGGCGTTTGTGTGTGGCGATGTGATTTGCCCTTGTGATCAACCAACGGTGGCCGTGAAAGCGACAGACCCGACTTGTGAAAGCGCGGGAAAACTCGAATTGACGGCTGTTACGAAAGGGAACAAATTTGGAATTAGCAAAGGCACTACCTACGCAGGGCCATCGTATGCCAATGCAACTACTTTACCCAATACCTTTCCACTAACACTTGTCTCAAATATCAATACAACGGCAGATTCTACGTGGACAGTACGGGTGTTTAACCAAGAAAGTGGTTGTTATAAAGATACCACTGTGACCATAAAAGGCGTTCGGGCCAAATCCCTCATTTCGATGCTAGGCACACCGACTTGTTCTGACGATGCCCTAACGTACAGTTTTACCTTCAGCGTGACCAACAAACTAGGGACGGTGAAAGTCAATAAAGGAACCTTAACGGGCAACAATCCTTATACCGTCACAGGGATTCCTTCGGGCGAAGACGTAGTTATTACAGACAGCTCAAGTGCGATTTGTAAATCAGACACCACCGTGACAGGACTCAACTGTAATTGTAATCCATCTTTGCCCAAAGTGATAACGTCGAGTTTTACGGTTTGTATTGGCGATTCGTTGCCAACACTTCAGGCCGCGATTGTGGGTTTGGCTACGGTCGAGTGGTTCAGTCAGTCAGTGGGAGGCGACATCTTGGCCACTGGCTTGACCTACAAACCAACGGGCATCGTGACGGGTACTACGACCTATTATGCTCAAGCTCGGAGTACAGACCCCGCCTGTCCAGTAGCCATTAGTACGAGCCGTACCCCCGCCACCATCAACGCAGATACCTGTACCATTGATTTAGCCCTAAAGAAGTTTATTGACAAAAAAATAGCCCAAATTGGCGACACCTTGACTTATACGATAAAGGTATGGAACGAATCAAGCAAAGGAGCTACGGGGGTAGTGGTCACAGACTCCATGACAACGGCGGTGGCTTTTGTGTCAGGTAGTTTCGCCGCAAGTCGAGGCAGTGCGGTCATCAGTGGAAATGTGATTCAATGGACGATTGGTGAGCTTGCTGCCAATGGAGATACGGTTACTTTGACCTACAAAATCAAGGCCATTCAAGAAGGTATTCATTTTAATACCGCCGAAATTTGTACTGCAAACGAACAAGATGTGGATTCTACGCCTTGTAATAACACAGAAGGAGAAGACGACATCGACCGTGAATGTTTTACCGTGCCTTTTAAACTTTGCCCCACCGAGAAAATCGAGGCGAGCGTGCCGCCCAACTATACCAGCGTACAATGGTATAAAGATGGCGGCACAACGCCCATCGCCACTGGAAATAGTATCCTTTTGAGCGATGTCGGGGTATATACTTTTACCGCCACCAATCAGACCTGCCCAGCTGAAGGATGCTGCCCAATTATCATTGAAGAGGGGCTTAATTGTTGTCCTGTCGAATTATGCCTGCCTTTTACCATAAAACAATCCAAAAAAGTAAGGAAATAAATATCCTAATGTTGGAAATGTTCAGTTTGGCGTAATTGTTGGTAGGGATAATACTATCTTTTTGGGTTAATATTTTGAGCAGTAGAATATAATAATTTGGCTAATATATTCTATTATTTAAAGTTAATTGTCCTTTTTTGGTGAAATAAGTATTTTTGGTATGTGTTTTGTTGAGAATGGATACGTAATTATAAATGTATCCTTTTACCCTATTCTTGGCAAAGCTTCATGGCAATTTTACACCGTATCCACCAGCGGGAGTATCCAACGTGGTTTGTGCAATATAGCATAAAAACCTTCGCTTTTCTTAGCATTCTTCTTGGGTCTTTCCAACTCGTTCGGGCGCAACAGTGCTCAATTACGATTAACAAAGTGACCGTTTCGGGCTGTTATTTGTTAAGTGGCCAAAGTAAGGCTACTGTGAGTATTGAAGTCGGTTGGTCGGGTGCACCTGCAAACGACAGTATTGAGGTGACACTTGGCGCTGACAAACGGTACATTCGCCCAGGGACGTTTGCCGTAAGTTACCCAGCAACAAACATCAAGGGAAATCAGACCATTGTGACACCTCAAGTGATTGCTTTTGAGGTAAATGCGACTGGAAGCAGTTTGCCAATTACGGCCCAATTTACCACACAAACTTCGTGTAGTGCAACCTCGACGGCTCAATTGCCTGCGGCTTGCCCGCCTTTGATTTGTAGTGGAAATCAAGCAGGAGGAACCGTTTTTAACGACTATAATGCGAATGGGGTAAAAGATGCGGGCGAAAGTAATGGCGTGGCAGGTGTGACTGTCATTGCTTATGATTGTGCAGGGGGAATTGCTGCCCAAACAACCACTGATGCTTCAGGGAAATATGTGTTAAATGTCTCAGCTTCAGATTATCCAATTCGGGTAGAGTTTGCAAGCCTACCGAGTTATGCGGGGCAAGGAACAATGCACGGGGCAGATAACCGCACGACTGTGCAGTTTGTGACAGCCCCCGATTGTACGATTGATTTGGGGGTGCTTGATAACAACGATTATTGTCAAACAACTCCCCAAGTGGTGGTACCTTGCTATGTTTATGGAAAACCAGACGTGGGTAGTTTGAGTGGCCAAATGGATGCCTTGGTAGCATTCGATTATGGGACTACTGGTCCTAAGGACATGTCAAAAATGGAGCTTTTGGCCAAGGCAGAAGAAGTGGGTACATTGTGGGGCGTAGCTTATGACAGATATAAACATAAGGTATATACCTCTGCCACATTGAAACGGCACGCGGGCTTAGGGCCACTCGGTTTGGGAGGTATTTATGTGACAGACATGGCAACAAACACGGCGTCTCCGTATGTCGATGTGTCACAACCACCGCTTAATATCAATGTTGGAGCTACCAATGCGGGCGATCCTTGGTTTGGGGTGACCAATGCCACACGAGGATTAAATCCTGACCCAGCCCAGCCAAGTGCCGATTCATTGGCTTTTGAGTTGATAGGTAAAGTCGGAATGGGTGATTTAGAGATGTCAGAAGATGGTAAATCGCTGTATTTTATTAACTTATTCGATAAAAAACTATACCAAATAGATGTTAGTGGGGCTGCCCCAAGTTTGCTAGGCTCTTGGGCTATTCCTGACCCAGGATGTACGGGTGGGACACTGCGCCCTTTTGCGACCAAAGTGTATAAAGGGAAGGTGTATATAGGTTCAGTTTGTGATGCCTCTACTTCCACAAAATCAAACCTACGGGGTTTTATCAATGCCTTTGACGGAACCAATTTCTCCCAAGTATTTGATTTTCCATTGACCTATCCCAAAGGAGCAGTTTTGGTAAATACCACACCTGCGGTGGTTGATCGAGTAGGTTGGTATCCTTGGACGGATAGCTTTAATACCGTCAATAGCAATACCACCAACGGAACTTTTATACGGGTATTGTATCCTCAGCCAATGCTTACCGACATCGAATTCGACATTGATGGGTCGATGGTGTTGGCCTTGGGTGATCGTACAGGTTTGCAGTCGGGATACAATAACTACCGTCCTTCAGGGACAGGTGTATATACTGGTTTAGCAGGAGGTGATGTACTAAGAGCAGCGTTTACGAATGGTACGTTTATTCTTGAAAATAATGGGAAAGTGCCAGGGCTTTCAGGCTCGGGTGTGAACAACAACCAAGGCCCTGGTTTTGGAGAATTTTACAATGACGATTTCTTAGGAGGAAATGGTGCATTGACGCACGCGGAGATTGCATTCGGAGCGTTGGCGTTAAAACCAGGGTCAGGCCAAGTAATTACGACGGCAATGGATCCAATCGACCAAAACCAAACGGGCACTAACTTTTCGGGCGGGATTCGTTATTGGAGCAATACCACAGGGCTTGCACCAAGTGGTGCTGCCATGGGCTTTGTGTTGTACAATACAAACAACGATGTAGGTACCTTCGGAAAGTCAACGGGCTTGGGAGATATGGAGATTTTGTGTGAGCTCCCGATGTACCTCGAACTAGGTAACTACGTTTGGAATGATGCTAATAAAAATGGGGTACAAGACCCATGTGAAAAAGCGTTGAAAGACATCAACGTGACGCTCTACAAAGGCGCGACCAAAATCGCTACGACCAAAACAGGGACAAACGGCGAATATTATTTTTCATCAAAATCAAAACTTACAACGGGGACGTGGACAGGAACAGGTGCTGACACGACGCTTCTTGCTACGACAGCTTATAAGTTGGTTTTTGGTGAAGGTCAATTGGTTAGTGGAAAACTAACGGTGGCAGGTTTGGGTCAATTTGACGTAACGCTCAAAGATGCTACCGCCAACAACGGCAACGACCAAAACGACAGCGATGCGGAAGTAATAAGCGGGGCTTTTTGTATTAATCTTACTACTGGAAATGCAGGAAGTGTAAATCACACCTTCGATGCAGGTTTTTATTGCACCAACCCATCCATTGGGGCTAATTCAATCGTTGTGACTGCCCCAAAATGTGCGGTAACAGTTCCTCAAAACGATGGGAAAATCAGTTTGAACAGTGCGATAGCTCCTTATGATAAATATAGAACAAAAACGGGAACGGGCGCATGGAGTGGAGACACAACTTACGCTACGGCAACGGCGATTGGTAGTACCTTCCCCAAAGACTTGGTGACAGGTATTAGCAATGCGGGGGCCACTTACACCATCCGTTTTTATAACGGGGAATGTTGCTACAAAGACACGACGATAACTATTGCGCCAGTGGCATGTTGCGTTTTGCCCGTAGCCTCAGCTACCCCACAAAAACAAACAATCTGCGTAGGCGGTACGGCAACGGCCTTCACGGCTACGCCAAGCACGGGTGTGCAATACAAATGGTACGGGCCAATGGCAGACACAACGAGCAGTTTGGGCACAGCCGTGAGCGGTGCAACAAGCGCGACGTTTACGCCAAGTGGCGCAGCGTTGACGACGGATGGAACGAAATACTACGCAGTGGTAGTAAATACGACGGGCGATGTGGCGTGTGCTGATACAGCTTATGTACAATTAGTAGTGAATGCCAAGCCAGTGATTGGTGATGGTTCTGCGACGATTTGTGCAGGCGAGTCAGTGGATTTGACGTCTAAGATTACAAACTACAACAGTTACCAAGGCCAAGTTTGGACGATAGGTACAGCAAGCGGTACAGCAGTAGCAACGCCAACTTCAGTGAAGCCAACGGGCACAACGACCTATGTATTGGTTGCTCAAAACGCAGCTGGTTGTAAAGACACGGCGAACGTAGTAGTAACGGTGAATCCAAAACCAAGTGCAGGTAAAGACACGACATTGGCCTGTGTGAATGCAGCAAACAACACCTTAGCTACGAGCTATACGTTAGTTCCAAGTCCAGCGGGAGGCACATGGTCACAACTAGGTACGACCCCAACGACGGCGACGATTACGGGTAACAACGTGACGGGTATGAGTGTGACAGGCACGTATCAGTTTATTTATACGACAACGGCAGGTTGCAAGGACACGGTTGCGGTAACGGTAGCACCGTGCCCAGTTTGCGTGAAACCAAACGCGGGCCCTGATGGGGCCTCGGTATGCCAACCTACAAGTACGGCGAAGTTGACGGCAGTGACGACAGGCGGCACATGGGCACCAATCGGCAGCCCAGTGAACCCAAGCGCAGCGACGATAGATGGCAGTGGTAACATTAGTGGATTGAACGCAGCGGGTACTTATAAGTTTGTGTATTCCATCACCTCGGGTGGTCAAACGTGTACGGATACGGCACAAGTGATTGTACTTGCCAAGCCAACGATTGCCGACGGTTCTGCGACGATTTGTGCAGGCGAGTCAGTGGATTTGACTTCAAAGATTACAAACTACAATACTTATTTGAGTCCAGTGTGGACAGTCGGCACGGCAAGCGGTACAGCAGTAGCAACGCCAACTTCAGTAAAACCAACGGGCACAACGACCTACGTTTTGGTTGCGGAAAACGCCGCTGGTTGCAAGGACACAGCGAATGTAGTGGTGACGGTGAATCCCAAGCCAAGTGCGGGCGCTGACACAACCTTGGCATGCTTAAACGGTAGTGTACCATCAAGTGTACAGTTAGCTGCGGCGCCAACGGGTGGCACGTGGACGGCGTTGGCAGGTAATCCAACAGGAGCGACCATAAGTAGTGCAGGTTTGGTGAGTGTTACCAACGCAACGGCACAGGGCAAATCGTTTGATTTTATCTATACGTTGAATGGTTGTCAGGATACAGTGAAAGTGATTATCCCAGTATGTGTACAACCCAAAGGTTCGATTGGCGATTTCGTTTGGAAGGATCAAAACAACAACGGTGTTCAAGATTCAGGCGAACCAGCGGTGGCAGGCGTGATTGTTCAATTGTTGAATTCAACAACCAGCGCCGTATTGGCGACCGACACAACGGATGCGCAAGGATTGTACTTGTTCTCGAATCTAAATTCAGGTACGTACCAAGTGAAGATTGTGACGACGAGTTTACCAGTAGGTTGTGTGATTAGCAGCAAGCAAGATTTGGGTGGCGACGATACGAAAGATTCTGATTTTAACCCAACGACTGGTTTGAGTCAAGTGGTAACGATAGATGCTTTGGGAACAGGCATTGCGAAAGACAACATGACGGTTGACGCGGGCTTGTATTCTCCGAAAGGTTCGATTGGGGATTTCGTTTGGAAAGACCAAAACAACAACGGTGTTCAAGATTCAGGTGAACCAGCGGTGGCGGGCGTAATCGTTCAGTTGTTGAATTCAACAACCAGCGCCGTATTGGCGACTGACACGACGGACGCACAAGGTTTGTACTTATTCTCGAACCTAAACTCAGGTACGTACCAAGTGAAGATTGTCACGACGAGTTTGCCAGCGGGCTGTGTGATTAGCAGCAAGCAAGATTTAGGCGGCGACGATACCAAAGACTCTGACTTTAACCCAACGACAGGTTTGAGTCAAGTGGTGACGATAGATGCTTTGGGAACAGGCATTGCGAAAGATAACCCAACGGTTGACGCGGGGTTAGTTGTTCCATGTGTCGCATCAAGCGTAACTTTGACGGACGCTCCAGTATGTTCGGCGGATGTACAAACGTACAGCATTACGTTTAGTGTAATCAATAAATTGGGCGTTGTAAAAGTGAACAAAGGCACATTGAGCGGTAACAATCCTTACACGGTGACAGGTATCCAGTCGGGAGCGAGTGTGATCATTACGGACAGCTTGAGTGCGATTTGTAAGTCAGATACGACGATTGTTGGGCCTAACTGTAACTGTAATCCACCAGTACCCGTATTGTTAGCCCCAAGTTTGACGGCTTGTATTGGTGATACGTTCCCGAGCTTAAAAGCGACTGTAGTAGGACTGGCAACGGTAGAATGGTTTAGCCAACAAACGGGCGGAACGGTATTGTCAACTGGCTTAAATTACAAACCAAGTGGCACAGTGACTGGTACGACGACGTATTATGCGCAAGCACGCAGCACCGACCCGACCTGCCCAACGGCAGTGAGCACAAGCCGCGTTCCCGCGACGATTAACGCACAAACTTGTATTGATACAATTGACTTGGCATTGAAGAAGTCGATTAATACAAAAGTAGCGCGGGTGGGTGATGTGTTGACGTACACCATCAAAGTGTGGAACGAATGGACCAAGAATGCGACGGGTGTAGAAGTAACGGACAGCATCGCGACGACGGTACAGTTTGTGAGTGGCAGTTTTGTGGTAAGTCGTGGTAGTGCGAGTATCAGTGGCAACGTGATTAAGTGGAACATTGGCAACATCGCGGCTAATGGCGACACGGTAACGTTGCGTTACCAAGTGAAAGCGACGCAAGCAGGCGTTCACTTGAACACGGCCGAAATCAGCAAGACCAACGAGAAAGATAAAGACAGCACGCCAGGCAACGGCAAAGGCGGCGAAGATGACATTGACCAGCAATGCTTCACAGTGCCGTTTGACCTATGTCCAAACCAAAAGTTGGAAGTGAGTGTACCTGCGACATTGACGAACGTACAATGGTTCAAAAACGGCGGCACGACGGCGGTGGCAACGGGGAATGTGGTGTTGTTCTCAGAAGTGGGAGTTTATACCTTCACGGCGACGAACCAGACGTGTCCAGCCAACGGCTGTTGTCCCGTCATCATCGAAGCGGGTACTAATTGTTGCCCTTTGGATATTTGTGTGCCGTTTACGATTAAAAAGAAAAGAAAGTAAATGGGATATTAAATTGCTTTTGGTATTCTTGAAGGAATAATAAAAGGGGGTAAAAGCTAAGCTTTATCCCCTTTTTTAATGCGCTTGTTTGAGTTTTGGCGTGATTGTTGTGGGATATACAAGGTCTTTTTTGGATATTATTATACAAAGATTGGATGTAAATATTTTAATGATGTGTCCAGTAAAATTGTTAGTATATACTAAATTTTCAATCTAATATAGTATTGGTATGTGTTTTGTGGGAAAATAATAGATAATGGAATGATTTTTCACTTACCCTACTTGTCACAAAACTATATGAAATCTTTACTCCGAATTTATCGAGGGGAGTATGCCAATCGACTGTTTAGTTCCTTGTTACTGTTGATGGCTATCATAGGTATATTCCTGTGGAGCTCCCAAGAATCCCAAGCCCAGTGTTCTGTCACCATCCGAAAAGTAACGGTATCAGGCTGTTACTTGGTAGGTAGTCAAAGTAAAGCCACTGTTAGTGTGGAAGTTGGATGGGTCAATGCCCCCTCAGGTGGCGTGATTACCGTCACAACAGGTTCTCAGACGAGGGCGATTACCCCAGGAACAATTAGTGTAGATTACCCACAAGTCAGTGGTTCTATCACCAGTACTCAAGTAATTGTATCCCCTCAAGTAGTAGCCTTTGAAGTAGATGCTAACGGAGCTACAAATCAGTCAGTTACTGCTAGCTTTAATGCTACTTGCACAGACTCAGACTCTTACAACGTACCCGCTTCTTGTGCGGTTACTGCATGTAGTGGTAATAATTTGGGAGGAATCGTTTTCAAGGACTTTAACGACAATGGACTCAAAGAGGCTGGAGAGACAGTAGGAGTTAGCTCGGTGTCAGTAAAAGGGATTGCGTGTGATGGCACCATTTATACAGGTACTACAGATGGATATGGATATTATTCACTCCCCGTACCAGCCAATAAATATCCTGTTCGAGTTGAGTTTACAAGTATTCCTTCTGTATATAAACTAGGGATAAATGGGGCAAACTCACGAACTTCGGTTCAGTTTGTAGGAGCCCCTTCTTGTAATGTGAATTTAGGGGTAATCAATCCCATTGATTATTGTTCAGATAACAATTTACGACTTTTTGTGCCTTGTTTTGTGTACGGAGACCCCCTACCAACCACGGGTGCAACAGCCGCCAATTTATCTGCTAATGCCGATGCTTTTGTGAGCATTCCATATGGAGTTACAGCTGGGATTGGCACCACAAACCCACTTTATTTTGATGAGCAAGGAATTGCAAAAGCAGGACAAATTGGAACTACTTGGGGATTAGCTTTTAATAAATTTACCAAGCGTATGTTTCTGTCGGCAGTTCTTAAACGTCACGCTGGGCTTGGACCACAGGGCTTGGGAGGAATTTATGTCACTGATTACACTAATCCAGCTTCTCCCGTTGTTACTCCATTTATCAATGTTACGACCGATTTAGGGATATCAATAGGTTCAGTAGCAACAAATAGCGCTAGAGGGCTTGTTGCAGATAAAACTCAACCTAGTCGTGATACAGATGCCTTTAGTAAGATAGGAAAAGTAGGAATGGGAGATTTGGATATTTCGGATGACGGAAATAAACTCTGGATGGTCAATTTATTTGATAAACGACTTTATTCAATTGACATTACCCAGTATAATCAAGACGGAACTACGAAACCAACAGCGAATAACGTAGCGTCCTTTTCTATCCCCGCAACCTGTACTGGTGGAGAGTATCGCCCTTGGGCATTGAAAGCGTATAATGGGAAAGTGTATGTAGGCGGGGTGTGCGATGCCCAGACGTCTAATAATAAATCTAATTTACGGGCAAGCGTCTATGAATTTGATGGAACAACATTCACCCAAATTTTTGATTTTCCGCTAACGTATCCAAAGGGTTATCCTGCCGCCGCGGCACCAACAATTACGGGCTGGTTTCCATGGACGGACGATTTTGCTACTTTACTTAGCCCTAATACCAACCTTTTGCGCCATCCAGTCCCTATGTTTGTGGATATTGAATTTGACATCGATGGGTCGATGGTATTAGGTTTTGGTGATCGTACTGGATGGCAAGGTGGAGATTTTAACTACCGCCCAGATAACACGAGTACAGCCTTTTTTGAAACCAATTCACAAGCAGGCGATATCCTAAGAGCTTTTTATGCAAATGGTACGTTTGTACTTGAAAATAACGCTATTGCAGGGCCTAGTGATGGGTATGGAAATAATAATAAACAAGGGCCAGGTTTTGGAGAGTTTTACAACGATGACTGGATTCAAGAAAACGGAACTACTATTTATCATGCCGAAGAAGCAATTGGTAGCTTGGCACTTAAGCCAGGGTCAGGCCAAGTAGTAGTAACGGCGATTGACCCCCAAGATAGGCACCCTTATGCGGGTGGGGTTCGTTATATGAACAATACTTCAGGCCAAGTGGATGGCTTTTATACAGTCTATATTACGCGTGGTCCTGATGTAGAAGGAACAGGTAAGCCTGACCCAATACCAGGTTCGTTTGCCAAAGCAACGGGGCTAGGAGATATTGAACTCAACTGCGACAACCTCGACATCATTGAAATAGGAAACCGTGTTTGGTTAGATACCAACAAAGACGGGATTCAGGATGCGTGCGAAAAAGGCTTGAAAGATGTCAACGTGACTCTCTACAAAGGCACGACAAAAATTGCCACTACCAAAACGGACGCCAACGGGGAGTATTACTTTAGCCGTAAATCAAAACTTACCACAGGTACGTGGTCAGCAACAGGAGCTGATACAATATTGTTACCTCTTACAGCCTATCGC
Organism: Runella sp. R5_40; assembly: GCF_057652295.1. Taxonomy (NCBI): domain Bacteria; kingdom Pseudomonadati; phylum Bacteroidota; class Cytophagia; order Cytophagales; family Spirosomataceae; genus Runella; species Runella sp. R5_40. The sequence continues at coordinate 192,724 of NZ_JBYFCH010000002.1, read as the reverse complement.
TTGGTGTTTGGTACATCAGGACAAATCACCAATAGCAATGATACGTTGAAAGTCGCGGGAATTGGGAAGTTTTTGCTTACGACCAAAGACGCAACAACAGGCACTGGAAATGACCATAACGACAGTGACGCGGCTAAAGCCAACGTCGCTGGAGAAGGAGGAAGTTTCCCTGTGATTACTTTGACAACAGGGGTAGCTGCAACCACCGATCATACCTTTGATGCAGGTTTTTACTGCGTAGAGCCGTATAACTACAAAGCGACAGTTACACAGGCGACGTGTACGGGCATTACGGCCAATAGTAACGCAAAAATTGAATTGACTGACGTAAAATGTGCCGATAAATATGCTTTCTCGAAAAACTCGGGTGGTAAATTTACGGGAGCTGCCTACGCATCAGCAACGGCTTTGACGGGAACAACTATTACGTTGAATAACTTAGCTAATCCTGCAACGGCCGCAGGTGATACATTCTACGTTCGTTTGTACAATGGCTTGTGCTGCTACAAAGACACGACGATTATTTTGCCTTTCAAAGATTGTAGCTGTATCAAACCTGTGGTGACTGCCACGCCAAAAAATCAAGTAATTTGTCAAGGAGGAACAATCGTTTCTTATACTGCGGTCACCCTTCCAAGTGCAGGGATTACTTACCGTTGGTATGGTCCATTGACAGACACAACGGGAACGTTAGGAACGGCAATCAGTGGTCAAACCAATGCTTCGTTTACTCCAGCAGGAGGCTTTACAGGAAGAAGATATTATGCCGTGATAGCAACAGGCGTAGCGGCGATATGTTCGGATACGGCCTTTGTGTCATTGACAATTAACGTTCGCCCTGTTGCCAATGCGACGGCGAAACAGCAAACGATTTGCGTGGGAGATTTACCTGCGGCCTTCACCGCTACTCCAAGTACGGGCGTAAGTTACCGTTGGTACGGAGCGTTGAGCGATACGACGGGAAGCTTAGGAACGGCTATTTCGGGCGCGACCAATGCAAGCTTTACGCCATCTGGAAGTGCAATTACAACCGTAGGAATAAAGTACTATGCCGTGATTGTGACCAATACCCAAACGTCATGTGCCGATACGGCTTTTGTTCGCTTAGTAGTGAACAAAAAACCAACGGCAGGCGCTGATAGCACGGGAACGAATGCAATATGTAATACAGTAGGCACCATCAACCTTCCTGATGCAGCTTCTGGCGAGACTTGGACCCAACTAGGGACGACTCCTAAGACGGTGACAATCACGCCTCAAACGGGAGTAGTTACTGGTATGACGGACTTGGGCGTATATCGGTTTATCCTGAGAAATGCTCAAACGGGTTGTGCCGATACGGTAGCGGTTGAGGTGAAAAACTGCCAGAAAGGTTCGATTGGGGACTATGTTTGGAAAGATTTGAACGACAATGGTATCCAAGATTCGGGTGAGCCAGGGGTGAAAGGAGTCATTGTACAATTGTTGAACTCGACGACGAGCGCAGTACTAGCAACTGATACAACGGATGCGAGTGGATTGTACGGTTTCAATGGATTAGAGACAGGTAGCTACAAAGTGAAAATTGTGATTACTAGCCTCCCTGATAGCTGTACCATTAGTAGTAAACAAAACCAAGGTAGTGATGATGCCAAAGATTCGGATTTCAGCCCGACAACAGGCGAAAGTCAGGTTGTAGAAATCAATACGTTGGGTACGGGTTTACAAAAAGACAACCCGACGATAGACGCGGGCTTGTTTACGCCAAAAGGTTCGATTGGAGATTATGTGTGGAAAGACCAGAATGACAACGGCGTCCAAGATTCAGGCGAACCGGCCGTGGCGGGAGTAATCGTTCAGCTGTTGAAAGGGACAACTGTATTGGCAACCGATACAACGGACGCGAATGGCTTGTATTTGTTCCCAAACTTGTTGAGTGGTACTTACCAAGTGAAAATTGTAACGAGCAGTTTGCCAGCAGGCTGTGTGATTAGTACCAAAAAAGACCTAGGTGGGGACGATACCAAAGACAGTGATTTTGACCCAACCACAGGTTTGAGCCAATTGGTGACAATCAATGCTTTTGGAACGGGCACTGCCAAAGACAACCCAACGGTGGACGGGGCTTTGTTCTCGCCAAAAGGCTCAATCGGAGATTATGTATGGAAAGATTTGAATGACAATGGCGTTCAAGATTCGGGTGAGCCAGGCGTGAAAGGCGTGATTGTACAGTTGTTAAATGCAACGACGAGTGCAGTTTTGGCAACTGATACAACAAATGCGAATGGTTTGTATTTGTTCTCTGATTTGTCGAGCGGTAGCTACCAAGTGAAAATTGTGGTAACGAGCTTGCCAGATAGTTGCACCATCAGCACAAAGCAAAACCTAGGCGGAGATGATACCAAAGATTCGGATTTCAGTCCGACCACAGGGTTGAGCCAAGTGGTGACGATTGACGCGTTGGGAACGGGAACAGCGAAAGACAACCTAACGATTGACGCAGGTTTGGTCGTACCATGTATCACAACAAGCTTTACTTTGACGGGTGCGCCTGTGTGTTCGGCAGATGTTCAGACGTACAGTTTAACCTTTAGTGTAACGGGTAAAAATGGCGCCATCAAAGTAGATAAGGGCGTATTGAGTGGAAATAATCCATATACCGTCACGGGTATTCCTTCGGGAGCGAGCGTGCGGATTGTGGATACGTTGAGTGCCATTTGCGTCCAAGACACGATTATCACAGGGCCTAACTGTAACTGTAATCCTCCTGTGCCAATCTTGTTGGCACCAAGCTTGACAGTTTGTAAAGGTGATACATTCCCAACCTTGAAAGCAACCGTTGTAGGTTTGGCAACGGTAGAATGGTTTAGCCAACAAACAGGCGGAACGGTGTTAGCAACGGGCTTAAATTACAAACCAAGCGGCGTAGTGACGGCCAATACCGTATTCTATGCACAGGCCCGTAGTACCGACCCAACGTGTCCGACGGCGGTGAGTACAAGCCGTGTACCTGCAACAATCAATGCCCAAGACTGTGAAATTGATTTGGCATTGAAGAAGTTGATTAACAAGAAAGTGGTACAAATCGGCGATACGCTTACTTATACCATTAAAGTATGGAACGAGTCAGCCAACAACGCCTCAGGTGTATCGGTGACTGATTCAATAGCAACTTCAGTTCAGTTTATTGCGGGAAGTTTTGTATCGAGTCGTGGAACGGCAAGCATTACTGGAAGCGTGATTACGTGGAATATCGGAAGCATTGCCGCCAGTGGAGACACAGTTACATTGACGTATCGCATCAAGGCAATCCAAGAAGGTATTCACTACAATACTGCTCAAATTTGTGCTGCCAACGAAGGCGATGTCGATTCAACACCTTGTAATAACAACGAAGAAGAAGATGACATCGATCGTCAATGCTTTACAGTACCGATTAAGCTTTGTCCAACCGAGCAAATTGAGGTAAGCATTCCAGCCAAATACACCAACGTACAATGGTTTAAAGATGGAGGCACAACACCAGTAGCAAGTGGCAATTCAGTATTATTGAAAGATGTAGGTAGCTATACCTTTACTGCCACCAACAATACGTGTCCAGCGGAAGGTTGTTGCCCAATCATCATCGTACCAGGTGAAAACTGCTGCCCAGTTGATTTGTGTATTCCGTTCACGATTAAGCAAACCAAGAAGGCGGGTAAAAAGCTGTAATATTGGTAGTTAAGAATACTAAGAGAAGGGGTGGTGCTACGGCATCATCCCTTCTCTTTTTTTATTTGGTGCGATTTTTGTGGGGAAAGATGCCTTTTTATTTTTGGTTATATATGTCTTTTAAAATCTATGGTATGTTGCAAAATAGAAGGTATTTTGGACTTAAATAGCAATATATATACTTTTCGAATAGATTGGTATGCTATTTGATAAGGCGTTTACATGCTGTTTAGTAAACTTTACCGTGCTTTAAATTGAAAAAAGTATGAACTATTTATCCTTCTTACTCCAAACCAAGAATCAGCCCGACCGAAAACCGAAGCTGACAAATTTTTACCTGAATATGTTAGGCTTGCTGGTGCTGGGGGGCTTCCTTACTGCAACAACTACCTATGCTCAGTGTACCCTTACTGCCGAGGTAACCAACATTACTTGTAACAACATGACAACGACAACGACCGCTGACGACAAGTTTAGCTTTACGTTGACAGTCAACTCTACCTCCTCAACTGCCGAAACGGGAGGATATGTGACGGTTTCTATCAATGGGACAAACGTAGGTGGTCAAAACATTGGGGAAGCCAAAGACTTTACTAATCAATACAACATTTCTGGAGGGGTACTAAACGTAACCATTACCGCAGGAAGTGGTAATTGTTCTACGACTACAACCATTACACCTCCTCAAGCTTGTTCACCAGGGGCAGGGTGTACTTGGGATCCACTTAATTTGAATCCTTCGTATGTAACTGTAACCGTCCAACGGGATTGCAAAGGGACACCCGATGAAAGCGATGATGAGGTTTCTGGAACATTTTCGGTGACAGGAATACCTGCTGGCTACGCTGCCGAATTAGATAGAAAATTAGATGCTAATGGAAATGGGAAGGAGCATATTGAAGGAGGGATTTCTAACGGGCAAGTAGTTAACTGGGGGCCTTACAATGTAAATACAGTGAAATATCCAGGCCAAAATGGGTTTGTACTTTGGTTTATGTTGGAAGGTATCACCGATTGTTTAGGTGATTATTTTGTAATGATACCTGCTTGTCCTGCTTGTACTGCCCCAACGCCAGCGGGAACAGATGCCAATATTTGTAGTGGAGAAACGGCGATTTTGATGGCTTCAGGTTGTACCAGCGGATATACAGCAACTTGGTTTAGTAATTCAACTTTAACCAGTCAGCTTGGAACGGGTGATAGTTATGAAACGCCTGCCTTGACAACAACGACCAATTATTACGTATCCTGTGTAAAAGACGGCGATGCTACTTGCAAAAGCACAGGCGTACTGGTAAAAGCGACCGTAAAGCCTTTGCCAACGTTGACAGCAGGCACGCCAACCTGTGCTCAAAATGGATTGACGTACAGCGTAACAGTAACCAGCAACGGAACGATAAGTGCTGATGCAGGAACGGTGAGTGGCACAACGGTAAGCAATATTCCAGTGGGTACAGATGTGACAATTACGGCAACTTTAAATGGTTGTACAAAAGATATTACAGTAGTTTCGCCGACTTGCCAAATTCCATGTACAGCCCCAACGCCAACGGGCACAGGCGCTTCAGTTTGTCCAAACAATGCCGCGACTTTAACGGCCAGTGGTTGTACCACAGGTTACACGGCTACTTGGTTTAGCGATTCGGGCTTGAATACTCAAGAAGGCACAGGTAACAGTTTCACAACGCCTGTTTTGACTGCTACGACAGACTATTACGTATCCTGCGTGAAAGACGCAGATGCTACTTGCAAAAGCACAGGTGTGCTGGTAAAAGCGACCGTAAAGCCTTTGCCAACGTTGACAGCAGGCACGCCAACCTGTGCTCAAAATGGATTGACGTACAGCGTAACAGTAACCAGTAACGGAACGATAAGTGCTGATGCTGGAACGGTGAGTGGCACAACGGTAAGCAATATTCCAGCGGGAACGGACGTGACAATTACGGCAACCTTAAATGGTTGTACAAAAGATATTACAGTAGTTTCGCCGACTTGCCAAATTCCATGTACAGCCCCAACGCCAACGGGCACAGGCGCTTCGGTTTGTCCAGGCAATACCGTAACCTTAACGGCCAGTGGCTGTACCACAGGTTACACAGCTACTTGGTTTAGCGATTCGGGCTTGAATAACCAAGAAGGAACAGGCAATAGTTTCACAACGCCTGTTTTGACTGCTACCAAAAACTATTATTTGTCTTGTGTAAAAACTGGGGACGCAACTTGTAAAAGTAGCGGTGTAACTGTGACTGCAACGGTCAAAACAAAACCAGCACTTTCGATAACGAGCACTACATGTAGTGGTACGACGGTAACTGCAACATTCACAGCAACGGCGGGTGCAACGGTAACCGCAAGCGTAGGAACTGTTTCAGGAAATCAAGTAACGGGTATCCCAAGTGGACAGACGTTTAGCCTTACTGCGTCTCTGAATGGTTGTGATTCGACAGTGTCAGATTCTAAAACTTGTACCCCCAATTGCGATTTGAATGCAACTTTGGGAGTTATCAAATGTATCGCAGGTCAAAATACGCCTGAAGTAACGGACGATTCTTTTACGTTTGATTTAACAGTAACTGGGACAGGAGGTGCAAGCAATTTGTGGGAAGCTGTTTATAATGGAACAGTCATTCAAACAGGTGCATACGGCCAAACAAAAACCGTAACAGTAGGATATGCTACTTGGAACGGAGCATCAAGCATGGCCGTTGTTGTTCGTGACAAAGACAATACAAGTTGTACCGATAATATAACCGTTCAAGTACCAAGTTGTTCACCTGCGCCCTGTACAGGCTTTAAGTTTACTAACATCGTAGCAAGTTGTGAAGGTGGTCTTCATAAAATTTGTTTGGATGTGTCAGGAACTGGCGGCCGCAAGTGGGCGATTAGTTTGAAGCATAGCAATGATTTTAACGTACCAGGCATTCCATTTGCAGATGGTACAGGTGATCAAACAGGCGTTTGTGGAACAATCAGCAGTACTGATTTTGCAATATTACAAGCGTTTGACGCAGATGATTTTATTGTATGGGGAATGCTTGAGTTAGCAGATGGTACACCAATTTTTGGGACGGGCTGCGAAATAGATTCAGTTGTTCGTTATTCTCCGTGTGTCACCTGCCAAGCTCCAACGCCAGTGGGTACGGGTGCATCAGTATGTACAGGAACGAGTGCGACCTTGACGGCGAGTGGTTGTACCACAGGTTACACAACGACATGGTTCAGCGATGCAGGCTTAGGAACACAAGTAGGAACGGGTGTAAGTTACACGACGCCAGTATTGACGACAAATACCAATTATTATGTGTCATGTGTAAAAGACGGCGATGCCACGTGTAAGAGCAGTGGAGTGACAGTCACCGCAACCGTGAAGCCCAAGCCAACGATTAGTGTGACATCAACGACCTGCAATCAAGCGGGTACGTTGTACGATGTAGCGTTTACGGCTACGTCTGGAGCAACAGTTACATCAGATAAAGGAACAGTGACAGGCAGCACGGTTGTAGGAGTTCCATCGGGTCAAACGGTGAAATTGGTTGTTACGTTGAATGGTTGCAAAGATTCGACGACAGCGACTAAGAACTGTTCACCAACCTGCCAAGCTCCAACGCCAGTGGGTACGGGTGCATCAGTATGTTCAGGTAGTAGTGCTACGTTGACGGCGAGTGGTTGTACCACAGGTTACACAACGACATGGTTCAGCGATGCAGGCTTAGGAACACAAGTAGGAACGGGTGTAAGTTACACGACGCCAGTATTGACGACAAATACCAATTATTATGTGTCATGTGTAAAAGACGGCGATGCCACGTGTAAGAGCAGTGGAGTGACAGTCACCGCAACCGTGAAGCCCAAGCCAACGATTAGTGTGACATCAACGACCTGTAATCAAGCGGGTACGTTGTACGATGTAGCGTTTACGGCTACGTCTGGAGCAACAGTTACATCAGATAAAGGAACAGTGACAGGCAGCACGGTTGTAGGAGTTCCATCGGGTCAAACGGTGAAATTGGTTGTTACGTTGAATGGTTGCAAAGATTCGACGACAGCGACTAAGAACTGTTCACCAACCTGCCAAGCTCCAACGCCAGTGGGTACGGGTGCATCAGTATGTACAGGAACGAGTGCGACCTTGACGGCGAGTGGTTGTACAACAGGTTACACAACGACATGGTTCAGCGATGCAGGCTTAGGAACACAAGTAGGAACGGGTGTAAGTTACACGACGCCAGTATTGACGACCAATACCAATTATTATGTGTCATGTGTAAAAGACGGCGATGCCACGTGTAAGAGCAGTGGAGTGACAGTCACCGCAACCGTGAAGCCCAAGCCAACGATTAGTGTGACATCAACGACCTGCAATCAAGCGGGTACGTTGTACGATGTAGCGTTTACGGCTACGTCTGGAGCAACAGTTACATCAGATAAAGGAACAGTGACAGGCAGCACGGTTGTGGGAGTTCCATCGGGTCAAACGGTGAAATTGGTTGTTACGTTGAATGGTTGCAAAGATTCGACGACAGCGACTAAGAACTGTTCACCAACCTGCCAAGCTCCAACGCCAGTGGGTACGGGTGCATCAGTATGTACAGGAACGAGTGCGACCTTGACGGCGAGTGGTTGTACAACAGGTTACACAACGACGTGGTTCAGCGATGCAGGATTGGGAACACAAGTAGGAACGGGTGTAAGTTACACGACGCCAGTATTGACGACAAACACTAATTATTATGTGTCATGTGTAAAAGACGGCGATGCCACGTGTAAGAGCAGTGGAGTGACAGTCACCGCAACCGTGAAGCCCAAGCCAACGATTAGTGTGACATCAACGACCTGTAATCAAGCGGGTACATTGTACGATGTAGCGTTTACGGCTACGTCTGGAGCAACAGTTACATCAGATAAAGGAACAGTGACAGGCAGCACGGTTGTGGGAGTTCCATCGGGTCAAACGGTGAAATTGGTTGTTACGTTGAATGGTTGCAAAGATTCGACGACAGCGACTAAGAACTGTTCGGTGCCTTGTGTAGAGTCAACATTTAGCTTGGTTGGGACGCCAGCTTGTTCGGCCGATTACTCAACCTATTCGTTGACGATTCAGGTCAATAATAAAATTGGCATTGTTAAAACTAACAAAGGAATACTTTCGGGTAATAATCCATATACGATCACTGGTATTCCAGCAGGGGCGCCAGTGACAATTACGGATAGTTTAAGTGCAGTTTGTAAGGCTGATACCATGATTGTTGCTCCTAATTGTAACTGTAACCCAGCCATACCACAGTTGTTGACGCCAAGTTTGACGGTTTGTATCGGTGATACGTTCCCGACGTTGAAAGCGACGGTGGTAGGACTGGCAACGGTAGAATGGTTCAGTCAACAAACTGGCGGAACGGTATTAGCAACAGGCTTGAGTTTCAAACCAAGTGGTACAGTATCTGCGAATACGGTGTTCTATGCGCAAGCACGTAGTACCGACCCAACGTGCCCAACTGCAGTGAGCACAAGCCGCGTCCCAGCGACGATTAATGCGCAAGATTGCACGAAAGAAGTGGATTTAGCTTTGTCTAAGTCGATTAGTAAGAAAATTGCTCAGATTGGCGATGTGTTGACCTATACCATCAAAGTGTGGAACGAATCAGCGACGAATGCAACGGGAGTCTCGGTGACGGATAGCATCGCGACGACGGTGCAGTTTGTGAGTGGAAGTTTTGTAGCGAGTCGTGGTAGTGCGACAATAAGTGGCAATGTAATAAAGTGGAACATTGGTAGTATATCAGCCAATGGCGACACGGTGACGTTGACTTACCAAATCAAAGTAACGCAAGAAGGCGTCCACTTCAATACGGCGGAGATTTGCACGACCAACGAGAAAGATGTGGATTCAACGCCTTGTAACCACGATGATACTGAAGACGACATCGACCGTGCGTGTTTTACGGTGCCAGTGAAACTTTGCCCAGGGGAAGTAGTGGAGGTAAGCATTCCAGTCAAATACACCAACGTACAATGGTTCAAGAATGGCGGCACAACGCCAGTAGCGAGTGGTAACTCGGTGTTGTTCTCTGATTTGGGAAGTTACACTTTCACAGCCACGAACCAGACGTGCCCAGCGGAAGGCTGTTGTCCAGTTATCATCGAAGCTGGTACGAACTGCTGTCCAGTTGATTTGTGTATTCCGTTCACGATTAAGCAGACCAAGAAGGCAGGTAAGAAGCTGTAAGTTAGCGTAAAATAATCTGAGAAATAATGTCTCATATCTATGGGTGTCGAAGCGATTCGGCACCCATTTTTTGTGCTTATTTTTCTATTTATATGTCTTTTAGTGTTGTTTTTTTAAAATAGATTATTGTTAGTAATATTTTGATAATGAGGATTTTATTGTTTTTTGTATTCTTGTTTTTTAAATATAATGGGCATATTTTATTTGTTTTTATAAAAAATAAACCATTTATGTTGTTATTTTAATAAATATAAATGGATATATACGTGTCAAAATAAAAACAAATGTAATATTTTCTGATTGGTAATCTTGTCTTTCGTTATGGTTAATATACTATGATATTACTTACCATAGTGAATAATTTTGGGTATATATTTGGAGTAAATTTAGAAACTGCGAAAGAGTGGCTAGATACAGATTTTGGCCTTTAAGGTGCTTATAAAGGCATTTTTGAAAACTATTTGCTAATTGAAGAAGATAGATTGCTAGAACGTGGCACGGATGTTGAGCAGAGGGGTTGGGGTGCGATATTTTACTTTTATATACAATATTATAACTGTATTTTATGAATTTGTGCATATTTGGGTTCTTTTTTTAAGTATTGGTATGATAATTGTATTTTTTGGAACGTCTTTGGGCTTATTTTAATAATTGTGTTTTAGTATGTCATATTAAGTCGTTGTTTAAGCCCTTAGCTGTACTGTTACTTGAGAAATTATATAAACCAAAACTTACCTCAATGAAAAAAAATGTATCCCTGATTGACCCCCTCGTCAATAGATACTGGATGCTGTGTTTATTGGCGTGTTTAACTATCATTACTCCACTTCGATCGCAAACGCAGGTTTGTCCTACCAATCAAATTACAAACTATAGTTTTGAAAATGGGGTGTCTAACATTGCGAAAACAATCGCTGGAAGCAACGCAACCTTGAACGATAGAAACAACGGGTTTGGGGTAACGGATATTGGGACGGATGAAGGGCCTGATATTAGTTATTGGATAGACGCTTCAAGCAATGGTGGAAAAGGCTCCATTAATGGAAACTACCTGATTTGGTTTAATACACCAGCTGCGGGCAATACCAATAAATGTATCCAAACAAACGTCGATCACTACCAGTTTGTTAAAGGTGTTTGTTATTCTATCTGTTATAAAGTAGCAGCTTTTGACCCCGCTAATCTTAATGCAGGAACAACGGCTTTGATAGAACTAGACCCAGTAGCAGCGGGATGGAACCCAACTTATACCGCAGGAGGATATGTGGTGTCAAATAATCAGTATGGTTATTCTGTTGGCTGGAATTTGCCAGCCCCCTCTGCTCCTAAAGATATTAATGGTAATCCTTATACGGGCGCGACTGGACAAGTGCTAGACTGGAAAACGTTGAATTGGCAAACGGTTTGTATTAATGTTACACCAACAAGCGACGGGACGTTAGACCCTGTCTATTTTAGTGTTTATGGAGAGCCTGCAACGGGTGTAACAAAAGGAATCGCCATAGATGACATCAGCATTTGTACAGGCTGTAGTGTTGCTTGCATTACCCCTTCTGGTATTCAACTGACAAAAACGGCTCCAACCTGTACAGGCTCAACGGCGAATAATAACGGTAAAATCACCCTTATTTCGGCTACCAATACCGACAAATGTGGCATTAGTACCGCAGGCGCTGCCACTTATAATGGCCCTGTGTATGCCTCAGCGACGGCCTATGCGGCCAATAAAGATGTCAAAACTCTGATACCCAATACGGGAGGTACGTATATATTAAGGTTGTACAACGGCTCTGATAATTGTTATAAAGATACGACGATTACGGTGGCGGCAGTGACGTGTACAGCGGTGGATTGTAATTGTAGTAATAACTTGATTACGACCCCAAGTTTTGAGGGGTCAGATTTGTCGGCGTGGGCGCAAGCGACGAATGACCCAGGAGGAACAATTTTATTCTCAAACGATAATCCTTACGCTGTTTGTGGCAGCTGGTATGGGTATATCCGCAGTGCCAATGCAGATGCTTATTATGCGTCGGTGTATCAAAATGTTAATACAACAGCAGGGACTTCATTTACCTTAAATGTATATGGGGGAACGCATGATCCAGGTCAGGATAGTCAAATCCGCCTCCAGTTTTTTAACGCCTCCAATACCTTATTATCAGGTGGTCAGACGGTACAGGTAGATACAGATGTGGATGTAGCACCGTTCACTTTGGGCAAATATACGCTAACAGGAACCGCACCTGCAGGTACTGCTTATGTGCGCGTGACCTTTTATACCCAAGGAACGTACACTGGCGATAACATGGCGTTTAAGTTTGACCAAGTGTGTTTGCAGGCGGCGGCTTGTTCGCAACCTAGCGCAGTGGTGAGTCCACAAAAACAAGCCATTTGCGTAGGCGGTACTGCCTCAGTTTTTACGGCTAGTCCAAGCACGGGTGTCCAATACAAATGGTATGGGCCACTGACGAGTACTTCGGGTAGTTTGGGTACGGCCATCAGCGGCGCAACCAATGCGACCTTTACACCAAGTGGCGCAGCATTAAGTACTGCGGGGTCAAAATATTATGCGGTAGTGGTGAATACGACGGGCGATGTGACTTGTGCGGACACGGCCTTTGTTCAGTTGGATGTGAGAAGCCTAGCAATTACTGCCAATGCCTCAAGCTGTACACCTGCTACCAATAAATTTAGCGTAAGTGGGCAAGTTACCTTTACGGCTCCACCTTCAACGGGGCTTTTACGCGTACGAATTCCAGGAAAAGGCTACCAAGATTTTTTACCACCATTTACGAGCCCCATTTCTTACACTCTTCCAGACCTGAACTCAGACGGGATGGCTGATACAGTAGAAGTGATGTTTAGTGATGGGGTATGTAAGCAAACGGCGATTTATACTGCGCCAGTCATGTGTTTGCCCAATGCTTGCACAGGTGCAGAAGTGGCAGGGAAGTCAGAGTACAAATTTACGGTGCCGCTCAAGCGCACCAACTGGAGTGATACGCTTACTCTTCCCAAATTTGATACAATGGGAGGAACGCGCACCTTAAAAAATGTGCTTTTGACGGTCAATCAATCAATCGTAAACTGGGGGGTGGCCGAAAGTACCGATAATGCTTCCTCTGAAGTAAATATAGAAACGACAGGAACGACGACGTTCAAATTAGACGGGGTAAATTTTGAGACAAATTCGTTTACGGCAACCAACTACCCCAAAAATGTGACTAGTGCCGTGTTGGTTCCTGCTGTGGGTACATGGCCGGGCGATAATACGGTTGTCTCGCCCCCATCGACTTTGTTAGCGATGTCGGCAGCTGTAAATAATGATTTGAACAACTTGGTGGATCCTACTTTATCATCAACTTGGGTGACGAACCAAACAGGGGATTTGACCGATGATGATGATATGACCTATTTTTCGCCAGTTTATTCGGACAATACCAAATGTTGGCTTTACAGTAGCTCAACCGATTTGGCGAAATTTACGGGAACGGGTAATGCTCAGTTCATTGCACGTGCAACAGGGGCATCGTTGGTGAGTGGTTCAGGAAACCTAAATTCAATTATTAAAACGTCAGCGAGTGCCGAAATAACAGTCACTTATATTTATTGTTCAACAGCATGTGTAAAACCCGTAGCTTCAGCCACCCCACAAAAACAAACGATTTGCGTAGGTGGTACGGCGACGGCCTTCACAGCTACGCCAAGCACGGGTGTGCAGTACAAATGGTATGGGCCACTGACGAATACTTCGAGCAGTTTGGGTACGGCCATCAGCGGCGCAACGAGTGCGACCTTTACGCCAAGTGGCGCAGCATTAAGTACTGCGGGGTCAAAATATTATGCAGTAGTGGCGAACACCACGGGCGATGTGGCGTGTGCAGACACGGCCTTTGTTCAGTTAGATGTGAGCAAAATCACGGTACCAGCGGTGACGGCACTTTGCCACGCCAACGGCACGCCTGAGAGTGGCACCGACGATTACATGACGTTCAGTATTCATGTGTCCACCGAACCGATGAGTCTGAATAAATTTACGGTAACGGCCACGCAAGGCGGGAATCCATTGGCCATAACATTGTCAAACGGCAGCGCAGCAACTTCGGTGAACTGCGGATTGAATACTCCATTGCGCACGCCAGCGGGTAGCGCAGGCAAAGGCAACGTAACTCTGACAATTACGGACAATGTAACGGGCTGCTCGACGACAGTAGTTGTGACCGACCCAGGAACGTGCGCGGTAACTTGCGTACAAGGAACGCCAAGCACGGTGGTTTATCAATACGCGACGCAAATGGATATAACCGAACTAAATTCCTTGCCGATTATGATACCAAAGTTTGATGAACAAGGCGGCACGCGAGTTTTACAATCGGTGAAATTGGAATACACTGTAGGAGGCAAAACGGCATTTGTGTTTGAGAACAGGGCCGCGCAATCGCAGTCGTTCAATGCCAAAGCAAGTTCGGAGGCGACGCTTACGTTGAACTCGACGGATATTGCGACGAATACATTGGAGATGGCGATTCCTCAAACGACGTTGCCAGGGGGAGTTTTAGTACCCGCGACGGGCAGCTGGGCGGGCGATAGCATTCCATCACCCACGCCCACGCCCACGACTTTGGGTCGAATGGAATCGTGGGTGAGTGATTATTTGACGGTTTTCAAAGACCCTCGCACAGATGCCCGCTGGGTAACGAACGCGACGGGAGATGCGACTGACGATGATGATATGTACCTAAATCCGATGATAGCAGATTCGGCAAGTGGGACCTTTACCTACAACACAGCGTTGGCGTTGGCACCCTTTATTGGGACGGGAAATGTACCATTAGAAGTGAGTACGTTATCTGGTCTTGCGTTGACAGGCGGTGGCGGTAATTTAATCTACATTCAGCGTACACGAGCGTATGCGAGTGCGAAAGTGACTTATACGTTTGAATGTATTTTGTGTACCAAACCCGTGGCAGCAGCTACGTCGAAAACACAAACGATATGTGCAGGCAGCGCCGCAACGGCTTACACGGCGACACCAAGTACGGGCGTGCAATACAAATGGTACGGGCCATTGGCAGACACGACGAGCAGTTTGGGCACAGCGGTGAGCGGTGCGACGAGCGCGACGTTTACGCCGAGTGGCGCAGCGTTGACGATGGCTGGAACGAAATACTACGCAGTGGTAGTAAATACGACGGGCGATGTGGCGTGTGCTGATACAGCTTATGTACAATTAGTAGTGAATGCCAAGCCAGTAATTGCTGATGGTTCTGCGACGATTTGTGCAGGAGAATCAGTGGATTTAATTACAAAGATTACCAATTATAACAGTTACCAAGGCCAAGTGTGGACAGTCGGTACAGCGGGTGGCACGGTAGTAGCAACGCCAACTTCAGTGAAGCCAACGGGCACAACGACCTATGTATTGGTTGCTCAAAATGGAGTTGGTTGTAAAGACACGGCGAACGTAGTAGTAACGGTTAACCCAAAACCAAATGCAGGCAAAGATACGACGTTAGCCTGTGTGAATGCAGCGAATAATACTTTGGCGACAAGTTACACTTTAGTACCAAGTCCAGCGGGAGGCACATGGGCGCAACTAGGCACAACGCCAACGACGGCGACGATTACGGGTAACAACGTGACAGGCATGAGTGTAGCAGGTACGTATCAATTTATTTATACGACAACGGCAGGTTGTAAGGACACGGTCGCGGTAACGGTAGCACCATGCGCAGGTTGTGTGAAGCCGAATGCAGGTGCCGATGCGGCGAATGTATGCCAACCAACGAGTACGGCGAAACTGACGGCAGTGACGACAGGCGGCACGTGGGCACCAATAGTTAGCCCCGCCAACCCAAGCGCCGCGACGATAGACGCCAGTGGTAACGTGAGTGGCTTGAATGCGGCTGGCACTTATAAATTTGTGTATTCTGTAACAAGTGGCGGTCAAACATGTACTGACACGGCGCAAGTGATTGTACTTGCCAAGCCAGTGATTGCTGATGGTTCTGCGACGATTTGTGCAGGTGAGTCAGTGGATTTGGCGTCGAAGATTACCAATTACAACACATACTTGAGTCCAGTGTGGACAGTCAGTACGGCAAGTGGCACAGCAGTAGCAACGCCAAGTTCTGTCAAACCAACGGGCACAACGACTTACGTCTTGGTTGCTCAAAACGCCGCAGGCTGTAAAGACACGGCGAATGTTGTTGTGACGGTTAATCCAAAGCCAAGTGCGGGTAAAGACACGACGCTAGTCTGCGTGAATGCTGCGACAAATACCTTAGCGACGAGCTACACCTTAGTACCAAGTCCATCGGGCGGCAGTTGGTCACAACTGGGTACAACGCCAACGACGGCGACGATTACGGGTAACAACGTAACAGGTATGACGGTGACAGGCACGTACCAGTTCATTTACACGACAACAGCAGGTTGTAAGGACACGGTAGCGGTGACAGTAGCGCCATGTGCGGGTTGTGTGAAACCAAACGCAGGTGCTGATGCGGCGAATGTATGCCAACCAACGAAAACGGCTAAATTGACGGCAGTGACAGCAGGAGGCACGTGGGCACCAATCGGCAGCCCAGCGAACCCAAGCGCAGCGACGATAGATGCGAGTGGTAACATCAGCGGTTTGAATGCAGTGGGTACGTATAAGTTTGTCTATTCGGTGACAAGTGGTGGCCAAACATGTACGGATACGGCACAAGTAGTGGTGTTGGCCAAGCCAACAATTGCCGACGGTTCTGCCACGATTTGTGCAGGCGAGTCAGTGGATTTGACAACGAAGATTACGAATTACAATACGTACTTGAGTCCAGTGTGGACGGTAGGCACGGCGGGTGGCACAGCAGTAGCAACGCCAAGTGCGGTGAAGCCAACGGGCACAACGACCTACGTCTTGGTCGCCCAAAACGCGGCAGGTTGTAAAGACACGGCGAATGTGGTGGTGACGGTGAATCCAAAACCAAGTGCGAGTAAAGATACTACGTTGGTATGTTCAAATGGAAATGTTCCAGCGAGCGTACAATTGTCGGCGACGCCGACGGGAGGGACGTGGTCAGCTTTGACGGGTAACCCAACGGGCGCGACGGTGAACAGTTCAGGTTTGGTGAGTATCACCAACGCCACGGCACAAGGTAAATCATTTGATTTTGTTTACTCAGCGAATGGTTGTCAGGATACGGTGAAAGTGATTGTCCCAGTTTGTCAACAACCTTGTATCAAATCGTCGATTAGTTCAGCGGCGCCTGTATGTTCAAACGATGCCCAAACCTACAGTTTCACCTTCACGGTGGCCAACAAATTGGGTATTGTGAAAGTGAATAAAGGCACGTTGAGTGGTACGAACCCTTACACGGTATCGGGCATTCCATCGGGTCAGAATGTGATTATTACCGACAGTTTGAGCGCAATTTGTAAGTCAGACACCATCATTGCGGGCGTGAATTGTAACTGTAACCCAGCCATACCACAGTTGTTGACGCCAAGTTTGACGGCTTGTATCGGCGATACGTTCCCAACGTTGAAAGCGACGGTGGTAGGACTGGCAACGGTAGAATGGTTCAGTCAACAAACGGGTGGCACGGTGTTGTTCACAGGTTTAAATTACAAACCAGGTGGCACAGTGACGGCGAATACGGTTTTCTACGCGCAAGCACGTAGTACCGACCCAACGTGCCCAACGGCAGTGAGCACAAGCCGCGTCCCTGCGACGATTAATGCGCAAGATTGCACGAAAGAAGTGGATTTAGCTTTGTCTAAGTCGATTAGTAAGAAAATTGCTCAGATTGGCGATGTGTTGACCTATACCATCAAAGTGTGGAACGAATCAGCGACGAATGCAACGGGAGTCTCGGTGACGGATAGCATCGCGACGACCGTACAGTTTGTGAGCGGCAGTTTTGTGGCGAGTCGTGGCAGTGCGAGTATCAGCGGCAATGTAATAAAGTGGAATATTGGTAGTATATCAGCCAATGGCGACACAGTGACGTTGACTTATCAAATCAAAGTAACGCAAGAAGGCATACACTTCAATACGGCGGAGATTTGCACGACCAACGAGAAAGATGTGGATTCAACGCCTTGTAACCACGATGATACTGAAGACGACATCGACCGTGCGTGTTTTACGGTGCCAGTGAAACTATGCCCAGGGGAAATAGTGGAGGTGAACATTCCTGCGAGATACACCAATGTCCAATGGTTCAAGAATGGCGGTACAACGCCAGTAGCGAGTGGTAACTCGGTGTTGTTGACAGATTTGGGAAGTTACACTTTCACAGCCACGAACCAGACGTGCCCAGCGGAAGGCTGTTGTCCAGTCATCATCGAAGCTGGTACGAACTGCTGCCCAGTTGATTTGTGTATTCCGTTCACGATTAAGCAGACCAAGAAGGCGGGTAAGAAGCTGTAAAAAAAGTAGGCTATAAGTAAAAAAGCCGTTTCACTCGAAACGGCTTTTTTATTGGGTTGATTTGAGAAATTGTATTATTTTAATATGTTATTGTAAAATAAAATTTGGTTTTAATTCCGTTTTAAGGCCCATTTAACCCTGTTTTAACCCTTTTGTGGGCGTTTTTAGAATTTTCAACAGAATATAATTCCGTTTGTGTTTATTTTAGGTCGTTCGTCATTGAAAAATACCCTTCGTCATTAACTACTTTCAGGAATGGCAAAAACAGGCAATCTTTGTATCAACAAAAAGCAAAACACAAACAGAATTACAGCCACATACAAATAAATAAAACCATGAAATCGCTTATCACAACCATCGCATTAAGTCTTGTAGGTTTAACCACTGTAGCAGAAGCTCAACCTACTAGAAAGTTCACCCAAGCTGAATCTCAATTGTTGGCTACTTTGCCAACTGAAGATGCAAATGCTGCCACTTTCGTATCAGTTTCAACAATGACACCACAAATGCTGATTGCTTCATTGCCAGTAACTGATGAAAATATCGAAACTCCTGCTCCACGTATCAGTGGTGCAAAATTGTTGGCCTCTTTACCAACGGTTGACGAAAACCCAGGCTTGCCAATGGTAAAAATTAACTTTACAAAGTTGTTGGCAGCGTTGCCTACCGCAGATGAGTTTACTCAAACAACGGTTTTGATTGACAGCCCAGTGAATGTTGATACAAAAAGCCACGCAACGGCAGTTCGTTTGTCGGAAGAATAAGCCAAGCCGCTATACGATTCCAAAAATCAAGATCATAAAAAAAGCCCTCCTCTGAGCGATTCAGGGAGGGCTTTTTCTTTGGAAGAGATTCCTATTTTGTTTCTACATGTTTTCGTTCCGAAAAATCAGAATTAAAAAGCTTATCCCACAACTCCGAACTAACGCCGTATCCTTTATCGGGTTCGGCATAGTGGTGCAGCATGTGGTGTTTCTTTAGTTTCTTCCAAAAACCAGCTTTAAAGTTGGCATGATGTAAAGCGTAATGCGTCATGTCATAGAACAAGTACCCCGTAATAAAGCCTGCAAAGAAAGCAGCTACAACGTATTTGGTCATAAAAACAGTGAAGAGCAGATAAAACGCCGTTGCCAACGGGATACTGACCGACGGAGGCATTACCAAACGTTTGGCATCGTTGGGGTAGTCGTGGTGAACTCCGTGGAAAATGAAATGGATACGTTCCATCAATTTCCCTTTAGGCGTGAAATGGAACACAAAACGGTGCAGAAAATACTCCGTAAACGTCCAAATAAACAATCCACCAGCGTAATAGCTTAAAAAAGCCAGCCCACCTACTTGGCCTTCAAAGAGAGATTGCCAAGTAAAAAATAAAATAACGGGAATAAAGATAAATAACGGAACACTGTAGTGTACTTTGGAAAGAGCTTCCAACAAGTCGCTCTTGAACATTCGGGTAGATTCCGTTGAATTTGAAATAAAAAGCTTTGGCATATCAGGATGGTTTTATGCGTTGAACCATGGTTTTTCCTGAGACGACGTCAGTGCCTTTAAGTTCGATAAAAAGTACGTTGGGTGACCAAAACGAGCCTCCATCGATGCGGATAAAGACGCGACTCAGAACACATTCTTTTTTGTTGATATCGGTATAAACGTGGTACTTGTTATGGGCATCTTTTCGTAAATGCAGTGGTAGCTTAGAGTAAGCCACCGACCGCAAATCGTAACTTCCGTTGCTGTTGGCTTTGACATTGATGCCGTACGCAAACTTACGCTGGATAAAATTGAGTTCCTTGCGCATTCCTCCTTCGGGGTATCGAATCCAGAAAACGTGCACGGGGTCTTCGGCTTCAAAATTGCCGTTTTTATCCACATTTAGCTCATAGCAAATCGTGTTGGTATTGGGGTCGCGTTGGATATAAAATAGCAACCCTGGAATACCGTTGGGCACGGGAAACGTTTCGGGGTCGGGCAGCGGGGTATTGACCGCCGAGCTTTCGGGCGAAACGGCAGAAAACAAAAAAGGGATGGCTGTAAATAAAAAAACAAAAAGACTTTTCTTCATAATAACAAGGCTATTGAAGCAGGGCTTCCGACCACGAAAAGACCTTTCGGTATCCGTTGTGGGCACCAAACTTTAGTACGTTTTCTACTTTTTCAAAATCACTAGAAAATGGCCCCGATGCTTCGATTTTAATGGTGGCCATGGCGGCACCAAACTCGCCTGCTTCTTGGACGTGTGCCCCTTTGATGCGTTGATACAGATACCCCGCCATGTAGGTATCGCCGCAACCCGTAGCGTCGGCTACTTGGGAGGGGGTAAACGCAGGAATTTTGTGAAATACGCCATCGGTATAGATAACCGAGCCGTGGCTTCCCAAAGTGATGATTACTTCTTTAACGCCCAAATCGGCCAAGTATTCTGCCCCATCTTTCACGCGGTGGTGGCCAGTCAATACCTCCATTTCAAATTCGTTGGCTTTTAAAACACCGATATAAGGAAGCAATGCTTTTTTGTCGGCCCAATCGCGATAACGTACTTTTTTATTATCAACGTAACGCAAAAAGCCTTGAATATCCAACGAAACCATGCCGCGACGCGCTAGTTCTTTCACCAACTCCGCCGAAATATCATCGGAAAGAAGCGGGCCTAAATGGAAAATCCGCGCATCAAGGTCGGGGAGGGCGGGAACGTCAAAGGGCGTAGCTTTTTGCAAAACGTTTTGCTCACGGTGGTTTTGGTCAAAGCTGTAAATGTTTTCAAAATAGACCGTGTGCTCGCTAGGTAAGGCGAACACTTCGGTGCCTGATTTGCGCAAATCTGCCACTACTTTTAACTCTTCCGTCGCCACGGCCGTAACGAGGGCGTAGTTTATTTCGGCATTTTGCAATGCTTTTGAAAAGTAAAAAGAAGTGCCGCCAGGCATGTAGTTGGTTGATTTCGGGGTCACTACCTTATCGAGGGTAATGTGCCCAATAGTGCAAATGTCATACATGGTTGTTAACGATTTTGGTGTCTGTGCAAAGGGCTGCTCCCAACCCGCTCTTTGTGTCAAGGGCTGCTCCCAACCCGCTCTTTGTGTCAAGGGTTGCTCACAACCCGTTTTGTTCGTGTCAAAGGGTTGCTCACAACCCGCCTATTACCTCAGGAATCCGCGCAAAGTCATCTATTTCAACGTCAGCTTCAGAACTTACCTCGGTAGTTTCCCAACCTTTGACGTTGAGCCAAATGGTTTGACAACCAACGGTTTTGGCGGGTAAAATATCTTTGCTGTACGAATCGCCAATGACGACGCATTCGTCAGGCGAAAAACCCAGTTCTTGTACGCCCAAGGCATAAATGGCCGCATCAGGTTTCCGAACTCCCACAACCGCCGACTCAACGATGGTTTGGAAATACCCCGCAATTCCGAAGTCTTGCAAGACCGTGGATAAGTTTCCGTAAAAATTAGAAACCATTACCAAAGGATAGCGGTTGGCCAATTGAGCCAAAACGGGCGCTGCTTGCTGAACAGAGCTTTTGGCAAACTGATAACAATCGTGGGCAATGGCCTTGCCAAGTGAGGCGGGTAGGTCAATGCCTTCGTTGCGCAAAAACAAAAACTGCTGTTCTACCTTCAGTTGTAATGTATCTAAAAAAGTGTGCCGAGGCTCAATAATCGGGTGAATGGCCAAGGCCCTTTCTCCGTAGGAATAGGCTTTCAGAAAAACTGCTTCTGGTACACCTGCTTGGTGTTTTTCGTAGCTGTCCCAAAGTACCCTTCCCCAATGGAGGCCGTTGGTATCAATAGTGCCTCCGTAATCAAATAGCAATCCTTTTATCATAAGTAATGGTCTCTGTTAACAGTTAGTTGTTGTCCGTTAACGGTGTTAAATATCAGTAAGTGAGCTCTTCTTCTTCCTTCACAATAGGTTGTGCTTTTTTGGTTCTCATCATCAATAGCCCAATCCCAATCCAAACCACTTCACGGATGCGCGTTACCAACCCGATGAACACCCCCGCCGTGGCAGGCATACCCACGGCCGTCAGGGCCAGTGCCAAGCCACCCTCGCGGGTGCCGAGCTGCATGGGTAAAAAGAAAATAAGGTTGGCAAACAACGACGACCCAGAGCTGATAATCAGCGAATCGACGATGGACATATTGAGTCCAATGGCTTGGCCTGTAAAGTAAATTTCGGCACAACCCACCACGCGTCCTGCAAATTCGAGCCAAAGAGAAGCGTGAAAGCGAGGACGTCGTTCGGCGTAAAGAATCCGAATTTGGTCGTCGATTTCGTGCAACGTATCGGCTTTGTTGGCCAGCATGGCTTGTACTTTATTACCGACCCAAGGCAGGCGCGTCAGCAAGCGAAACGTACTGACAGTAAAGCCGCGCTTGTAGGCTCGCATAAACCAAAAGCCCAGTACCAGCCCCACCACCAGCATAATCAAACAACCCGTGAGCATCAAAGGAGCCAGCGGGACAAAAGCAAAAATGAGCAAGATGGACGCCAGCCAGAAAATCACGTGCGAAAACATGTGCATCAGGCTGTAGAGCAGCACCGATGAACTGGCTTTTTGGAGTCCCAGCGTGGGCTTTAGTTCCATAATGCGGTAAGGCTCACCGCCCAACGCCACAAAAGGCGTGATGTAATTAATCACATAGCCCGTAATGGTGAGCCGCAAAATTGACCCAAATGACAGATTACTTTGGGGTAAATTTGGCTCCTGAATGATGGCTTTGAACGCCAACGCATTGAGGATATAAATCACCAGCCAACTGCCAATGACGGGCACAAACCACCAACCTGTTTTTTGGATATTTTCCCAAATAACCTCAATACCCAAGCCATGCACCATGTACACCAGCGTACCGATGCCAATGGCCATGAACAGGATTTTGTAGGTAACAGCGTTGATTTTCACGTTAGGCGGTTAGTTTTTGGTAAAAATGACGGCTTACTTTTTCCTGACTTACGCACATGTAAATCAAAATGGGGTTAAGCACGAAAATGTCGAAGAGAAAGTAAATCCACGCTTGGTCGATGAAAAGCCACAAAAACAAAAACAGCACGCGGGTGTTGAATTGTACGATGTTGGTATATTTCATCAACGGCTTGTTCATCGCCCGAAAATCAGTGATAAGCCATTCGGGCAAGCCGTTTTGGAAACGCTCGCGCACGACACCCAAAAGTTTTTGAAGATTAGGCGAGAAGCTTTCTTGTAATTTGGTGTAATTGAGGTAATTACGGGCAACGAGTTTCGGGAAGAAATGGTTGCTCCACGAAAGGGTATCGTATTCTTTTTGCAAATCGCGGCTGTTGTCTAACTCACTCCCAGAAGTTCCTTTGATAAAAAACAAGTGAACATTTCGATAGTAATCAGCCATGGCTGATTGAACGATGTGGGATAATCCTGCCACTACGCCAGGTACCCAAATCAGAGCGCTCCAGCCTTCGTTTTGACTCCGCAAGCAGATAGCGACGTGAATGGCAATGAACCAAAAATCTCCCGCCAGCCCGTCCAAAATACGTCCCAGACGGCTTTTGTTATTGGTCAAACGAGCCAATTGCCCGTCGGCGCTGTCGAGGGAGTTGGCAAATACCAACGATAACATCCCGATGACGTTAATCCACAATTCTTGGTAATAAAAGAGAATCCCCGCCGCTACGCCAAAGAAAATACTGATGATGGTAACGGCGTTGGGCGTAATGCCGATTTTGGCGCAAAAAAGGGCAATTTGGTAGCCAATGGGGCGGTAAAACCAAATGTCAATTCGCTCTTCGGTATCGCTGGACTTGAGCGAACTTTGAAACGCACTTGCCTGAGGGGCTTGGGTATCTTTTGTCAATGTCTCCATTCGTTATCGTTAGTATAGGTAATGGTTAAAAAGTAGCAGCGAGCAACTGGTAACAACTAGCTCACAGCTACGGGCTGTAGCTCAAATTGCTCGGCAATGGCTTGAGCAATATAAACGGATGCTTCTTGGCGGCAAGGTGCAAAGCTTGGCCAGTCGTTGACGTCGATGAGGTGAAAATTACCGTGTTTGTCGATGATGGCATCGCCTCCGTAAATGTGAATGTTGAGCACTTCTGCCGAGGCGTTGGCGGCTTGTTGTAAGGCTTTTTCGTCAAACGGATAGTAAACTGATTGTCCGTTGATGTGTTCGTACTCGGCGTACTTGTGGTGGTTGTTGGCGTACGGATAAAACCAGAAGAAAAAGTCGGTGTTGCGTACGGCATAAAACTTCACCAAATCGCCACGAAGGTGCTCCGAAATAACGGCATCGGGAATTTCGCGCAGGGCATATTCTTGCAGCATTTCTTTGGCTTCTTCGGCAGTGGCGGCAAATGACACGTCTTCTTTGTGGATGGCGTGAAAATCTCCTCTTTTTACCCAAAAACCCTTTCCTGGAAGGTTTTCAAAAACATCGTTTCCGTCGTAATCGGTTGGGACAATGTAACTTTTTGGGTATGGAATCCCGTTTTCCAACAAATTTTTGGTCATGTTGGTACGGAAGCAGTTTTCAATCCCAAAGCCCGAATTGACGACGGTTTTGCCTTCGTTTTCAAGCTGTTGTAATTTCTTCACAACTCGTTTTTGGCGGGCCATGGTGAAAATATACTGTTGAGGGATTTCGGTGGCTGCCAAGAAGGTATCTTCGTCCCAAAGTTGGACAGAGTAACCCATTTTTTCGAGCTCTTGGGTAACCAAAGAAAAAATCGCGCCGTCGTTCCCGACGTGGTTGGGCGAAAATTTCTTGTTTCTAGTTACTCCGAGTAATGTAGTGGTTTTCATCGTAATAATAGTTGATGTCAAATGAGACCTTCCAAGTTTTGAACTTGCTTGTAACCAAACTTGGAAGGTCATGCTAAGTTCTCAAAAGAGACCTTCCAAGTCTAAGAAGGTCTTGTTAAGTTTCGCCTAAAAACAGTTCAGCGGTTGTAATGTCTCTTACGTGGTCGATATCGACGATTTTCTGGAAGGGAAACGCTTTTAATTGTAACCCTTCGGCGACTAAGTGGCGCTGAAAGTTGCGCATTCGATTGGTACCACTTTCGACCGCCTGCGTTACCTGCGCCAGGGCTTTGCTGCGTAAACAGTAAATACCGCCTGACACATAACGAATTGACGAGTCGTTTGTATCACAAAAATCAGTTATCCCTAGCTGTTCGTCAGTACGGACAAACAAGGGGCTTTCATCATCCACAAACGACGTAACCGCCATCAGTCCGTCGAGGGTAGTTTCTGCTTCAAAAGCCTGGATATATGCCTTGAACTCTTCTTCCTTAAATACAGTATCGGTGGTAGTTAAGCAAAAATCGTTGGGGGCTTCGGTACTTTTTAGTAATTCGTAAAAACTATGAAGCGAGCTAGGCGTTGTTTTTTTTACAATGTGAACAGGGACGGGATACTTGGCCTGCAACAAATGCGCTTCGAGCACGGCTGAGTTTTCGTTGATAATGATATGAACGGATTCGGCGCGGTTGCGGGCAAATACCGCAATCAGGCGGTCAATCAGCATTTCGCCGTGCAACTGCACCATGGGTTTGGGAAGGGTAAATCCTTCCTTCGCCAACCGCGAACCTTCTCCCGCTGCTATGATTCCATAATTCATGTTGTTGTTTGTGTCTCGTTTATCTATTAACTGTTAACGGGGTGTACGAGGTCTTTTACCACATAGTTCAGATAGTTTTTTTCACATAGAAAAAACATAGTGAACCGATTTCTATATTTTCTATGTGTTGATTCTAAGGTGTTCTATGTGTTAAAATAGACGTACATTTTAAAAATCAAGTCTAAAGCGTGTTCTTACTCCCCACTGAACTGTATTGGGGTTGTTGAGGTAACTAAAACGGCGTACCAAATCGACCCGAACTAATTTGAAAATATTGGCCACGCCAACGCTTCCTTCAATGTACGGTTGGCTGCCTAGGTTGTAGCTGATGCTACGTCCTTCCGAATCGACGGGGAAACGAAAAACAGACGCGCCTTTATTAGGATTATTTTCATCACGAAGGCCACCTACCAAGGCTTTTAGGCTCACCACTTCGCGCAATTTGAGTCGTTTTAACAATGGTATCTTGTTGAATAAGAAACCGTTGAAATAATATTGTACATCGATGCTCGCGTAGCGGTCACTTACAAACTCAAGGAAGTTCATCAAGTTATAAGAGTTCAATTGGTACGCGTAGGTTTGGTTGGCGCGGTGAATCATCAACAGCGGAAACGGAATGTTTTTGCCAAAAATGTAACCACCCTCGACCGTAACATCGGCAAAACCGTATTGTGACAGATAAACGCGCTTGGCTACATTTCCCGTAACCGTGTGGTAATCAGTTTCTCCCGATAATAGTCCTTTTATCCCAGCGTTGTAGCGCAACGTGAAAATGGGGTAACGATTGATAAGCGGAGTACGGTAGAGTTTTCCTTGATAAAATTGCTCGTTGGGCGCGTAGCGCAGCTCTAAGCTCAGTTCGGTATTGTTGAGTTGAGCTACATTTTGAGCGGCACCGTCGGTGGTTCGTTCGTATTTGAGAATGCCTGCGGGCGTTTGCGCCCACTGAGTAAAACCTAATTTATACGAAAAGTGATTAGTAAACTCGCGGATGTATTCCAACTTCAACACATCGTTGTACAGCCAACGGTTATTGTCGCCGCGTTTGAACGAGAGCAGGAAGTTATCTTCTTGGACAAACTGTAATTCTTGCCCAGGGATTTTGGTGTCGCGCTGATAACTCGCTCGAATGTAGTGCAGCGGAAAATGATAGACTGATTTATTGTTGAGCGAAAAGGTACTGCTCGCAAAATATTTCCACTTTTGGTCTTTGAAACCGTACGCTCCATACCCTTCAAAATAGAGCCGATTGCTGAGTTCGGTAGTGGTACGCCCGCCAAATCGGAGTCTAAAACCTTCTACGGGGTTGAAACTGTAAAACGTGTTGGCAGGCCCGATTTCTACTTTTCCAAACGATTTGTATCCCGCAAAAAACAAGGTTGTAATGTCCATGATTCGACGGAACGACGGGATGGTTTGCAAGGTATCAACGTTGCGGTAGATATTGCTCTCCATGCGGTCGAGGGGCAAGTGGCGCAAGTTTTGCCAATAGGCTTCATTGTTGGTATTTAGCTGGGCAAACGTCGGCGCATTTTCTTGGGCAGGGCCTTTGTAAAGGCTATCAGGACGGGGTTGGTTGGTTAAGAAGTTTTTGAAATTTACCACGCGCTGACCATACAAACCTGCGGCTTTTTCGCCCAACGAAAACTCCATCCCCAACGACGTTTTGCTGGGGCGGTAGCGTCCATCTTCCTCTTTTACAAATTCAATCTTGGCCTCAAGGTCACGCATGAAGTTGAGGTTAATGTCTTTGTTTACAGTCAAATACGCATTTTGAACGCTGTAATTTCCATCGAGAGTGATAAACAGTTTACCCTCAAAAAGCATGTCGGTTTTATTTCGTGGCACAAACCCAAGCTCAATCAACCAAGGCGTTTGGGTTTTGACGGTATCACGAATGAAAAACTTATAAAACGTAGGAGCGGTGTTGGCAATGGGACTCAAAAGCAAGTTGGTCGCAATTGAGATGTCATTTTTATAAATATCAATGTCTTCGTACAAGCGTCGGAAATAAGCATTTAGCCCATCGTTATCGATGAATTTTTGGTCAAATTCGGCCTTGCGGTCGGCCTGTACCCATTGTTTTTTGGTATAGGGGTTTTTGCGAAAATATACTTGTGATAGTTTCTCCTGCATGTAAGCGGGTAGCATATTTTTACCGCCCATCCCAACCGAATCTTGGGTTACAAACAAAAATTGATAATTACGAAAAATACGCTTGTCCTTAAATTCATCAGAAAGATTGCTCAGGGCGAGCGAGATTTTTTCGTACTGCTCGTACTCCACGTAGTCGTTTTGGGTCATGCGGTTCTGCTCTTTGTGGTCAATCACCTGACGAATGAGCTGAACTGCAGGATTATCCTTGTTGCGGTAGCGTGTGGTTTTTCCCTTAATGACAACCTCTTTGAGCAAAAGCGCATCCACCGCCATTTTGACGTTGATGGTTTGCGTATTACCTGGCGTAATCGTTTTTTCGATGCTTTGGTAGCCGATGTACGTAAATTTGATTTTAGGCTGTTTGTTGGGTACGTTGAGTGTGTATTGTCCATCGGCATCTGAGGTAGTTCCGATGGTCGTGCCTACTACCTGTACGTTGACAAAAGGTAGCGTTTCGCCCGTTTTAGCGTCCGAAATGACTCCTTTTACAACCGTTGCGCTTTGGCCGAAGAGAAGAGTAATCGGCAAAAGCAGCACTAATACGATGAGTGTGGTTATTCTTTTCATTTTGTTACTTCAAGAAGTCTTTGTCGTTCACGTCTGTTGCTGTAATGGTAATGGTTTTTATAATCGGTTGGCTATCAGAGCCATTGGTTTTCTTTATACCACGTTAGGGTTTCGAGAAGCCCTCTTTTTAAGTCATATTTTGGTTGATAGCCGAGTTGCGATTGGGCGGCGTCGATGCTACAAAACCAGTTTTGAGCCGTCAATTCTTTGAGTTTTTCGCGGTTTATGACGGGCGTATTTTTTGAAAATGTATAGCCTACTTCCAAGGTTGTTGCGACAATTTTCATCAACCCCAAAGGAATATGAATCCGAACGGGCTTTTTGCCACTCCATGCGTTGAAAATCTCGGCCAGTTCATAACGGTTGTATGCGCCTCCGTCCGATACGTTGAAGGCATGGTTGGCGGTGCTTTTGTGAAGCGCTGCTTTTACCGTTGCATCTGCTAAATCCTTTACGTAAACAAAGCTGAAACGTTGCGCACCACGGCCAATGTAGGCGTCGATGCCGCTGTTGAGGGTTTTGAAAAGGATAAACACATCTTTTTCGCGGGGGCCATAAACGGCCGTCGGGCGGATGATGGAGGTTCGCAACCCTTTTATTTCAGCTAAATAGTGCTCGGCCAATAACTTGCTTTTCCCGTAATCGGTGACAGGCATTGGTGGCGTATTCTCGGTAATCGGTTGTTTTTCAGAGTACGATAACGGCCCAAGGGCGGCCAAACTGCTCACAAACACAAACCGCTCCAACGGTTGACTGATTTGGCAGGCTGCTTCGGCCAACCGACGGGTATATTCGGCGTTGATGAGGTTGTACGTGGCACTGTCTTTGGCGCGCGTTGCACCTGCTGAGTGAATAATGTACTGGTATTGACCCTTCTCCAAAAACGACCGAAGCGCGTCGGTTGAACGGTAATCGGGATATACAAAAACAGGAGCTAAGGGTTCAAGGTGCGATACATCGCTCGATGGGCGCACTGCGGCATGGACTTCCAATCCCGCTTTTTGGGCTGCCTCAATCAAGTGGTATCCAATAAACCCGCTTGCCCCCGTTATCAATATGCGCCCGCTCATAGTTCTTTTTCGTACAACCGATACCGCTTGTATAATTTTGCGTTGATTTGTTCGATGGCGTGGTTCATGAGGTAATTGTCTTCAAGCATCCACGAACATTCGCCACCCGTAATTTTTGTTCCGTACGTATTTTTAATGATGGTACCGTACAAGCAAGCCTCAATGCCCAGTTTGCGGTAGTTTTCAAGAACGCCAAGGGCCAATACGCGCAAACGAGTAATGTTTTTGCGTTGGGTCAGCAACTTGAAAATCCCCGTTGGAAACAACCGACCTCGTTTGATTTTAATCAAGATTTGGTTGAGGTCTGGGACGCCGAGGGCAAAGCCGATGAATTCACCGTCTTTTTCGGCAACGAGGCAGAACCTGGGGTCGAGCAATAACTTCAAATCGTTGGCCAAAAAGTCAAACTCTTTGTCGGTCATGGGGACAAACCCTAAGTTTTTGTCCCAAGCCTTGTTATATACTTCACGAATCTTAACGGCCTCTTGTTTGAAGTCTTTGAGATTCACCTGACGAATCGTGATTCCTTTGTTTTTCAAACGGCTTTGCAATACCTCCAACAGTTTGATAGAGCGGTCGTTAGACTCGCTTACTTCCAACTCGTAGGCCAGCAAATCGGTCATTTTTCGCAACCCTATGCTCGACAACAACGTGTCGTAGTAGCGTGCGTTGTAGGTCATCATCACGATGGGGGGGCGTTCAAAACCCTCAACTAACACCCCAGAAGGGTCGTTGGTAGAAAAGTTAACGGGGCCAATAAGGCGTGTTAATCCTTTCTCTTTCAGGTGATTTACTGCGGTATCAATCAGTGCTTGGGCGACTTCTTGGTCGTTGATGCAATCAAAAAAACCAAAGAAACCGTCTTGTTTTCCCGTAAATGCGATGTGATTGCCATTGACAATTGCCGCAATTCGACCCACAATGTGGTTGTCTTTATAGGCTAAGAACAGCTTTACCTGCCCATGTTCGTGGAATGGATGCTTCTTGGGAGAAAGCATATCACGTTGGGCAATAAAGAGTTCGGGTACGTAATTGGGGTCGTTTTTATACAAATCGTGTGGAAAATCAATGAATTTTCCTACCTCTTTGCTAGACTCTACGGGGGCTATACGAATCATATATGTTGCTTTAGCGCTTCAGGACAAACTTTTTGGGCAACTCGTGCCAATTTATCCACGGCTTCTTCGATTTGGGTGAAGGTATGCGTGGCCATCAGCGAAAAGCGAATGAGGGTGTCTTCGGGGCGTACCGCTGGCGATACGACAGGATTGACAAATACGCCTTCGTCTTGTAAAAACTTGGTGATGAGGAACGTGCTTTCGTTGTCACGAATATAGATTGGGAGAATCGGGCTTTCGGTCGGCCCTAAATCAAACCCACTCAAGAGCAGCAGTTCTTTGGCATAGCGGGTATTGGCCCACAAACGCTCGATGTGGAACGGCTCTGACTCAATAATGTCGAGTGCCGCAATCGTACTCGCCGCCGTAGCGGGCGTCATGCTGGCGCTGAATATGAGCGAACGCGCACGGTGTTTGAGGTATTCAATGGTCTCGTTGTCGCTGGCAATAAACCCTCCCAACGATGCCAAGGACTTGCTAAAAGTACCCATAAACAAGTCGGTGTTGTCGGTTTCGCCAAAATGCGAGGCAGTTCCCGCTCCGCGTTCGCCAATAACGCCTAAGCTATGGGCATCGTCCACCAGCACAGACGCATCAAACTCAGCGGCTACTTTGTTGAGTGCGGGTAGGTTTACGATGTCCCCTTCCATGCTAAAAATTCCGTCGGTCGCAATGAGTTTCACGGCTTCGTCGGGCAGAAGGCTAAGCTTTTTGCGAAGGTCTTCCATGTCATTGTGGGCGTACTTAATGACCTTGGAAAACGACAACCGACTTCCGTCGATGATGGAGGCGTGGTTCATTTCGTCCAACAAAATGTAATCATGGCGACCTGTCAAGCTAGAAAGCGCCCCCAAGTTGGCCTGATAACCCGTGCTGAACAAGATGGCGGCCTCTTTTCCTACATAAGCGGCGAGTCGGCGTTCTAGCTCGATGTGAATGTCGAGCGTACCGTTCAAAAACCGTGAACCCGCACAGCCTGTACCGTACTTTTCAGCGGCTTTTTGAGAAGCCTCAATGATGTAGGGGTGGTTGGTTAGTCCTAAGTAAGAATTAGAACCAAACATTAAAACGGGTTTACCGTTGATGAGAACTTCAGTATCCTGCCCCGACTCGATTGGTCTGAAATAAGGGTAGATTCCTTTCTCTTTAGCAATCGCAGCGTCCTTAAACTCCGCGAGCTTGTTGCGTAATTTGTTTCCCATACTGTCAATAGCGTGTCAGACTTTGATAATACAACGGATCCGATGAAGCATCGGCACGTTGTTTTTGGTGTAATGGTGGTTAGGTAATGTCCTATCCTTAGAAATACAAACAACTCTTTTTTCAGAATTGTTTGTAGAGTACTAGAAAAACTAAGAAGCTGTTTCTGGTACAAACAGGTACTCAGTAATCATGCTGATAATAAGGTTTTTATGGCATTCGGCGAAGTGGTTGAACTCTTCTTCGCAGGTATTATGAAGTTTCATATTCATTTTTTTGCCCACAAAAATGAACTGAAGACTTCCCATAATGAGTGGTATTAAATGGTCGGCACTGATGTCGCGCATTCGACCATTTTGTACTTCTTCTTTAATTTGAGTTGTCAACGTCCCATGCAACAACTCCTTGAACTTCGATAACTCGGGGAGGAGCTGTTCGGAGTCGCGCTGAATTTCATTCATCAGAAACAGTACCAAGTTGGGTTCTGCCTTCATGACCCTAAAATCCTCTTCAATTAATTCGATTAATTTCTCGCGAATACCGACGGGTTTCTCAAAAATCCTCAGGGTGTTTTGGCAATAATAGTTGAACAAATCCCTGAAAATTTCAATAAACAATTTCTCCTTGCTTCGAAAATAATAATTCGTCAAAGCAATGTTCATGTTGGCCGCTTCAGCTATATCTCTTGCCGTTGTTCCTGCGTACCCCTTTTTCAAAAAAATAGCCCTTGCCGCTTCTTTGATTCTCTCTTCACTAGACTGAGTAATACATGTCACGATAACCTCCATTTTCAAATTTCCGCAACAAAAGTGAAAACAAATTTTTGATTGAACAATTATTTTAAATGCTATTTTTAAACAAATGTTTAAACCATTTGATTAGTACAAGAAAAACTTTTTTTTGGCCAATTTTACGAGGCCAAAACAGATCATATTGAATAGTTACTGATAATCTTAATTGAAGGAATGCCTAAATTCGAGGGGACTTTGGTTGGTCTTGGCTTTGAACAGTTTATTGAACGATTGAGAATGTTCAAACCCCAATTCGTAGGCGATTTCGCTCACAGTCAGCTCGGTGGTGGACAGTTTTTCTTTGGCCTTTTCAATCAATTTTTCGTGGATAAGCTGCTGCGTAGTAAGTCCGATAAGCTGTTTCAACATGCTACTCAGGTATTTGGTCGAGAGGTTAAGCGAATCGGCAACGTGCTGAACGGTCGGGAGCCCTTTTAAGACCAAATCTTCACTGTTGAAATAAGTGCTCAATATCTCCTCTAAGCGGGTGAGAACCTGATTGTTGGTGATTTTTCGGGTAATAAACTGGCGCTCGTAAAACCGTTGGGCGTAGGTAAATAGCACGTCCAGTTGAGCAATGATTACGTCTTGGCTGAATTTGTCAATGTTGGCGTGGTATTCTTCTCGGATGTTATTGACAATACCGTTGATGGTCGTTTCCTCTTTGTCGGACAAAAACAACGCTTCGTTGGTCGAGTATCCAAAGAACTCGTACTGTTTGATTTTTTTGGCAAGTGGGGTATTCCACAAAAAATCAGGGTGAACAAAGAGCATCCAGCCGTCCAAATTGTCAGGTACGCCGTTGGCTTCTCCGCGCAAAATTTGCCCTGGCGCAATGAACGCCAGCAAGCCTTCGTCGAAGTCGTATTTTTGCTGGCCATAAAACAATTTGTCGCAGCCTCTTTTGAGTGAAACCACATAAAAATCTGAAAGCACAGCCTGAATGTTGGGGGCGGATTTTAGTATTTTGAGGTCAATCATGCCGATAAGCGGGTGCTGAGGCTTCGGCAGGTTCATCAACCGATGAATTTCGGCAATGGATTTGATTCGGTACGGTTTTTCTTGGGGCATACTGCTAAAATTTAAAAGGGTATTTTAACCAAATCAATAGCAATGGCAACGTAAGAAATGGGATTTCGATGAAGGCCATTTTGACATTTCCTGCCCGCAACGAAAACGCCATAATCAACAGAATAACAATCGCATTGAGCAGGTTGCCCACAAAAAAAGTTTGAGGAAAAAGGAGCATCAAACCGATAATAATGGAGAGTGCGCCCACAAAAGGCATCATGGATTTGGTAATGCCCAAGTCGGCCATCATTTTGGCTTGCTCGGCAGTGGCAGGTTGGAAGGCATCCCAGCCGTGTTTGAGGCTCAAAAACGACGAAATGAGCAGGAGTGCGATGGTGACGAATTTCATTGTTGCTTTTGTTTTTTTAAAGTTACTCCAATTTTTGGAGTTATTTGATAGTGCAAAGTTCTGCAACAATTAAATAAAGGATGTAGCCAAAAGTCGGAATGTTGTAGCTAAAAAGTACAAAGAGAAACACAACAATTGGAAAACAGACTAGGGGCTACAACAAAAAGTGGTACCGAATTGCTTCAGTACCACTTCAGGAGGGGAGAATAAAAATAATCAAAGTGTTACGGCGTAGCTCAGCGTAATTACTTGGATATAAACAGGCTTAAAAGGTTTCTCTTCCAATGCTCCTCGTAGCGTAGCGCGGTGGGTCAGGTAGATGTTTTTGATGAGTTTGATTTTGGTGATAAAAAGGCCATCAAGGGCGCCATTGTCCAATAATTTTTCAGCATAACTCGATTTGATGGCTAAGCGGTATTGCATTTGAAGCCACTTCTTAAATTTGCGATCGTACCAAATGTTCAATTCTGCTCCTTGTTTTTCGATGATTTGTCTGATATAATCACTCCCGTTGGGTTGATAGCCTTCAGTATAAAGCCCAGTGTTTGCAATAGCCTGACTTATAAGTCCATAAATTCGGAAAGTGTAGGGCGAAAGCGAGACTCGAAAAGCTTTGGTAGGTTGCCACTTGATTCCAGGTGAAAGTATCAGTTCGTAGGGATTCAGAAAACTTTGGACTCTACTACCACCTGTGGTGTCTCGAAACATTCCGTCTTCGTAGGTGCTGAACACGCCCGTTTTGGTTTTAGCGATGATATTGATGTTCCATTCACGGTCGGTGGATAACCCTGTGGATAAGTCGTGTAAACTGAGTAGTTCGTCGGCTGTTTTTTGGGTAATGCTTTTGAGACCCGCTTTGTAAAGGGAAAACTGCCAGTGAAATTCGTTGGTCGAAATGATACGGTTTTTGGTATAATTGATATTGAGGTCGATGCCGTTGGTGGTCGAAAAACCTAACCTGCCTGTGTTTGGGACGCCATTAACCTGCATGGTATGCGAGAGATTGAGGCCCAAATTGATGGCAATTTCCCAGGCATTGGCCGTAGTATCTTCCTCGGTTGCAGTGGAATCGGTCTGGGCTAGTACGTTTTTTCCAAAAAAAATAACCCAAACCAATAATAGTTTTGAAAAAGTAGCCATAAAAGTAAAGATGGATGATAGCGTATTTAGGTAAAAGCTCAGTTCTTTTTCCCGTAAAACACCACTGTCTTTGAGGGTGTTGGGTCGGGAGCAATAACCCCTAGTTCACCATTGATAAAGGTGACGAGCTTGGTAGAGCCTTGGTATCCTTCTATTTCGCCAGTGGTTGTTTTTTTAAGAATGAGGCCATCGTAGGTTTGAAATGAATCTGCGGCTTTGCCAGCTTTATCGGTAAGGGTAAAGGTGACTTTAAAATTGGCTGATTCGTCACCGACTTTTGTTACTGATATTTTACTGGTGGCTACTACCCCTGCGGCGTTGGTAGCAGGTAGGCTGATGCGCGTAGTTCCTACAGTGTAGTAAGTACCTGTGTATTCGCCTGCCACTTGGTCGGCAAGCGAGGGCTCAACTTCTTTTTGGCAGGAAAAAAATAAAAGTGTAAAAGCTACAAAGAAAAGAGCGTTACGAATGCTGCTAGAAGATTTCATAATGGGTAGGGGGAAAGGAAGAAGCAGTTAAATAACCACTTCTTCCGAGTGGGTTTTAAAACTCAATCGTTAACATTTTGCCATTTTCGGTGACCTCATAGGTGCCTTTACGAATAAGATAAGAGCTAACTAGTGCATTCTCTAATTCTATTTTGTAAGGCTCTTCGACCACAAATTGATTATTGGCAAAGTGTTTTGTGATAGTCTCACTGGACATTGAGCTTTTGAGGAGATTCACAACGAGTTTTCCATTAGACATACTGGCAGTTCCTCTACCCGTGTTGGGTTCTACCGCACTAATGTCAATATCAATCGGGCCTTCCGACTGAAAGCTGCAAACACCTGTTCGGGTACATCCCGAGCTTTTTTTGCCAAACTTGAGCTTTACTTTGATGATGGCGTGAGGACTCGACGACAATTTTGCCGAAGAAGAACCCGCAGAAAGAATGTTGTTGTCGTTTGAGAAGATTGTGCTAGATACAATCACGGCGAGTGCAATTAGAAGTTTCATTTTTGTGAGCGTTGATAGTGAAAGAAAAGAACTTTTTGCTCTACAAAACTACACCTGCCCCCCTTCCAAAATCAATCGGCTAAAAATCCGATTTTAATAAAATCCGCCTTTTGGAGGATTTTATTAAATGGTTTTGTTCCAGAACTTTACCGTCGTAAATTAGAAGGGAAAACCCTATCCTTTACCTCGATGAAACCATTACTCACGCTTGTATTTTTGATGGTAGTGCCGTGTTTGGTATGGAGCCAACAAGAACTCATTGATAGCTATCGACAAGAGCTAAAAAAAGAAAAGATTGATACCTCACGCATTCACATTATTGGAGATTTGTCGCGGATGCTCATCATGAATGCTGATACCACGGAAGCGCTGGCGTTGTTGAAAGAAGGCTTGGCGTTGTGTAAAAAACAAAACTATGATTACGGATACGGGCATATTTACAACGGATACGGCATCCATTATTTAGAAACTTCCCGATTCGATCAAGCGGAGGTTTATTTCCAGAAAAGCTATGACTATTTTAAAAAGAGTAAAAAAGATACCGCTCCGTTGGGAGTAGCTACTGCCTTGGGAAACTTGAGCCTCATTGCCGAAACCAAACGAGACATCGAAAAAGCTGTTCGACTACAGCTACAAGCGCTGGACGTGTGGCAGGCGTCTGTTTTTCCTGAGCGGTTTGTGGCGGTGGGAAATATGTATCTCAATATTAGCAATTTATATACCAAAGTAGGCCAGCACGATAAAGCCATTATTTATACCAAAAAAGCAGTAGAAACGCGCCTCAATGCGGACTTGAAAGATGCTGATTTGGCGACATCGTACATCTATTTGTTGAATAGCTTCATCAAAAACAATCAATTGGATAGTGCCCAAAAATACTTGCTTACCACCCAAACTTTGGTCAACGACCTTAAAAATCCCGTCGTTTATATGCGCTATTACGCCGTGCTGGGAGAAATTGGGGTGGCTGAAAAGAACTATGAAAATGCCCTCGGGCAATACCAATTGGCGTTGCAGTATGCTCAACAAACCCAAAAAATGACTTTTCAGATAAGCAGCTCAATGGGCATTGCACGCTGTTATCAAGAATTGAAACGGCCTGCCGAAGCGATTCCATTTTTGACGCAAGCGCTTCAATTAGCCGAAAAAGGGAACCGCCTAGAAGCCAAAACAAGGGCGTTGAAAGGCTTGGCGGAGGCATATCATCAGCTCAACAACGACCAAAAGGCTTTTGCTTATTTTGCCCAGTACAACGCCCTGAAAGATAGCATTCAAGCCGAAGAAACCAAGCTTAAACTCAATGAGATAGATACCAAATACCAGACAGTGCAGAAAGAGAATCAGATTCTTCAGTTAGAAAAAGACAAAAGCCGCCAAAATACGCTCATTTATGGGTTGGTGGTGGGACTAATTCTCATAGCAAGCATCGGAGTATTGATGTACCGTAACGCGGCTAACCAACGAAAAATAGCCCAACAGCAAACCCTCCTGAAAGAAAAAGAAATTCAACAATTACAGCAAGAACGACAACTCGTCGCCACCAATTCTATTTTAAAAGGCCAAGAAGAAGAGCGAACGCGCGTAGCCCGCGATTTGCACGACGGCTTGGGCGGAATTTTAACAAGCGTAAAACTAACCTTGGGGAAAGTGAGAGGAAACTTTATTTTGCCCGAAGCAAGTACGGTCGTATTTGCTCGGGCGTTGGAACAACTAGATCTCGCCATTAATGAAATGCGCCGCGTCGCTCACAGTATGATGCCCGAAGCGCTCGTACGCTATGGCCTGCCTGACTCGCTGAAAGATTTTTGTGAAGACCTCAACGAAACGGGGCAAATCAACGTGCATTTGCAAGTACTTGGGATGGAAAATCGGCTTGATTCGTCGGTCGAAGTGGTGCTTTATCGCATCGTGCAGGAATTGCTGAACAACATTCTCAAACACGCCCAAGCTACCGATGCCTATGTGCAGTTGGTTCGGAGGGACGAAATTGTACACCTCACCGTGGAGGACAACGGCAAAGGTTTTGACCTAAAACAAGTCGAATATCGTAGAGGGGCGGGAATGCGAAATATCGAAAATCGTGTGGCGTATTTGGGCGGTAAGTTGGATATTCAAAGCACAGTAGGAGAGGGAACTTCGGTAGAAATTGAAATAAAACTGTAGTCCAAAACACAATTCGAGATGATAAACGTATTTATAGTAGATGACCACCCGCTAATTACCGAAGGCTTGAAATCGCTTCTTAATGATTGCGTGGATATTTGTGTGGTAGGTACGGCCTCCAACGCCATTGATGCCCTCGAAGCGTTGAAAAAACAGCCCGTTGATGTCGCTTTTTTAGATATTAACCTCCCCGAAATCAGCGGAGTAGAGTTGTGTAAAAAGATTCGGGATAAGCTACCTCACATCAAATGCGTTGCGCTCACAACCTCCAACGAACGGAGCCATGTGAGCCGAATGATGCAAAATGGAGCCATGGGCTATTTGATTAAAAGTTCACCCAAAGAAGAACTGGTCAAAGCCATTCGGCAAGTGCATTCGGGAGGGTATTACATGAGCGTGAATGTGCAAGAAGTAACCCCTAAATCTGCGCAAGTGCCGTTTTTAACCCGTCGAGAAAAGGAAGTGTTGGGACTGATTTCGGAAGGAATGACCAACAATGAAATTGCGGAAAAGCTTTTTGTGAGTCCCGCTACTGTAAAGACCCACCGCGAAAATTTGCTGATGAAATTTGAGGTGGCCAACACGGCTGCACTTATCAAATTAGCAGCGCAACAGGGGTTACTTTCGGGCTAATGTTTTCAGAGTTCTTGTTTTGCTTTTGGCACGAAGATTCGGGTTTTGAGAAACCCTCAGCACGAAACTATTTAGGGTTTCCAGTTTACTGTTTTAGGTTTTCTGTTTAACCCCTTCGCCCCTTGCTCTTTGCCTCTTGCCTCTTGCCTCTTCCTTCACCTCCCTACACCTTTCCGCATTCGGTAGGCATTCATGGCGGTTTTGCCCAGTTTGTCAATGAGTTGGTAGTTTACGACCACCCCCACGGCAGCGCCGATGCCAGGAATGAGTTGCGCCATTTTTGCCAAATCAATGTAGTCGCGGTACTCTTGTTGAAACGTTCGCCAGTCGAAGGCGTGTATGTCTTCGGGCAAAAGCTTACTTTTTTCCTCCCAATCAACGATTTGAAGATATACCTCTCGCCGCCGTTCTTGGCTCGAAAATGCCAGCTGAAAAATGTGTAAAAGAAAAATCCGTTCTCGATAATCGTCGATGGGGTAGCCATAACAAGCCGTAATATCGAAAAGGAGTTTCATTTTGAGACTAAGCAACAGTGGAAAGTCGGCCAAAGCCAACCAGAAGCCGCCCGCGCCTGCAACACCCCCCTCGGCTGCACCTGCGGTTTTGTAAAAACTAATGCGCCGCCGCACCTCGTCCTCTTGTTCTTCGAGGCTAGTCACAGGGGCAGGGAGTGGCGTGATAAACTCCGCTCCAAAAAGTACGCCGCGCGTCATTTGTTTGATGGTAGTCGTGATGATTTCGTGGATTTTCTCAGGAATCAACCCATTAATCCACTTTTGGGTGGCTTTGGCAAGGCGATTTGCTGCGGAAGGCTTTCGCTGCATTTGGCGTTGCCAGAGGCGGAGTTCTTTTGCGATAGTTTCTTCGTAGGGGGTCATAACAAGATGGGTGAGGCAGTCAAGTTAGTGAAATTTTAAAAATATACGAAAAATAGAAAAACCCTTGGTTGAATTCCCATCCCCAAAAACGCCTCGGCGAGGCGCAACATTTGTAGATGTTGAATGTCCATTCCCAAAACGCCTCGGAGAGGCGTAACATTTGTGGATTATGCTTGAAAATCAAATGGTTATGTGGATTTTTACGTGGCAAAAAAATGTAGAAATAAAAAAATAAAAAAATAATGAGAAAAAATAGGATTAAAAAACGGCATTCTTGGCATTAGTAATTGAAGCTATCGAAAATTATTCGACTGTACTACTTAATCCGACGTTCTGTGACTCCACACCATTCACATACTGCGCTTTGGGATGCTTTCCGCGAAGGAGAACGATGGGCCTTCAAGCGGATTTATGAGCTTTATGCCCAAGAATTGGTGCGTTATGGGCACAAGGTTACCTCAGATGCGCGCCTGATAGAAGACAGTATCCACGATTTGTTTATCGAATTGTGGCAAAGCCGAACTCGCCTGAGTGAGACCGATTCCATCAAATTTTACTTGTTTAGGTCGTTGCGTAATAAAATTACGCGGGCGCAGCAGCGCGATGAGTTTTATGCCGCCACCAACGTTGATAATGTTGACAATGCCGACGAAGCAGGCACCATTGAGCACCAATGGATTTCGGACGAACGCCAAGAACAGTTATTGCGACGCTTGCGGGAGGGCTATCAAACGCTTAGTCCACGCCAGCAACAGGCCATTGATTTGCGATTTACCCACCAGTTTAGTAACGAAGAAGTCGCCCAATTGATGGGCGTGAATTATCAATCAGCTTGCCGATTTATTTACACTGCCCTGAAAACATTGCGCGAAACCGTCCGAATTTTTTCGATGGCGCTCACGATGTTTTTTTTCTACTAACAGAGAAACTCGTTATCCACACCCTATTTTTTAAAATCGAACATCTTTAACCTATGGACTATTACCAATTTACAGCCGAAGAACTTGCTGCCGATGAGTATTTTCGGGCTTGGGTTTGTGCGCCTACGCCCGAGAGTGATGCTTTTTGGCAACAATTTTTACGAGATTGTCCCGAACGTTATTATCAACTTGAAGAAGCGCGCCGACTTATTTTGGGGCTTCAAGAATTACACGATTCAAATGCGGAAAGTGTAACTGCCGCCGTGATTTGGGAGCGAATAGAGCATAGCATAGATACGTTAGAATCAACGCCGAGCGTGCGGACACATTCGTGGTTTTGGCGCGTTGGAGGTTGGGCGGCAGCGGCAGTAGTCGTGCTGACTTTGGGCTATGCTTGGCAAAGGGGCGAAATTGCCCCCGCCGAAAAAACAGAAGTAGCCACCAAAGCACTACCAGAATGGATGGAGGCCGTTAATTCATCGGATAAAATGATGCTAATTCAACTCTCAGATGGCAGTCGGGTGGAATTAGAAACCAACAGCCGCTTGAAGTACCCGCGTCGTTTTCAGAACGATACGCGTGAAGTGCATTTAGAAGGAGGTGCTTTTTTTGACGTAGAAAAAAATCCAAAGCGTCCTTTTTTAGTCTTTGCCAATGGCTTGGTAACAAGGGTACTAGGGACAAGTTTTCACATTGCGGCCTATCAAAAAGACCCCAACGTGACCGTGGCGGTAAAGTCGGGGAGGGTATCGGTATATGCCGACCGCCGCGACCCTCGCCAAGATCCCGAAAGTAAAGGCATTGTGCTCACCCCCAACCAGAAAGCGGTATTTGTACGCAGTGAGGCAACCATCCGAAAGCTGCTCGTAGAAACGCCTATACTGCTATTGCCACCCGCCGAAATGGCCCGCTTTGTTTTTGACGCAGCACCCGCGCCTCTGGTGTTTGCAGCGCTAGAAAAAGCCTATGGTATTGAGGTGGTTTATGATGAAGAAGTATTGAAAAACTGCTTACTTACCATTAACCTTACCGACGAAAACCTTTTTGAAAAGCTGGAAGTTATTTGTAAAGTACTTGATGCAGACTATAAATTGATTGATGGTCAGGTGATTATTTATGGCAAAGGGTGTTGATGCCCGACTTGTTAAAGTGATATATTATTAAACCTTTCTACTTAACCCCTTAACCCCAATTTACGACTATGAAACAGTTCTGTTGTTCGTCCTGATGTAAAAGAAACACCAGCAGTGGTTGCAACACCGCTGGTGCCGTTAGCCTCCCCTTGTGATTTTGGTCGATCGGCAAGCGTCTCGTAAAAGACGTGAGGGAGGTGTTTTTGCCTAATTCTTAACAAAAACATTCAAATCTAATGAAAACAAAGGTACGTTTCAAACCCCTCTTTTACCACCTTATGAAATTATCACTGATACAATGCCTGCTGGCGGTGATTTTTACGGGTGTGTCGTTGGCCAATGAAGTCAATGCCCAAGAAATTCTCAAGCAAAAAGTGTCTGTACACGTTGAAAATCAAGGAGATAAGACAAGCGCTAACGGTCATTGAAAAGCAGATTAAAATCCGCTTTGCTTACCGTCCGACGGCGCTTCCTGCCGACCGTAAAATCACGCTGATTGCTTCCAATGAGCCTCTTTCGGAGGTATTGGGAAAACTCACCCGCTCGCTTAGGCTACGTTATGAAATTATCGGGCAGCAGATTATTCTAACGCCCGAAAAAGAAGCGGCTCCTGTTCCTGCGTCATCGGGAGCGTTACCCCGCGAGGCAGTAGCGCCCTTGGCCCGAAAAGTTGGCGGTGTCGTCAACGACGAATCCGGTACGGGATTGCCAGGCGTCAGTGTGGTCGTGAAAGGTACGACCCGTGGCACGACGACCAATTCCGACGGTCGTTTTGACTTGGAAGTCCCAAACGATAATGCCACGTTGGTATTTAGCTACTTGGGTTATGTTACCCAAGAAATAATGGTAGGAAACCAAGTTCAACTAACCATCGCGCTCAAAGTCGATGCGAAGTCGTTGGAAGAGGTGATTGTGGTAGGTTACGGGGTGCAGCGTAAGTCAGACTTGACGGGTTCGGTTGGAACGGTCAAAGGCGAAGCCTTGCAAGAACGCCCCTCCGCGTCGTTGAACCAAGCACTTTCGGGGCGCATTACGGGGGTAAACGTATCGGTTAACTCGGGTCGCCCTGGAGGTCGTGCCAACATCCGTATTCGTGGAAATACCTCGGTGAGTGTGGCCAACAACCCGCTTTATGTGATTGACGGCGTGATTTTGAACGCCACTGACCTTGCCAATGGTAGCACCCCGATGGACTACATCAACGCCAATGACATTGCGTCGATTGAGGTATTGAAAGATGCCTCAGCCACTGCGATTTACGGAGCGCGGGGTGCCAACGGGGTAATTTTGGTATCGACCAAACGCGGAAGTAAAGACGGTGGGCGGGTCAACTATGATACCGATTTCAGCGTGGGCGTATTGCCCCGCAAAATTCCGTTGTTGAACTCAGAAGAGTTTTTGCGAATAGAAGATGTGGCCTACGAAAATGCCAAGAAATACGATCCCGTAGGCTGGGCAGGCGGCAAGTACGTTGATCCTAAAACTAAACGCACCAACCCATTGCTTTTTGATTCAAACGGCAAGCCATTGTACAACACCGACTGGCAAGACGAGTCGTTTCGGAAAGCATTGACCCAAAACCACCAATTGTCCTTTACGGGTGGAAACTCAAAAGACAACTTTGGGGTGTATTTGGGCTACCGCAACGAAGACGGATTGATGACGGGCTCGTGGTTGAAGCGCTTTTCGGGGCGTTTTGTGGTGGATAGCCAAATCAAAAAATGGTTGAAAGTTGGCGGTGCGTTGAGTTATAACGACCAAAACGAGAGCCAAGTCGATCCACTTGGCGGGGGCGGAATTATCGCCATGCGTCAGGTGTTGGAGGCGTTGCCAATCATCCCCGTACGTTACCCCGATGGCCGTTGGGGTGGAAACGAAGACTACCCAGGCATGGAAGGCGGTGGTAACCCCGTCCACGTAGCGACGGAGCGTTTGTATTACCTCAAAACCCAAACCATGTTGGGGAATATTTATACCAATATTACGTTGGCCAAAGGTTTGGAACTACGCACAACGCTTGGAACCAACATCATCAACCAGCGCAACGATTACTACGGTGGGCGGACGTTGAATTACATCTCGCGCAACCAAGGAGGAGATGCCTACATTACCAACGAACGTCACAATTCTTGGCAGTTTGAAAACTACTTGACTTACAATACCAAATTTAAGTCGATTCACTCCGTGAACGCCTTGTTGGGTTTGGCGTGGCAGCACGTTGATCGTTTCTCGTCGCAAGCCAGAGCGCAACGTTTCCAAGATGATTATTTTCAGTTCAATAACTTAGGGGCAGGGGCTGTTGCGGTAGCGCCGACTTCAAGTACAAGTGCTTATGGCTTAAACTCTTACTTCGGTCGTATCAATTACAGTTTGAAAGAAAAATACCTGTTGACTTTCACGGGACGGATTGATGGCTCGTCTAAATTTGGTTCGTCCAATCGGTACGCAATATTCCCGTCGGCGGCGTTGGCGTGGCGGGTTATTGACGAAGATTTTATGAAAGGCATCCCCGTTATTTCTAACCTGAAATTACGCACGAGCTACGGATTGACGGGTAACTCCGAAATTACGGCCTATCAAGCCTTGGCGGGATTGGGCAACTACTCGGTGATTTTTAACAATACGCGTCAGATTGGTATTGGGGTCAACCGTTTGGCCAACCCTGATTTGCGTTGGGAAAAAACGGCCCAAGTGGATGCAGGTATCG
Organism: Runella sp. R5_40; assembly: GCF_057652295.1. Taxonomy (NCBI): domain Bacteria; kingdom Pseudomonadati; phylum Bacteroidota; class Cytophagia; order Cytophagales; family Spirosomataceae; genus Runella; species Runella sp. R5_40. The sequence goes on along the minus strand of NZ_JBYFCH010000002.1, from coordinate 147,895 downwards.
AAATAGGTTTGTTTAACAACCGCCTGAACCTCGAATTTGACGTCTATCGCAAGCTGACTTCCGACATGCTTTTGAGTGCGCCTGTGCCATCAAGTAGCGGCTATACAACTGTGAGCCAGAATATTGGTAGTATGGAAAACCGTGGGATTGAATTGGGAATTAACTCCGTAAACGTAGCAACCCCTAACTTCAACTGGAGCACTGCCTTTAATATTTCTATCAACCGAAATAAGGTAATCGCCTTGACGGGCGGTGCCGACATTTTCAACGGCTCGACCATCATTCGTGAAGGACAACCTGTGGGGTCGTTCTTTGGGTTTGTTCACCAAGGCACGTGGAGCTTGGCCGAGGAGTCAGAAGCCGCACGTTATTTGAAAAAACCAGGGGACATCAAGTACCAAGATGTGAATCAGGACGGCGTTATCAACGACAACGACCGGGTGATTATTGGGAAAGGGATTCCTGATGGGTTTGGGACATTGACCAACACGTTTTCGCACAAAAACCTAGAGTTGATGGTGGATTTGCAGTTTATGTACGGCAACGACGTGCTGTTCCGTAGCAAGCACTCCGCTGAAGACCGTACGGGAATTGCCAACAGTTTCAAAACGGTATTGAATGCTTGGACACCTGAAAGACAGAATACCAACATCGCCCAAACTCGCCCTGTTTCGGCAGGATATAACACCAACAACGACACCGACCGCGTGCAAGATGGGTCATTCATTCGTGGACGTAACCTGTTGTTGTCGTACCGCTTCCCGACCAAAATGATTGAGAAAATTCATTTGAACCGTTTGCGCGCGTTTGCATCGGTACAGAATTTCTTCCTCAGAACCAAGTTCCAAGGCTACGACCCAGAAGTTTCTACCTCAGGTTCGGCCTTTGACCAAGGCGTGGATTTGTACGCTTATCCAAAACCACGGGTGTTTATGGTAGGGTTAAATATCGGTTTGTAATTGTTGTATCACCTTCATTAAAAAGAAATCAAGCATGAACGCGACAGTAAAATATATCAGCCGATGGTTAATTAGCGGAGCGCTATTGGTATCGGCAGGAAGTTGCTCGGAGTTTTTGGAAGAACCCGACCGCTCAAACTTCACCCTCGAAAACTATTTCACCAAACCCGAACACGCCGAAAGCGTGGTCAACTCCATCTACGAAAACCTCCGCAACGTACTGGGAGGAGGTTTTGGAGGCGCGCCTTGGATGATGCTCGAATTTGCGACGGGCTTGGCCAATACTGAATTGGGGCAAGCCCAAAACAGTATTTTTGTGCGTAACTTGGTCAACAACTCCGACAATGGCTACGGGGCGACGTACTGGACCAACCACTACCGTGGCATTGCCAATGCCAACTTGGCCATTGCCAAAATCCCTGGCATTACGATGAACGAGGCCGCCAAAAAGCGGTATTTGGGCGAAGCACGGTTCTTGCGGGCGTTATACTACTACGAATTGGTGCGCATTTTTGGCAGCATCCCGTTGATTAAAGACCCCATCGACCTCAAATCACCCGATTTGTACGCACCACAAGCATCCGTCGAAGAAATTTATAAATTGATTGAAGCTGATTTGGTAGAAGCCGAGGCTTCGGGCTTGCCCAATGCGGATGTGACGGGGCGCGCTTCGTTGGGGGCAGTGAAGTCACTGCTATCTTCGGTATATCTGACGATGGCGGGCTATCCTTTGCAAAAAGGCGCTGAGTACTACAAAAAAGCGGCTGACAAAGCCCAAGAAGTAGTTCAGATGAAGAGCTTTAGCCTGTTTCCATCGTACGACGACTTGCACAATCCTGCCAAGAAAAATACGGGCGAAAATATCTTTATGGTGCAATTTGCCGCCTTTGTATTGCCTTCCAACTGGCAAACGTCGATTATTCCGTACAACCAAGGGATTTCGGCTTATACCGACGAAACGGGTGCGATTTTTGCCAACAAAGAGTTTGTGGAATCGTACGAACAAGGAGACAAGCGGGTCGCCGAAAAGCAATTTTACTATTCGTCGTTTTCGTTGCGCAGCGACCGTACCAAAACGCGTAATTTGGGAGGCTATTATTTGTACAAACATTTTGACAACACCGCCCAACTTTCGACCACTAGCAGTGACTTGAACTGGACGGTATTGCGCTATGCTGAGGTATTGTTGACATTGGCGGAGGCGTCAAACGAAGCAAATGGCCCAACGGCGGCGGCGTATGAGGCGGTCAATGCCGTTCGTAAGCGCGCCGAATTACCCGAATTGAAGGGCTTGAGCAAAGAAGAGTTGAGAGAAGCCATTTGGCGGGAACGTTGGTACGAGTTGAGCTTTGAAAACAAAACGTGGTACGACATGGTGCGTTTGCGTAAAGCTTTCAACGTCTCTACCAAGAAGTTTGAAAACTACGTGGGTCACAAGTTTTCTTACGGCCCTACGCTCAAAGACCGTGAGTTACTGTTTCCTATTCCAACGGCTGAAATCCGTAACAATAGCAAATTGAAGCAAAATCCTGGTTATTAGGTGTCATTTGCTTTAAACACATAGCGCACAGTAGAATAGACACATAGAAAACATAGTGAACTATGTGTATTGCAGTTAACGAATAACAGTTAACAAATAACTGTTAACACGTATTAAAAGGGTGCATAAATAGATAGAAAGCTTGATTCATACCGTAGGCATCTTTTAATCAGAAGCCTACGGTATAAACTCCAATTTGGCTACTTTTTATACAAACACATCGTTTCCTTTTTTTAACCAACACAGAAGCTTAATCAGTACATGCCGATGAACCAACCGACCCACCGTCATCCGAAGCTCCGTACCCTTTGGAGTTTTGGCCTTATTTCTTTTCTCTCACTTTTTATTGCTTGGGTGCTTCCGTCGCAGGGCGTATTGGCACAAAAAAAACCGTTGGTGGTTTTTGTGTGCGGCGACCACGAATACAGCGGCGAGCAAACTTTACCATTGATAGCCGCCGAGTTGGAAAAAAACTACGGCGTTCGTACCAAAATCCTCTCGTCCTATCCTGACCAAAACGCCGAAAAAAACATTCCAGGGTTAGAAGCGCTCCGCGAAGCTGATTTGGCCGTGTTCTTTTTGCGTTGGCGGCAGCTGCCTGCCGACCAACTGGCTTTTATTGATGAATACTTAAAGTCGGGAAAACCTGTGATGGGTTTCCGTACGTCCACCCACGCCTTTAATTTCCCCAAAGGTGACCCTTCCGAAGTGTGGAATGCCTTTGGCGAACGCGCTTTTGGTACGCCTCCAGGTTGGGGCAGAGCGGGGCACACGCACTACGGCCACAAAAGTACCACCGACGTAACCATCATTCCTGAAGCGGCCAAGCACCCGATTTTGAGAGGAGTACCTGCCTCGTTTCATGTGTCTTCGTGGTTGTATCGCGTCAAACCCGATTATCCTCCTCAAGGTTCTGTTTCGCTTTTGCTGGGAAAATCAGTGAATCCCGACAAAGCGGCCATTGACAACCCCGTAGCGTGGACGTGGAAAAATAAGGAAGGTGCAAAGGTGTTTTTTACCACATTAGGGCACCCCGAAGATTTTCAAGAAGAAGGGGTTCAGCGCCTGACCATCAATTCAATACTATGGCTATTGGATAAGCCTGTTCCAAAAAAATGGAAGGGAAAAATAGCCATTCAGGTACCTTACCGTGGTATTGTAAAATAGAAAAGTAAACCCTATTACATAAATTCCTAAATCCATGAGAAGAAGCGTCCAAGGATTGCTGATCGCTGCGAGTGCGGCGTTCATTGCCTTCAGTGCTTTTCAGCCAGAGTTAGCCACCCCACTGAAAATTGAAAAAGGAACGCACATTTCGTTAATCGGGGGGAATCTTGGTTCTCGAATGCTGAACTACGATTATTTCGAAACAGAAATGCAGCTCCGTTATCCCGACAGTCAACTGTACATTCGTAACATGTGCGACGGCGGCGATACCCCAGGTTTTCGACCTCATGCGAGCCGAAACAACCCTTGGGCGTTTCCTGGAGCAGAGAAATTTCAAACCGAATACGCCAATAAATCGGCCAGTGAAGGCTTTTTTGACGCGCCCGACCAGTGGTTGACGCGCCTCAAAACCGATGTCGTCGTCGGAATGTTTGGCTACAGCGAGTCGTTTCAAGGAGCGGCAGGTGTTGCCAATTTCAAAGCCGAGCTGGATGCGTTTATCAAACATACCCTCAGCCAAACCTACAACGGAAGTGCAGCGCCTCAGTTGGTGTTGGTTTCGCCGATTGCGTTTGAGGACTTATCAAGTTTGCACGATTTACCCAATGGCGTGAAAGAAAACGCCAATTTGCAATTATATACCAATGCCATTAAAGAGGTAGCAACGCGCAACAACCTTTTGTTTATTGACGCTTTTACTCCTTCCAAACAATGGTATGCCGAATCGAAAGAACCATTGACCATCGACGGTTCGCAATTGACGGAAGATGGATATAAAAAGTTCGGGGTGTTTTTGGCCGATAAATTAGCAGGAAAAACGCCTGCCAAAGCTGAAAGCAACCGTACGCTCGTTCATGCGGCCGTAGCAGAGAAAAACTGGATGTGGCACAACGACTTCAAAATTCCTAACGGAGTACACGTCTATGGCCGCCGCTACAATCCGTTTGGCCCTGATAATTATCCTGCCGAAATTGAGAAAATTCGTCAGATGACGGCCATTCGTGATACGGCCGTGTGGTTGGCAGCGTCCAAAGGAGCAAAGATGGATATTGCCGCCGCCGACGCTAAAACGCGGACGCTACCTCCTGTTAAAACCAACTTTAACCCCGATAAAAACGGTAGTCTAACCTACCTCTACGGAGACGAGGCAGTGAGTAAATTGAAAGTACCTGATGGATATAAAATTGAGTTATTTGCCTCCGAAAAAGAATTTACGGATTTGGCCAACCCCGTGCAGATGTCGTTCGATAACAAAGGGCGTTTGTGGGTAGCCACCATGCCAAGCTATCCGCACTATAAACCAGGGGATGCCAAACCTAGCGATAAAATCATCATCTTGGAAGATACCAACAACGACGGTAAGGCCGATAAACAAACGATATTTGTAGAAGGGCTACATTTGCCGTTGGGTTTTGAAATTGCCAAAGAAGGGGTGTATGTATCGCAAGGAACCAACCTAAAGTTATTTACGGATACCAACGGCGATGACCGCGCCGACAAAGTAGAAATTTTGATGAGTGGCTTCGACGACCACGATACGCACCACAACAGCAGTGCGTTTTGTGCCGACCCGTCGGGGGCTATTTATACGGGAGAAGGGGTGTTTTTGCACACCAGTGTCGAAACATCGTACGGAACGGTGCGCGCGACCAACGGTGGTTTTTATCGTTATTCACCCCAACTTAAAAAATTGGAACGCACCGCTCAGTTGTCAATTCCTAACCCGTGGGGCATTGCCTTCGACGATTGGGGACAGCCTTTCTTTGCCGAAACGTCCAGCCCTGACGTGCGTTGGATGTTGCCAGGTTCGGTATTGCCTCGCTATGGCCAAGCCACCCACAAATCGGTGCAGCTGATTGAAAAAGACCACATGGTACGCCCAACGTCAGGCTTAGAGTTCTTGTGGAGCCGCCACTTCCCCGACGAAGTTCAAGGGGATATGTTGATTAACAATACCATTGGTTTCTTAGGAACAAAACAACACCAAGTGTGGGACGACGGCACAGGTTTTAAAACAAAACACCGCCAAGACCTGATTGTGAGCTCCGACCGCAACTTCCGTCCTGTGGATATGGAAGTAGCGCCCGATGGCTCGTTGTACGTCATTGACTGGCACAATATCCTCATCGGTCACATGCAGCACAACGCCCGCGACCCGCTCCGTGACCACGTTCACGGCCGTATCTATCGCGTAACGTACCCATCGCGTCCGTTGGTTACTCCTGCCAAAATTGACGGGGCTTCGGTAGAAACATTGTTAGACAACCTAAAACTACCCGAATACCGTACCCGCTACCGCACTCGCCGCGAACTTCGGGGCCGTAATGCCGCTGAAGTATTGCCCAAAATCACCAAATGGGCGGCTAGCCTCGATAAAAGCGACCCGCGCTACGAGCATCATTTGTTGGAGGCACTTTGGGTAAGCTGGGGATTGGATAAAGTAGATCAAAAACTATTGCGTCAGTTGCTCAAAGCCAAAGATTACCACGTGCGTTCGGCGGCGGTTCAAGTAGTTCGCTACACAGGCCACCAAGTGCCCGACCAAGCGGCTTTGCTCATGCAAGCGGCCAAAGACGAAAATACGCGCGTTCGCTTGATGGCGATTGTGGCCGCCTCGTGGATTGGCAAAGAAAAGGGCTTGCCAATTTTGGCCGAAGCCGCCAAAAAACCATTGGACGATTGGATGGTGTATGCCCACGAAACGGCAGTGGCTCACTTGAAGGGAGAGAATGTGGTGGTGAAGAAAAAAGAAGCAGAAGTAGTATCGACCTTGAAAGGAGCAGAATTGGAATTGTTTAAGCTGGGTAAAACCATTTATGGCAAAGAAGGTTATTGCGCTACCTGCCACCAAGCCGACGGAAACGGATTGACAGCTTCGGGCTTCCCACCGTTGGCAGGGACGAAGTGGGTACAGGGCAACGAAGAACGTCTTATCAAAATCGCTCTCAAAGGACTCATGGGGCCGATTGAAGTAAATGGCAAACAATACGCTGGCCAAGTGCCGATGACGCCGTTTGCAGGGTTGCTCAACGACAAAGAAGTCGCGGCAGTTTTGACCTACGTCCGAAACTCGTTTGGCAACAAAGCCTCGGCCATTACGCCCGAAAAAGTAAAAGAAGTACGGGCAGCCACGGCCAGCAAAAGCGATATTTATACTTCAACAAAGCTCCTGAGCGAGCATCCGTTGGAGAAGTAATAAAAACGCTGTCAGGGTTCGTCAACTACGATAACAAATCCTGACAGCGTTGAAATGGATTAACAGGGCTTGTTACTTATTGGTGACAAGCCCTTTTTTTATGCTTTTGTCTCGGTCAGTGTTGTCTCGGTCAGACGATAGTCAGACCGATTACAACCGCTATTTTTTGATTGGTATTAACAATCCATTAACCAACGATTTTCTTGAAAGTCAGTAGGTTTGTTGAAATCTTTGGACGTAAAAAAGGAGTAATGATGAATCAGCTAAAATTAGGGGTTTTGTTCTTGATGATTGTTTTTTGCAGTTGTTGTATCGCACAAAATAAAGGCGAGAGCACCTCCTACGGGCCAACTACATCGGTTCGTATTATCAAACAAGACAGAAATGGTAATATTTGGCTTGCTTCAAACGAAGGTATTATTCGCTACGATGGAAAGAGTTTTACCAATATCACAGGCGAAGTAGGTTCAAACCGTTTCTTTTCGGTTTTGGAGGATAGCAAAGGGAATTTTTGGTTCGGTAATAATGGCACAGGGGCTTACTATTATGATTCGGTGAAGAAATCCTTGCAACATTTCACAACCGAGGATGGACTCATCAGTAACCAAGTTATGTGTATGTATGAAGATAGAATTGGTACTGTTTGGTTTGGCACAAGAGGGGGTGTTAGCTCTTACAACCCTAGGCGGTCACTTGGGCAGCCTTTTCAAAATCTTACAACTGAGGGTGGGTTTTCTAATAACGGTGTCACTACAATTATAGAAGACAAAACTGGGCGAATTTGGTTTGGTACAAGGGACAATACCTACACTTATGATGGGGAAAAAACAACCGTTTTTACAAGCAAAGACAATAAAACTTTTAGTGACGTTTGGTCAATAATCGAAGATAAAAAAGGCAATATTTGGCTTGGGGGAGGTGAGGGTCTTTGGCGCTACGACGGTAACAAGTGCACCAACTTTACCCATGATATTGTTAACTATGTCTATGAAGACAAAAAAGGAAATATTTGGACCAGTGGAAACAATGCCAATGGAATATGGGCACTTTGCCGTTATGATACAAAGTCATCGGCTAATCAAAAGCCAATGGTCATTGAAATACCTCAATCACTAAATCTTTTTGGGATTTTAGAGGCGAGTGATGGTAGTATTTGGTTTGGCTCATTCGATGGCGTATATCGTTATGATTCCAAACAGGCAGTTGGAAATACCATTACTGGTTTTAAAAAGTAAAAAAACGATTTGTCTCGGTCAGACGATAGTCAGACCGATTACAACACCCCCTTCAAAAATCCCGCCATCTTATTCATCAATTCTTTCTTGGCGTACTCAGGGCTGGAGTGGCCTGCGTTGGGAATAAATTCTATCTGAACGGGTAGGTTCTTACTTTTGTAAACACTCATCAATTCGATGGATTGGTTGATAGGTACCTGAATATCTTGCTCGCCGTGCACAATAAAAAGGGGCGGCGCATTGGCAGTTACCTGATAAACAGGGCTGGCGAGTTTGGCTAGGTCGGGCACTTGCTCAACGGGTTTGCCCAATAAAATGGCCAAGGCAGGCAAACGCACATTCAGGCCGTGGGGTGTCGATTGGTTCAGAATGGTTAAGAAATTGGTCGGGCCAAAAAAATCAATGCACGCTTGTACCGATGAAGAAGTGGAGGTGTATTTTCCAAGCGTTCCTTCGAGCGTTGGGTGGTTGTTGGTCGTAGCAACCAACGCCGCCAAATGTCCACCCGAAGAAGCTCCCCAAATGATGATTTTATCGGCTCGGTAGCCGTAGGTAGCAGCGTTGGCTCTCAAAAAGCGAATCGCGGCTTTGATATCATGCACGGGCGCAGGGAAAGCCTTTTCGGTACTTGCCCGAAAATCAACACTTGCCAGCGCATAGCCATGTTCCAACATCCCTAAAGGCGGGTTTTCTTTACTGCCCGAATGCCAAGCGCCGCCGTGAATCCAAACAATTAAGTAGGGAGAAGTATGCTGCTTGAGTTTATAAATGTCCAGTTGGAGCTTTTTGCCGTCGGCTTCGGCATATACAATGTCTTTGACAACAAGCGTATCTTTCTGAGCCTGTGCCCAAAACGTAAGAAGGCAAACCCAAAGGGTTAAAAAAGGGAGTTTCATCATTATTAGTATCTCCAAATGAGTTCAAAGATAAATAGTAAAGTCGATAGTTGACGAAGGAGTAACACTACGATTAGCACATTAATTTCAAAATTTCTGATAGGGAACTAAGGGGAGTTTTTAGAAAACTTGTCTCTATTATATAAAGTGTCTAAGAAATTTTTATCCAAAACCCATAAAATGCAATCGACCTTACTGGATAGTGCGGGTGATGAAGCACCGAAACCGAATGTGCATTCATTGCTGAACGAAGGAGCTACCAACGAGGAATTGGCCAGCGAAAAACGGGAATGGAATGACAACGAACTTTTTATCCGACAAGCTTTTGTCGAAAACCCTTCTCAGGGTTGTGCGTTGTTGTTTCGCCGTTATCACAAAATCCTGTGCAGCCATGCCGTGCGATTTGTGTATTCCAAAGACATTGCCGAAGACCTAGTGAGTGATGTGTTTTGTCGGTTTTGGAAAACCAAAGCCTACGAAACCGTCACGAGTTCGTATCGTCTTTATTTGTTTAGAAGTGTACGAAATGAGGCACTTAACTACTTACGTTGGGAGTTCAAAGAAACCGAAACTATCGAGTTGGCAGAATACCGCGAGTCACCCCGTGGCCAACAACCCGACCACGCCACGCAATACGAAGAAGTCGTCAAAAAAGTGGAAGAACTCGTCAATACCTTACCTCCACAATGCCAAAAGGTGTTTTTAATGAGCCGTTTTGAGGGAAAAAAATACCAAGAAATAGCGGATGAAATGGCCCTCTCCCTCAAAACAGTCGAAGCTCATTTAGGGAAGGCGCTGAGTATCATGCGAAATGGGCTCAAAAACCACCTGTGACTAAGGGGAGTTGGCCTATTTCTTATCTAAATAGTAACACACTATCTGAAACAAATGAAACGAGACATAAGCAAAGAGTTGATATTTAGCCATTTTGCCCATAAATCTTCGCCATTACAACGAAAGATGATAGACGAATGGTTACAAATCGAAGCCAACGAAGAGCAGTATTTCGCGTGGCTCGAAGAGTGGGAGCAGACGCACCCGCAGTACTTACCTCAGAGCGAATTGGCCTTAGAAAATTACGAGGCATTTTTGGAAGCCAACCCCCATACCCACCTCCAAGCCGAATTGGCCGCGTCGGAACCCGTTGTTTCGTCAAACCGTCGCTACTGGTTTCGTTGGTTAGCCGCGGCGTCTGTTGTGTTGGTGCTGGGCGGCGTAGGCTGGCTGTTCCGTGGCAGTTTATTATACCAAACCTACCAAACTGCCTTTGGCGAAACTAAGTCGGTGCTGTTGCCAGATGGAAGTAAAGTGACACTCAATGCCAATTCGTTGCTACGGCTCCCGCGTTTTGGTTTTGGGACAAAAAATCGGGAAGTGTTCCTGAAAGGGGAAGCGAGTTTTTCGGTTACGCATACGCCTGACCATCAGAAGTTTGTGGTAAAAACCAACAAGCAATTTGAGGTGGTGGTTTTGGGGACGGAATTTTCGGTATATGCCCGCCAGCGGATTTCTAAAGTGGTATTGAGCAAAGGGAAAGTACAGGTGCGCTACCAACAAGGCCGTACCCAAAAACAAATTGTGCTTACACCTGGCGATTTGGTCACGCTCGACCGCGAGAATAACATGGATAAAAAGGCCGTGTCGCATCCCCAAAATTACGCCGCATGGGAGCAAAAACGATTTGTGTTTGAAGAAACGAGCTTGCAGGATGTCGCCTATCTGCTGCAAGAAAACTACGGGTTGGAGGTCGAAATCAAAGACAAAGATTTGTCCGAGCGGGTCATTATGGGGTCGTTTCGGGCAGAGAACGTTGACCAACTCTTACAGTCCATTTCGGAGCTGTTGGATATTAGTGTAGTTAGGCAAGGGAATAGAGTTCAACTGTCTGATAAATAAGTGAAATAGCCGACTTTCCAAGTTTAAAAATCTATTGATTATCAAAGAGATGAGCTTGAAACTTGGAAAGTCTATAGTGGTGTAACTGTTTAATTAACTAAGCGAATTTAACTTATCGAGAATATGAAAAAACGATTATCAAATTCCTCCAAAATTGGGCTTCTCCTCACAGTGATTTTACTGGGAAATCAGTTGGGACGAACGCAGACGTTTGCCAAAGCCCAAACGGTTATCAAAAAAAACAACGATAGCGCTCGCACGGCTGCGCCGCGCCCGCTCAAGGAGGTGCTCAGTGAGCTGATGAAAACGTACCAAGTAGAGATTATGTTTGAGCGCGATGCGGTCGAAGGCTTGGTCGTTCAAGCAGCGCCCGTCAATCAACAATTGAAGCTTGAAAAAAGCCTAGACAACCTGCTGCGACCGTTGGGGTTGAAGTACAAAAAAGTAAACAGCAATTCTTATTTGATTATTGGTGAGCGTAAAAAATCTTCCAAATCGTCCAGTGGCGTTTTGGAGCGGTTCCCCGAGGGCATGTTGCCTGGGCAAGAAGTAGAACGAACTGCCACCACAACGGAAGTACTGACGCCGTTCGAGACAAGGGCGGCGGTCGAGCAAGTACTTAAAGGCAAAGTCACCGATGCCGAAAAAGGCGATGGGCTGCCAGGGGTAAGTGTTTTGATAAAAGGAACAACAAAAGGCACAACCACCAATGCCAATGGGGAATATTCGCTCCAAATTCCTGACAATGGCGCTATTTTAGTGTTTAGCTTTGTCGGATACGAGCCGCAAGAAATGGCCATTGGCAACCAAACCCAATTGAACATCGCTTTGAAAGCCGACATCAAGGCGCTGAACGAAGTAGTGGTAGTTGGTTATGGTCAAGTCAAAAAAAGTGATTTGACGGGTTCGGTAGCGACGGTGGCCGTTGAGGAAATCAAAAAAGTGGCGGTTACGTCGCTCGACCAAGCCTTGCAAGGGCGCGCGGCGGGGGTACAAATCACCCAAAACTCAGGTGCGCCAGGGGGCTCTACTACCATCCGAATTCGCGGAGGAAACTCAATTCAGGGCGATAATGAACCCTTGTACGTTATTGATGGGATTCCGTTCAAAAACGATGGTGCGGGCAGTGGGTCGAGTTTCAACGTGTTGAGTACGCTCAATCCCAGCGACATCGAGTCTATGTCGGTTTTGAAAGATGCTTCTTCTACGGCCATTTATGGTTCGCGCGGGGCCAATGGCGTCGTGATTATTACCACCAAACGAGGCAAAGCAGGCAAATCCACCATCAACCTTGAAAGCTATTATGGTGTGCAGGAAGTCCGTAAAAAATATGGCGTATTGAACGGCCGTGAATATGCCCAGTTTGTCAATGATGCCAATACCAACGAAGGACGCGCCGCCGTTTATACCCCAGACCAAGTGAACGCTTTTGGCGAAGGTACAGACTGGCAAAATGAGATTTTTCGCTCGGCGCCCATTTCTAACTACCAACTTTCGATGAGTGGTGGCGATGAACGAACGCAATACGCGCTTTCGGGAGGTTATTTTAAACAAAACGGGATTGTGACAAACTCCGATTTTGACCGTTATTCGCTCCGACTCAACTTAGACAGAAAGCTCACCAACCGCCTCAAAGTAGGAAACAGCCTTACTGTTAACCGTACCGTCACCAACCAATCGCGTACCGATGGGGATTTGGGAAGCGCAGGATTGGTAACCATTGCGGCCTTGCAATTCCCGCCCATCCTGCCCGTTTATAACCCTGATGGTACTTACCTTATCACCAGTCCAGCGTTATCTTTTACGGCCGATAACCCCGCTGCTTTGGCCAAAGAAAGTCAAAATACTACCACCGCGATGCGTGTTTTTGGAAATGTGTTTGGAGAATACCAAATCATGGAAGGGTTGAATTTTAAAGTGTTATTGGGGGCAGATGCCATCATTCAAAAGCGAGATTCGTACCTGCCGCGTAGCGTAGGGAGTGGTTTGGCGCAAGGTGGTGCGGCGTCTATTTTCAATGGACAATCCATGACGTGGTTGAATGAAAATTTGTTGAGTTACACCAAATCTTTTGGCGTCCATAACATCAGCGCCTTGATAGGTTACACCCAACAGGCCAACCGTACCGAAAACAATACGGCGGCTTCGCGAAACTTTGTAAATGATAACTTAAATTCGGGCAATTTGGGGGCAGGTTCGGTGCCATTGGTGCCTTCGTCGGGCATCGGTACGTGGGGCTTGCAGTCGTACTTGGCCAGAATCAACTACGGTTACCGCGACAAATACCTCTTTACGGCGTCTTTTCGGACCGACGGTTCTTCGCGCTTTGGCGCCAATAACCGCTATGGATATTTCCCTTCGGCGGCGTTGGCGTGGCGTGTGTCGGAAGAGGATTTCTTGAAAAATGCCCGAGTAATTAGTGACTTGAAATTGCGGGCTACCTACGGTTCTACAGGAAACCAAGATGGCATTGGCAATTATCCCGCGTATTCGTTGTTAGGAACGCAAAATTATATTTTTGGCAATGCCGTTTCGACGGGAATTGGGCCTTCCCAAATTGCCAACCCCGATTTGTCGTGGGAAACGACGACCCAAGCGGATTTGGGTATTGATGTTGGTTTCTTCAACAACCGAATCACATTGGTGGCCGATTTGTACCTCAAACGTACCAAAGATTTATTGCTAAACGTAACCGTTCCGAGTACGTCGGGGTATTCGAGCGCTATTCAAAATTTGGGAAAAGTAGAGAACAAAGGGATAGAATTTAGCCTTTCGTCGCGCAATATTGATAAAGCGTTTAAATGGAATACCGACTTCAATTTTGCCACCAATCGCAACACTGTTTTGGACATTGGCGGCGCTCCCCAAATTTTTGCGGGCCAAGTAGCCAACATTGCCCAAAATGTCAACTCTGGTGTTATTCGGGTGGGCGAACCGTTGGGGTCGTTTTATGGCTACGTGACCAATGGCCTCTATCAAACAACCGATGAGCTGACGGCACTGAGCGACCCGCAGGCGCGGAAACCAGGCGATCGCAAATACGCTGATTTGAACGGCGATAAGAAGATTGATGACAACGACCGTACCATCATCGGTCGCGCCCAGCCCAAGTTTTTGGGAGGTATCAGCAACTCCTTTTCGTACAAAGGCTTTGAGCTAACCCTGTTTTTGCAAGGTGTTTATGGGAATAAAATCCTGAACGCCAATCGGTTTGAGTTGGAGTATTTGAGCGGGGTCAACAACCAAAACCGAGATATGTTGAACCGTTGGACGCCAACAAATACCAATACAGATATTCCAAGGGCTTCAACCACGCGGCCTGCCAACCGTATTTCGTCGCGCCAAATCGAAGATGGTTCGTACTTGCGGTTGAAAAACGCTCAATTGGCCTATAACCTGCCCGCATCGGTGATAAAAGCGCTTAATATTCAGTCGTTTCGGGTGTATGTGACTGCACAAAACTACCTGACTTGGACGAAATATTCGGGCTATGACCCTGAGGTAAACCGCTTCGGGCAAGATAGTCGTAGTCAAGGGTTTGATTACAGCAGCTACCCTGCCGCAAAAACCTTGTTATTGGGCATTAATGTCGGTTTTTAATTCATTAAACTCATGAATACAATGAACGCAAAATATATACTTACAGGTCTTTGTCTGACACTTTGTGTTGCGTCTTGCAACGTCTTAGAGCAAACGCCTGAGTCGAATTTTACCCCTGAAAATTTTTACCGAAATGCCGATGACGCCAAAGCCGCAGTAAGTTCGGTCTATGACCTGATGAATACGGCCGAAATGTACAATCAAATCGTGTGGATTTTGCAAGACCAAGCCACCGACGACTCCGAATGGGGCGGAGGACGCTCAACGGCCAACCAAGCCAAAAACGATTTGGATAAATACACCTTTACGCCAGCCACGAGCACTTTTCAATCGCTCTGGACGGCTACTTACCGTGCCATCAATCGGGCCAACACCGTCATCAGTCGCGTACCTAATGTGACGATGGATACTGACTTGAAAAACCGATTAATTGCCGAAGCTAAGTTTATGCGTGGTTTTTATTATTTCAACTTGGTGCGCTTGTTTGGGGGCGTTCCGTTGGTGACCAAAGAAACCACCTCACTCAACGATTTGGCCGTAGCACGGGCGTCGGTCGATGAGGTGTATCAGCAAGTTATTCAGGATTTTACGGAAGCAGAGGCGGTTTTGCCAGCTACTTACGGAGCGGGCGACCGTGGCCGCGCCACGAAGGGAGCCGCAAAGGCGTTTTTGGCCAAAGTCTATTTGACCCGCCAAGAATGGCCCAAGGCATCGGCAAAGGCCAAAGAAGTAATGGACATGGGGGTGTATGACCTTTGGGCCAACTACGCCGACGTGTTTACCATTGCAAATAAAAACGGAAAAGAAGCCATTTTTGAAGTACAAGCCCTCGGCGGTGGGGTTGGAGAAGGGAGCTTTATGCAGGGCTACATGCGGCCTAATTTTGACCGAGTTAATGGCGTTTCTGGTTTTGGAGATGACCCCGTAACCGAAAACCTTTACCGTACTTACCGCGCCGACGATAAGCGTCGAAACATCAATTTGCGACTTTACACGGCCACAGGGACTCCTGCGGCTCCAGCGAGTGTCGCGTTTCCGTGTTATGTATATAAATATTTAGACCCCACCGCTACCGCCAATGGAGAAGGAAGCAATAACTTTCCCGTACTTCGGTACGCCGATGTTGTTTTGATGTATGCCGAAGCCCTCAACGAACAAGCAGCTGCTTCTACCGAAGCCTACGCTAACGTCAATCGGATTCGTAGTCGTGCGGGGATTCCTAACCTGACGCCCAACCTGACGCAGGCACAATTTAGAGATAGTTTGCTGTTGGAAAGACGCTTAGAATTGGCCTTTGAGGGACATCGGTGGTTTGATTTGTCCAGACGGAAAAAACTGATTGAAGCCCTGAAAATCCAAAACCCGAGCATCAAGGTTGAAGAGTATCACTATTTGTACCCTATTCCGCAAACGGAGAGAGATTCTAACCCCAAACTAAGTCAAAATCCTGGTTATTAGAAGAGTATTCGTGGTTGAGCAAGGTACAAAAACTTCTATTTTTTTGGTGCCTATTCTATTGTGTTCTATGTGTTTTCACTGATAGAACACAATAGCCAGAGTAAATCTAAACGTAGTTTTGGTTTATTACCATAGCACGTTGGTAATGACCCAACTGATGGCGCCAATTATCCCGCGTACCTGAAAAAACTTTTAAATTCCTAAACCATTTCTAATGAAAAAAACATCCCTTTTAATTTGGCTTTTGGGGGCTATTCTTTTCTTGCCAAGTTTCAAAACCAACCGAACGCTGGCTCCTCACGCTTTGGTTCGTAAAGCCGACGTGATTATTTACGGCGGTACGTCATCGGCGGTGACGGCGGCGGTGCAGGTGGTAAAAATGGGTAAAACCGCCATTATCGTTTCGCCTGATAAACACCTCGGTGGGTTGTCGTCGGGTGGGCTTGGGTTTACCGATACGGGCAACAAGCAAGTCATTGGCGGGCTTTCGCGGGAGTTTTACCACCGCTTGTACCAGCATTACCAAGAAAAAGAGTCGTGGCAATGGCAAAAAAAGGAAGAATATGGCAACAAAGGCCAAGGAACGCCCGCCCTCGACGGTGCTAACCGTACGATGTGGATTTTTGAACCCCACGCGGCAGAACAGGTTTTTGAAGATTTTGTCAAAGAAAACAAATTGGTGGTGTATCGCAACGAATGGCTCGACCGTTCGGCCAAAGGTGTTGTCAAAAAATCTGGAAAAATTACCTCGTTTCGTACCCTAAGTGGCAATGTCTATGAAGGAAAAATGTTTATTGACGCCACTTACGAGGGCGATTTGATGGCGGCTGCGGGCGTGAGTTACCACGTGGGGCGTGAGGCCAACAGCGTCTATGGCGAAAAATGGAACGGTGTACAAGTAGGGGTGTTTCAGCACGGGCATTATTTCAAAAAACCAGTGAGTCCGTACAAAGTTGAGAATGACCCTAAAAGCGGACTTTTGCCAGAAATTTCGTCCGAAACACCAGGTGAAAATGGGTCGGGGGATAACAAACTCCAAGCCTACTGCTTCCGAATGTGTTTGAGCAACCACCCCGACAACCGCGTGTTTTTTACCAAACCTGAAGGGTATAACCCCGACCGATACGAGTTGGTAGCGCGGGTGTTTGCGACGGGCTGGCGCGAGACGTTCGATAAGTATGACCCCATTCCGAACCGTAAAACGGATACCAACAACCACGGGCCTTTTAGTACCGACTACATTGGCAAAAACTACGATTATCCCGAAGCGAGTTACGAACGTCGTAAGGCTATCATCAAAGACCACGAATTATACCAAAAAGGCTTGATGTATTTCTTGCAAAACGACCCTCGCGTTCCTGCCGACGTACAAGACAAAATGAAACAGTGGGGCTTACCCAAAGATGAATTTAAGGACAACGGCGGCTGGCCGCATCAACTATACATCCGCGAAGCACGACGGATGAAAGGCGTTTTTGTGATGACCGAAGCCGATGCTTTGGGCAAAACCAACGTACCTCAGCCAGTGGGAATGGGGTCGTACTCGCTCGATTCGCACAATGCCCAGCGTTTTGTGACTAAAGCGGAAGGCCGCCCCGAAGCCTACGTTCAAAACGAAGGCGACATCGGCGTTCATCCCGATAGACCGTATTCGATTGCCTATGGGGCAATTTTACCCAAAGAAACGGAATGTGCCAATCTGCTGGTACCCGTCTGCGTATCAAGTTCGCACATTGCTTATGGTTCTATCCGTATGGAGCCTGTGTTTATGATACTGGGACAGTCGGCGGCAGCAGCGGCGGTCTTGTCCATTGAAAACAACGTTTCCCCTCAAAAATTGCCGTACGAGAAACTTCGTCAGGTACTTGAGAAGGAAAACCAGCGTTTAGATTGGGAAACAAGCCAAGGGAAATAAGACCAAGGTTTACACAAAATAAACCACATAGCGCACAATTATTGTGAGCTATGTGGTTATCTGCCAAGGTTTGTACAACAGGTTACTGATTGACACTAAAAGCTACTTCCATGTTTTCCCACAACAGTGAAACCTTGCCTTTGGGAGAAATGGTGTAGAGCAGTTTTTCGTTGAATTGCGACGATTTTTTAGGCTGTACATTCACGCGCAACGCATCCTGTTTTTCGTCGTACTTGAAAGCTCCCCACTGCGCCGCTACTTTGTTGAAAATGAGCGTCCATTTCCCCTCGCTAGGAATGACAAAGAAACCGTATTTGCCCGCAGGCAAGGTAGCGCCTTCAATGGTGGCATCTTTGTCGATTTCAAAAGTGGTAGCCTCGTTGGCCCCCGCCCGCCACACTTGTCCGTAAGGCACCAATTCCCCCCACACTTTGCGGCCTTTGACCGAAGGCTGACCGTAGTTGAGACTAATCGTAATGCCACCTACTTCCCGAGATACTTGAGCGGGCGGGCTTGGGCGTGTGCTTTTGTCTTGGGCAATGGTGTTGAAGCCAAAGAAATAAACCAAGGTAAAGGCAAAGAATGTCAGGCTGTTTTTTAGGTACGATTGCATAGCTTACAATAATTTGAGTGGTTAATAAAAATGACTGCGACAAAATTGTGGAACCCTTCAAAAACAACCCGTTCAAACGTGGTTCAAATTGGTGCAAGTTGATTCAAGGAAAACTGGGGAGAACTTTGTGGGAAACTCAAGTAGATTTTAGTCAAAAAACGGTTTATACTACTGACCAAAAAGAAACATTTCTGCTCGGAAAGCGGAACGTTTTCCTCGACTATTAACCGTTGACTATACCGAATGATTCAGATTAACTCCACCCTTACACCTTCTGATTTATCAGCCAAGCTACACGATTTCTGGGCGCTTTCGGCGCAAAAAATCCGTGCTATTGCCGACCACTACGACGTCGCTAAAGGCTCACCTGTTTTTACCGTACAAGGTCAATACACCACACGCGGCTGGACCGAATGGACACAAGGCTTCCAGTTTGGTGCAGCTATTTTACAATTTGATGCCACGGGCGACGAAGCGTTTTTGGACTATGGTCGCAAAAATACGCTCTCGGTCATGGCCCCTCACGTGAGCCACATTGGCGTGCACGACCACGGCTTCAACAACGTCAGTACCTACGGCAATTTGTTGCGATTGATGCACGAAGGGAAAATCCCTTTCAATGAATGGGAGAAAAATTTCTACGAATTGGCCCTGAAAATCTCAGGGGCTGTGCAAGCAAGCCGTTGGACGACCATCAAAGGCCGCGACGGTGAAGCGAGCGGCGGCTTTATTCATTCCTTCAATGGCCCTCATTCATTGTTTGTTGATACCATTCGCTCGTGCCGCGCTTTGGTGGTAAGCCATCAATTGGGACACGTTTTTCAGGGAGAAAATGACGTTAAAATCAACCTGCTCGAACGCGCACTCCAACACATCAAAGCCACGGCCGATTATGCCGTCTATTACGGAGAAGGACGCGATTCGTACGATCTTTGGGGACGTACCGCCCACGAAAGCGTTTTTAATACGAAAGATGGAAACTATCGTTGCCCCAATTCGCAACAAGGTTATACAGGATTCAGTACGTGGACGCGCGGCTTGGCTTGGGCAATGTGTGGTTTCCCTGAGCAGTTGGAAGCCCTCAATCATATTTCGGACGAGGCGTTAGAGCCGCTGGGAGGACGCGCGTCTATCGAAGCCATGATGCTCAAAGCCGCCCGTGCTACTTGCGACTTTTTTATTGAGCATACGCCTACCGACGGTGTGCCTTATTGGGATACGGGTGCTCCAAATTTACACAAATTAGGCAATTACCTCGACCGTCCTGCCGAGCCGATTAACGACCACGAACCTGTCGATAGTTCCGCCGCTGCCATTGGCGCACAAGGGTTGTTGCGTTTGGGTAAGTATTTGACAGACAAAGGTGAAGCTGTCGAAGGGCAGCGTTATTGGCAAGCAGGACTAACAGTGATGGATACGTTATTGCAAGCGCCATATCTCAGCACCGACCCTGAGCACCAAGGATTATTGCTCCATTCGATTTATCACCGTCCCAACGGTTGGGATTATGTCCCAGAAGGTAGTAAAATCCCGTACGGAGAGTCGAGTATGTGGGGCGATTATCACATTCGAGAAGCAGCCCTGTACTTGCAGCGTATTATCAACAACGAACCGTACTACGCTTTTCTAAACTGTGTAAAATGAGGTCAGACGCCAGTCAGACCTCAAAGAGAGTATAAGCGATAAAGCACCCCGTCTGACTATCGTCTGACAGGGTAAAGGTCAGACGGTAGTCAGACCTCAAACGAGCATAGGTAATAAAAACTCCGTCTGACTATCGTCTGACGGAGGAAAAGGTCAGACGGCAGTCAGACCTCAAACGAGCATATAGGTAATAAAAGCCCCGTCTGACTATCGTCTGACGGAGTAATCCAACAATCACGAACAACAGAACTCCCATGAGCAGCGGAAAATACAAACCCAAATATACCCGAGTGGCCCAGCTAAAAACGACGGCCGATTTGAAGAAACACTTAGAAAATAGCCAAGTTGATTTGGCGTTTGACGAAACTTTATTGCCTCCTGCCGAAAGCCCATTTGGTAAAAAGATTACCCTCAAATCGGGCAAGACGATTGGCAACAGCCTGTGTATTTTGCCCATGGAAGGCTGGGACGGCACACTTGACGGGAAGCCATCGGAGTTTACCAAAAACCGTTGGGTGAAATTCGCCGTGAGTGGGGCTAAGCTACTGTTTGGTTGTGAAGCGGTAGCGGTATGCCACGAGGGCAAGGCCAATCCCAATCAGTTGGTCATGAACGAAGAAAATTTTGAAGAGTTCGTTCAATTACGGCAATTGATTTTGGACAAACATTATGAAAGATTCGGCACCACCGACGACTTAGTCATTGGCCTGCAACTCACGCACTCGGGGCGTTTTTGCAAACCCAATAGCCACAAAAAGTTTGAGTCGAAAATTTTGTATTCGCATCCGTTTTTGAATAAAAAATTTGGCATGGAAGCCGATCACCCCGTCCTGACCGACGAAGAGGTGGACGAAATCATCGACATGTACGTAAAAGCAGCGGTGTTGGCGCAGAAGGCAGGCTACGATTTTGTGGACATAAAACACTGTCACGGCTACTTGGGGCATGAGTTTTTGAGCGCCATCGACCGCGACGGAAAATACGGTGGTAGCTTTGAAAACCGTACACGCTATCTCCGCAACATCGTCGCGGGTATCAAACAGGCCGCTCCAGGGTTAGAAATGGGGATTCGCTTGAGCGCTTTCGATTTTATACCGTTTAAAAAAGGGGCCAACGACCAAGGTGAACCCGAACAAATGGAGACCTATCCGTATGCGTTTGGAGGGCAAAAAGACGGTCTTTCGATTGATTTGGCCGAACCCAAAGCCTTTTTGAGTTTGGCGCAAGAGTTAGGAATTCAGTTGATATGCGTAACGGGGGGAAGCCCTTACTACACGCCTCACCTGACACGTCCTGCGTTGTTTCCGCCGTCGGACGGTTACTTGCCGCCTGAGGAGCCTTTTGCAGGTGTTAAGCGCCAAATTGATGTGACGGCAGGGTTAAAAGCTGAATTTCCTGAATTGGTGATTATTGGTTCAGGCTATTCCTATTTGCAAGAATGGTTGCCGAATGTGGCGCAATACGTGCTTCGCAATGGCATGGCCGATAGCGTGGGTTTTGGGCGTATGGTGCTTTCGTATCCATCTATGCCCGACGATATGATTCAAGGAAAAACACTCACTCGCAATCTCATTTGCCGTACGTTTTCTGATTGTACCACTGCGCCACGTCATGGTCTAATCTCAGGTTGCTTCCCGCTAGATCCCTATTACAAAAAACGCCCCGAAGCCGAGGAGCTAAAAGCGATAAAGGAAGGGTTGTAGTGAATGGTCTATTTGTTCAATGAAAAAAGTTTTACCATTCTAAAATTGGTATCGAATAGTTTGGAGAAGCCGAATATTGGTTCCCCAAAACTGTGCAAAAGCGAAAAGTTTCGTGAAGACCTCTTAGCGTAATTCTTGACTCATGGAAGCAATAAAACTTATTAAAACAGAGGAGGATTATGATAAAGCATTGAAACAATTAGAAATTGTTTTTCATGCAAAACCTGATACTCCAGAAGGAGATTTGTTGGAAGTAATCTCATTATTAATCCACGAATACGAGCAAAAACATTATAAAATCGTGCCTCTTACTCCATTAGAAGCACTGAAATACGAAATGGAAGAACAGGGGCTGTCTCAGTCAGGGCTGGCTAAGAGAATGGGGTTGAGTAAAAGCACGATTTCCGAAATTTTGGGTGGTAAAAAACAAATGAGCATCAATTTTTTGAAGTTCATGCACAATGAATTAGGGATTCCAGCACATATTTTATTGGCTTATTAAATGAAAAAAGTAGCATTCGTCACGGGAGGAAGCCGTGGAATAGGGTTGGGAATTGCGGAGCATTTAGCCCAAAAAGGATTTGATTTGGCTATCAATGGAGTACGCGATGAAGCAGCGGTCAGCGATGTCTTGGAACATCTGCGAACGTTGGGTGCCGAGGTCATCTATTGTCAGGGAGATATTGCTTCGGCGGAGGCGCGTGCTAGTATGTTGGCCAAAATAAAAAGCCATTTTGGCCAACTCAATGTATTGGTTAACAACGCGGGAGTTGCCCCTAAAGTGCGGGCCGATCTTTTGGAAGCCACCGAAGAAAGCTTTGATTATGTGCTCAATACTAACCTCAAAGGAACGTATTTTTTGACGCAAGCTGTCGCTAATTGGATGGTCGAACAAAAAGAAACATCACCAGATTTTGAAGGAAGTATCATTACCATTTCGTCGATTTCGGCCACAGTAGCGTCCGTCAATCGCGGGGAGTATTGCGTGGCGAAAGCAGGATTAGGCATGATGACGCAGCTTTTTGCTGCTCGATTGGGCGAGCTGGGCATCCCCGTCTATGAAGTACGCCCAGGGGTCATCAAAACCGACATGACGTCGGGGGTAGCGGCTAAGTACGACAAACTCATCGCCGAAGGACTTACCGTGCAACCTCGCTGGGGCTACCCCGACGACATCGGCAAGGCCGTGTTGGCCATTGCCGATGGAGCGTTTCCGTACTCAACGGGCCAAGTATTTGTCATTGACGGAGGTTTGACGTTGGCGCGGTTGTAGGAAGTATTCCTAGTATTGATATTCGTAAAATACCTTCGTGCCATCGCTCCGCTGAATGGTCATGCGGGAGATGCGTCCGTTGCCATCGAAGGTGTAAGTAAATTCAAGGATGTTGTTATTACCACTTGAAATACCCGAGGTGGTGTTTACAGTCATTTTTTTGAGCAAACGGCTACTGTATTTACCCAAAAAATCGCCGCGCATCGAAAAATGAGGAGTAATCCAGCTAGTGATTTCTTGACGAATGGTATTGGGAAGGTCGGTGTATTCGTAAGAAGCATTTGTCGTTAGTCCTTGGTGATTAACACCACTCCACGAAAGCAAATTTCCTTGGCCATTGTACTCAAACTTAGTCAGTTTCGTCTCATTGGCCATGCTTACCAAAAAACCGTTTTTGTAAAAATAACGGGTATTGACTTCACGTTTAGGGGTGCTGGCGGTAGTCCCTTTTGAACTTTGAGCCAGTCCTTCAGCATTCAACTGAAATGTCGTTGTTTCACCACTTACTTTACTAAAAGCTGTTTTAGTTGTACGGTCAGTTCTTTCCTGAAAAATAGTGTCGTTGCCTGTAACGATGTGAAGAAGTTCGTTGTTTGAACCATATTTGAAAGAATAAGTGCCCACAAATAACTGATCAATAGCCACTTTGACCGAAGACGGCTGTGCATTGTTCAGGGCGGGAGACGCAATGTCAGGATGCGTTTTTGCGTAATTTTCAGCTTGTTCTGCTAGGGTAGGCTCATTGGGTTTTAGCGGTTCTGGTTCGGTTTCCAATCCCGCCTGGCGACAAGAGAAACTCCCCAATGCCACCATCAATGCGATAAGTAAAAATGAAGCTTTCATAGAAGTAAAGATAGAAACGTTGTAGATGTCTGTTTCTAACTAAAACGCTCTATGAAAGCTAGTTAGTGTGTGGAGATTGATTTTTTACTCTCCTTGATTACCTATTTTTTAAAACACAGGAACGTAGAACTGTAAACGCTTGTCGGAATAGCCCCAGCTGCGTAATTGGGCATCACTGTACTCGCCCGATACGGTGGTGAGTGTAAAATCACGGCATGGGTTGCCTTGCGGCTTAGCGTTAATCCACCTAAAAACAGCTTTGTAGCGTTGCCCATCATTGGGGCGAGTTTTGTAGGCATAAAACTGAAATAGCTTGTCGCGATAGCCCCAGCTTTGCAGTTGTGCGTCGGTGAGTTCGTGTTCGGCTATGAGGATAGACTCTTTGCAGTTGGGTATAATCCACCGATACACTGCCGTTACATTATCGCCATTTGGCTCTTCCGAATACGCCTCAAACTGAAATGTTTTTTGGGTATAACCCCAGCTAATAAGCTGCTGGTCAGTATAAATACTTTCGGGCAATGACATAAAATCTTTGGTAACGGGCGATATCCAGCGATTGACTACTGTAGTTTGTTGGGCGATACTGTGCCCAGCTACGCTTGCCCACAGGCAAAGCGAGAGGAGGAGGGGTTTCATAAATGTATTGTTTTGGGAGGGGGGAAAAGAGTATCTTACTTACTTGCATTGATAATAAATGCACCGTAAGAGGCATCGGTGGCTGAGGTAATGCGTGGGAAATTGGTTATGCCAAAGCCAAAAGTAGCAGCCCAACCTAATGCTTCTTGGGCTCTTTCACGGGCGGTAGTACCCATGATTACATTGTCAGACGTGAGCGTTAAGGAGTTGTTACTTAGATTGTAAGTGAAACTTACGACATCTTCGTTGGTGGATTGGTCTATGAAGACAACCTTTTTGATTCCATTTACTTTTTCTTGACGATATTTGTAGGTTGTATTGCCTATGGTGACGGTGCCCGTACTAAAATCCAGAAAATCATTAGGAATACGAGTCGTTGTGCCTCTCTGATTATACAATGTGTTGTTGGCAGTGTATTTCAACTCCAATTGAACATTGCTCATTTTGTAAGTGCCCAGCAGTGGCCAGGCGGCTTCTACCGCTTTCTGGAAAAGACCGCAGCTTGTAAGCGTAGCAGTGAGCAAAATGGCTACAAGCGAGGCAGTATGAATAGGTCGAATGAAGGTCTTCATTGGATTTATTATCTTGAAGAAATGACTTAGTGGAATTTTTGTAAAGTGGCCTCAAAAAAAGCAACAATTCCCATTTGGTGAATATGAAACCATACCCGTGCGCTCGTACCTACTACTTCTTTGTAGCGTTGGGTCTTGAAAATAGCTTGGTAGCAGCCATCTTCTTAAAAAATAGTAGTTATTTGTACGGGTGATACCCCCTCAACTATCAGTTGAACTTTAACAAATAGTTCATCTTGGTGCGGTTTGGGAATCCGTTGAGTAACGGGAGGGCGGCCAATGGTGATAAATTCTAAAGTCGGGTCTTCATTCAGTCGAGATTCTAATACCAATTTCTCTTCTACAAAATCCATCTCAGTGGTTGTGGGAGTTAGGGCTTTCTGATATACAACTGAGCCCACAATAGAAAGTGCCG
The DNA here is from genome assembly GCF_057652295.1 of Runella sp. R5_40. Taxonomy (NCBI): domain Bacteria; kingdom Pseudomonadati; phylum Bacteroidota; class Cytophagia; order Cytophagales; family Spirosomataceae; genus Runella; species Runella sp. R5_40. The sequence goes on along the minus strand of NZ_JBYFCH010000002.1, from coordinate 122,331 downwards.
ATGTAGATAACGTGCCGTTTCCACCGCTAAAATCAAAATCACCTATGGCGGTATCCCAGCGTAGCCATGGAGGAAATTGGCGTGCGTCATCAACGTCTATGCCAGGCCTATCTGTGCCAAAAAGCGTTATTCTTACTTGAAATGGACTTCCGACCTCTTCTGGTGCAAACTTAAATTTGGCCGATACTTTTACCTTTCTGCACCATTCTTGATTGCTGTTTTGTACCCGATCACCACCGATGACCATAGATACATTTTCTACTTTTGCCATGATTGTAAATGTATTAGAAGTGAAAAATTGATGGAAGCCGAACGATTACTCCTCATTTCATCTGGAAAACCGTTGAAGAAATTGTTAAGCATTGCGTTTAATGTTCATAAACCATCTTGATAGGGGTGTACGAGTAAATGCAGGTTTTAAGGGCATTCATTCTAAAATACATAGAGCACGTTAGAATAAACATAAAAGACAGCCCAGTCACCTGCAAAATTTCGCACACCCCTTGACCCCTTTGATAGGTGTATTCAAGATATTCGGTTATTTTGCCTGTATCATATTTCGTACATACAGTGTTCCTTCTCCTATTATCGAAGCATAGGTTTCATAGCTTCTGCCTCCTTGTGTCCATCTGATGACACGGCCATTGTCATACTGACACGGTTGTGTTATAGTGTCGTTTTCATTTTCTGTGACCGATTTGCGCGATGTGATGATTGATTTAGAAGATTTAAATGTTGAGGAAAGATTAATCGGGTAAATTGTAGTACTTTTTGACGGCATTGTAGTCTGAAAAATCAATATCAGGCAAGCCAACACGGCCATTGATGAGGTTATTGGCAGGGATGATAATAACTTTTGTCATGCTTATGGAAGAAACGTATACACCTGATTGTCGCCTAATCTGAAAACTACGGCTGGACGGGATTAAAAAGTATCTAAAATCGTCTCCTGCAATCATGCCAGGGATTGGATATAAATTGTTTGGATCATTGCTTGTTCGAATATATACCAATATCGCACTTGAATTGAGGATATCCGTGGTGATTGCTGGCGGAAAAGTAAACGATTTATATTCTGTGGCATTAAATGTTTGATTAAACGTGACTTGTGTTACGTTGGCGTTGCCATTCTGCCCAGCAGGGCCTTGTGGACCTGCTACACCTTGCGGCCCCGCAGGCCCCTGTGGTCCAGGTTCACCGCTCGTGGGGGTACAGGCAATTGATAAAAATAAAAGAGAGGCACTGAGAAGTGCAGTTGAAAGAGAGTGTAGGGTCTTCATGAGATGAGAGAAATGTATTTGATTGTTTGAGAGATATGAAATAGTTTTATCGTTTACCATTCCACCACATAGTTATTTTTGAGCCTCGACATGGACCGTTGGTGTCTGTCCAAGTACCTGAAAAAGACGAGTTACTGCCTAACGTAAACTGAAAGGTACCGCTGTAGGTAAGATTGGGGCATGTAATACTATTTTGATAGATTACTTCGTACCACGTGCCTTTAAGCACATGACCATCGAGTGTACCTAGCAGGAATCCGCTGTGCTGATTCCCTTTGCTGTCTGAGCCTCCGCCCCACGCTCCGTACCAACGAGCTTTATTATGAGGGTCTTGTTTGAAGCTGAGTTTAGCACTTGATACGATCTTACCGTTAGAGTTACAATCTGACCATTCGGAAGCCCAGCAGCCATTGAAAGTCATAGGGTTTGGCGCTTGAACGGATACTTTACAGTCTCGGGATGTACTTTCGCCAGTGAAACGGTGCCAAGGTGTTCCCGAGCATTGGGCAATTTGAACACCATTCAATAAAACCGTTAAGGTTTCTAAATTCCAATTATCGTAAGTATCAGGAAATTTTCTGGGAGCACCGTCGTAACGGATACGAACAGCAGCAATGTTACTTATATTTGGTATAGGTTGTATCTGAAAAGACGTAGTATGCATGGAGTTATTTCCCCAACCTGCTCCTTGATTCAAATCGAATTCTTGTGAAACGGTGTTATTGCGGTATATGAGTTGGACAAAGGCTGCTTGCCCGCCTCGTAGGTCGTCGCCTCCTGTGCGAATTGTAACCGTTAATTGTGCACAAAGAACATGAGAATAACCTATCAGCCCCAGAAAGAGGCTCATTATAAGTGTTTTCATTGTAATAAAATGTTTAAACTGTTTCTACTTCGGCAAAGCCTGTATTGATTTTTGGGCAGATGCGACAGGCATCGCCACCCTCTTGCATAAACCAACGGCAGGTGGTTCTGATACTGCACGCAGGTAATAACTCATCGACATGCGGCTCAATATGCGCCAATTGGCGGGCGATGTCGAGTACCATACAATGATGACCTGACCAATTAGCGCACCCTTTGGCCGCGCACGGACTGGCAAACCGAAAACGCTGGCCAAGGTCGCGGCCTTGCGAGGCGGTTTCGATAAAGTGTTCGTCTATCTCTATACGTTGAGATAGCAGCGCTACTTCGCCATCCTGCTTTACTACGCCTAGTAGTACCGCGCCAGCCTTTGGCTCAGCACTGGGACAAGTGGCTTTTTGGTCGGGTTTCATGTTAGCGAAGTAGTTGAGGTTTTTCAAAAGCGCCTCGAACGGCAAAGTCTGGGAAACTTGCCTTCAAACGATCTAACTGTACTATTTGGCCAGGTTTAGGTTGTTTCCACAGAATGTACCCAAACCACCATTTGGGGCGTTTAGGAAGGACAAAAGGGGGAAATCCAGTGTCTTCTGGATTTTCAGGGTTGGGCTTGTACGCTAAAAGCCCGTCGCTGAATCCATTGTCCAGCTTCGCCAAAAACTGCAAAGTAGTTTGTTGAAGGGCTTTTTCAAGCTCTTGGGCTTGTTTTTCGTTGAGGTCTATTCCTCCCAAATTGACCTCAAATTTTGGTGACTGAATCATTTTTTTGAATTTAAGAATGATGGAATTGATTAAAGGCTGGTACTTTTACTGCTTTGTCCCAGTGAAACTGAAATTGGCAAAAGTTGGGCTTGATGTGTTGGTGAGTCGATAGCTCCCAGTGATATTAAGGGTGTTTCCATTGACTGTTATTTGTCCACTGTAAGAAAATCCATTACGAGTTCCAGAGAATGTTCCATTAGGGAAGCCTGTCAAGACCAATTGATAGGTAGAGGATGTAATGCCTACTGACGATACGTACAAGCGATTATCCTGAGTTGAGGTAGTCACATTAGCACGGGTATTTTGAATAATGCTCGTGTTGTCCTGTGCTGAACCCATATAAGTTCCTGCCGCACTGGCGAGAGGGTCGGGGTCTTTTTTCTTGAATATATTACACGAACTAAGCCCTAAACAGGCGATATAAAATAGGGTCAGTGAAGCTGTTTTCATGTGTTTGGTAGTAAGCATATTGTGCGATTTTGCTTTCAATCTCTTAGTCGTAGGCCGACAGGACGAGGGAAACAATTCTTTTCATTTTTTTTAAAAAGAAGAAACCGACGACGGCCGCAGCGATAATCGGTGCAAGACAAATTCGGCAAAACCTCGTTCGTAACGGATTCGGCTGTGCTTACGTTGGGAGGCAAACGCGAGGATTTTTACTTCGGCAAATGCCAGCCCTCCTTCGCCCATTCGGTGAAAAATTTCTAGGGTGTCTCGGTGGCTTTGAGCATCCACTTGAAGTTGTACGCTCATATCCTCCGATTGGTACGTCGATTGGGCGTAGTTGGTAAGCCAGCCACAGCAAAGGGCAGTAATCAATAGCGGTTTCATGATTGAAAAGTGGTTTCAATCAGTTAGTCGCAATAATGGAACAAAAGGGAAACAAACTTATTTTTTTCGCCGCCACCACCAAACTCCCCCCAAAACTCCCAGCCCCAATAACCCTAAACCCAAAATAATAAACCGTAAACCGTCCATTGCCAAAGGGGCAGTGTCGCCGACCAATATCATGCCTGCCCATTGCGAGGGAAGGGCGTCGGCGGCATCACCTTGGTTCAGCCAGTCGAGTTTGGCGCGTTGGAGTGCTTCGTCCTTGGGGAGTCCTTGGTCTAAGTAGTTGTAAAATAGCTTGGTTAATTCGTAGGTTGGTTGGTCTTCTACGCTCCAGAGCGTGGTGATGGTGCTCGGGATTCCCAAGGCCGCAAAGCCCCGTGCCAAGCTAAACACACCCTCACCGCGCTGATTTTGCCCCACGCCCGTTTTGCAAGCGGAAAGGACCAGCAACTGCGCCGCAAAGCGGTCGGCTTGGGTAAGTTCAGACAGACGTAGTGCCGCATCGTGAAAATAAATGCGCGGTTCGACGGCCTCGGTACTGTCGGCGTCGGCGTGGGTAAAGAGCTGAATCACCCGCGAATTGGGGGCATAACGCATAAACTGTGCCTTGGTAGCTTCGTTGTTTTTTAGCGTTTTTCCCCACCAAAACTTTTCTTCTACGGCCTCCAAAGCCGCGACCGAACCTTTGAGCGAAGCTTGGCGGAGCGACGGCTGAAAAGTCTCAGGTGCAAACCCAACGAAGCTACGGTGGAATAGTTTGTCACCCTGACGTAAGGAAGGGGCTAAATCTGCCTGGTTTTTTGCCAAAAAATTAGCCGAATACGTGTAGCTAATAGCGTGGTGTTTGAGCAAAAAATCGTTCTGGTTTGGCTGAACAAGCAAGGTTTCAAAGGGCAAAAACACGCCATCTTGGGAGATAATCACGCGTGAGGCAGTCATTCCAACCGGTTTCCACAGCAGTTGGTAAAGCCGATGGGCCAGCGCACGATACTGCGGATAGTGAGCATTGAGGCGAGAGCGGTCGGCGCAAAGGGAAAGAAACTCGTTGGCCAAAGATTGGTAGTCAGATGGACGTAGGGAAAGGCGAACAAGTCGCGCTTTTTGGTCCAAACAAAAGGCATAAATAGCACTGTCGCCGACAAAGTAAGACACGAATCCCGCCGTGCGTGACCCCGACCCATTAGTCGAGATGGATTTTTGAAACTCAGCGATAGTTGGGGTGCTGTTGTCGTATTTATAACGGTAGTAAGCGGGGTTAGTTGATTCAAGCTGCTTGCGAAAAGCCTCAAAATCGTCGTTAAATTGTTCCAAACGGCGTTGGATACCGCTTCTTTTGGCGTCGTTGGCAGGCAGGCTGGCGAGTTGGTTTTGGAGATTAGCGATGCTGTCGCGTAGGGTGCGTTGACGTTTGGCGCTACTTTCTGTCAGTTGTTGATTCGCCCCCAGTTCATTCAACTTGTCGGAGAGCAGGACGGCTTTTGATTTTTCAAAGAAACGAAATGCGGCCTCGGCATCGCCCGCCAAATAACTGGCTTCGATGGCACGTTCGTACATGCCACGCGTTTTTTGCCGCCAAAATAGTTTTGAGCCTTCGCCTACGTGTTCGTAGCGCATAAAATCAATCATGCTATCGGCGAGGGCGTAGGTTTTGAGGGCGTTGGTTAGGTGGCTTTTGGTGTTGGTTGCTTTGTAGTAATCAAGCCAAGTGTCGGCTTTGTCTTGGATGAGGGTGAGGAGGTATGATTTGCCAGCGGCATTTTGAATAGATTTTGCGGGAGGGTTTTGCCAAACTTTGGATGTAGTAAAATTAATTGGAGCAATGAAAAGGGCCTCTTGATACGTTTCAATACTTAATTTATATTGGCTGATTTTTCCGTATGTTTCTGCTATGTTTCCTAAGATTCGGCTTTTGGCAAATCGTTCCTCAGCATATTTCGATGCTTCCTGAAAATAAAAAAGGGCGTTTTTATAATCTCGTAAGTTTTCAGAATATATGTTGCCTATGTTATTCAGAGTCACTGCAAGATTTTGTCGGGAGTCGATGCTGTTTTTTGACTTATAATCATAGGCGGTAAATGATTTTTTATAAACTTCAATTGCTTTTATATAATTTCCTTGAGAAGCATAAACATTAGCTGTTTGTGATAACAAAAACCCTTTGGTATCAGTATCAGTTATTTTTTCAGCTATGGTAATTGTATTGTGTAATACTTGAAAAGCCTCATCTACTTTTTTGAAACTTAGTAATGACTGAATTTTTTCAAATCTATTATTGACAAGTGAACTAATATTATTCTGTTTAATAGCCTCTCTCTCGCCTGCCTCGGCAAATTCGATACTTTTCTGGTAATCTCCAAGAGTGTGATAAAGGTTGGCTAGTTCTTGGTAAGAAATAAGTGCTATATTTTTCTTTTCAGGGTATTTTTTTGCTAGTAAAATGGCTTTTTGTAACATAATAATAGCTGTACTGGTGTGATTTAAGTCGCGCTCTATACGTCCTAAATTAAAGTAAGTCCCTGCGCAGTTTGCTTTGCTTGCAGAGGGATTGGATAGTTGATTGATTTCTATGGATTGTAAAGAAAAAAATCTTCCAGTTTCAGGATTGCCACTGAGCCAATATGAACGTCCTAAAAAGTGCAAAACACGTGCATACACAGAGTCTTTTGTATAATTACAAGTTTCACACGTTTTTTTTAATTGTAAAGTTAAATTGAGTAATTCATCATCATTTAACACCTCATTTCCTTTTTCTACTTCTTTCCAAACATGAATTCGCGATGGACATTGAGCTTTTAGTTCAATGTCCATCGCGAGTAAACTAATAAATAATATCATTAAAAATAAAGGAATATGCATGGATTTATGGGCTTTGGATTGTTCCCACTTTCACTTTAGAAGGAGCAGTGATTGGTGCAACGCCTATACTCCGAAAAAGTACATCTCGATCTACTTGTAAGCCTGACCTTAGTAAGGCTGCCGCTTTTCCTGCTGCTATTGGAGTAGCGAAAGAACTTCCTTGCCCTCCCCATGAACTGCCTAAAATACGAATTCCGCATTCGCCATAGCGAGCTGTTACTGCTAAATCAATGTATTGGTTTGAAAAGTTTTGGGTATCGCATACTTCGTATGGATTTTTATTAGTTTTGCTTGATGTAACAGACACCAATTTATTCGCATCAGTAAGGCAGGCAGGGTAAAATTTAAAGTGTCGTTGTGCCAAATCTCTAAGGTTACTTATACGTTCTGTTCGATCGATTGTTGAATTTGCATTTCCAGCAGCAGTAAAAATCCAAGCTTCTGTATTGTCTAGGTATGTTTTTAAGAGTTTAGATGGAATGGAATCAGATGGGGCATAGAAGCCTAGACTCAAATTGAGGATATCTACATTTTGATTTTTTAGAGATGCTAACCCACATACTAAATTAAATAAGGTTCCTTCGCCTTTGGAGTTTAAAACTTTAACTGGAATAATCTGCGCTTGATTTCGTGACTTTTCCATGCTATTCATAAGCAACGCCGTTACTGTTGTGCCGTGACGTTCCAAATCATCATCATTGAAGTTATTAAAATCGGGACAGTTGATGGCTTTAGGGTTTTTTATTAGATTTGTTGTTTTATCATAGCCTGTATCAAAAACAGCTATTCTAACTTCGGGGCCTTCAACATTGTCAGTCTGTCTAAGACTATAAATCTCTTCAATTGGTTTTTTAATGTCAGAACTATCGTGTGGAGTAGTTATTTTGTAGTTGGGTGAAAAGAAAGCAATACTGCTATCGATAAATAGCTCATCTCCTGCTTTAGTGGTGTTTCTTTGGGTGAGGGGTTCACTGTTTTTATAAATTTTTCTTAGAGGGAAATTTTTATAACCTCGTAACATTGGGTCACATGAACAAGAATCTATGTATTCCTTTTTAATTCCCCAATCTCTTTCGTATTTATGTATGGTATCAATAGGAGTTCCATCTTTAAATTTAAAAACAAAGCTATTAGGAATTCTACCATCCCCAAGGACAAGCCCTGTATTGTCTTTTGAATATAATGATTTGTTGGAAGCAAGAGTGTCTAATTCCCAAATAAGTGTGGGAGAGTTTTGCTGTGTGTCTCGACAGCTTATTAGAGAGAATGAACAAAGGATAACAAAAAAGTAATATAACTTTCTCATGGTTTTATTAAAATTTAAAAGGGAATGTTTTTTAGTTTCTCTCACTCCACTTTCTTCCATCCCTCTAATTTATCCCTCTTTACTTCCTTCAGCAAATTTTGCGCGGACTTTTGAGTTAACGGTTCATTTTTCATCAAAAGCGCGATGGCTTCGTAAAATTTGCCAGGATTTGAGACCAAATCAGTGCGGGTGCCAAGGCGGTGAAAGTGTTCAATGGCTTGGTCGTATTCCTTGAGGCGAAGGGAAACAAGACCCGCATTTTTTTCTGCTTCGGCATTGGTGCTGTCGCGCTGGAGGAGTGCTTCAAAAATAGCCTTGGCCTTTTGCAAGTCGCCTTCGTTGTAGCTTCGGATGCCCCATTGCAGGCTATCCGTTTCGGCATTTCCTAGTTTAAGCCCGTCGAGGGTTGAGAGGTTTTTTTCGATGTACGTACTTGCCCATGCTTGGTTGTAATCGCTTTCAACAACCGACTTTCGAAGCCATACGTACCAGCCAATGCCCAAACACAAAACCACCGAAGCCGCCGCACTCAAGGCATAATAAAGACTGCGGCGACCTTTTTGTTGGAGTTGCTGCCCCAGCTGCGTCAACTCTTCTTTGCGCCGCGCGCGCGCCTCCGCTTGGGCGACGGCACGGGCTTGCAGCCAAAAAGCAACTTCTTCGGCCAAAGCGGGATTGCTTTTGAGTTCTTGCTCAAATTGTATTCGCTCTGCTTCTGAAAGTGTATGATTAAAATACGCTTCTATCTGTTCCATAAAATATAACCCCCTAACTCCCGATGGAGGATTTGTACTTTTCTTTTAATTTCTCTAAACACCGTAATCGACTTGTTTTGGCTACGGCGGCGGTGTTGTAGCCCATCGTTTGGGCAATTTCTTCGTCGGAGTACCCTTCTCCCCACGCCAAAATCATCTCACGGCACTTGTCTCCCAAGGCCCGTAAGCGCTGCTGCAACGTTTCTATTTCACTTTCCACAATCAGTTTCCGTACGGCCGACTGCGTTTCGTCGGGTAGCCAAGCGAGCGCATCTTCCAAGCCAATGCTGTTGGTATGAACCTCCGCTTTGTTAGTCGTATTTTTTCGGATATTATCAACACATTTGTTCGTAAATATCTGAGTTAGATAGGTTTTTAACTCCGAACGCCCCTCAAAACGACGACTGACGACGTGCTCGATGACGGTCAAAATCGCGTCAGAATATGCGCTTTCGGCATCGTCTTGGCTGATTTTGTGCTTGAAACAGGCTTCCCGAACGAGGTAGTGGTATTTTTCGTACAGTTTATTTTCATAGAGCCGCCTTTGAGTAGTTCCTGCTTGAAGACCTTGCAGGAGGGCGTCATCTTTTAAGACTTTATTAAAAATAAACATTCAGGTAGGGATAAGTGGATTTTGCTGTCACTAAAATGGTAAACGATTTCCAGAAAAACAAGTATTTCTTTCCCCGAATAGCCTTACTGTGCGTAGCTGCTGTACTTCTTTCAAACGATGATACAGTTCATTTCAAACCCTTGACTTCCAATGAAACACACACCTTTTTCCCGCCGTTCGTTTATTAAGACGGCGGCAGTGGGCACGGCTTCGTTGTCCTTTCCAACTATTATCCCTGCCAGTGCCTTTGGCGCCAATGACCGCGTGCGCGTCGCCGTCATCGGTATCAATGGCCGTGGGAAAGACCACATTTCTGGCTTTTCAAAATTACCCAACGTAGAAGTGGCTGCCTTGTGCGACGTGGATAACGTGGTTTTACAAGAAAGAGCGGCTGATTTTGAGAAAAAGAACAACAAAAAAGTCAAGACGTTCCAAGATTTGCGGAAGGTCTATGAAGATAAAGACATTGATGCCGTCAGTATCGCTACCCCCAACCACTGGCACGCGTTGGCGGCGATTTGGGCCTGCCAAGCGGGTAAAGATGTCTATGTGGAAAAACCAGGCTGTCATAATATTTACGAAGGACGAAAACTCGTAGAAGCTGCGAATAAATACAATCGGATTGTGCAGCACGGGGTGCAGTTGCGGAGTTCGGTGGCCATGCAAGAAGCCATCAAACACCTCCGCGAAGGACTGATTGGGAATGTTTATATGGCGAGGGCGTTGATTTACAAATGGCGTCCCGACATTGGCAATCAGCCCACGTCGCCTGTGCCTGCGGGGTTAGATTGGGACTTGTGGCAAGGTCCCGCCCAAGCCCGTGCTTTCAGTAAAAACTATGTACACTACAACTGGCACTGGTTTTGGGACTATGGCAATGGCGACATTGGCAACCAAGGGATTCACGAAACCGACCTCGCGTTGTGGGGCTTGGACGTAGGGCTGCCCGAAGAAATTACGTCGGCAGGCGGGAAGTTTTTGTGGAATGACTGCAAAGAAACGCCCGAGACGCTGACGTCAACCTACATTTATCCCAAACAAAAAAAGGTGATTGAGGTAGAAGTACGCCCGTGGATGACGAATAAAGAAGATGGCGTGGAAGTTGGAAACTTGTTTTACGGCGATAAAGGCTACATGGTCATCAACGGTTACAACGACTATAAAACGTATTTGGGGAAAGAGCGTACGCCAGGCCCTGCGCGCAAAGAAGGCGGCGACCACTACCAAAACTTCATTGATGCCGTGCGTGCGCACGACAAAAAACTCTTGAATGGTCCCGTGGAAACGGCGCACTTGTCGGCGTCGTTGGCGCATTTGGGCAACATCGCTTATCGCCTAGATCGCAAACTCAAGTTTGACCCAACTACCGAAAAATTTGTAGGAGACAAAGAGGCCAACGCGATGCTCACTCGCAAATACCGCGCTCCTTTTATTGTACCAGATAAAGTATAGAATTGTTGATTCAGAATATCAAAAGCCACCCAAGGTTTCGGCCTGCGGTGGCTTTAATTTTTGAGGTAATTGGCCAGTTCAGCGTTATTTTTTACGTAAAGCGAAGGGGCTTTTCCGATAAATTCGGTGAAGTCTTTGATAAAATGTGATTGGTCGTAGTAGCCATAGTGGTAAATAAGGTCTTGCCAATCGTCTATTTTCCAGCGCTTTTGGGCTAGTTCGTTGCACAAATGCCCCACCCGACGAATGCGAGTGTAGTATTTGGGACTGACGCCTACTTTTTGCAAAAACTTCCGTTCAAACTGTCGGCGGCATACGTAAAGTTCGCTGATGACATCGTTGATGTTGATAAGTCCGCGTTTATCCACAATTAGGTTTGCGGCAAAGTCAGTACGGTCGGCAACGGGGTTTTTACGAAGAAACTGCACGTTGACAAATTGCTCCAGCAGCGCTAATCGCTCACCGTGCGACGACGCATCTTCTATTTTATCGCTGTATTCATCCACGCATTTTCCCAGCACATCACGCAGGTTGGTTCGCTCGTCCGAAAACTCATACATCGGCATTCCAAACAACGTATGCAAGCCCGCAGGCCGAAATACGATGCCCACCATGCCAATTTGTCCCGAAAGCTGTAACTGATAACTTTTGGTGGCTTGTCCCGTCAGGAAGTTTTTGGGGACGAATCCACCGTTTAGTTTTTGGGATGTAACGCGGTAGGGAGTGCCGTAGTTAAAAACAATCGACGCAAAACCCGTAGGCGGCGACTCAACGGTGAGGGGTTTGGCCAGTGTTTTACTGTATTCCCAAATGTAGAAACATTCGACAAAAGACTGTAAATGCGCAGGTGGAGGAAACTTTCGGTAAAACATGGGGTTAGTCACGATTTACCGAAAGTTAAGAATTAGTGGAAAAAACCTCAAAAACAACAACTATTATTTATCGAACGGTTACGCACTCGTCAATTGAGCCACAAAATTTTCGTGGTTCCAGTTGATGCTTACATCCGTGATTTTATCATTTTCATCAAAACGAAACACGAAAATATGGTCGCTATTGAATTTCAATCCCTTGCTAGGAAGCCCCATAAATTCTTTTTCTTGCGTTCCAAAAATCGCCACTTTACACGTCACCGTGTCGTCTTCGGAATACATACTATCAACGGTGTTGTCAATGTCGGGAAAGCAGTCCATTAGTAAGCCCCAAACCGTTTTGCCAAACTCACGGAATAGCCCTTTTCCGCCTTCACCCAGCGGCTGAAACCACACGGTTGCTTCGGGCGTGGCAAGGTTAATCATGCGTTCGGTATCAAGGTCTTGGTAAGCCGAGAAAAACTCGATGCAAGTGCCTTTGCGGGTCAGTTCCGCGATTGATTCGGTCGTCTTTGTTGTTTCCATCTTTTTTATTGTGAGGGTTGGAATGCGTTATTTCGGATAATTAGGATGCGTTTTTACTTTACGGATTTGGCGTAAATGGCGATCCACGTGTCCCCATTGAAAAATCAACACTTGGTGCATATTTCGGGGGTTGGGAGTACCAGTAAATTCAAAATGCGCCCGCAAATCAGCTTGAGTAGTCTCAATAAATGCCAGGTTAATGGCATGATTTCGCAGAAAGAAAGCCAAATTATTTTTGCCTTCGACAAAGCCCGTTGGTTTGGTGTAGTCGGAGGCGTTATGTTTGGCGTCTTCCATGATAAACTCATTGTAATAGCTGTCGGGGCGGCTGCTGGCGTTGAGTTCGGGAGTTGGTTTGTTCCGAACCCCAATGCTGATTTCACGGTTCCAAATAATTTCCCACAGGGCCAAATGCTCCACAATTTCACCGATAGACCAGCGGTCGGCCGACTCATGAAACGCCCATTGTGCTGGGGTAAGGTTTTGGGTTTCTTTGACCAACTCATCCCGAGTTCGTTTCATGTTATCGAGTGTGTACTGACGGTCAGCGGTCGTCCACAATTTGGGTGTCGTATTTTCTTGTGCTTGTAAAAATGCGACAGTCGTTGTCAATAAAAATAGACAGAAAAATAGCTTTTTCATATGCTTGGGCTATGATTGTAAAAACGACTTGCTAAAACAACCCTTCAGCTGGTGGTTTAATGCCTTTGAGGCGGAGATAAATGGTCGTTTGGCCGCGGTGGTGGCACACGTGTTCAAACGACTTTGCAAAAACACTTTCAACCGTCAGTTCTTGTCCAAAGACTTTTACTTTTTTCTCAAAATCAGCATCGGGTACACCTTTCAGGGTCTCAATGGTGAAATCAATGCTTTGCATGACGGTCTTGGTGACAGTTGCTTTGGAGTGGTCGGCTGATTTTTCGGCCGAACCTTGATACGGACTAGCTTTGCCACTGGCGGCGGAAGCAAAGGCAAAGTTGGCGTCGGCAATGTGCATCATTTGCTGGGCATACGTACGAATCTCTGGCGTAGGCTGAAAGCCATAACCATCGTCGGGCATGGCGGCGAGGTATTCGGTCATAAATTTTTTACCCCGTTCCCAATCTGCCAGCAGACGAGACTTGGCACTTTGGGCATAACTAAGTTGGCCCAATAGTGCGAACATCGACAGGAGTAGTAGTGATTTTTTCATGGAATTGGTACGTTTTTTAAATAGGATGGTTCAAAAGTAATAGGACGCTTTTTGTCGTCATTGTAAAAATGCGACATCTTGTTTAAAAGGAGTCGAGAGGGGTATTTAAACCAACAGAGCCGACTTTTAAGAAAGTCGGCTCTGTTGTCGTCAGATTAAAACAAAAGTGGTTTAAGAATAGATAGCTTCTTTGCCAAATTTTTTAACCAAAAGATAGTAAACCACCACGCGGAGCTTGCGGTTTATGCCTTTGAGCGTTGCCATGGTTTCGGCAATGGCAGCATCGAGTTCGGGGCCATCAGTCAAGCCCAATTTCCCAATCAAGAAGTTTGTTTTTACGCGCTCAAGTTCTTCGGGGTCAGAGGCGGCCACCAATGAAGAATCTAAGTTGTAAATCGAGGGGCCTAAGCCTTTTGCTACGGCAGAGACAAGCGCTTCGTCAGCGGCAACTCCCACACCCGTAAGTTGTTCGATAGATTTCTCTACTACTTCGGCAAATGCACTCATGGTAATAAAGTCTTTTTGTGGTTAAATTGAAATAGGATATACAAATGAATCGAATAATCGGAAAAAGCTTTGAAAAGTACAACTATTTAGTGCCTTTTTTTGGTTTTTTTGTAAACATTCCAGCATTGGAGTACTTCGTAGGTAAGGTCGTAGTCGGTCGATAAGAGCAAAAACTCCTCAGAGAAGTCGCAGAAATACCGAAAACGCTCCAGATTTTCGCCACTCAGGTCGGTAGCTTGCCCTGCAATCATCCCAAAACGGTAATTGGCCAAGTCGCGGCGGCGCTTTTCTTGCATGAGCATGGCCACCTTGCGGTCTTCTTTGGCCGATTTACTGAACAACTCATACAACAACGTAATCGGCGACTGAGCCATGGATACAGCCTCTCCAAACGATAAATTCTTTTTGGCTTCGGGTTCGGCGAGAACTTGTTTGATTTCTTTTTCGAGTTGTTGCTCGCGTTTGGTAGCTACCCTTACTTCGGGGAGTTCGATGGCTTTGTCCAGTTTTTTGAGACGAAACACGATTTCTTCGGCATTTCCATTCCAACGAAAAGCCCCTCGCTCGTGGGTGAGGCTCGCGATTTCAATCGAATCGCCCACCGAAGCATCCAAAAAGAACACGCCTTCTTTGTTGGTGCGCGTCATGTCGCGGTTTTTGAGGTTGGTAATGGTGGCTAGATTGACACCTTGGCCAGTGGCAGAATCCAACACTTTACCCAAAACATATCCCTTTTGGGCAAAGGTTTGTCCAGTTAATATACAAAAGAAGAAGAAGCAATAATATTTAAAGTAATTCACAGGTATAAAAGGTACGGAAATAGACTTAACGCCTGAAAGTTACAAATGTTGTTTGTCGTCTAAAAGCCATTGGCGATAATCGCCGTGTTTAATTTGGACAAAAGCGTCGGTGGGTTGGCAATACAGATAGGCCCAAGCTAGTTGTACTTGCCCAGTTTCGAGTAAAACGGGAATAGGCTCGCGTACGTATTCGGGTTGAGAATCATGAATGCCTTCATAGTAGTCGAGGCTGGTAATAACGGCGTTAAAATCTAAAATTTCCCAAACTTCCCCGTGAACGAGCGAAAGCGTATTTGAATTAAAAACGGCGCCAGGATAACTACCTAAATCGAATAGCTGTCCAGTAAAGGTGGCTTTTCCTCGCCAAATGGCATTTTTACGTAATTTTTTCGCGAATGGATTAGAAAACCCTTGCATCAATGTTCCGTAAACAAAGAGGAGCGGAATTGAGTTTTTTACCTCCATTTGATTGGTAAAGGATTAATTTTCAATGGAAAGCCCGAACGTCCAGCGAAAATCGTTTGATTGCCGTCCTGGTACAACGTAACTTTCGTAGGCATCTTCAAATTTAGTGCGCAGACTAATGTTTTTACTCAAGCGATAGGCCAAAACGAGGGTGCTACTCCAGCGAAAATTGTTGCGCATCGAAATCGCAGGTTGCAAAAACAAAACGCTGTTGATGGTAAAACGCCCCGACGACCCAGGGGAAAATTCTCCAAAAAAACGAGTCGAATTTCGCCATACATCAATGTCGGTACGTTCGATAAAATCGGTGTTTTCGTGCAGAATTAAATTGGTTATCGAAAGATAAGCGCGTTTTTTCTGAATGATTTTTACCCCGACACCCGCGCCTTGCGACCAGCGGTTGTTGATTTGTCGCAGATTGCTGCGTTCCCAAGCGACAAAACCAAGTCCATAAACAATTTTTTGGTGCCAAAGCGAAGCGCGCAAATCGGCGTTAAACTCTCGTTCGGTGAGTTGGCCGCCTTGTTTCCCATAGACAAACGACGGGCTACTCGATAACTTAAATTTGGAGTTAGGCTTCCAATCCAACGCACTTGAAAATTGTAAGAGCAAGCGTTGAACATTGCCCGTCGAAGCGGTTCCATCGACAGTAAACTTTTGGTAAAAATGACTGCTGCTGTCTTGGTCGGCTTCAGCAACGGCATAATTGGGGTCTTCTTCATCGTCCGACGAAGTAGCGGGCTGAGTAGGCGGCGCTGTTTGTAAAGTATCTGGGATTTGGGCAAAAGAAGGCTGCGAGTACAGTCCTAAAATGAGTAGGGAAAAATAAACGATACGATTCATGTAGCTCAAGGATTGACTACAAAAGTAACTCAAAACTTGGTTACGGCATTAGGAAAAGTTTGGCATTGGTGAAAGCAGTGTTTGTGTTGCCAATAAGCCAATAATACCCCTGTGGAGCGTGGGTTTGAAGTACATACTCGTCTAGCCCACTCGAAACCCACTGAAACGGAATCTCTTGCCCCAACATTGACACAAGTCGTACATCAGAAGGTAAAAGCTTGTGCAACCGAACCCGAATGGATTGGGCTGAAGTAGGGTTTTCAAAAACCCAGATTTGAGGCTGTTCGGGTTCGATTTTTACGGCAATGATTTTAGAAAACTCCGTACTCCCGTCCAAATCGGTTTGGCGAAGGCGGTAATAGTTGATTCCCACCAAAGGTGTTAGGTCAGCAAATTGATACGTAGTTTGGGTCAAATGGTCGCCTCGGGACGGCGTTCGGCCAATGGTGACAAACTCTTTCAAATCCGCACTCCGTTGAATATCAAAATGGGAAGAATTGCGCTCCCATGCCGTCCCCCAGTTGAGTTCAATTTGATTGGAAAAAGGTTTCCCTTGAAAATGAGTCAGTTCTACTGGTAGTGGATTGAGAATGACCGTACCGTTGATGCGTAGGTTATCGAGTCGAAGCGCGCCTTGGCTGCTGGTGGCGGCATAGCCATAAATGCGAAATGTAATAGTGCCTTGTGCGTCGTTAATAAAAAGAGGAGCGTTTAATCCCGCAAAACCCGAACCGACAGCAGAAGTACCGAGGTTATTGGAAAAATTATCTTGACTAGAACGCACCGCGATTTGGTTAGGGCCGTCGGTGGTGCGGTTGAAACTGAAGGAAATCGAAGAAAGCGAAAAACGGTAGTTGGGAGAAGTCACCGAAACTTCAGCATAATCAGTGGAACTCAGTTCGCCCGTAGGCCAAAACTGAAGACTGACCGCATCACCCGTTTGTCCTGCGGGATAGCCCAAAAGTCGAACGCCAGTGATGTTTAAAGAAGAAACGCTGATGTTAGGATTGTTGCTGTTTCCGTTGGAATTGTTTTCAAAATCCCAAGATGCCGTAAAAGCAAGCTGCCCTTGCGAAACATACGACAACAAACAACCGAGAATGAGTAAGTAGCTTTTGATACGCATAAACCAAGTCGTTTAAACAAGAAGAATCTCTACCTGTTTAAAAGACTTGATTAGGGAAGAAAAGTAACGAAGTGCCTGAAAAACAACGCTTACAATTTTTTGGCTTGGTTCCAGTACTCGTCCATTTCGGCGAGGGTCATTTCGTGGAGTTGCTTGCCATCGGCCCGCGACTGACTTTCGAGGTAATTGAAGCGCTTGATGAATTTTTTGTTGGTACGTTCGAGGGCTGTTTCGGGGTTGAGGTCAATAAAACGGGCGTAATTGACGAGCGAGAACAGCAAGTCACCAAATTCACCTTCGGCTTTTTCGGGGTCAATCACCGAGTCGTCTTCGGCATTAAAATGCTCCTTAAACTCCGCCATTTCTTCCTCTACCTTTTCCCACACTTGCTGTTTTTCTTCCCAGTCAAACCCAGCCCCGCGCGCTTTTTCCTGAATCCGCATGGCTTTCACCAGCGCAGGCAGCGACTGAGGGACACCGCCCAACACTGATTTTTTACCGTCGCCTTCTTTGAGCTTGATTTGCTCCCAGTTTTGCTTTACTTTCTCTTCGGTGTCGGCTTGCACGTCGCCATAAATGTGGGGGTGCCGTACGATGAGTTTTTCACAAATCCCGTGCAGCACACTCGAAATATCAAAGTCACCCGTTTCGGAGCCGATTTTGGCATAAAACACCATGTGAAGGAATAAATCGCCCAATTCTTTTTTGATTTCGGGCAAATCATTCTCCAAAATGGCATCCGAAAGCTCGTACGTTTCCTCAATCGTCAGGTGGCGCAGGCTTTGAAGCGTTTGCTTTTTGTCCCACGGGCACTTGGCGCGCAGGTCGTCCATGATGTTTAGCAATCGGTCGAAAGCGAGAAGTTGCTCTAAGCGTTCGGGCGAAATATCAGACAGCGTACGAGTTTGCATAAGTGTTAAATCTATAAAATCACGTCTTCCAACATTTTGATGTATTGAGCGACTCCTTCTTCGATTTCGTGGAGGTAAATAAATTCATCCGCCGTGTGCGAACGCCCCGAATGGCCTGGCCCCATTTTGAGCGATGGGCAGTCGATAAGCGCTTGGTCGGAGGTAGTGGGAGAGCCGTAGGTGTTTCTTCCCAAACGAACACCCGCTTGTACGATAGGGTGCTCCATCGGAATGCTCGACGGGCGCAAACGCACCGAACGCGCGGCAATTTCGGATTTGATGTTTTTATTGATAATGTCAATGATTTCTTCCAAAGTATATTGGTCAGTCACGCGGACATCAATGGTAAATTTGCAGGAGTCAGGAACTACGTTGTGCTGCGTACCTGCGTTGACAATCGTCACCGACATTTTGATGGGGCCGAGCGTAGGAGACACTTTGGGGTATTGGTACGAACGAATCCACTGAATGTCGTCAATGGCTTTGTAGATAGCGTTTTCGCCTTCTTCCCGTGCCGCGTGTCCCGATTTCCCGTGGGCAATGCAATCCAGCACCAACAACCCTTTTTCGGCCACGGCTAGGTGCATTTCGGTAGGCTCACCCACAATGGCAAATTCGATGGGAGGAAGGTCGGGTACAATCAGTTCAAGCCCCTCGCGTCCCGAAATTTCTTCTTCGGCGGTGGCAGCCATTACAACATTGTAGGCCAAATGAGGGTTATCATAAAAATGGCAAAACGTCACGATGAGTGAACAAAGCGACCCACCCGCGTCGTTGCTACCTAATCCGAAGAGTTTTCCGTCTTTTTCGAGAGGTTCGTACGGGTTGAGCGTCCAAGACGGATTGGGTTTAACAGTGTCGTGGTGAGAGTTGAGTAAAACCGTGGGTTTGCTGGCGTCAAAGTAGCGATTGTAAGCCCAGATGTTGTTTTTTTTGCGGTGGAACGGAATCCCTTTGCGTTGGAAGAATGCTTCAATCAAAGCGGCAGTTCCTTCTTCTTCTCGACTAAACGACTGAGTAGAAATCAGTTGTTTAAGTAATGTGATGGCCTCTTGCGCAAGCGCGTTAGGCGATAGTGTCATGTTTGTTTCAGACATAAAAAGCTGTTTTGTCTGCCGCAAAGTTACGCAAAGGGAATGTATAGTTGACAGCTTGTAGGTTAAAATCCAATGAATACCGTGGGTTGGGCTAAAAAAACCTTTGCATGGGGAGACGCCAACTCGTCGGTAGGTCGGTTTTGAATTCGTCAGTAGGTCGGGTTTTGAACTCGTCGGTAGGGTCGGGTTTGAACTCGTCGGTAGGTCGGGTTTTGAACTCGTCAGTAGGTCGGGTTTTGAGAAACCCTCCACACAGTGCAGAGGGTTTCTCAAAACCCGACTTTTTAATCAAATGTAGTACAGAGGGTTTCTCAAAACCCGATTAGTTAATCAATCAATGAACCTAGTGATTTCCTCCGCCGAACAGTTTCAGAATGATACCCTTCGGCCCATTCTTAAAGCTCAAAATGAGTTGTTGGTAGCGCTATTTCGCCGTTACTTACAAAAGCAAAAAATCGCATTTGAACGGTTTTCGCCCGAAGACCAACTGGCTCATATCGAGCAAATTATTCGTAAAGATTTACAATTTAGGAGTTTGTTGTTGGGAACAATTGTAGGCCATTTAAGCCCAGCGCAGTACCTGATTTTTCTTCAAGATGAAGAAGAACTCAACCGCCGAACCATCAATATGCTGATTCGCAGGCTGCAAAGTCAATTAGTGGCGGCTTAGTCAGGGACGTATTCCAGAATATCTCCAGGTTGGCATTGCAAAGCTTCGCACAGGGCTTCCAAGGTCGAAAACCGAACGGCTTTGGCCTTACCCGTCTTCAAAATGGACAGGTTAGCGAGTGTTATGTCCACTTTTTCGGCAAGTTCGGTAAGTGACATTTTACGCTTTGCCATCATTACATCTACGTTTACGACAATTGGCATGGTCAGATAGTGAGTTCTTGTTCTTGTTGAAGTTCGTGGCCTTTGCGGAAAATTTCGGCTAAGATAATGATAGCCAACCCCATAAGAAAAGTGGTGTTTACTACAAGGAATGGATTAAAGGTAATTCTAAAGGTGTTGTCTATGTTGATTTTGAAAGGTGTAGGCATAGCGAGTGAGTTATGAAATACCTCAAATTTAGTAGCCATCGTGCCAATTTCTTTTTCCAATAAATAAGTACAAAACACATCAAGTGAGTCAAGTAGTGAAAATACCAATAAACAAATGCCAACCCATCGCAGGCGCCGAAAATTGGCAGCAGTAAAAATCTGGTACTTTCTAATGTCTTGTAAAAATAGGTTGATGCAAAAAAGCATAAATAGTAAACACGCCGATTGAACGATTGCTTGTAGCCAAGTGCAAGCTACGATAAGCCAACCATAGTGCATATTACTCGCTTTGAGCTGTAGAAAGCCTTTTGCCTCTTTGGGAGGAGTCACTTCAAAGTAACTTTTAGCGTCAATAGGAGCCTGTCCTGAGGTTAGTGAAAATGAAGAAATAATGGTGTCTGAGGGTGTGATAAGGCCCATCTGGTAACGTTTCAAAAGTTCATTATTCCGTTTTTTTAGATGCTCTACATGATTACTTTCATCGGAATTTGCTTTTGTTTTTACTTGGTATGTTTCGGGGAAAAGGGAAGGGTTATCTTTTGAACGAAAAAGAATAGTCGTATCCATAAACGATTCTCCTAAATCAATGGTGACAGGAACTTTGAAAATGGGGTTGGACAAACTCCCTTCAGATAGTACCACATTATCATCAATGCTTAGCGTTCCTTTGCTATCAGATAATTGTTTGTAAAGAATGAATAAAGGAATCGCAATAGCAAAAGCGATGCACAGGTTACAAATCCAATAGAAGACAGAAACGATTTGGGTAAATGATTTGCGTGTCATAGTCGTACGGCTTTAGATTTATTTCAAAAGTGGAAAAGTTTATTGATAAACAATAAATAAATATTATTTATCAATGTTTATTTTCTCTTTATTAATAAATAATTGAGCCGTTTTCGATAGTGCCTAGACGTATCCAAATCGCGATGGGTGCCGTTGGGAATCGTAGTAAGGGTGACCTTGGCGGAGGTGGGTGCCCGAAGAAGAAGTTGGCTATTGGCGTAAGGAACGACGCGGTCGCGGGTGCCGTGGAAAAGTTGAATGGGGCAGCGAATGTGCTGAAAACAGCTATCGGTACGAAATTTATAACGGCTCAGCCATTCGTAGGGATAAATGGGCAATTGGGTGCGAAACAAGGTCGGAATAGTAGCGTAAGGCGCTTCCAAAATCAACAACCGAGGTCGGTGGTTGGCCGCTACGCGCGAGGCCATACCTGTACCCAATGAATACCCATAGACAACGATGGAGTCTTCAACGCACTGCTTTCGTACAGCGTTATAGACGTAGTCTGCGTCGTGGTGCAAAGCGACTTCGGAGCGAGGACCCGTGCTTTTGCCGTAGGTGCGGTAGTCGTACATGAGGACATCGTAGCCCCGTTGGGTAAAGCGGGCAGCGTATTCGCACCCCCATCGGGTGAGGTTGTCGCGGTTGCCGTGAAAAAACAAAACAACGCCTTGTCGTGGTTGGGAGCCCGTCCGAAACCAAAGTGCGTTGAGGTGTACATCAGAGGCAGGTTTAAAGGTGACTTCCTGAAAAGGTTGGGGAAACTGATACTGAAAATCGGCAGAAAGAAGGGTAGGTTGAAACAAAATAAATGGATGCCCTGCCCAGAACAACAGCCCTACTAGCAAGTAAAAAGCGAACAAATAGACCAAAAAACGCAGCATAAAAAAATGAGGCAGGAAAGACCAATCCGAATTTTTGGGGACTTTTCGAATGGACAAATTACAAAAAATCGGCTGAATGTCTTAATTTCGTCTTTTTCCAAGAAACTTTCTGAGAATCAACACCGTTTACTTTTATCCGCTGCAACAACAGCGAAAACTATCATCCTGACGATTCGGGAACAACTATTGTAAATGAATTCAACTGCAAAAAAACAAGAAACAGCGGTTTTGGTCGCTGTCACTACCCAACGACAGTCGCCCGAGCAGACCCAAGAGTATTTAGAGGAATTGGCATTTTTGGCTACCACGTTAGGTGTCCAAACCGTAAAGACATTTACCCAAAAATTAGAACATCCCGATAATCGTACGTTTGTAGGAAAAGGCCGTTTGGAAGACATCAAAATCTTCGTGACCGACAATCCTGTTGATATGATTATCTTCGACGATGAGCTTATCCCGTCGCAAGTACGTAACCTTGAAGCTGAATTTAAGGAAATCAAGGTGCTCGACCGTAGCTTGTTGATTCTTGATATTTTTGCCATGCGTGCCCAAACAGCTCAGGCAAAAATTCAAGTGGAATTGGCTCAGTATCAGTACATGTACCCACGACTTACTCGTATGTGGACGCACTTGAGCCGTCAAAAAGGTGGGGTAGGGATGCGTGGTCCTGGGGAAAAAGAGCTTGAAACCGACCGCCGTATTGTCCAAGACCGTATTGCGTTTTTGAAGGATAAATTGGCCAAAATCGACAAGCAAAGCATGACGCGCCGCAAGGAACGGAACCGATTGGTGCGCGTGGCTTTGGTAGGATATACCAACGTAGGGAAATCAACGCTGATGCGCCGTTTGGCCAAGGCCGAGGTATTTGCCGAAAACAAACTCTTCGCTACGGTTGACTCTACCGTGAGAAAGATGGTGCTTGATAACATCCCGTTTCTGTTGACAGATACGGTTGGGTTTATCCGTAAGCTACCCACTACGCTGATTGAGTCGTTTAAGTCCACGCTCGACGAGGTGCGGGAGGCGGATATACTGCTGCACGTGGTGGATATTTCGCATTCATCGTTTGAAGAGCAAATTGAGATTGTAAATCAAACCTTGGCCGAAATCAAAGCGGGCGATAAACCGACGATTTTGGTGTTTAATAAAATTGATGCCTACCAGCCTAAATTAGAGGCGTTTGATGAAGTGATTGAGACGGAAGAGGGCGAGGTAGTGGTAGAGCAGACCAAGGAGAGCGTTTTGGAGAAATTAAAGCAAAGCTATCTGACGGGAAAATCAGACCACGTCGTGTTTATTTCGGCCCAAAACAAGGAGAATTTGGACGAGCTTCGTGCCAAAATGTTTGATTTGGTGAAGGACAAGCACTTTATGATTTATCCCAATTGGCTTGAGATGCCTTTCACGAACTTTGATTTTGCGGAATAGTTTTCGAAATTCGCGCAAAATTCAGCTGACCCCGTAGTTCAACGGATAGAGCGGAGCGCCGCCCGATAAGCGTTTCCTAAACGCTTGATATGGGAAAAAGTGAAAAATAGTGTTGACCCCGTAGTTCAACGGATAGAATAAGCGTTTCCTAAACGCTTGATATGGGTTCGATTCCCGTCGGGGTCACAACTTTGATTATGTAGCTCACTGACTATCTATTGGTTGGTGAGTTTTGTTTTTTGCAGGGGACGCGTAAGGGGACGTTTTTTTGTTTTTTGTCCTCGGTGAGCCGTGCCACTCGTTCACTCCATTCGTCAGAAATGATATTTGGTTGCATGGTTTTCAATTGTTCAATTTCGGCATATTTACGCGGCATTTTGGGCTGATATGGTAGGCGTGTTGTCTCGTTTCAGTGCCTTCACCTGTTGGCGTTGTTCTTCATTGAGCGTTTGAAGTTTGGCGGCAAACTCGGCCTTTATTTGAGCGCGTTCTACTTCATTGGTAGCATTGCCTATTTGGGTGTAATACTCGTTTACGAAAGATTCCATGAGTAACTACGCGGCGTTGCCTACATTCCGTAACTGGATAGTCATATTTGAGTCTCGTAATAATTCATCGAGTTCGACCAGATGTTTGTCCCGAAGGTGTTGGTATTGCTCCACAATAAAGTCGGGGCTGTTGGCTGCCTTGTGCCGTTCTATGGCTTCCAACGAGCGTTTAATGAGGTCTAAGAGTCTGGACACTCGTAATGTCCAATCTTCGTTTTCTAGTACCTGTTCCAATAGTTACGCTGCGTTTGCCCCCTGCTCAAATCGAACAATAACCCCGTACTGTTTCATTAATTGAGCCAATTCGTCAAAATAGTGGGCGCGTAACTCCATATACTGTTCGATTGCCAAACGGTCGGGTTCGGGCTGCTCAGAGTGTATTTTTATGGCCTCTGATTTACGGGCTATCAATTCGGTGAGCCGCGCCACTCGTTCACTCCATTCGTCAGAAATGATATTTGGTCGCATGGTTTTCAATTGTTCAATTTCGGCACACCTACGCGGCATTTTGGGCTGATATGGTAGGCGTGTTGTCTCGTTTTCTCAAATACTGGTTAAACTGCTCAATTGCGGTATCGACTGGTGCCAACGTCTCCAAAAACTCATCAATACGGTTTCCAATCAGTGCCTTCACCTGTTGGCGTTGTTCTTCATTGAGCGTTTGAAGTTTGGCGGCAAACTCGGCCTTTATTTGAGCGCGTTCTACTTCATTGGTAGCATTGGCTATTTGGGTGTAATAGTCGTTTACGAAAGATTCCATGATTTTACAGTTTTGAAAGTTCGTCGTTGATTTTATTTAGGGTATCTCTGTAGTTTATTGCCTTTTTTACGAGGAACATAAACCCCTCGTCATTGGAGGTTGGCAGGTAATCAATGATTTGTTGGTTTGTAGCTGTCAAGGCTTCCTCTATTGTTTTTTTGAGTTCAAGAAGATACTGTTCGTATGATTGTTCCATTAGTTCACAATTTTAAATACTCCCTGTTTTTCCTGCGTAAAGAAGGGATGTTTAGTCATTCGGTGAGCTGTCTTCTTGTAACTTTACCTATAATAACATTATAGACAAAGATAATAAAAAAACACTGTCCTTAAAAAACCAGAAAAGCCTCTTTCGGAGGCTTTTCTGGTAAAATGAAAGGGATTTTTGTCAGTCATCAATGGATTGATAAATCACTTGACGGAACAAATTATTGAGGTTATCGCCGCTGCTTTGGGTTTGTTTCATAATTACGCCAATGATTTTCTCTTTGGGGTCGGCAAAATAGTTGGTGTTGAAATATCCCCCCCATTCAAACGTGCCTGTGCTTCCATTCGCCCCCTTATCTTCGCCCGCTTTATTGAGGAGGCCGAAGGCTAAACCATAAGACGAATTGGCTTTTTCGCCACCCAATAAATCGCCTACTTGGTTGCTCAAAATGGTTTGTACCGTCGTGCGACTTAAAAAACGTTTTCCGCCCAATTCACCACCGTTGAGGTACATCATCAAAAACGTAGCGTAATCTTTGGCCGTACTTGATAATCCAGCTCCTCCCGAGAAAAATGTTTTTGCACCTTTAATGGGGTACTCGGTATCGTAAAAAGTGTTGGGGTAGCGCACCCATTGCCCGTTTTGCGGTTTTTGAATCGCCACCAATCGAGACGCCTTGGCATCGGGCAAGTAGAAGTAGGTATCGCCCATGCCCAACGGCTCAAACAACCGTTTCCGCAAAAATTCATCAAAAGGCATTCCTGACATCAGCTCAATAAAATAGCCTAATACGTCCAATCCTTCCGAATACACGTACTTTTCGCCTGGGTGATGGTGAAGGGGGAGTTTGGCGAGCTTCTTGATGTTGTCACCAATTTTGACAGGTTCGGTCGTGAATAAATCAACGATGCCCGCTTTGTGGTACATGGCTTTGAAACGTTCGTCGGCATCAATGACCCCGTAGCCAAGCCCCGACGTATGCGTCAGCAAATGACGGATGGTGATTTCTGATTTGACGGGTTCGGCCGTGTAGGTGGAGTCCTGAAACTTGAAGTTTTTGAGAACCGTTTGGTTTTTAAATTCAGGAATGTACTTCGAAATAGGGTCGTCGAGTTGAAACTTTCCTTCTTCCCACAGCATCATCACGGCCGTGGAGGTGATGGCTTTACTCATCGATGCAATCCGAAAGATATCGTCTCGCTTCAAAGAGCGGTTTGCCGTATTGTCGGCCATTCCGAAGGCTTTGTAATAGACAATTTTACCGTTTCGCACGATAAGTGCAGATACCCCTGGGACGCTACTTTGTGCAACCGCATTTTGGAGGACTCCATCAAGACGGTTGAGGCGCTCCGACGACATGCCGACGGTCTCAGGGGCGGCTTCCGTAAGTGGAGGGGAATTTTTGAGCGATTTGGTTTGGGCCTGAACCAGTTCAGTTGCGAGGCCAAAAAGGCTTAAAAGGAGGAAAACTTGCTTCATAAGATTCGGAAAAGTTTATCCCCTTATGAAGCAAGTTTTCGCTGAATTTTACTGATACTATAACCGCCTATTCACTAGTACTTGGCAGGCTGGTTCGACTTCGGTGTTGACTTCTTGATAAAGTCACGAATGTCGTCATTTGATTTTTGAAGGTCTTCCTTGCGCAAATACATCATGTGACCACTGCGGTAGCCTTTCCAGCTCATGCGGTTTTTGAGTTTTCCAGCAGGGTCCATTTGCCACATGTTGTATTGGGCATTGAAATAGTCGCAAGCGCCATCATAGTAACCCGACTGTACCAATAAGTGCAAGTAAGGGTTCTGGGCCATGGCCTGACGGAGGTTTTCGCCCGTTTGGTCGTTAGAGCGATCCCAAGGGTTGACAGGGCCAAACATGTAGTATTTGAGGTCGGTTTTGTAATTGAGCTCGTTACGAAGGTACATGTTGATGGCAGGCGTAAACGAGTGCAACCACGACGTCAACTCTGCGTTAAAATCGGGGCGGTCGCCAGCGTCTTTGCGGTCGATGCCTTTGTAGCGAGAATCCAAACGCCCTACTGTGTAGCCTTCGTCACGCAAAAGCTCTTTCCAGAAGTATTGAAGCGGCATGTTGAGGTTATTTTGGAGAACTTCTTTCTCCGAAACTCCCGTATAACGAGCGAGTTTAGCCGCGATGGCTTTGCGTTTGGCATCATCCAAAAAGCCGCCCATGCTCACGGCTGGGAGAAGCTCGTTGATGGTGAAATTCTCAACTTCGGGTAAGAAATCGGTCAAGTCTTTTTTCTGTAAATCCGCAGGAAGTTTTTTGTGGTACCAAGCGGTAGCAGCACAGTAAGGTACTTTCAACGCTGCCTCAGAAGCTTCACCACGCTCGATACCAAGCGTAGTCGGCGATACCAAGATTACGCCGTTGATGTACATCCATTGGTTGCTTTGCAGCTCAAGTGCCAAGCCCGAAACGCGCGTCGTGCCGTAACTTTCGCCGATGAGGTATTTCGGCGAATCCCAACGATTGTTGCGAGTCACAAACGTACGAATCCACTCAGCCAAATATTTGATGTCGGCATTTACGCCAAAAAACTTCGATGTAGGAACATCTTTGCTAACAGGGCGTGAATAACCTGTATTAACGGGGTCAATGAACACAATATCGGCTACGTCTAAAATCGAATAGGGGTTTTTCTTGTAGCCATACGGTTGTAGTGGATAGCCCTCGTCGTCGATGTTGAGCAGGACTGGGCCTGTGTAGGCCATGTGCATCCATACCGATGCTGTTCCAGGGCCTCCGTTGAACGAGATAATCAACGGGCGAGTGCCGCGGTCTTTTACATCGCTGCGTTCGTAGTACATGTAAAACAAGCCAGCGATGGCTTTGCCCCCTTCGTCAAAAACGGGCATGGTGCCAGTGGTGGCTTTGTAAGGTACGCGCTGCCCTTTTACTGTTACTTCGCTTTCGGTAACAACAAAAGAATCAGGGTTAAATGGAATGCTCTCACCCGATTTGTCGTCTTTTGAGGGAGCCGTAGAGGTAGAGGCTTGGCGCTCGCCACCGCCTGCGGGGCGCTGTTGGGCATGGGTGAGGTAGCTTCCTACGAGCAAGGCCGCTGCCAAGAGTAATGGTTTTTTCATTTAGGTTTAGTTTGATTGAAAGTTATAATTGACCAGACACGCAATGTGAACGCTTATGCAAGAAAGCATTCTAGGCTACAAATGTAAAATTGTATAGCTTTAAAAGCCTAAAATGTCGCTATATTACCTTATTGATGAGACTACTTTTGGGATGAAAGCCGTAATTTTGGGACTTCACTAAGTAATCGTAATCCACCATGCAATTGTACGATGTATTGATAGTAGGCGCGGGGCCTTGTGGGCTGGCGGCTGGGATAGAGGCTGCGAAGGCAGGATTGAGCCATTTGATTCTTGAAAAGGGGAGCATCACGGAGTCGATTCGACGCTATCCCAAACGAATGCGTTTTTTCTCCACCGCCGAAAATATTGAGATTGGAGGCATCCCGTTTCCCATTTCGGACGTCAAAGCCAACCGCAGTGAGGCGTTGCAGTATTATCGGAAAGTGGCGGGGTATTATCACCTCAACTTTAAATTGTTTACGGAAGTAGCTCAGGTTGTAAAACAAGACGACGAAGTCTTTGAAATTCAGACGGTAGGAGGAGAAAATTACTATGCCAAAAAGGTCATTATCTCGACGGGTTATTTTGACTTTCCCCGCTTTTTGGGGATAAATGGGGAAAAACTTCCGCACGTTTCTCCTTATTATGACGAACCGTTTCAGTACTCATTTTCCAAAGTTGTGATTGTGGGAGGAGCAAACTCTGCCGTGGAGGCTGCGCTGGAAATGTACCGCCACGACGTGGATGTTACTGTCGTTCACCGAGGTGCAGATTTCCGTCAGACGGTGAAATATTGGCTCATTCCCGACGTCAAAAATCGGGTCAAAGAAGGGAAAATAAAAACGCGTTTTAATAGCCTCACCAAAGCCATAGAGCCGAAGCGGGTGTTGATAGAAAATACCCAAACGGGTGAGGAAGAATGGCTTGAGGCTGATTTTGTGTTGATGCTCATTGGGTATATACCAGATGGAGCATTGCTTCAGCGGTGTGGGGTGGAGTTGCGCCAACCAAGCATGGTGCCAGTATTTGACCCAGAAACCTTTGAAACCAACGTCTCTGGGTTATACTTGTGTGGCACCGTGGTGGCAGGTATTCATACAGAAAAAGTCTTTATCGAGAATGGGCGCGACCATGCAGCCGCTATCATTGACCATATTGCGGGTCGTAAGGTACGTAAGGTCAAAGAATTGATTGATCGGATTTAACGAACTACCGTCGGTTTATTTTACCATAAAACTGGAGTTGGTATTTTTTGGGAGTCATTTGAAAGTACTTCTGAAACATTTTGTTGAACTTAATTGCAGAGGATGCACTGTAGCCAATCATCGCTGCTATTTCGTTTGCTTTATACCCTTTTTTCAAGAGCGAAGCAGCTTGCTCCATTCGCTTTGTTGTGTAAAGTTGATAAAATGGCTGTCCATATACTTTTTTAAACAGACTTTTAAACAAGGCAGGTTTAATGCCATGATTTTCAGTGATTTCTTTTTCTGAAGGAGGAACTTTGCTGAAATCTCCTTGAAGGTATTCATCATGGATTTTTTTTATAATTTCAAGGTAATTGTCATTAGAAGTCGAAGCACCATCAGTGGCTGTTTTTGGAGAAGAATATCCATTGTATTTCACTTCAAAGGCAATCTGTTGGCGAACCAATTCCAAACAACATTCTTGAAAGTCTTTTGCATTTAAGACAATCATGATTTTAGTATTTTCCTTTTGAGAAGATGCCGATTTTTCTAACCCGCTTCCTTCTTTGGAAGTGCTTGGTTGTAGGGCGATGTTCATAATGATATTTTGGCTAGAATGAGTAATCGATACTATGCGAAAACAGTCAAAAATTGCCCCAATGTTTAGTAAAATCAATCTTTTGGTAGCCAACAGGCCACTAAATGCAATCAACTATTCAAAAACTATTATATCGTGGTAAAAGTAGTGTCTTTTATTACCATGGAATTAATAGTTTTGTCGTTTAAATAAATTGTAAAATTTTGATTTACTGATAGTTATTTGTAAAATTATTTAAAATAGACTTGACATTAATATGCTTTAAGTTGTAAGATGGCTTGCGCTGTAGCCGTGGGGTTGTCGTCGGTAGGGTGGAGGTGATGAGAAATAGTGCGTTGAGAAAGCTCGTAGAGGTAGGCTTTGTCGTAGTAGTTGAGCGAAATATCGGCTACCGTAGCATAGTCGTGGCGTTGGAGGGCCTCAATGGCCGCTTTGTAGTGTTGGCCGCCAAGGCGTTTTTTGATGCGCTCGGTAGCCGCTTGCAGTAACGTGTGGTCGTAGCAAGCGTATTCGCGGACGAGGCGTTGAATGCGAAGGTCTTTAGGAAGGTCAACAAAAACAAACTCCGTCGGTTGCTGCATTTGTTGCCAAAAAGCCAGTGGAATAAAACAGCCCCCAATGTGCCGACTTTCGCTTTCTAGCCACACCCGTTGGTGTGGGTTAAGCAAACGCCATTGTTGGTGTAATAGGTTTTCAAATTGCTCCGACGAAGGCTGTGGCGCTTGGCCAATTGCGCCGTAGGCCGAGCCTTTATGGTGGGCGATGGCCTCCAAATCAATGACTTGTTCGCCCATTTCGGCCAGTGCACGTAGAATATCGGTTTTGCCGCTCCCTGTTGGGCCACCCAAAATGGACATGTTTTGCGGATGCTGAAACGACTCCAAAACGTGGTTGCGGTAGGCTTTGTAGCCACCTTCGAGGGTTGATACGCGGAAGCCCGCAGTTCGTAATAACCACGCAAAGCTTCCACTGCGCATTCCTCCGCGCCAGCAGTGAACCAGCACTTCCCGTTGAGGAGCGACTAAGTCGGCTTTTTTGACGAATAAAGCGAGTTTAGGCCCGACCATTTCTAACCCTAATCGTACGGCAGCATCGCGTCCTTGTTGTTTGTAACAAGTGCCTACTTTGACCCGTTCATCGTTGCTAAAAAGCGGGATATTGATGGCGCCAGGAATGTGAGCGTGGCTATATTCGCCTGGCGACCGCACGTCGATGATGGGCAAGCGCTGCGAGGCTTGCAAAAAATCAGCGGGAGAGAGTGCCGTCGCCATGAAATTTTCCTATTAGTTTTTTCTTAGTCCTTTTGCTACAAGCCGCTCACGTAGTTGATTGACCATGTAAATAGATGCTTCGATTTCGTCTTTACGGATGGCCACACTTTCGATGTTAAAGCCAAAAGGAATGGCGTGCTCGGCACAAAACTCAATAAGTTCATCCGCAATTTGTAAGCAAAGATTCACCGACGTTTCGAGGATGTTTTCAGATTCCAGCAAGGTTTCTTTGACTGAATCAGGCACGTGAATACCCAACCATTCCATGAAGTGGAGTGTTTTTTTTGACCCACAGGCGGTAATGGTAAATACAAACGTAGGAAGGGGCAATTGTTGCGCTTGACAGGTGTTGACGACGGCCGTAAGCATTTGTTTGGCATAGGCTACGTTGAACACACACTGGGAGACAAAATAACTAACCCCGCTGGCTACTTTGTCAAGGATGCGTTGGTCTTCGTCGTTGAGAACGGCATGTCGTTCGGGAATGGTTACAGCCCCAATGATAGAATTTTGTTCAAATTCCCGCCAAACGGCGTAGGCGTCGGGTAGGCTGGTGACGGGCGTAAAATCAGGCGAGGGAACGCCCACAAACACAGGATAAAAGCCTTGTTGGGTCAAATCGCTCACCCACTGACGAAGTTCGTCTTGGGTAAACTTTCCTGCGGGGCGATAAATAATTTTGGGGATTTCCAGAGGTGCCAAATGCTGACGGGCAAAATCAAAGGGATCGACGGCGGTGATAAATGGAAACGGCCGTTCTTCCGAAGTGCGACTCGATTCATCTTGGACGTCATACACAATGAGGGCGTCGATGTCTAGCCCTTGCAAACGGGCCAGTGTTTTTTCGGCAATCTCACTTACTTTTTCAGGAGCGGTTTGTGATTTGGGAGGAGTGATTCCGTAGAGCAATAAACCCGACTCTTTTGATTTGATTTTCGTTAAAAACATGCTGCAATTCGTAAATGGAGTTGCAAATGTAGGAAATAGGGGGAAAATACCGAATACATTGTGGGTCGGGCTGTGAGCAGCCCGACCCACGGAAACTTATTTCTGTCCTTTCAATATTTTTTCGTAGCGAGGCATGTCTTTAAACAAATCAAGCGCTGCCTTTACTTCGGCATCTGTACGGAATACGTATTCGCGCTCCCCTTTTTGGAGGTAATAGTGCGACACAATCTCCCGCTCTAGCAAATGCTTAATGTCTTTTTTGAACATAGCCAAATCACTCTCTTTGCTATGGCCTAGCTTGGTTTTAAGCGCTTTGAGTTGTTCTTGGATAACATCAAAATACTTTTCTTTTTTGGCCGATGCCTCAAGCGTGCCGAGGTCTTTCTCTACCTGCGTCACGTAGTCGTATTCTTTGTCTTTTAACCAAGTCGAAAATGCTTGATAATCGGCATCGGTCAGTTCAAATTCCTTGGCAGTTTTGATGGTCGGGTGTGCAGCGCGGTAGTGCAAGGCATAATCAAACAACAAGCCTTTGGCGTTTAGACTTGTCACAATTGTCGGCAATGCGGGCAGTTCGGTAGCTACATCAGGTTCTACCCCACCACCGTCATATACCACGCGGCCATTGCGGGTTTTGAAGGCCACTTTGAGCGAGTCAGGTACTTTTGCTACGCTTCCGTCGGGGTTGCGGTGGCTATAATCAATGGCCTGAATACAGCGCCCGCTCGGGATGTAGTACTTCGCAACGGTTACTTTCAATTTGGTATTGTACGACAAATCGCGGGTTGTCTGGACAAGCCCCTTGCCGTAGGTTCTTTGCCCCACCAACACACCACGGTCGTAATCTTGCATTACTCCCGAGACAATTTCAGAAGCGGAGGCACTGCGGCCATTGACTAGTACCACCAACGGAATGTCGGTGTCCACAGGGGCCATTGGAGCCGTATAAGTTTTGTTCCACTCCGTTACTTTTCCACGGTTTGATACCACTTCGGCATCTTTGGGAATGAATAAGTTACAAATCAATACAGCTTGGTCAAGCAATCCACCTGGGTTTTCGCGAAGGTCAAGCACCAATTTTTTCATGCCTTTTCCTTTGAGCTCCACCAGGGCATTTTTTACCTCGCGGGCAGCCGTTTGATTAAAATCTTTGAGGTCGATGTAACCTACTTCGTTTTCGAGCATTCCGTAATAAGGAACATTGCCTGTTTTGACAAATTCACGCGTTACATTGACTTCAATCAGGTCTTTGGTACCCACGCGGCGCACGGCGAGCTTCACCGACGAGTTGGCCTGCCCTTTCATGAGTTTGTCGGGGTTGGCGTCCTTGCGGGTTGTGATGTCTATTCCGTCGATTTTGACAATTTCATCTCCTACGTGAAGGTTTGCTTTGGCGGCGGGAGAATCTTCCAGAATAGAATAAATGATTTGTTTGCCTTTGTTGGGAGTGATTATTGCCCCGATGCCCGTGTATTGGCCCGTGGTCATGGTGCGATAATCTTCAATTTCGTCTTCGGCGTAGAAGTTGGTGTAAGGGTCGAGGTTTTTAAGCATAGATTCTATGCTCATTTTAGTCAACCGATTGGGGTTGATTTCGTCCACATAATAGCGATTAAGTTCCTTAAACAGCGTGGCATAAATGTCTAAGTTACGGGCGATTTCAAAAAAGCGTTCGTCATTGCGGAAGGCAAAAAAACCTACGGACACAACGCACACAGCGGCAAGAATGAGTTTACGGAAATGTTTCATGGTGGTCCTTTTTATCAAAAACGCGTAAAGTGTCACGAAGTTATGAGATTTCCCCAAAAAAACGAGCGATGCCTCGAAAGACATCGCTCGCCATGGTTGGGAAAGGTTTTTAGACCTTATTTTCCTCCTTCAAACATTTGGAAGAATTGGTCAAGTTTTGGAAGAATAACGATTTCAGTACGACGGTTTACGCTGCGGTTTTTGCTGCTGTCGTTCGCTACTTTTGGTACATATTCTCCACGGCCACCTGCGGTCATACGCTCAGGTGCTACGCTGTATTTTTTCTGAAGTGTACGTACTACTGATGTGGCACGCTTAGCACTCAAATCCCAGTTGTCTTCCAACACCGATGCGCTGTTGTATGGTACGCTGTCTGTGTGGCCTTCTACCAAGATGTCGAAATCTTTGCGATCGTTTACTACTTTAGCAATTTTGCTCAACACAGTTTCAGCTTGTGGCGTGATTTCGTAGCTGCCGTATTTGAACAACATTTTGTCTGAAAGCGAGATATACACCACGCCTTTTTTCACTTCGATGTTTACGTCTTCGTCGTTCACATTGTCAAGTGAGCGTTTGAGGCTCATCACCAACGCCAAGTTAAGTGAATCCTTGCGACGCAAGTTTGAGTTCAAATCTTGGATGTAAGAGCTCTGACGGTTCAAGGCATCCAATGATTTTTTGATGCTTTCTGCTCCATCTTTACTTACAATAGACAAGTCAGACAAACGATCAAGAAGGTTGGTGTTTGTACGTTTCAAGTACGCCAATTCATCTTCCAATGCTTTGAGTTTAGCACGTTCGTTGGTAACATCGCCATCTTTCAACTTGATTTGGCTTTTCAAATCGCTGATGTCATTGTTCAATTTTGAGGTCAACGCGTCGCAATCAGCCTTGTTTTTGTCCAACAATGCTTGGAGTTCAGCTTTTTCTTTGTTGAGTTGGGCCAGTTGTTTCTTGTTGC
The DNA here is from genome assembly GCF_057652295.1 of Runella sp. R5_40. Classification (NCBI taxonomy): domain Bacteria; kingdom Pseudomonadati; phylum Bacteroidota; class Cytophagia; order Cytophagales; family Spirosomataceae; genus Runella; species Runella sp. R5_40. The sequence continues at coordinate 87,805 of NZ_JBYFCH010000002.1, read as the reverse complement.
AAGATGCAAAGAGGAGAACAGACAATGAAAATAAAACAATTTTTCTCATTTCTTATGAGGTTAAAAGTGGATTATATAGTTAGGTATTTGCTACAAACTTAAAGCGTTTGCTTCAACTTTTCGCTATATAAACTCAATTCTTTGCATTTTTTACCACTGTAAGGGCAATTTTTTTTCAAAAAAAACGATTTGGAACCCTTTTGAACCGTTTTGGAGTAGTAATGTACGAAAGCCTCCTACATGTCTAGGTGGGCTATGTGGGGCGCTTACCATAGAAATGAAAAACAGCAAGTGGCGTAGGGGAAGTCGTGGCCAAATGACTAGATTTACGAAAAAATTCCTATTTTTACGGCCGTTTTCAACCCCCAAATCCAGAATTTTACACATACAATGAGACAAATACTTTTCCGTGAAGCTTTACGTGAAGCCTTGAGCGAAGAAATGCGTCGTGACTCACGCGTGTTTTTGATGGGTGAAGAAGTAGCCGAATACAATGGAGCTTATAAAGTAAGTCAAGGAATGCTTGACGAATTTGGGCCCGAACGCGTTATAGACACACCTATTGCAGAATTGGGTTTTGCTGGTATCGGGGTAGGTGCTGGAATGAACGGTTTGCGACCTATCATCGAGTTTATGACATTCAACTTCTCGTTGGTAGCCATCGACCAAGTGATCAACTCTGCTGCTAAAATCCTTTCGATGTCAGGTGGACAATACAGCTGTCCTATCGTATTCCGTGGGCCTACTGGGAACGCGGGTCAGTTGGGCGCACAGCACTCTCAAAACTTTGAAAACTGGTATGCCAACACCCCAGGCTTGAAAGTGGTTGTGCCGTCAAACCCTTATGATGCAAAAGGATTGTTGAAGGCATCTATTCGCGATAATGACCCCGTTATTTTCATGGAGTCAGAATTGATGTATGGCGATAAAGGCGAAGTGCCAGAAGAAGAATACATCATTCCACTTGGGAAAGCGGAAGTGAAAAAGGCAGGTACTGACGTAACCATTGTTTCCTTTGGTAAAATGATTCCGCGCGTTGTGAATCCTGCCATTGAAGAATTGGCCAAGATGGGTATCAACGCCGAATTGATTGATTTGCGTACGGTACGCCCTATCGACTATGCAACGGTGATTGAATCTGTCAAGAAAACCAACCGCTGCGTGGTGGTAGAAGAGGCATGGCCATTGTCGTCGATTGCTACGGAACTTACTTACATGATCCAGCGCAAAGCGTTTGATTATTTGGATGCTCCTGTGGTACGTGTGAATAGCATGGATGTGTCGCTTCCGTATGCGCCAACCTTGATTGAAGCCGCTTTGCCAAACGTAAAACGTACGATTGATGCCGTGAAAACGGTGATGTATCGTAACTAATAAACAGTGCATACTGTAGATAAAAACAAAAAAGCCCCCGACGGGGCTTTTTTGTTTGGCACGATTTTTTGATGGTATCCTATCATAAAACCATTATTTTTGGAGTTATTCATCCAAACGTCTTTTTTAACGATGAAACAGCTAGTTTTAACCTTCTTTTTGGCCGCTGTGGTAAGCACAGGGCTTTATGCGCAGACTTCAGACGCAAAGGCAGATTCTGTCTTTTTAAAGTATTATACAGCCACGGGTGGCAAAGCATTGTGGGATTCGGTTCAAACTTATACCCTCAAACAAGCCTACCGCGCAGGAACGGCCAACGATTTTGATTTGGACATCAAAGCCTCCCTACCCTCGCAGGCAATGGTAAAGGTGCGTACCATTTTAAAACGCGATTTTATCTATGGCATCAAAGCAACCGATGGTTGGCTCAAAATTCCTATTGGTAGCCGTGACAAGGTAACGCAGTACCAAACCAGCAACTTGAGCGATAAAGAACGTGAGATTATGCGTCGCGAACTCACAGATATACTTATCCCTTTTGATGATTATATCACCAAAGGTTACATTGCTACCGTCGTTGGAACGGAGCAAATCAACGGTGCCACTGCCACGCAAGTAGAGTTAGAAGGAAAAGGAGTAAAATACAACCTTTATTTTGATGCAAAAACGGGCTTGTTACTTCGCGAAAAGTTGACCCTAGCAACGGGTGAAATTCAAACCCGTGACCATACCAAATACGAAAAATCAAAGTACGGCCTTTCGTATCCTTCAGAAACGACGTATGTAAGTAGCATTGATAAAAAACCGATGAAGGTAACAACGGTGACGGACTTCAACGTGAAGTTTGCCGAAGATCCGTTTGTGAAATAGAAATTTAATTAAGCGGGTATTGAGTGAAAAAAGTAGGTAGAGGCATATTGTTTGTTGTATTGGGGCTACTGCTAGTGGTCGGTTCGGGGGTGGTTTGGCTACAAACTACTTCGGGCCAAGACTGGCTGACCCAACAAGCAGTGTCGTACCTTCGTAAAAAGCTTAATACAAAAGTGGACATAGCCCAAGCCCGCTTTTCATTGCCCGACTGGATTGAACTACGTGGGGTGTATGTGGAGGATTTGCGGCGCGATACGCTACTTGCGGGAGGACGCCTATACGTGGACTTAGACGTGTGGGGCTTGCTGCAAAGTCGGGTGGGTATCAACGAAATCCAACTGGAAGATATTCGCCTCAAAGCCTACCGTACACTCCCTGATACTACGTTCAATTTTGCCTTTGTTGCCAAAGCCTTTGCATCGGAAGATACAACGCCCGACACCACAACAGCACCGCTGGATATGCGACTGGATGCGATTCAGCTTCGGAATGTGCGTTTGTCGTATCAAGATGCCGTCATTGGCACCGATGCCGACCTGTCGCTGCCCGACGCACGCGTTCGTTTCTCGGCTTTTAACCCTTCACTGAACCGCTATCATTTGTCAAAAACCGACATCCGTTCGGGAAATATGACGGTGAAAATGTACCAACCCCTTCGTCAAGATACGACGAAGACGGCGGCCTCGGCTCCTGCTTCTGACTCGCTTGATTTGAAGCTGGGAACGTTGCTCTTGGCCGATTATCGGGTGGTATATGAAGACGAAAAACAACAAATAAAAACCGCCGTCACCGTTGGAAAAATAGAGGTCGAAGCTGAAAAATTGTTTTTGACCAAACAGCTGGTTGCCCTCAATAAATTAGGCATTGAAAATACCGACCTTACTTTTCGTTCGGGTGATTTTGTCGTAGAACTCCAGCGTTTCCAAACCCAACTGGACAGCTTTTTGTTTGCCCCCGAGCGCATTTCGGGGCAGTTGAAGTCGGGGAGTTGGGTAGAAAAACGACGCGGAGCGGTGCGCCAACTTCGTGCTGATTTTGTCTATACGCCCCGCGAAGTATCACTACAAAACCTGTTGCTGCAAACCAACGAGACACTTCTTCAAGATCGAGTTGTGCTGCGCTATGCGTCGTTGGATGATTTTTCAAAAAACGTGGGAAAGGTGGGGGTGGACGTGCGTTTGACCAAAAGCCAACTTGGTTTTAAAGATGTCCTTGCTTGGGTACCTTCGCTGCGAAAAACTCCACCATTTGCCAAAAATCCTGCGGCCATCGTCAAATTTAATGGCCTTGTACAAGGCCGAATCGACGATTTAAGCTTAAAAGGAGTTGACATAAGTACGTTAGAAACGACCCATTTACGGGCCGATGGACGAATTAAGGGTTTGCCCGACCCGCAACGAATGGCGTTGGACTTAAACATTGCTGATTTATCGTCTTCGCGGCGAGATTTGCAGCGGATTTTGCCCGATAGCGCCCTGCCTGCTACCATCGAATTGCCCGAAAACCTGCGTTTATCGGGCAAAGTGAAAGGGAGCTTAGACAACTTGCAGTTGGATACCCAATTGGCCTCCGACCGAGGGAATGCAACCTTTGCGGGAAACCTCAAAAATTTTGTAAAAGGCCGTCAACAAAGCTACGACGGAACGCTTGTTTTGCAGGAATTTGATGCAGGAAAATGGCTCAAACAACCGCCTTCGGAGTTGGGAAAACTTTCGCTCAAAGCAACGGTTGTTGGTCAAGGCATTGACCCTAAAACGCTCCAAGCAGACTTGACTGGTGTCGTTGAAAAGGCCGATGTGAAAGGCTATGTTTATCAAAATTTGGCACTAAAAGGGAGTGTGCAGGAGCAAGTCGCTGACCTAACAGCCGCCATTGCTGATTCCAACGCGACCCTGACATTGGTTGCCAAAGCAGATTTGCGGACGGACTATCCCACGTTTTCATCCCAATTAGACATCCTAACACTGCGCCTAAAACCGCTTCATTTGTACGAAGAAGATTTGGAAATCAAAGGGGGAATAAACGCCAACTTTACTTCTACTGACCCCGAAGACCCACGCGGAACTTTCCAAATTACCAACGGGATTTTGGTACAAAAAGGCAAAACCATCCCCCTGCAAACTATTCAAGTCGTGCTCGATAATCAGCAGGGAGAGCGCTTGGCGCGGATAGATGCCCCTTTCTTGAAAGCCAAAGCGACGGGTACGTTTCGCTATGTTCAGTTGGCCGATGTGGTGTTGACTGAAATCAATCGTTATTTTGCCCTTCCCGATGTCTCTTACAAACCCGTGACCAGTCCGTATCGTTTGTCGATGGACGGAAAAATAGCCAATCACCCTGCGATTCAGGTATTTGTTCCAGAACTGACGCGAATGGATACCGTTCGTTTTTTGGTGTATTTGGACAGCCAGCGCGACACTACTTTGTTGGCGCGTATTTCGGCACCGCACGTTGAGTACGATAGCATGGTGGTTAAAAATGCCGATTTTGGCGTGTTAGGAGTCGAAAATCAGGCCAATTACGTGGGGCATGTGGACAACTTTTTGTACGATACTTACCAAATCAAACGGGCAGCTGTAGAAGGTCAGGTGGCTAATAGCTTGGTGGGCTTTAAGGCGTCGTTTAAAGATTCATTATACCAAAAACAACACGAATTGGCAGGCACACTGGCAAGCGTGGGCAATGCGTATCGCTTACAACTTGTACCAAATGGCCTGTTGCTTGACTATAAATCTTGGCAAGCAGCGCCTGCTGGCTACGTTCAGTTTGGCAAAGAAGGACTGTTGGTCAAACAATTTGGTTTGCAACAAGACCGCCAACGACTGCTCATCAACACCACGACCGATACGCCCAATGGCCCCTTGCGGGTTGAAATGGATAGCCTTGATTTGGGCTCACTGACCTCTTTGGTGATGGATTCGTTGCAGGTAAGCGGTAAGTTGGGAGGAAATGTGTTGCTACAAAATTATACAGAGTCTGCCGTCTTTACGGGCGACTTGGGCATTGAAGGGTTTAAATACACCAACATCCCAATCGGAGATTTGAAAATCAAAGCGGCCAACGAATCGGCGTCTAAGATTGTGGCGGAAGCGACCTTAAAAAGCCCCCAAAACGATGTGCGATTGACGGGAAACTACCTGCTGAAAAGTAAAACACCGCTCGATTTGCAGGTGGACATTCGTAAGCTTGGAGCGCAGACGATTGAGGCATTTAGCGCAGGACAGCTTCGTCGCGCTACGGGGGCACTGTCAGGAAAAGCCACCATTCGAGGAGCGACCGATAAGCCGCAGGTAGAAGGGGAGGCGCTGTTTGACAGTGTGGCCTTTAACATAACCAAGCTCGGTGCTACGTACCGCATCCCCAACAGCCGTTTGCAGTTTGCTAATTCTGATATTTTCCTCAAAAAATTTGTGGTCAGAGATACCCTTAACCAACCCTTGCAGGTGGACGGAAAAATCAATTGGGCTAACCTACCGAACGTAGCCTATAACCTGACGATTGAAGGAAAAGACTTTACGGTATTGAACGCCTCACGCAAAGAAAATGACTTCTTCTACGGCAAAGGCATCGTGGACGCCAACTTGCACATCGAAGGCGTAGGTACCAATCCGACGATTGATGGGTCGGTCAAACTCAAACAAGGAAGCGATATTACGGTCATTATGCCTGACGATGATTTGGGCAAGGCAAGTACGGAAGGGATTGTCGAATTTGTGAATAAATCGGACACCACTGCTACCCCAACTACAGGTGCCGAAACGGCCGCGCCCCTGGCTTTTGGGGCAGGGATTTCGCTCAACTTAGAAGCCGACGATCGCTCTCAGTTGACCATTGTGGTGGATGAACTGAACGGAGACAACCTGAAAGTAAAAGGCAATGCGCAGCTCAATGCGGGCATCACACCCGAGGGACAACCGTATATTTTGGGATTGTATGAACTTACCCAAGGGTCGTATAATCTTACGTTTGAAATTTTAAAACGAGATTTTACCATCCAAAAAGGAAGTCGCCTGCTCTGGACGGGCGACCCCATGAAGGCCGACGTGGACATTACGGCGGTGTACCCCGTCGTTGCCGATTTGGCTCCCCTCCAAGGCAAAGCCGCGCAGTTCGGCAAAGTGCCGCTTGAGGTATTGCTCAAAATGCAAGGAAGCCTTAGCAATCCACAAATTAGCTTTGAAGTGCGTCCCGACCCCGCCAAGGTGTCGGCCAACGTGCGTAGCCGCATTGAAGAAGATGGGGTTTTTAACAACATCAAAGACCCCGTTCAGATGAATAAACAGGTGTTTTCTTTGCTGGTTTTGAATAAATTTATGGGAGAACAATCGTCTGATTTCTTCTCGTCGGTCAATCCCGAAGTAATCGCTCGCCAAAGCGTGAGCAAGCTTCTGACTGACCAACTCAACTTGTTGGCTTCGGATTTGATCAAAGGAGTTAAACTCAATTTTGATGTAAACTCGACTGCCGTGGCAACGGGAAGCGGCAGTGCAGGCCAAACCGACTTGAACGTGGGGCTGAGCAAAGCATTTATGAACGAACGTTTGACGGTGAATGTGGGCCGAAACTTTGAGATTGAAAGCGGAAACCGTACCCAAAAATCCACCGAATTGGTCGATAACGTCAACATCAACTATAACCTAACCCGCGACGGGCGCTATGCGGTTCGCGCTTATCGAAAAAATCAGTACCAAACCGTATTAGAAGGATTTATTGTAGAAACAGGCGTGAGTTTTGCCGTTGTTTTGGATTACGAAACCTTCAAAGAAATGTTCAAGAAATAGGTTCTCAAATTAAAGATACATGTCAAGAATCACGGCTGTCTGGCTTTTTATGGTTGGAATCGTGCTGAGTAGCTGCTCGGTATCGAAGCACTTGCCTGCGGGAGAGAGCCTGTACATGGGGGCGGAAGTAAAAGTGGTAGCCGACTCGGCAGTATCAGCCAAAGATGCCAAGGCGGTGAAGGCAATGGTAGAACCCTTGATTCGGCCTGCGCCAAACAGCAGTTTGTTGGGCTTCCCATACAAAGTTTGGTTTTATTATTTTATGGGTGAGCCTACCAAAGAAAAGAGTTTTCGCGGGTGGTTTCGGAAGCGCTTTGGCGAGCCGCCCGTGTTGGCAAGTCGTCGGACGGTTACTGCAAACGGCGAAATCGTAACGAATTACCTCCAAAATGAAGGGTATTTCCGCACCGAAGCCTCGGGTGAGTTGGTTGAAAAAGGGCGCACCGCCAAAGCCCATTATACGGTTGCACTAAAACCACGGTATTTGATTGAAAACGTCGAATTTGTGGATCCCAATACGGGCCGAGGTTTTACCCGAGAATTTCTCAAAAACCGCCAAGCGTCCCTGCTAAAACCAGGACAACCTTACCAGCTTTCGGTCATTGAGGCCGAGCGCCAGCGGATTGAACGAGATTTGAAACGCGTTGGGTTTTATTACTTTCGTCCCGACTACCTCATTGTCAAGGCCGATACCAACCTCAAGCGTAATCGGGTGAATCTGTACGTGGAGCTAAAACCCAACACGACCCAGTTGGCCCTAAAAAGGTATTTTATTAAAAATGTCTATGTCATTTCGGACAATGGCCTGCTGCGTTCTGATACCTTAGCGGGGGCGGTGTATCGGCGTGGTTTTCAAATAGTGGATCCTGCGCGGGCGTACCGTGTTCGGACATTTGCCGATGCCATTGGTTTTCGTCCTAAAGCAATGTATAGCAGCGATATACAAGATGTGTCGTTGTCGCGGTTAATCAACCTCAAAAACTTTAAATTTGTTAAAAACCGCTTTGAATTGCTTCCTCGTTCCGATTCGGCTTTGTTGGATGTGTATTATTATTTGACACCGCTTAAAAAGAAATCGCTGCGGGCAGAATTAAGTGCCGTTACGAAGTCAAACAACCTGACAGGGTCGCAGCTAAACCTGACGTGGATGAACCGAAACCTGTTTCGGGGGGCGGAAATGCTACGCCTAACGGCCAATGCAGGGATAGACGTACAGCTGGGAAGTCAGCGAAATATAAAAGTGCGGGATTACTACCGAACCAGCGTAGAAGGCGAGTTGTCGTTCCCGCGTTTTGTCTTGCCTTTTTACCGAATGAATCCCGCCAAAAATCAAACATTACCCAAAACAACACTGACGGTAGGGTACGAAGAGTTATCTCAAAAAGATTTTTATACCCAAACCTCGGTGAAACTTAACTGGGGCTACATGTGGCGACGAAGCACGCGGATAGAACATTCGTTTACGCCGATTTCGCTCAACATTGTCAAGCCCCGAAACATCAGCGAGGCGTTGGTGGATAGCATTACTTCGCCTACTATTCCTTTGCAAGACTTACTTCGGTATTTTAGTATCCTCGAAAACCGTCTCATTTTGGGGGCGCAGTACAACTTCAGCTTTACCCCTCAGCCTGCTTTTGGTAGTAAAGGAAAGTTTGTGTTGAACGCAGGGGCTGATATTGCGGGCAATGTAGCGGGGCTCATTTCCAAAGGCCGCCAAGAAGTGGGTTTGGTGTTTGGGATTCCGTACGAACAATACGCGCGTTTCGACGCAGATATGCGGTACTACTACGATTTTACCCCTTCCATCCGTTGGGCTAATCGCCTCCTTGGAGGGGTCGGAATCCCTTACGGAAACTCGTTTGCCCTGCCTCAGTTTAAACAATATTTTGCGGGTGGAAGCAACGGCATTAGGGCGTTTCGTGGGCGAGCCGTTGGGCCAGGAAGCTACCAGCCCGACTCGCTGAGCTTGTTTGGCTTTACGTCGTTTGGGGACATTCGACTGGAAGCCAATACCGAACTTCGTTTTAAAGTAAATCAGTACATCGAAACGGCCCTTTTTGCCGATGCGGGCAATATCTGGATGTATCGAAATTTCGATAATTCGTTTTATTTCCCCGAAGACAATGCCGTTTTTACCAATAAATTTTACAAACAAGTAGCCGTAGGAGCGGGGCTTGGTCTGCGCCTGACCTTGCCGTTTTTGTTGCTTCGTTTTGATTTAGCGACACCCCTTCGCAAGCCTTGGCTTCCCGAAACCGACCGCTGGGTCATTCGTCAAATGGATTTTGGAAGCCGTAGCTGGCGAAAAGAAAACTTGGTACTCAACATTGCCGTTGGGTATTCGTTTTAGACTACACTTCTGCCACCCCAAAGGCGCGTTCGGGGGCTTTGCCTTCGGCAATCAGAAAACCGTTGGGCGTCAGGTGTGTAAACTCTTTAAAGTCGCGTACCAAATGTTGATAGTCGTAATAGCCCAATTCGAGCGCAATCGTGAGCCAATCTTTGTGAGGTTGGGCATTTTTGAATTTGACGGCTTTTTCAAAACGCGTAATTCGGTCGAAGGTTTTGGGGCTCACGCCGACTCGTTCGGTAAACACGCGGTGAAACTGGCGCACACTCAAGCAGGCGTCGTCGGCCAATGAATCCATGACGGGGGCTCTGTTTTGGTATAAAAGTACTTGTGCGACTTTATCAATTCCGAGCAGCGGGCGTTTCGATTTTTTGATACACTCTTCCAGAAAACGCTCCGCCAGCATAATCGCGCCAAAAGGGTCGTCTAAATTGGAAATCGCTTCGTGAACCGAACGAATGTTGCTTCCCCAAATCGCTTCTGCGTCAATAAACGTGTTGGTCAATTCGGAAGAAGGAAGTCCCGTGAGTCGAAATAAAGCGGTTGGTTGTAACACAATCTGCAACGCCCAAAAATCGCGTCCAATGTATCGGTTTGTCAGCAGTGTATGTTGGCCGTTGAGGGTACATTTGGGGTGTTTTTGGAGCGGTACATCGTTGGAATAACCTACGTTTTGTAAATCTCTTAAATAAAAAACCAAGCACTGTTCGGGGCGGGGTACGTAGGCTTTGAAAGGCAATACCTCATTTGTCCCAAACTTAAATCGGATGATTTGATGTTTGCGGACGTATTCTTGCAAATGCAAACTGGGTAAAACGTCTTTCAGAATAACCATTTTAGTTGAGGCTTAAAGGTGGTCCTACATTTTTCATGCCGTGCGCCATGGTGATTTGTTGAAACTCCTCTTCAGTGGGCGGTGCTTTCAATTCATTCATTTTTAAGAAAAATTCTTCCATTTTTCCCGCTGGTTGCACCATATAAATCAACTTGCCCTTGTCGCTAAGTTGAATCCAAGTGTGCGGTATTTTTCGGGGCAAAAATATCGTATCTCCCTGATTTAAAATCTCTTCTTTTTCGCCCACCCGAAACCGATAGCTTCCTTCTACCACGGTAAAGATTTCGTCTTGGTCGTTGTGTACGTGCAGTACGGGACCTTCTTTCACATGGCCAATATACTCAAAAACAGCCAATTGTCCATTGGTATCTTTTCCCGAAATTTTAACATCGTTGGGGTTGATACCTTTGTAGGGTGTATGAATCCCAAAACGGGCTTCGCCATTTTTGACGAGGAAAGGTTTAGGATTACTTTGGGCAAACGATTTGGGGGCAAAACTGCCAGCCGTAGCTACGACCGTCGCAGAAAGAAAGAATCTCCGTTGCATACGAATGAAGTAAATTTTGTGCGTGAATGATGACACAAAAGTGGAAAGACGGAGGGGAAAGCTGGTGGTAAAAATCGGACGTTTTGGGGCAAGGAGAGTAATTTTTAGGGTTTGTTTTCTTTTTTGAGCATTCGCCTTAAACCTTAATCATGTCGCAAAAATCCACCTTACAGCACCTTGTCCAAATTCCCGTTATCGTTGCCGCACTGGGATATTTAGTAGATATGTACGACCTCTTTTTGTTCAGTGTCGTGCGCGTCAATAGCCTCAAAGCTTTGGGCGTTTCGGCCGAGCAGCTTCTTCCAGAAGGGGTTTTCTTACTCAATACGCAGTTGGCAGGTTTGCTGGTTGGTGGTGTGTTTTGGGGTATATTGGGCGATAAAAAAGGCCGTCTTTCCATTCTTTTTGGTTCAATTTTAATGTACTCGCTGGCCAATATTGCCAATGGCTTTGTCCAAACCGTAGAGCAATACGCCTTCCTGCGTTTCATTGCGGGCATTGGCCTTGCGGGAGAGCTAGGCGCAGGAATAACGCTTGTGTCAGAAGTATTGCCCAAAGAAATCAGGGGCTACGGCACCACCGTTGTTGCGACAATGGGGCTGGTAGGCGCCATCATGGCCAATTTTGTGGCTGATTGGTTCGACTGGCGGGTGTCGTATTTTGTCGGTGGAGGGATGGGGCTAGTGCTGTTGGTTTTACGCTTAAACGTGTTTGAATCGGGCCTGTTTGAAAAAGTAAAATCCCAGAAAGTCCAAAAAGGCAATATTTTGATGTTGTTCAATAACCGACGCCGTTTTACGAAATACCTACTGTCGATTCTGATTGGAATTCCCCTGTGGTTTGTGACGGGTGTCTTGATGACTTTCTCGCCCGAATTTGGCAAAGCCGTCGGACTAACCGAACCGATTGTAGCGGGCAAATGCGTCATGTTTGCCTTTTCGGGGCAAATTGTTGGGGATATCGTCAGTGGATTGGTGAGTCAGTACCTCAAAAGCCGCAAAAAGGTCATGGGGCTATTCATCCTGCTTTCGTTCGTATTTATGCTTACGTATCTGCTATTCCCCGTCAAAAGTGTCGATTCGTTTTACGTAATTTGTGTGTTATTGGGCTTTTGTAACGGTTACTGGACGATTTTTATCACGATTGCAGCCGAGCTTTTTGGCACAAATCTCCGCGCGACGGTCGCTACCTCCGTGCCTAACGTGGTACGTGGAACCGCCATCATTCTTACCTCGGCCTTTGTCGCTCTAAAACCCAGTTTAGGCATCATCAACAGCGCCGTAGTGATTGGAACAGTCACGGTAATCATCGCATTGGCATCGCTGTATTTCTTGGAAGAAACTTTCACCAAAGACCTCAATTACGAAGAATGAGTTGAACTCCTATCGAGGGATTGTATATTTTATTACCTTACCGTTAAATGCGACAAAATTTTCGGTAAGGTTTTTTCGTTTTTAGTAAGACTTACCCCCTTTGAGATTAGATTTTGCTTAGAAACGCAGCGTAATCAACGAAATTTGCGTAAACAAGATAACAACATAATACGTTGAAATTAGGCACAAGATTTGAGGAAGAGGAGAAAGAGACTAAACCAATGAGAAAGCAACCCTACATATTTCTTGTTATTATCGGCTTATGGGCGTTGGGAATGGCGTTGCCTACCCAAGTACACGCTCAGTTTGACGTAAAAGGTAAACTGTGTATTCCAGATGTTGAGTGTAAGAGTGATTCTGTGACGTTCTCGGACACACTCAAAACTTCTACGGCTTGGCTTTGGGATTTTGGCGACCCAGGCAGCGGTACCCAAAATACCTCTACCAAAGTCAGTGTCAAGCACTTGTATCAAACGCCTGGGCCTTATACCGTGACGTTGACGCGGACGGTAAATGGGGTGCCGCAGACAGTAACAAAAACCATTAACATCGGAGTGCCTCCGCCACAATTTCCAGGATGGCGGCGCGATACGATGATTTGTAAGGAAGACTTGGGGAAATTAATCCTGAATCCTTATCCCTCCAATGCGCCTTCGGGAGCGAAGTACCTGTGGTTTCCCAACGGAGATTCTACCCAAACCATGCGCGTGGACAGCTCGGGCTGTTATTCGGTAGAAGTAACCAACGCCGAAGGCTGTACCTACGAAGACCGCATTAACGTGAAGGTTTGTATGGAACCAAGCAGTCAAGAAGGCGCAAAGTGGTATTTTGGAAACAATGCAGGTTTGGATTTTTCGGGCGGTAGCCCAACCCCCCTCACCAATGGTCAGCTGAATACGCCAGAAGGGACGTCGTCAATTGCCAATTCGAAAGGGCAACTCTTGTTTTATACCGATGGAATAAGCATTTATGACAAAGGGGGGGCATTGATGCCTTCCAAAGATGGAACGACTACGCCATTGGGGGGAAGTCCGAACTCTACGCAATCGGCTTTGATTGTGCCCAAACCTACCTGCCGAGGATGTGAATACTTATACTACGTGTTTACAACTTCTGACATTAATGGCAAAAAACAACTCAGTTATAGCCTCGTCGATATGCGCCGTAACGGAGGAAAAGGAGAAATTGTAGAAAAAAATCAAGTACTAACCGACAATACAACCGAACGTATTACGTCGGTTCGGAACGACCAAGATTCGACCTACTGGGTAGTAACCCACGATTATAATAGCAACGCTTTCAAGGTATATCACGTAACCAAAGCGGGTATTGAAGGGCCTACGGCTTATCCGTTGGGAACGCTCCAAAATACACCTAGCCAAGCAGAGGGATACATGAAGTTTTCGGCCCAAGATAGTACGGGTTCGAGAAAATTGGCGATGGTCGTACCTGGGCCACCCAAAAACTTGGTACAGATTTATACTTTTAGCGATTCGTCGGGGAGGCTTTCAGCGCCTTTAACCATTGACATAGGCCCTGCGCCGCCCAAGGCATACGGGGTCGAGTTTTCGCCCGACGGTACCAAAATGTACGTCACCCTGCAAAAAGACGACAGTGATACCACCCTGTCGCGTCTTTATCAGTACGACATTAGTTTGGGTGACTCTGCCCGCATTGCCGATTCCAAAATCCTCATCGACAGCTCGGCGACGCAAGTGTATGGCGCTTTGCAAGTAGGCTCAGATGGGCGTATTTACATGGCTATCAAAGGCAGTGAGTATTTAGGGGTCATTAACTATCCCGACGAAGACTCCCAAGATGAAGTAGTTTTTGTTGAAAGGGGGATTAATTTGGGAGGAAAAACCAGCCAAATAGGCTTGCCCAACTTTGTTTTCAACTTTACCCAAGAGTCCTCTGGGCCAGGTTTTACGTATTCGGATACCTGCTCCAACCAAGCCACCAATTTCCAAGCGTCCCCTCTCTGCGATCCGATCAAAGATTCATACACGTGGAATTTTGGGGATGGCTCTGCGCCAATCGTTGGCCAAAACCAACAAGTACAGCATACCTACCGAAACCCAGGTACTTACACCGTGAGTTTACGTTTGGTCAACCGCTGTAAAGATACTACCATTACCCAACGACTCACGATTGTAGCTACCCCTGACCCGATTAACTTGAGGTCGCCTATTGATACCTGCGTCAATCGACTGGTGCTGGATGCGGGCGTGCAGGCCGAGCAATATATATGGCTGAGGAATGGCGCGGTGATTGGTCGAACAAAAACGATTACGTTGCAACCCAATGGGGGTTCTGGAACGTATCGGGTGATTGCTGCCAATGGAATAGAAGGCCAGTGTCGGGTACAAGGAGTTACGCAAATAACCATGCGAAGACCGCCTGCGTATGTATTGCGTGATACCAGTTTGTGTGTTGGAGGCGGAACCGTCGTATTAGATGGAAAACCTTCTCTTACAAATTGGAATAAATTTCAGTGGAGCACAGGTGAAACGTCACAGACCATCACGGTCAGCAGACCAGGGCCATATTCAGTTCAAGTGACTATCAATGCGGGCACTCCTCAAGCCTGTGTAAATGAAGATACCATTCAAGTTCGAGCCTTACCCAAGGCACGAATGCAAGCGACGCTTACTCCACCCACGGGCTGTACCACGCGCGACGGTAGGATTGTGATTGGGAGTATTACGCCTGCGGGAAATTATGCGTTTAGCTGGTTTGGCCAACCCAATGACACCCCGCTAACGGGCACAGGAAGTAGCTTGGCGAATTTAGGAGAAGGAACGTACAAGGTTCGACTGACGGGTAACCCAACGGTTTGTGCCACCGATTCGTCGTTTACCTTGCGGGTGGTCAAAAACCTACGACTGCAACCGACGGTGATCGATGCACGTTGTACCATTCCCAATGCAGGGGCTATCAACCTTTCTACCCTTGCAGGGACTCCTACGCGCTATGTTTGGACCAATGCCACGGGCGGAACCGTGGGCACAAATGCGCCGATAATCAGCAACTTGCTACCAGGAAAATACAACGTGCTGGTAACCGATGCGGGTGGGTGCGATACGACCCTGCGCGACATAACGGTGGGTGTCATCCCAGAAAAATTCTTGAGCCTCGGCCCCGACCGTGAAAAGTGCGTTGGAGATACGGCTTTGTTGGTGCCAACCCTTCCCAATATTGCAGGAAATCAATACCAATGGAGTACGGGAGAAACGACCAACCGAATCACGGTGAGTCGAGCAGGAACGTATTCATTGACAGTGACCAACTCCGTGACGGGTTGTACCGATACCGACAATTTTGTGTATTCGTTGGCGCCGCGCCCCGTCTATGATTTAAACCGCGATATAGGTTTGTGTGATTTGGACGTGGGTGCTACAGCGACGTTAATTATTCGTCCTACTACGCCCAATTTACGCTATCGTTGGTTTCCGCCTCTTGACGCAACAACGATGCGGGTCACCGTCAATCAGGTTGGAACGTACCGAGTAAGCATTACTAGCCCAGCGAGTTGTGAAGTGACCGACTCAGTGCAAGTGGTGGTGCGGTGTGAGCCTCGATTGTTTATCCCTGACGCGTTTTCTCCAAACGGAGATGGCCAAAATGACCTGTTGGATGTGTATGGCGACCACTTGAGCGATTTTGAATTGAAGATTTTTAACCGTTGGGGCGAAGTCATTTTTTATACCAACGATATGAACGAGAAGTGGGATGGAAAATACCGAGGTACGTTTTATCCTCCGATGACCTATCCTTACGTAGTCTCATTTAAGTCTAAATTTTTCCCCGACCGCCCTCGTATTTCTCAACGAGGGGCGGTGACGCTACTTCGATAGCCAAAAATTATCGTGGGAAAGCCTCTAACACACGCTTGACAATCCCATCAAGCGACGAGTTTTCAATCCAGCGAACGACCATCACGAGTTCATGGTCGGGGTCAACATAAACGATATTAGCCCCGTTACCAACGTGGTAATAAACGTTCGCTGGAGCACTCGGAAGCGGTTTGCGGTCGGTATTCAAAAACCAGTTCATATACCCATAGGTCGGTTGAGCTGTTGTAGGGGTTGTGGCTTGTTTCACCCACTGCTCTGATAGCAATTGTTTACCGTTCCAGTGTCCACGATGGAGGGTTAATAATCCGAAGCGTGCCATGTCGTAGGCATTGATAAACATTCCTCCTCCCCAATGCCCGCCGCCACTTACCGACTGCGCAGGCTGCCCGTCGAGTACAATCCACGCATTGCGATAGCCCGTCCAGCGCCACGTAGTTGACGCCCCAATTTCATCCATGATTCGTTCTTTTAGTACTTGAGGTAGAGGCTTTCGCCAAACGCTCGTGGCAGCCAATGCCAGTGCATTTACACGGACATCGTTGTACTCATATACTGCCCCAGGCGCATTTCGAGGACGCGTCAGCCACTTCGACGCATCGGCATCGGGGCGGTCGGCCCAGTCAGGTTTTCCCCAAAGTGTCCCTTCCCAATCTGAGGTTTGGCGCAACATGTGGTCCCACGTAATGCGGCGATTGTGGGGTGTATCAAATAAATTTAGAAGTTCCGATTTGCCAAACTCTTCGGCTGGGCGCTGCACGGGTTGTCCGTACAATTCGATGGGTGGAACATAGCCCGCTACTGTGTCGTTCACGCTACGAATCAGACCTTTATCCACCGCCAGTCCCACCACTGTGGATAAAAAGCTCTTGGTGACACTGTGCGTAATATCGCAGCGGTTGGGTTCGCCCCACTGCGCCACAATATACCCTTTGTAAACAATGAGACCTGTTTGGTCGCCACGGTCGTTGAAGGGGCCAATGGCAAATCCGTAAGGTTCTTTTCCAAAAGTCTGGTAGTGTGACTGCTCCATGCTTCGCGGGTTTTTAGACTCCGATGCTTTCGCAAAAGCAATTGCTTCGGCCAATTTGCTAGGATTTAAACCCAGCTCGGCGGGTGTTTTTTGTGCCCACGTGTGAGCAGGAGGAAAGTAAGAGGTTGGGGTAGTATTTTTTTGACCAAAAGAAGAAATAGCCAATGTCCAAAAAATCAAACCAGTAGCAACAATACGCATAAACAGTGAGTTAAAATGTAAATTTAAAAGTAGGAAATTTTCAAAAAGCAGAAGTACATTTGTTACAACTGTTTTTTAACATTTCTGTCTATTCACTGGCAGTGTCGTAATCGTATGGAACGTTTTCTCCCGCTTTTTCCTTTGGCCTTGGTAGCTTATCCTACCGAGAATCTCAATCTGCACATTTTTGAGCCTCGTTACCGTCAGCTTATTACGGAATGTATAGAGGAAAAGAAAACATTTGGGATTCCTACGTTCATTGGCAACAAACTCCCAGGTTACGGAACCGAAATGGAAGTTGTACGCCTAGCCAAACTTCACGAAGATGGTCGGATGGACATCAAGACGCGAGGAATACGGGTTTTTAGAATACTTACGTTACAAAATCCAGTGGCAGGAAAACTGTATTCGGGAGGAGAGGTTGATTTTTTTGAAGAGCCTGAGTCACTACAAGGCGCGATTCCTGAATTGCTTTTTCAACTCGACCGCCTTTATACCCTACTTCAAACGAAGGTAGATTTTAACCCTGATGTAATGCCTTTTTCGTACCAAATTGCGCATAAAATTGGTTTATCGCAGGAAGAAGAATATCACTTGCTGACGATTCGTTCGGAACCAGAACGCCAACAATATATTTTACGGCATTTGAATAAAGTACTTCCCGTAATGTCAGAAATGGAGCGCACCAAAGAACGCATCCGTATGAATGGTCACTTTAAGAACCTCGATCCGTTGAATTTTTAACGGTTTTCTTCTGGTTATGAGCAACCAGAAGCACCTGTGCAGCTTATTTGGCCTGATTTCTAAGCTTTTGCACAGTTTCAACAGATACATCAGCTAACGACGCAATTTTAGCATCATCAAAGTCTGTTTCAGCCAGCAGGGTATTTACAAAATGCAGCTTTTGAGTTTCTATGCCTTTTCCTACCCCCTTTTTCTCCCCTTTGGCTAACCCTCGCTTTTCTCCCAAGCGACGTTCGCGCTCCAACACAAATTCAACAATCCCCATCGTTTCTTTCGGTTTGTTTAACAATAACTCTATCGCTTCGTCAAATTTAACATCATTTTCCCGTTTTCCAAAACGTACGTACAGCTTCAAAAATCCCATCAACGCCTCTATCTTCCCCCGACTAAAACCCTTACTAACCAACCGTTTGAGCAATTCTACTTTTTGTTGTAAAAGCTCCTCTTCTGTTACTTTCCCCTTCTGCAAAGCGACCAATACCGTCAATACAATCATCGCAAAAGGATTCGTACTCAACCCTAACGCCTCAGCATCTTGTTCAAAAACTTTGTACACATTGAACTTGTAATCAATACTCGTTCCCAAATAAACTTGAGAAAACTTCGCAGGCTTAAATCGTCGATTTCGGTCTGTCAAAATCGCAAAAGCGGTAATTGGCCTTTGATATCGATCATAAATGCGGTAAAAATATTGAAACATACGGTGTGAAAACGCTTTGTCAGTACTCCCTTGCACCTCTATGTGAACCAAAATCCATTGTTCTTCACCTACTTTCGTGAACACTTTTACCAGTTTATCAACATATCTAGGAGAAAAATCATCACGTTCAACCAACAAAATCTGCTCCAATTCTTTGTCCAAAAACTCAAATGGCCGCGAAAAATCGAATAATTCTTCCGCATTGGGAATGAAAAATCGCAAAAAATCGTCGAAAATATCCTCCAAAATTGCCTTCCATAAACTGTCGTCTCGTTTCATTTTACCCAAAATTTTTCCTTCTCAAAAGACGAAGCTGGTATTGCAAAGTCACTTCCTGCTCCCAATCCGCCCTTGCGGCTGAACTGGCGGTTTTCTTCTGGTTGTGAGCAACCAGAAGCACTTGTCAGAAGTACTATGATCCTTTACTCTCGCATTCGGAAGAGATTTTCTAGGGGGCGTTTCCCTGAAATAATATCGGCTGCAAGTTCGCCCAAGGCGGGGCCGTGCTTATAACCGTGTCCAGAACCTCCTCCCAAAAACCAGCAGTTTTCGGCCTCAGGATGCGTATCCAGAATGAAGTTGCCATCGGGGGAGTTTTCGTAAGGACACACGCGGTTTTCGACCAAGGGAGCATTTTTTAGCGCGGGAAAACGGTGTGCCATAAAAGCCCGTGCTTTGGTCAATACCTCCGCATTTGCTACACGTTCTCCGTCGGTGGGGTCAAAAATCTCCCCTCGTTTGTCAACCCCAACTTTAAAGCCTCGGTACGCATTCCCTGGAATTCCGTAATAAAAATCGTCCCCATCGAGGTCAATCCAAGCGGGCATTTGGTCAAAATACGCTGTATGCGACGCAGGTACTCCCAAGTAATAGGCTTCTTGTTTGGTGCACGTAATGATTGCTCCAAGTACATCAGGAAACAGTCGCCCTAGCCAAGAACCACAGGCAAATACGTACGCATCAGCCGACAGCCGCGTGCCGTTGGACAAAGACAAAGTTGTCACCTTACCGTTTTCAATCGAATTGGGTTGAACCAACGCATTGACATATTCTCCCCCCTCTGCCACAAATGCTTCGAGTACCGTTTGGCAACTTTCACGGGCTTTTAGATAACCGCCATGAGGGTCGAGAACGAGGTGGTGTAGGTCATTGGTAGCAATATGAGGATAGCGTTGTGCCGCTTCGGTTTTGGATAGATATTGGTATTCTAAACCGTGTTTTTTCATAAATGGCAGCGTCGCTTCAATCATTTCAGGGGCTTCATCGTAACAAAACCAAAGTACACCTGAGTTGAAAAACATTTTTTTGTCCCACTTTTGTTGGTGTTCGCGCCACAACTCAATGGCCCGTACGTTGAGGTCGAAATAGGTTTCGTTGGCACCATAAGTGGAGCGAATGACCCGCGTTTCGTCGCCCGAGCTTGCCCGCGAGTTACCTGGCCCCCAAGCGTCAACCAACGTTACCCGAAATCCTAAACGGCGTAACCACAAGGCCGTCCATCCTCCAAAAACGCCTGCTCCCACCACCGCAACGTGGGCATGAGCATCAAGTAATGCCCCTTGGCGTGGAGTCTGAAAGATTTGGTTATTTCGGGGAGCAAAGGTAGGTTGAGCAGGCATAGGTTTAAGATTTAGGACTTTACTGTATCTTCGCACCAACTTATGAGAATTTTACTAATTCACCAATATTTTTTGGAAGACAACGACGGCGGAGGTTCGCGTTGGAACGAAATGAGTCGGTTTTGGCAAGAATCGGGACATCAAGTCACTGTGCTTGCGGGCATGGTGCATTACATGGGGCATCGTCCTGCCAAATACAATGGGAAATATTTTGACCGCAGTACCAACCAAGACGGCGTGGACGTCATTCGTTGCCACGTTTCGGAGTCGTATAACAAAAGCTTTGTCGGGCGGCTGTGGGCGTATTTTTCGTTTACATTTTCGAGCATTTGGGGTGGCCTTCGCTATGCCCGTGGCAATTATGATGTCATTGTGGTGACGTCGCCACCTCTTTTTGTAGGAATCACGGCCTACGTCCTGTCACTGTTCAAACGGACTCCTTTTGTTTTTGAAATCCGCGACTTGTGGCCCGAATCCGCCATCGACACGGGTGTTTTGACCAACGGCATACTTATCAAATTTGCCTATTGGTTTGAGAAATTGATGTACCGCAAAGCTCGCCTTATCAATGTACTCACTCCCGCTTTTCGCGATAAATTGATTACCAGTAAAGGAGTTTCTCCGTCAAAAATCATCTTTATTCCCAACGCCGCTGACTTTTCATTGTCGGAAGAATTGCTCCAAACGTTCGATGTTGCCGCTTTTCGCCGTGAACAGCAGTTGGAGCAGCACTTTGTGGTAACTTACGTAGGTGCGCACGGGGTTGCCAATCACTTAGTTCAGGTGCTTGATACGGCCGAATTGCTGCGTGATACCAACGTTTTGTTTTTGCTGATTGGGGATGGAATGCTCAAGGCTGAACTAAAAGCTGATGCCCAGCAACGCGGCTTGACGAATGTCCGTTTTATTGATTCTGTTCCCAAGCGGGATGTTTTTAAATACATCCTAGCGTCGGATGCAGGGGCATCCGTACTAAAAAAAGTAGATACGTTTAAAACGATTTATTCCAACAAAACCTTTGACTATATGTCTTGCCAAAAACCTATTTTAATGGCCATTGACGGTGTTTCGAGGCAATTGTTGGAAGACGCCAATGCAGGTTTGTACGTTGAACCCGAAAATCCAGCCGATTTTGCCGCCAAAATTCGTGTATATTTACATAATCCATCGTTGGCAAAACAGCACGGACAAAACGGCTACCGCTACGCCCAGGCCCATTTTGACCGCGAAGTTTTAGCCAACAAGTACCTAGCAGCATTGCAACAAGTAAAGTGAATATTATGGAACCGCAATTGCCCTCTGAAAATCAAATTTTTATACCAATAATTTCTGATTATGGCTTTAAAGCTACTTTTGGGAATGAGGCAAATACGATATTTTTACGTAAAGCTCTACAGGCACTTATCAAATCATCTGTTGCCATAAAAGAAGTTAAGTTCGATAAAAATGTATTTGAAGCATTGACGATTGATAGCCGTAGTGGCATTTTTGATTTGTCCTGCACCGATGAAAATGGCAATCAATTTGTTGTTGAAATGCAGTTAGGTTATGCACCTTACTTTGTTCAAAGAATGAAGTTTTACGCATTGCATAAATTTAACGTCATGGTAGAAAAGGGAGAGTTTGATTATGAAGGCTTGCCAAAACTGTATGCCATCGCATTTCTTGAAAAAAATATTCTAAATACTTCTCCATTTCATACGGTTGCTAATCTGAGGGGTGAAAACGGTGAAATTATTGATAACCAAATGACGTTTATTACAGTAGAATTATCTAAATTTAATAAAGAAGTAGCTGATATTCAAACAGATTTAGAGAAGCTGGTTTATACTATGAAGACATTACATAAAACTACTGACATAAGCCAATATCCGCCTTTTTGGAATGAAGATTGGCTTAAACGAGCTATAGATGAGCTGGATACTAGAAAAATGACCCCTGATGAGAGGGCCTATTTTGCTCGAATAACTGCGGCAAATGCAGAAGCCGTAAAAGCAGAAAAGAAGAAAATTGAAGAAGCTAGATTAGCAGATAAAACTGAAGCAGTCAAAAAGGCACTTCGTCGCGGTAAGCTTACAAATGAAGAGATTGCAGAAGATCATAGTGTCCACCTTGAGTTTGTATTATCTATCCAAAAACAGCTTGCAATTAATGAATAAAGAAAAAGCTTTATTCATTAATTTTATTTGAATTCTCCACTCACAAGAACTTCATGACTAACGAAACCAATCCACGTTTAGACTTTTTTCGTTCTCAAATCGGCCAACAAATGACCAAAAGCCCATCGGGGCTTGGGCGCTGGCTTAACGGTAAACTTGTTGATATTCAATCCAATGCAATGGTCGTCGAGTTTGTCGTACGCGAAGACATGACCAACCCCATGATGACCCTCCACGGCGGGGCGGCGGCTTCTATTATGGACGATATTGTGGGCATGTTGGTGTTTACACTAGGCCGCGAATACGCCTATACTTCTGTCAACCTCAACTGTGATTTTCTCAACGCCGCTCGCGTCGGCGACGTACTCACCGCTAGAGCGGAAGTAATTCGCGCGGGTAAAAATGTGATTCACTGCGAAGCGCGTATTATCAATGCCGACCAAAAGATAATCGCAAAGTGTAGCACCAACCTGATTCAAACCTCGATGAAGTTGGCGTTTTAGGCAAACTCATGATGTAGCGTTGCGTATGGAATTTTTGGTGATTTTGTTGTACCTCCTCCCCACCTGTGTGCTGTTTTTGTACAGTTGCGCACAGCTGAGTTTGGTTTGGAGTTATTGGCACCGTCAAGCACCGATAGAGGGGCTGAGTCTGCTAACTAGCTTGCCAAAAGTTTGTGTACAACTTCCTATTTACAACGAACGCTACGTCATTGAACGACTCATTGATGCTGTTTGCGCTTTTGAGTATCCCCAAGAATTGCTTGAAATTCAAGTATTGGATGATTCCACGGACGAGACCGTTGCGCTTATCGCCCAAAAAGTAGCGTATTATCAATCAGTAGGGTTCGTCATTTCGCACATTCGTCGCCCTCAGCGTGAAGGCTTCAAAGCAGGGGCGTTGGCGTACGGGCTGACCCTTACTAACGCTGAATTTATTGCGATTTTTGACGCTGATTTCATTCCTGCGCCCGATTTTTTACAAAAAACACTGCCTCATTTTTCTTCGCCTTCGGTAGGAGTAGTACAAACCCGTTGGGGACACCTCAACGAATCGTACTCGTTACTTACGCAACTTCAGGCTTTTGGGTTAGACGGGCATTTTGTGGTCGAACAGGGCGGCCGCAACGCCGACGGGCATTTTATCAATTTTAACGGAACGGCAGGCGTTTGGCGAGCGAGCTGTATCACCGACGCAGGTGGTTGGTCGTCGGATACCCTCACCGAAGACCTCGACTTGAGCTACCGCGCCCAACTTCGGGGTTGGCAGTTTGTGTATCTCGAAAAGGTAGAAAGCCCTGCCGAGTTGCCTGCAACCATGCCCGCATTTAAGTCGCAGCAATACCGTTGGATGAAAGGTGCTGCCGAATGTGCTCGCAAAAATTTGTGGAAAGTATTTAAAAATGAGGCGCTTAGGTTTTCTACAAAAACCCACGCGGCGTTTCATTTACTCAACAGCGGCGTGTTTATTGCGGTGTTTGTAATGGCGCTACTGAGTATTCCTGCCTTACTTATCACGCACGAGTCGCCGCGTTTTAATTCGGTACTGGGGATTTTTCAGTTTTTTCAACTGAGTGTTGTTATTCTTCTTGGATTTTATGGCACAACGCACTACGGCCGAAAATCGCTTTTTGAACTAGCGTGGCAATTGCCCTTGTTTTTGTCCGTTATCATGGGGCTTTCGCTGCATAATTCGATTGCGGTAATTGAAGGATATTTTGGAAAAAAAACGCCTTTTGTCCGTACTCCTAAATGGGGAATTGTACAACATCAAGGAAATTGGCAGCAAAAAAAATACCTCGTTCGGAGCCTCAACCCGCTTACTTGGCTGGAGCTAGGTTTGGTTTTATACTTTGGTTTTGGCCTTGCCCTGGGTTTATATTGGCAGACTTACTCGTTGGTTGGGCTGCACAGCATGTTGGTGTTGGGGTACGGGTTTGTGGGTTATTATTCCGTCAAACACTCGTTATCTTAACTTTTTGGCTCAAAAGGGCAACAAAAAACCCCGCCGTCGCGGGGTTAAATCTTTTGCAAAAGATGGTCGTGTATGACTACAACGCACCTACTTCTTTCAAAACTGCTTCAATACCTTTTTTATTGATAGTACGAAGAGCTGAAGTAGCCAATTTAATTTCTACCCACTCATTCAAAGAAGGAATAAAAAACTTCTTTGTTTGCAAGTTTGGATAAAACTTACGCTTGGTTTTATTGTTAGCGTGCGATACGTTATTACCAACTCGTGTTCTTTTGCCCGTAATTTCACAAACTCTGGCCATGACAATTGTTGTTTTCAGAATGAGGGTGCAAAAGTCGTAATTTTTCAAAAAAATAACAAGTGTTTTCTAAAAAAAGACTAGCCAAATAGGTCGCCCGTCCTAAATTTAGGGACAATTCCTAGGTGTCGATAGGCTTTTTCGGTGGCTTCTCGTCCCCGTGAGGTACGTTTTATAAATCCTTCTTGAATCAAAAAAGGCTCATAAACTTCTTCAATCGTCTCGGCTTCGTCGCCGCAAGCGGTTGCAATGGTCGTAATTCCCACGGGTCCACCTTTAAACTTATCAATAATGGTACTCAAAATACGAATATCCATTTCGTCGAGGCCATGCTGGTCCACATCAAGGGCTTTGAGGGCAATCTCAGCTATCTCAACCGTGATGCGTCCTTGGCCTTTTACTTGGGCAAAGTCGCGGGTACGGCGTAATAAATTATTGGCAATACGCGGCGTGCCACGGCTACGGCGGGCAATCTCAAAGGCGCCATCGTCTTCAATCGGAGTGCCCAAAATGGCAGAAGACCTTTTTACAATGGATGATAACAATTGGGCATCGTAATACTCTAGGCGGCAATTGATTCCAAAACGAGCTCGTAAAGGTGACGTAAGCAAGCCCGCGCGGGTAGTAGCACCAATAAGTGTAAAGGGATTCAAGCTGATTTGAATACTCCGCGCATTCGGCCCAGAATCTAGCATGATGTCGATTTTATAGTCTTCCATGGCCGAATACAAGTACTCCTCCACAATTGGGTTGAGGCGGTGAATTTCGTCGATAAACAGCACATCGTTCGGTTGGAGGTTGGTCAGCAACCCCGCCAAATCGCTTGGTTTGTCCAATACAGGCCCCGACGATGTTTTCATGGTAGAGCCTAATTCGTTGGCAATGATGTTAGAAAGGGTTGTTTTTCCCAAACCTGGAGGCCCGTGAAGAAGCACGTGGTCGAGTGGTTCGCCCCGTTGTTTGGCTGCCGTTACAAAGATCCGAATGTTTTCAAGAATCTTGTCTTGCCCCGCAAAATCACTGAATGACAACGGCCGTAATGCCTTGTCAATTTCTTTTTCGATGGGCGAAAGCGGCTCTTTATTTCCTGATAGATAATCTTGACGCATACATCAAAGATACGTTAAAATGGTGAATAGCCGAAGTCTTTGTGGACAAAGCGGTGTTTTACTACAAAAAACTAATCTCCTGCAAAGAACAGTCCTTTGATATAACTTTCCCACGGTTCGTTTTTGTTGAGACGTAGCCATCCGATAAGCCCAAAATCGGTACGAACCAGAAAATGTTCTTCTAGTTCAAAATCAGGGCGGCCAAATTCGGCCATTACTACTTCGACTTTGTAGCCTTTGGGAAGGGTTGCTACTACCTCTTTGGAGGTTTTGTCTTTGTACAACGTAAGCTCTTTCAACGCCACTGATTGTAACCCCACGTAGTAAAAAGGTTGGGTGATTTCGGCGATGGTGTCGTTTTTGATTTGAAACTTCCGACGTTTATCAAACAAATTATTGGTATGTCCACTGACGTAAAAAGTGGTGCTATTGGTCAGGAATAGCTGCAATCCATTGACCGTTCCGAGGGTTTTGCCCGATTTGGTCGCAATCATAAAATTGGGGTCTTCGCTGGGTCCGTGTGAAAACAACACATACAACGAATCGCTGATTTGCGGATGTTTAAAAATCGCTAACCGTTCATAAACAGGTGCATCGGGGTCGGGGCAATACCAAGGGCTATTTTTGGGAAACTGCGTACATTTTTTGCGACTGAGCTTGATGGTAGCTTTGTCGTAGCCCAATACCACAGGGTTCATACCGCCATCGACGCGAATTTTGGTCAGTTGCGGAAAATAGTTGGGTGTTTGTCCGCAGGCGATGTGCGTCACTAGACTGCAAATCGTCAGGGTGAAAAATAGTTTTTTCATAAAGGTTGATTATAAAGAAACACCAAATCGTTTGCCAAGTTCTTCCAGAGATTGTACGACGGGGTCGAGCAAATCGAGTCCGTTTTCGAGGCGGTCGGCTTCGATGGCGCGTTCGGGGTCGCCAGGAATCAAGACTTGTTTGCCCTCAACGGCCTCGGCCGAGCGAAAACGACGAATCCACGTGTCCATGTGGGCTTTAAATTCGTCGGCAGGGCGGAAACCGTCTATCCGCATTGCGCCAAAAAAGTGCCCAGTTCCTTTTCCTACGCCCTCGTTGGCACTCATAAAGCCTGCCGTAGCAAAAGGTGGTACCCAAGGCCCGTAATTAGCCCCCGATAATACGCCCGAAAAAATATCTACAATCGCCCCTAATCCGTAGCCCTTGTGGCTACCGTGCTCGCGGTCAGAGCCAAGTGGAAGCAATGCCCCGCCGTTTTTGATGGGGTTGGAGTCGGTCGTGATGTTACCTGCCGAATCTTGCGCCCAGCCAAGGGGAGCTGGCAGGTTTTTGCGTTGCAAAATTTCAAACTTACCGTAAGCCGCCGCCGTACTGGCAAAATCAGCGACAAAGGCAGGCTCTTCATGGGCAGGAACGGCCACGGCAATGGGGTTGGTACCGAGCATTTTTTCCAACGAAAACGTGGGGGCAACCAACGGGGCGGCGTTGGTCATGGCCATGCCTATCATGTCGTGGGGGAGGGCAAGCATGGCGTGATAGCCCGCAATGCCAAAGTGGTTGGAGTTTTGCACCGAAATCCAGCCCGAACCGACGTTTTTGGCTTTTTCAATGACAATTTCCATGGTTTTTGGCCCAACAACCAGCCCGACCCCAGCGTCACCATCGACGACGGCGGTGCTGGGGGTTTGATGTACAATTTTAATGGTTGGGGTAGGGTTGAGCCGTCCGTGGTCAAACAGCCGTACGTAACCTGCCAAACGAGCGATGCCGTGCGAGTCAACCCCGCGTAAGTCGGCGGCAATGAGGACAGTGGCGGCTAGGGTGGCATCTTCTTCCGAAAAACCGATGCTTTGGAATATATTTTTGGTAAAAGTTCGTAGTTGTTCAGCAGAAAACATAGTGAAAAGTATCTTGAAATTGTTTGGGCGCAAATGTCGCAAGAAATGCACGAAAGTAAAATAGTCTGCTTCTTGGCTTTGGATAGCAACAGTCAAACTAATTTTAACGATGTATAAGCTAGTACTTTCGCTCGCCTTGTTGATGGGAACTTTGGCCTTTCAAACCCAAGCCCAAAACGTTCTTTCCACCCAAGAAAAAAAGCAAGGTTGGGAATTATTATTTAATGGTAAAGATGTGTCGGGTTGGCATACGTACGGTGGCAAAGGAGTAGGTACGGCGTGGAAAGTAGAAGGTGATGCCCTCAAGCTCGACGTGCCTGTCAGAGCAGGAAACAAAGCCCCTAATGGCGGCGACATTGTTTCAAACGTGCTTGTTTCGGGGGATTTTGAGTTCAAAGCCGACTGGAAAGTAAGTCCATTGGCCAATAGCGGTATTTTCTTTTTTGTGAAAGAAGCGGAGCAGTATAAAAACATGCACAACACGGGGCTTGAGCTTCAGGTGTTGGACGATAAAATTTATGAAGGGGCCGCCGAAAACAAACACCGCGCGGGCGATTTCTTTGGCGTCGCCAATGCACGTCTTCGTGAAATCAATCCTGTCGGCGAATGGAATCAGGTGCACGTAGTGTTTCGGAAAAATAAATTAACAATTACGCTCAACGGTTTTGTGGTTCAAGAACACGACTTATCGAGTGCTGATTGGAAGCAACGAATAGCTAATAGTCCGTTGAAAAATGCACCTATTGCTCAAAATCAGCTAACGGGTGTCATTGGGTTACAAGATTGGGGAAGTACAGTTTGGTACCGAAATGTCAAACTTCGGAAGTTGAAGTAGTGGAGCATTGCCTGAAATTTTTCCCACAGATTTTCCCAGATTTAAAGCCGCAGATTTTCGCTGAATAATTGCTTTATGAAGTTCTTGTTCGGCGAACATCTGCGGGTGAAAAATATTTTTGTACAAAAATCTTATCGCTTCATTGCTACGCGATACAACACTACGGCCATGGCGGCAAATAAGCCTGCGCCGAGGAGTTGGTATCCGCCTTCACCGAAGACTGAAGCAAGGGCGTGTTCGAGGTTGATGTTGGCAAGGGCATTAAAAATACTGTCGTTGACCGAGAGGAGAGCTACAACCACGCCCGCCAATGCACCACCTGCCACCAATCCCGTCGAAAACAAATTCCCTTTGCCCAAGTCAGCGTCTTCTTCTTCGATTCCTTGGCGTTTTGAGTTCCAGTTGACAAACGCTTTGACGCAACCACCCGCAAAAATGGGCAACGTTGTTGAGAGAGGAAGGTACAAACCCACGGCAAACGAAAGCGCGTTGACTCCCATGATTTCGATGGTGAGGGCAATAAAGACACCTACTAACACAAACTGCCAATCGAGGTTAAACGATAAAAGTCCTTTGATAAGCGTGGCCATCAACGTGCCTTGAGGAGCAGGAAACTTGTCGGTGCCAATCGCGTGCTGAATGCCTTGAGCAGCCAAATCAGGGGTGGGTGTGTCGAGCAATTTGACGGTAGCACCAATCACCAACGACGACACAATGACCCCGATGAAAAGGGCAATCTGTTGATAACGCGGCGTAGCACCCACCAAGTACCCCGTTTTGAGGTCTTGTGAGGTGTTTCCTGCATTGGCGGCGGCGATGCAAATCATTCCCCCAATGACCAAAACGGCAGGTTCGTACATTTTTCCTGTTAGCCCAAACCCAATGAAAACCAGTGAAGTAGCCATAATGGTAGCAATGGTCATTCCCGAAACAGGCGACGAACTTGAGCCAATAATACCAACAATGCGGCTGGCGACGGTGACAAAGAAAAAGCCAAAAACCACGACCAACACCGCAATCAAAAACTTGGTTAAGAACCCGTCACCAGGAATTTGGGGTAAAATGACCATCAAAATCACTAGGGCCAAACAGCCAAAAAGCACTACTTTAAACGATAAATCTTGTTCGGTACGGAGGCGAGTGGCATCAGCGCCTGCTTTCATTGAAGCTAAACTTTGGCTGAAGGAAGAGACAATTGTAGGAATGCTTTTAATCAAAGCCATAAAACCACCCGCCGCCACGGCACCTGCGCCAATCTGACGAATATAAGCGCGATAAAGGGCCGATGCAGTGTCAGTAAAGCTGTGAGAATCAGGGTTCCAGCCACCTGGGCCGCCTGCGGTAGCGAGGTCTTTGAGGTAGCCCAATTTGATAAGCTGCTCGGCGATGGTATCGGCAGGAACGAGGGTTGCCAAGAGAGGAATAAGCCCTAGCCAGGCCAAAAGTCCGCCACCTACCAACACGGCTGAAATACGAAAACCAATGATGTAGCCTACGCCTAAGTATTCGGGGGTAATTTCACCGCTGACGACGGCCGAGGGGAAGATTTTGCTGGCTTGAGATGAGGCTAATTTGGGTACTTCGGCAATCACGTGTAAGATTTTTTGGAAGAAAGCATACAGCATGGCCACGCCAAGCCCTTGATAGGCTGTTTTGGCAAGGTCACCGCCTTTTTCGCCCGCAATCAACACCGAACCGCAAGCCGTCCCTTCGGGGTAGGGAAGGGTGCCGTGTTCTTGCACGATGAGCGACCGCCGCAGTGGAATCATCATAAACGTCCCTAAGAATCCACCCAAAATGGCCAACGTGAGAATGGTCCAATAATTGAAAAAATCGGCTCCAATGCTTTTGCCCTCTTCGGTCATGGAAAGAAACAAAAAGCCAGGTAAGGTAAACACCACGCCCGATGCGATGGACTCGCCCGCTGAACCCGTGGTTTGAATGATGTTGTTTTCGAGGATGGTGGTGCCTAAAAATTTGCGACCCAACGAGATAGCCAAAACGGCAATGGGGATAGAGGCCGAAACAGAAAGCCCTGCTTTGAGCGATAAATAGACCGTAGCAGCGCCGAACAATACGCCAAAAATAGCACCCATGACGACCGATTTGACAGTAAATTCGGCGACGCTACTTTCGTTGGGAACGTAGGGTTTGAAGTCTTTTGATTCCATGAAATTTTAAGGTTTAGGAGATAAACCTTAAAGATAGCATTGAAATAGAAAACCACAATTAGGTTTCCAAAATCAACAACATAGCATCGTTCGATAATGCTTCAAATTCTACCTCCGTCACCGACGAAAGTGATAAACCATCGCGAGCATGAAGCAGGCGGTTTTGGACTTCAAATGCACCTTCTATCACAAAAACATACACTCCTTTTCCTGCGGATTGCACTTGATAACTATCCTCTGCCCGCCCGTCATAACGCCCGATGAAACCTGGCACACACGCATTAAAAAGAGGAAGCAACTGATTCTTTTGCGAAAAATCGAACGTATTTATCTCTGTTTTTGGGGTAAAATCTTCTGGCGGACGCTTTAGCCAAATTTGCAAAAAATTCACCAGATGGTCAGGATACGGGTTGGTTACTTTGTAGCTCATCCCTTCCTTTGCCGAAAAGACCTGCACTTGCCCAGCTTCTACAAAACCCGTTTGGTGTAGGCTATTTTCGTATTCCAAAGCCCCAACCAACGGAATCAAGACCACATCCGTCGCTTGGTCAACCGTCATTTCGATGCTACGTTCGTAATCTAGGGTGTCGTCGTTCAGCACGCGTAACGCACCAAATGGCTCACGGTTTTCGGCGCGATAGGCCCCAAAATTGAAACTATGGTAGCTCCGAAACCAGTCGAGTTGTGACACTCCACGTTGGTCGGCTAAAAAAATGACAGCGTCGATTTGGGTTATCATGATTTTTGCAAAGAAGAAATACTCAAAAAGGGTTGAAGAGCAATTAAATCGGTCTCAATGTCTGCACCGGTCGCTAAGGCAGTTCGATGGTCACCGTAGGCCACCAATAAATGGTCGCCGACGGTGTCAATCCAAGTAAGAGGGTCGCTATAGAAATAAATAGCTATTTTATGTTCAGCCTTGTTCTGAATGTTCGATTGAACAATCTCAAACCGAAAACGCTTGAACGGAAGACAAAGCTTGCCGTGAGTGTTGACTATGTCAGGTACAATATCGTTGAGTTGGCGCAAATACCCGATCGCTGCTGTACTCACCATGCCGTGAATCTGCTCGGCATTGGGCACATGGTCGAGTAGTTCTTGCAAGGTTTTATAACGGCTATTAGGGTCAAAATACTGCGCCCTCATAAAAAACTCAAGATGAGTATCGTCAAAAACAAACTTATCCCAAGCTTTCTGTGACGATGCGTCAATCACTTTCCGATAACACAGACTGATTAGTCCTTTCATAAATCCACTAAATATTAGGCACTTACAACAATTGTATGAGTAATTGTATATCCATTGGCTACACTTCCCGAAACCGTACCAAGCTCGTTGGTATATCCATCCCCAAATACGTTATCTTTTTCGTTAGTCGTATCCGCTTTGCCTTTTTTGTAATAGTTGGTGGCGGTAGTAAATACGGTGTCACACACATCGGCAGGAAAAGCGATTTGGGTGACCAACAACGACTTGCCCGTAGAGTCATAGATGTGAACGTGGATGTGTACTGCACGACCCGAATACCACCCAGGGAAAATAGTTGTAAAACCTACATTACCCGACGCATCGGTAGTTTGGCGTCCTCTCAAAAAATGCACTGATGTATAGTTGGTACTTTGCATACCTGTACCGCCGTATTCTGAGTAGTTTCCATCCGCATCGCAGTGCCAAATGTCAACGAGTGCTCCCGACAGCGCTGCGCAGCTATTATTTTTATTTTTGATGGTAATAGTAACTGTCATAGGAAGCCCCGAACGGTCTGAACGAATATCTTTCATGACCAATGAACTAGGAGTCTTGGTTGGGAACGGCCCTTCGGTTTCCGAATTTGTGACTGTACAATTCGAGCTTGACGAGCCATTGGTAGAGCCTTGCGAAGTAGTAGAGCCCGAAGTAGTGGAGGTTGGGTCAACAGTCTCTTTGCTGCAAGAGCTGACAATAGGGACTACGGTTGCAATGCCTAATACCGATAAGCTTCTTTTCAAAAATTCCTTGCGTTCCATATTCGTATGATTTTGGTTAGAATGAGTGATTTTAATTACCCATACGTACAAAGCATTCATAACGTTGTGCAAAAAACCTGTTTTGAGGTAAAGGGCTTAAATGTTGCGGTAAACACAGGTCAGACGATAGTCAGACCACAGTTTACCACTGTACTCTTCGTGGTCTGACTATCGCTGACCAGTGTTTGAGGACTCTTCTACTCTTCGTGGTCTGACTATCGTCTGACCACGGTGTTTTTGACCATTTTTTTGTCAAGTGTTTGGTTCATGGTCACTTGTTCGGCCGAAAGGCGGGCGTTGCTTGCCACGGTGAAACTACCCGCCTGAATATAGTTGAGTGTTGCGGCCAAACAGTTCTCCTGCGTATCGCCCCAGTTTTTGCTGAGTCCATCCGACACCGCCGCATCTACCGCCAAACCTGTATAATAATCTCCTACATTTTGGGCATTCACCGTTTTAAACGCAATCGGAGCAATGACGTAATCCATGACCTCAAAACCGTACATGCCTACGGGCTTACCGTGCGTGGTGCTGCCAATTGTTTTGACGTCCAAATACGGCTTTAGGTTATTGATAAGTAATTCGGATGCTGAAGCAGAGGCCGACGACGTAATGAAGAAAATTCGAGAAAGATTCAAAGCGCCTGTTTTAGAAAAGCGAATCGTCTCGTTCCACTGCGAAAGTTTGGTGTTGTGAAGATAGCTAAACATCACCGACGACTTGGTGACACTCGTAGGAGCAAGCGCGTTGGCCAGCATAATTTGCGTTTCGACGTCCCCTCCGCCATTATAGCGCAAGTCCACGATGAGTTCGTTGACTCCTGCACTTTCAAAATTGCTCAACACCGCTTTTAGCTCATTTTGCGAAGGGGTTCCTGTAAAACTATTGAAGACAAAATAACCCACTTTTCGTCCCGCCACGTCGTAGGTTTTATTAAAAAGCACCGTATTCATCGTGTAAGTCGCGGCTGTTAGCGCAACGGTGGATGTAGTTCCATCCGATTTTTCAAACCCAAAGGTCGTAGAAGTCGCATCATAGAAGGCATTAACAATGGCATCATCCGTCATTGACTTTACCGATTGTCCGTTCAGCGTCGTCAGTTTCCAGCCCCGTTCTACCCCTGCTTTTCCCGCAGGCGATTGGTCATATACATAACGCACACGCAGGTCGTTGTTGGCATCGTATTTTATCCAAAAACCAAAATCTTGCGTTTCGCCGTCCGAAAAATAGCTATTGAAAGTACTCGCCTTTTCCACAAACGACCAGCGGTCTAATGTTTGATAGGTACGCAACGCATCCATCTCACTTTCAGGGTCGGCATACGATCGAGGATTAAACGTAGTAGGAAGTTTATCATACCACAAATAAACATCTTGCATGTACAGCCAAAGCGAATCGCGAATGTCTGCCGTATTTGAGGAGGTATTTGAAGAACTAGAGCCGCTAGAAGTGGTTTGCGGGTCGAGGTTGTTTTGTTTGCAACTAAAAAGGGCAATACAAAACGCCACAGTCATTCCAATAGTAAGTTTTGCCATGTTGCTCATGATACTGTTTTTAAGTTAGGTGAAGAAAAAAACAGGGAGAGGTATGGCAAATTCGGGTGATGCTCAAAAAGTGGATGATTGCGTTAACAATTGCTGTTACGCATATCTTTTCGGGAGCGTTGCAGAAAACCGCGCTCGTGTTTTCTGCGCCGCGCCCGTGGTTTCTCAAAACCACGGACTCAACAGACGCGGTTTTGAGAAACCGCTAACACAGTAGAGAAACTGCTGACACTTACTAGGAAGAAAAACGTTTGAAAAATTCTGCTTCGTAGCTACTTCCAATCGGGATTTCATTTTCACCCAGTGCAATTACTTTATTCCGAACGTTTTGAATGCGTCGCATGGGTACAATAAACGACCGATGCACTCGTATAAAATCCCGTGCTGGCAGTTTTTCAACCATGCTTTTCATGGTCATACGCGCCACGATAGGTTTCGCATTTTCGAGCTGAATTTTGAGGTAATCGTCTAACCCCTCGATAAACAAAATGTCGGCGATGGCAATTTTATAGGTGCTGTAATCGGCTTTGATGTATAAATATTCAACAGCAAGCTCAGGTTCTTCTTTTTTGATGAACTGAGAATAATCCAGCGCTTTGTGGACCCCCTGTTGAAAACGCTCGAAGGTAAATGGTTTCAAAAGATAGTCAACTGCGCTGAGGTTAAAGCCTTCTACGGCATATTCAGCGTAGGCCGTCGTAAAAATCACCATCGCCGCTTTTGGAATCGCTTTAAAGAAATCAATCCCCGACATGGCAGGCATATTTATATCCAAAAAGAGCAAATCCACCTCATTTTCGTTCAAATAAGCCAGCGCCTCGTCGGTACGCGAAAAGGTTTTTTGTAAGTCAACCAAAGATACTTGACTGCAAAAATGAGAAATCACCCGCAGGGCAGGGGGCTCGTCGTCGATGGCAATTGCTTTTAGCATAGTTTGGTATGTTGTTTACATATAAAATAACAGGGTTGTGAGCAACCTTTTGCACGTGAGGTCGGGTTTTGAGAAACCCTTTGCACGTGAGGTCGGGTTTTGAGAAACCCTTTGCACGTAGGGTCGGGTTGTGAGCAACCCTCTGCACGGTGCACGGTGGTTTTACGCTATTCGCAATTGCAAATCTACCGTAAAACTATCCACGCTATCCCCGATTTTTAATTCATAATCATCAGGGTAGAGCAATTCCAGTCGCGTTCTTGTGTTTTCGATACCTATCCCACTCGACGCTTCTTCATCATAAAACACCCGTACTTTTTTGTTAAATGTAGTTAAGGTCAATACCCTTTCTTTTACTGAAATCCGTAGCTGAATCAGCGATTTTTCCTGAGGATTTACGCCGTATTTAAACGCATTTTCGATGAATGAAATCAAAATCAACGGTGCAATTTTATGGCCATTGGGTTTGCCTTCTATCCCAAAGTCCAGCTCTACGGTATCCCCAAGGCGAAGCTTTTGCAGTGCTACATAATTGGAAATATACCCAAGTTCGTGCTCCAATGCCACCCAATCTGTAGCTGCTTCGCGCATGACGTACCGCATCAACGACGACAGCTTCACCACCGCGTCGGCTGTGTGTGGCGACTGCTCAATCGCTAGTGAATAGATGCTATTGAGCGTATTAAATAGAAAGTGGGGGTTGATTTGTGCTTTCAAAAACGACAGTTCGGTATTCAGTTTTTCGCTCTCAGTTTGCCGCAAACGATGGTTGATACGCAACGCTAATGACACAAAAACGCCGACCAAAAACAGAAAAAGCGCATGGCTCAGTTCAAACCCCATAGGAGGTTTGTTATCCGTTATCATTTGGTGAGAAGAGGGCGGGGGAGGAAAATCATGGGGTCTTGCTTCAGCATTGGATGGCGGGGGTGGGTGACCGTGTTCCTCAAAGCGACCTCGGTACATTTCAGGCCCAATTGCTGTTCGGTCGATGGAAGCTAGAAGCAGGAAAATTATCCCAAAAGCAGCTCCAATGCTCAGAGCGTATCGAACATATTTTTTGGGGAAATAAAGGGCAGGAATCAGGTAGTAGTAATTCAAATAAAAGAAACCCAACATAAACAAATACGAGGCAAAACTGGTGAGTTCGTGTGGATTGGAGGTCAGGTGAAGGAGTTGCGAAAGCCCGTTGGGCGCAAAAATGTAGGGGAGAGCCAAAAATGCCAGTCCTCCTAATACATGTACCGTCAGCTGCCACGCGGGGCTTTTCATAAAAGGGTATTTTTGGGGAAAATTAGAACTCCTCTTTATTCCTCCCAAATTCTTGCGGTCATCAGGCATAATTTGTCGGTAGATAAGTATTTATAGCATAGGTTTTGGTTTTTGGTATAGATACGCCTACTTTGTCCCCAAATCCTATAATTGTTTGTTCTGTAGTTATGGCCAACGAAGTACTTCTGCAAATTAGCAGTAAACTGAAAGATTACCGCAAGTCGAAAGGAATAACCATTCAACAATTGGCAGATCGTGCCCAAGTAAGCAAGGGACTTATCTCGCAAATTGAAAACAATCGGACGATTCCTTCTTTATTGGTACTGATCAATCTCATTCGCTCGCTAGGGGTGGATTTGAACGATTTTTTTGCCGATGTAGAACAAGCTTCTGAAGCCAAAGTGCTGGTCAAACGCAGTAGCGAGTATCAGTCGTTTGAAAAAGAACAATCCAAAGGTTTTTTGTACAAACGCATCAT
Source organism: Runella sp. R5_40 (assembly GCF_057652295.1). Classification (NCBI taxonomy): domain Bacteria; kingdom Pseudomonadati; phylum Bacteroidota; class Cytophagia; order Cytophagales; family Spirosomataceae; genus Runella; species Runella sp. R5_40. The sequence continues at coordinate 50,861 of NZ_JBYFCH010000002.1, read as the reverse complement.
GACGCGCAACATCCAAAGCCTTCCTACTGACATTGTTATTTTGGAACTAGCCCCCAAAGCTACCCGTGCTTTCATGGTCAAAACCAATGCTTACGAATATAAATACATCATCAGCGGAGAAGTAGAATACACCGTAGGTGACCAAAAATATACCTTGAGTGCAGGAGATTCTATCTTTTTTGACGCGAACCTCCCGCACAAACCCGTCAATGTGGGTGATACCACCGCTTCTATGCTCGTCATGTATTTCTTCAAAGAATAACTTTGTTTTATTATCAATCCTAAACCTTTACTACCATGAGTCATTTAATTTATGTATTGATTGTAGGTGCTATTTCAGGATGGTTGGCTGGTCAAATAAGACGCGGCTTTGGATTCGGTCTTTTTGGCAATATCGCTGTCGGCATTGTAGGTGCTTTTGTTGGGAATTGGGTCTTCGGTCAGCTCGGCGTCTCGTTGGGGGCGGGTTTATTAAGTACGATTCTCACCTCCGTTATCGGGGCATTGTTGGTGTTGTTCGTGATTGGCCTCATCAAAAAGTAGAGCGTTTATCAACATTTTATACCCAAATAGCCCGTATTTTGCGGGCTGTTTTATTTTAGTCACTCCATTTTCTGTTTTTAGTAGTATGAAACCTTTTATTGTTCTCGCTTTTTTTCTCGTATCTCCGTTGTTATACAGCCAGTCGGTACGTCCAACCACAGAATCCGTCGCAAAACACATTCAGTTTTTGGCCTCCGATAAAATGAAAGGACGGGGTACTGGAAGCAAAGAGAATAAAAAAGCGGCGGCGTATATCATCAAACAATTTAAGAAAAATGGGCTTACACCCCTTGGCACCGACGGTTTCTTACAACCCTTTACGGCAAAAGTGCGCCGCATTGTGGTGCCCGACAGTATTCGTCCTGCTTCAAACGTGATTGGTTTTCTGGACAACGGCGCGCCCTACACCATCGTCATCGGTGCGCACTACGATCACTTGGGCGAAGGCCGCCAAGGAAGTCTGCGCGATGCCAACGCCGTAGGGCAAATTCACAACGGCGCCGACGATAATGCGTCGGGTGTGGCAGGATTGATAGAATTGGCGCGGTATTTTGCCAAAAACGACGTCAAAGAGTCTTACAATTTCTTGTTTATTGCCTTCGGAGCCGAAGAACTGGGTTTGGTAGGGTCGCGGTATTTTGTAAATAATCCTACTTTGCCGTTGGAAAAAATAAATTTCATGGCCAACATGGACATGATTGGCCGCTATGCTCCCGACCGTGGCGTGGGTATCGGGGGGTACGGCACCAGCGATGCTTGGCCCGCCATTTTTAAGGAAGTGAATGGCGGAAGCGTCAAGTTTTTTACGGACAATTCGGGTAGCGGCGGTGCCGACCACGCTTCGTTTTATGCCAAGAAAATCCCCGTTTTGTTTTTCCATACGGGCGGCCACGACGACTACCACAAACCTACCGACGACATCGAAAAAATCGACCTAGCGTCGGAAGTGGGTATCTTAAACATTGAAATTCAACTGATTGAGAATGCCATGAAGTTGCCTAAGCTGAATTTTACTGAGGTGAAGTAGTCCCAACGGTTATATTGACGAAGTTTGGTGCTTTATCTACGATAAACACCAAATTCCTTTCGGTAACCTCATGAGTATTTATCTACGAACCCTTTCGGTGGCCGCAGCCTTGACCGCAGCCACCACCCTAGCTTCTTACAAAAGTAGCCCTTCTCCACGCCCCGCTAAAAAGCCAGCCGTTGCGGCTGCCTATATCAAAGTGCCTGTGGGTTTTAACGTCACTATTTTGGCTGAAGATTTAGAAACACCTCGACATTTGGCCGTTTCTAAAGGCGGGGATATTTACGTCAAAATCAACAAACTCAAAGAAGGCAAAGCCATTTACCGCCTCCGCGACACCAATGGCGACGGAGTTATTGATGAAAAAATTGGCTTCGGCGATTACAAAGGCTCGGGTATGTACATCCGCGGCGGTTATTTGTACGCGTCATCGTCCACGAGTGTTTATCGCTACAAACTAAATGATAAAGAAGAAGTTATCGACTACGATCATCCCGAACTCATCGTCAAAGGGCTGGTGGCTCGCGGCCGCGATGAAGCTAAAAACTTGACCGTCGATAACAATGGCTATGTGTATGTAAACGTAGGTTCGTATGACGAAACGTGCAAACAACCTGGTACCAAACAGGGCATCATGCCTTGCCCGTTGTTGGATTCTATCGGGGGGATTTGGCGCTTCAAAACCGACCGCTTGAACCAATATTACAGCGATGGAATCCGCTACGCTACGGGTTTAAAAAACGTCGTAGGCTTGGATTGGAACTCGACTAACAATTCGCTTTTTGCCCTCATGCACGGTCGCGGGAAGTTCCACGAAGATTTTCCTCAGTATTATACCCCGCAAGACAGCGAAAAATTGCCTGCCGAAACGCTTTACGAACTCCGCCAAGGCGACGATGCGGGCTGGCCTTACGTCTATTATGACCCTTTCCAAAAGAAGAAAATCCTTTGCCCCGAATACGGCGGCGACGGCAAGAAAACGGGAGGAGAAAAAGCGGTCAACCCCGTAGCTGATTTTCCTGCCCACCTTGGCCCTAATGCGTTGTTGTTTTATACGGGTAACATGTTTCCTGCCAAGTACAAAAACGGTGCATTTATTGCCTTCCACGGGCAGTCGCCTGTGTTGAAAAAGGGTTACATGGTGGCTTTTGTACCGTTCAAAAACGGCAAGCCCTCTGGCCCTTGGGAGATTTTTGCAGATAATTTTGCAGGTACTGATTTAGCCAAGCCCACAGGCCCCGTTCAACACCGCCCCACGGGCCTCGCCCAAGGCCCCGACGGCGCCATCTACGTCACCGACGATTTGAACGGAACGTTGTACAAAATTACGTACAAGGCTCCTAAGAAATAGGTTTTCCTAATTGCATAAAAAATCCCGCGTCAGTAATTGACGCGGGATTTTTTTGTGTGTATTTTCCTCTGAAAATTAAGGATAGAGGCTTGCAAAATCAGGCGACTTGGGGGGAGGGTTGTTGTGGAAGAACACCAACAAGAGCTTTAAAAAACTCCTAACCAATTTGAAATATTAAAGCCATATTTTTGTCTACTGCAAGGCCGTAAGCGTTCTTTATTGTTGAAAAATATTTTCGAATGTATGCATTATTTTCTATTGATGTAAATGGGTGTTTTTCTAGCAGACCCTTTTGTAAAAAAAAGTCAAAGTCATCAACAGTAATATAATCGATAGTTTGTTCTTTGATTAATTTAATTTCTTCTGCAAACGAATAACCTATAAAACCATCTGCGGATTTATAGAAATGACAACCCTCTAATATTTTTCTAAAAACCCTCTTTTCAAATCCTGAATAGCTTTCCATAATTTCCATAAAATCAATTAAAAAATAGCTAATATCAGTTTTGACTCCCAATGCTTCCAAGTTTTTGAATCCATTTCTTATATTAACATGTAGCTCTTCGTCAGTGAGCTCATATATGAAGCCTGTTAGTGCCATAGCTTTTATAATATTTTGTTTGATTTTTAGGATAAAACCCTTGTTAGTTAAAGCTGCTAAATAATAAGATTTCATTTAACTTATGTTTAGTTTTTTATCAGGCTGACAGGGGGCTCACCAAGCCCCTTTTTCTCTCCCCTCCAATCCCTAATCATCAGAAGTGACCAACAAATTACGGTAGTCATATTTTTGATAGTCGTTATTTCGTGCTCTTTCCTTCTTAATTTCGATTAATTCATTTTTAACCTCCACTCTTAGCCAGTACTCTGGATTTAAGTGAGAAAACGAACTTAGTTTCAATACAAGACTGGGGTTAAGTTTTCTTTCTCCAACCAAATACTTATGAAGGTTACTCTCTTTCATCTCAAACAAATCTGCTAATTTTTTTGAGTAATGTTAAACGTTTTGAGGTACAGTTTAACAAAATCTAACACCCGTAATGGGTCAGATACGTTCTCGGATTCTATGTAATCTTCAATTTTATACTGTATTGCCAATAGCTCATTTCTTAGCTTTTGCTCTTTTGACTGCGCCCGCGAATGGGACATGATAAAGTCTTTCAAAGCAGCGCTTTTTTCCTCATTCCCAATTGCATCTATTTTAACTTCTTTGTTGTATCTCTCCATTTTAATGCTCCGTACTTTTGGCAATAAACAGCCGTTAATTTAAACACATTTTCTTTATTTCTCTCCAAAATACGGCTTAAACACCCAATAATAGCCTCAGAGAGGCGAAATCTTCGTAGAAAAAGGCTCCCCCCCAAGCCCCATCGGGGCGACCGACGCTCGGTAAAAGATGTCACCCCGATGGGGCTTCTTTTCACGCCTGATTCATTCTTTCTAGTAAGATTTAGCTCCTCTGGAGCAATGAAGAGGCAGGATGGGTCGCCGTGGAAGAATGGCCACAAGGATTTTGAAAACCATTTTAGCCGAAACATCTTCTCTTCCTCAAACTTTGATAGTGCCATCAGTCCACCATTTGATAAATGTGGCTAAGTTTGGGGCAACCCATGTCCTACTATCGGTTTCATGATCCCAAACAAAAATATCGTAACGGTCAAACTTTCCATTGAGCGTTTCAAAACCAAATAAATCTCCATTGCCTGCGTCTGCAATAAAAAAAAGCTGCTCAAAAGGTATTTGAAGTTCTTTAAAATCTGCTCCAGTCCGATATTCTTTGTTTACCTCAATAACTCTATCTATTGTCCAAATTAGGTGTCCTATTTCTTCGCCATTCAGAAGTTCGTCCACCCCATTTGTTTCATAATATAGTTCTTCAAGTTCCCTTGGAAGTTCTTCGAGACTAAATTGAGCACTCAAATCCTCCAATAGGTTAGCTGAAACAGGCAAATTAAAACCATAACTTAACCCCTCGACAGTTAAGCTTAATGTTTTTATGTATTCTTTCCAATCCATTGTGGTCTCACTAAGGCTGTTTTTAAGGCATTTTTTCAAACTCCAAGTTACTAAAGAAAATTTTCTTTCTTTCATTTACCCCAAAATCCCCCACCTTCCTTAGTCCAAATCTTCCCATCCAGCGTACTCTAAAAAAGACCATTGAGAGATATGAAAAAACTAGGTTGGTGTAGCCTTGTACTGGGAATTGGTTTATCTACAAGCTTCGCCCAAACGGGCAGCGTTCACGAACCTGTGCGCTACGTAGGTGGCATCAGCGCCGACCCGCAAGTCCACGAAGGGCGGTTGCGCTATGCCATTGGTGTGGAAAGTCGGCAGACGCTGCGGGTCAACCGTACGCATCCTGAATTGGCCGATGGTTTTGGCTGGACGTACAACCACGCCTCCACCCTTTGTTATTGGAACAACACCTTTTACCAACAATACCTCAGTAACCCCGTCGATGAGCACATCGCCCCAGGCCAAACCTTGGTGGTTACTTCCAAAGACGGCCGCACTTGGAGCAAGCCTACTGTGGTCTTCCCGCCGTATGTCGCACCCAAGGGTGTCAAAATCCCCAAAGGGTCAGACGGTTACATGATGCACCAGCGCATGGGCTTCTACACCGCGCCCAACGGCCGTTTGTTGGTGCTGGCTTTTTATGCCCACGCCGAAGAACCGTTTCGGGAAGGGGGAATCGGGCGAGTGGTGCGGGAAGCCTACAAAGATGGCACGTATGGCCCCATTTATTTTATTCGGTACAGCAGCCATAAAACCGTGGATGGGGTTCAGTGGACCGAGAAAAATACCAGTTATCCCTTTTACCAAAAATCAACCGACCAAGGGTTTGTGGAGGCTTGCAACGCGCTTTTGGGCGATAAACTCATGACGCTCCAGTGGCGAGAAGAGGACAACGGCTTAGACGGTTTTTACAAAAACAACCTCGATAAATCGCTTGATATTCAGGCGCTCTCGTATTATCACCGCAAAGATGGCAAGGTGGTTGCTCTCTGGAAACGGTCAAAAGCTGCTTTATCTGACGACGAAGGGACGACGTTTTCTACGCCTGTCAAAGTCCCTACGCTGACCATGGCTGGTGGCAAACAATGGGGGCAACGCACCGACGACGGGCGCTATGCCATTTGTTATAATCCCATTGAAATGGACGAACATCGCTTTCCGCTCGTCATCATCACGGGCGACGACGGGGCTATTTTCGATAACATGCTTTTGGTACAAGGCGAAGTGCCGCCGCGTCGATTTTTTGGCCGTTGGAAAGATTTTGGCCCTTGTTACATGCGCGGCATGGAGGAAGGAAACGGCAACCCGCCTGGCAACGATATGTGGTTGTCGTACAGCATGAACAAAGAAGATATTTGGATTAGCCGCATTCCTACGCCCGTGCGATACGAAGTAAAAGGCGATGTCAGCGATGACTTTAATGCGCTTCAAAACAACGGCTCAGTACCCGACTGGAACATTTATGCTCCGCAATGGGCACCCGTCACGGTTGTGGCAACACCCCAAAAGCAAGGAAAATGCCTCGAATTGGCCGACAAAGACCCCTACGATTACGCACGCGCCATTCGGGTGTTTGAAGAAAGCTCTCAAATCGAATGTTCGCTGACGGTATCACCTGCCCAAAACAAGACAGGTTCCCTAGAAATTGACCTCACCGACCGCTACGGCAACCGCCCCGTTCGGCTACGTTTCGACGACAAAGGCAACATCGTTGTGACTGATGGCGGTACCGAAAAAATCGTCCAAACGTATGATGCCTCGCAATGGTACACGTTAACGTTCTCGGTCAATGCCCAGCTCGCGGGCGGCTCTTTCGACTTAGCCATCAACGGCAAGAAAGTGGTGGAAAAGGCGGCGTTGGCAGAAGCGGTAAAATCAGTAGAACGCCTGTCGCTACGCACTGGCCCGTACCGCGATTTACCCAATCGAAAAACCCCCAACGAAGACCCACACCCGCCACTTGCGGGAGCTGATGAACCCGTTGCAACTGCCATTTTTTTCGTGGATGATGTTGTGGTGAAGAAACGGTAAATCTGTGAGAAAAATCGGAGAAAAGGGGGGTACTATTGCACTAAAAATCAGTAGTATAGAAAATTCTTGAACCCCCAAAAACCAGTATTCTCATGGAAGAAAAAAAAATCACTCCACACGCCAACAGTCGTCGCGATTTTTTGAAAGCTTCGTCGGTGGCAGCCACTTCTTTTTTTATTGTTCCTCGTCACGTATTGGGCAAAGGTTTCGTCGCACCGAGCGATAAACTCAACATCGCAGGAATCGGCGTCGGTGGAAAAGGAAAAAGCGATTTAGCGTCGTTTGCCAACAGTCCCAACGTCAACATTGTCGCCCTCTGCGACGTGGACGACCGCCAAGCCGTTGAATCCCGCACGCGTTTCTCTAAAGCTACGTATTACAAAGACTTCAGAGAGATGCTTGCGAAAGAACATAAAAACATCGACGCTTGCTCTATTTCTACCCCCGACAACACCCACGCCGTGGCGACGCTGGCTGCCATGCAATTGGGCAAACACGTTTACACCCAAAAACCACTCACGCACGACATTTACGAAGCGCGGATTTTGGGGATGGCTGCCAAAAAATACAAGGTGGTCACCCAAATGGGAAACCAAGGTGGTTCGGGCAACGGCGTTCGTCGTATGAAAGAAATCTATGACTCAGGTATCATCGGCGATGTGCATAAAGTATTGACGTGGACCAACCGCCCCGTTTGGCCGCAAGCCATCCCAACCGACAAAACCTACGAAGTTCCCAAAGAATTGGACTATGATTTGTGGCTCGGCCCTGCCAAAAAAGTGCCTTACAACGAAGCGTACTTGCCTTGGAACTGGCGCGGTTGGTGGCCTTATGGTACGGGAGCCCTCGGCGACATGGCTTGCCACATCATGGATCCCGTGTATCGTATTTTGCCGATTGATTATCCCACTTCGGTGGAATGTAGCGTGGCAGGTACGTGGACGTTTACCCTCCGCCCGCAAGACGATAATCCCGATTGGACGCCTTTTTCAACCTCCATCCACTTGGATTATCCGCGTAAAGACGGCAAAGGCAACATCAAAGTAAGTTGGTACGACGGCGGTATTTTACCCGAATTACCCGAGGAGTTATTGCCAGGTGAAAGCTTCGGAAACTCCGACGGAGGGGTATTGTTTATCGGAACCAAAGGCAAACTCATGGCTGACTGCTACGGCGCCAAGCCTCGTTTGTTGCCTTTGAAAGCCAACGAAACCCTCAATATTCCCGAAACCATACCGCGCGTTCCCAACGAAGACCACTATTTGCAGTGGGTGAATGCTTGCATTGCGGGCTACGGCAAAGGCGTAACCAGCTCGCCGTTTGAGTATGCGGCACCGTTTACCGAAAGTATTTTGATTGGTAACTTGGCCATCCGTAGCTGGATGTTGCGCGATAACCCAACTGCCAAGCGTTCGGTTGACCGATATAATGGCCGTAAGAAATTATACTACGACGCGCCAAACATGAAAATTACGAATTATGACTTGGCCAACCAATTTGTAAAACGTGACTACCGCGAAGGCTGGAGCTTAAATCTGTAATTTTTTTAGTACGTACTCATAGACCCTCCAAGTTTCCAAAACATGCTTTTATAGACCTTTATAGACCTGCCAAGTTTCCAAAACTTGGCAGGTCTTGCTGCTTTTCCTAGACCTTCTAAGTTTCCAAAACATGTTTTCATAAACCTGCCAAGTTTCCAAAACATGCTTTCATAGAGCCTCCAAGTTTCCAAAACTTGGAAGGTCTTACTGTTTTATAAACATAAGTTCAGTAATTATAAACAAAAACCACCACCTTTGTGATTTCACTTTTATTCGTAAAAAAGGAATTGCAAATAATGGATTCGGGAAATATAGTAGTGTTTACGGCATCGGGGCAGGAAATGGAATTGCTGAACAAAAAGTTGCCTGAATTACGCCCAGGTGAAATCTTGGTTCAGAACCACTATACCACCATTTGCGGCAGCGATTTACACACATTTTGCGGGCTACGAAAGGAAAAAACGCCCACGGTCTTGGGCCACGAGATTGTCGGGAAAGTGGTCAAAATAAGCGATGCTCATTCGGGGAACGATTACTCAGGAGCACCGCTTCGTCAGGGCGACGTCGTTACGTGGAGTATTTTTTCGGCCAATGAATCATCCGACATGGCGCAACGCGGAATGCCCCAAAAATCCGAAAATGTCTTCAAATACGGCCACGCCCTCGTCACCGACGACGACTGTTTTCACGGTGGCTTGGCCGAATATACCATTCTGAAACCCAACACGGCGGTGCTCAAGCTTCCTGAGGAAGTGCCCCTTCCCGTGGCGGCAACCATCAACTGCGCCGTGGCTACCGTCGCAGGAGCTTTGCGCCTCGCGGGTGAACTCACCCACAAAACGGTACTTATCACGGGCATGGGTCTGCTGGGTGTTGTGTGTGCGGCGATGTGCCGAGTAGCAGGCGCGGCCAAAATCATCGCCGCCGACATCGACGAACTCCGTTTGCAACAGGCAATTTCTTTTGGGGTGAACCAAACGCACTTGCTTCAGCATCAATCTATTGACACCCCCATCGACGTCGTTTTTGACATGAGTGGAGCACCCACTGCCATGGAAGCGGGTATCGAAGCCCTCGGCATAGGAGGCATCGCAGTGTGGGTAGGGGCGGTCTTTAAAAACCGTAAAATCGAAATTGACGCCGAACAAATCATTCGCCGCTTGATTACGATTCGCGGATTGCACAACTACAATTACGACGACTTTGCCAATGCCGTGGCCTTTATTTCTCAGCACCATCGGTCGTTCCCTTTTGAACAGATTGTGGCCAAAGAGTTTTCTCTTCCTGAGGCCGAACAAGCCTTCCAATACGCCCTCACACACAAACCCCTCCGCGTAGGAATTCGCATAAACCACCTTTAACTTACATGAATTCATCTTTCCGTAGTCAGCAGTGGAAAATGTTGTTGGTCACGATGCTGTGTTACTTGTTTTTTTACACAGGTCGGCACAACTTCGGCTGGGCTGCCAAAGGCATGGCGTCTGCCCTCAACGTTCCTTATTCGTTCATTGGTTGGATTAGCTTTGCCATGTTGTTGGGCTATGCCATTGGGCAATTTATCAACGGCAACCTTGCCGACCGCGTCAGTGCGCGGTTTATGATTGTCACGGGAGCATATTTGTCGGTACTTACCAACATCGCCATTAGTTACAGCAACTCCATCACCGTCATCCTGATTTTGTGGGCTTTCAATGGCTATTTTCAATCGATGGCTTGGGCGCCTGGTAGCAAACTTATTAGCAATTGGTGGAGCAAAGCCGAACTGGGGAAAGCCTTCGGGTTTTATACCATGGCCGCGGGGTTTTCGTCGGCCGTTACTTACCTACTTTCCATTATTTTGCTCCAGCAAGGCATGGAATGGCGAATGCTTTTCCGACTTCCAGTACTGTTGTTACTGGTAGCTGCTACCATTTTTTTGATTTTTGCCAAAGACACCCCTTCGCAAGCAGGTTTTACACTAGAGAATGAACATGCCTCCCAAAACGTAGTACAGGAAGGTTGGTGGAGTCGCTACCGCACCGTGCTGTCGCATCGCCATTTTTTGTTTACGGCTTTGGCACTCGGTTTTGAAAGCATGGCGCGTTATGGGCTTATTTTTTGGGTTCCTGTTCATTATTTGGGTAAAACGTGGAAAGAAAACCCCAGCAACCTTTGGGTAACGTTTTTGCTACCCGTCGGCATGGCCTTTGGTGCGCTTTCTTTTGGGCTATTGTCCGATACTTTTTTCAAAGGAAATCGCATCCACGCCATCCGTTTTGGAATGGCTGTCAGTGCGGTTATTTCATTGCTCGTTTTTATAACCCCAACGGATAGTTTGGTGCTAGGCGGTTTTTTGATGCTGTCGGTGGGCTTTTTTGTCTATGGCCCTCAATCTTGTTTTTGGGCACTTAGCCCTGAGATGTTGGGGCAAACTTACACGGGTACGGGCGTGGGTTTGATGAATATGTGTGCCTACGTTTTTGCCGCCCTTGGTGAGCCTTTGTTTGGATATATTATTGACAAAACGGGTAATACCTCCACCATTTTTATCTTTATTGCAGGAATTTGTTTCTTGTCGGTCGTGATGATTTCATTGGCAAAAAGGGCTTGGGCAAATTCAGTTCAACGCGTAGTTTGATAAACAATGGACATCTCTTCGACTTTTACGTGGCAACTTTGGGCGTTGGTCTATTTGGGCGCTTTTATCATTGGCTTGGCCAAAGCGGGTCTCAAAGGCGTCGAAATGCTCAACGTGACCATCATGGCTTTGGTATTTGGTGGAAAAGCTTCTACGGGCGTGGTCTTGCCAATGCTCTGTGTTGCGGATATTTTGGCTGTTTTGTACTATAACCGCCACGCCCAATGGAAATACTTTTGGCAACTGTTACCTTGGATTATTTTTGGGGTGTTGTCGGGGGTATATATTGGGAATATACTGGAAGAGGCGGTTTTTAAGAAAATTATGGCTTTTGTCATCTTACTCATTGTAGGAGTAATGAGTTGGCTCGAATACCGTAAATCGGCTCCTATTCCCACCAGCAAGTGGTTTGCCGCTACAATGGGAATTGTGACGGGTTTTACGACCATGCTGGGGAATCTGGCGGGGCCACTCTCGACGATTTATTTTCTTGCCCTTCGTCTTTCAAAAAACGATTTGATTGGCACCGCCGCTTGGTTGTTTTTAGTGATTAATTTGTTCAAACTTCCGTTTCAGGTGTTGGTATGGCACAATGTCACGTTTGATACCCTTCAGCTTAATTTGATGCTGCTCCCTGCGCTGGTGTTAGGCTTTTTTGTGGGTATTCGCATCGTTTCTATCATCCAAGACAACAATTACCGTCGGGTGATTTTGGGATTGACATTGTTAGGAGCGTTGGTGATTTTTATGCGTTAAATAGTATGATTGAGTAGGGAAAGAGTACTATTTATACGTTAAAAAGCCCCGTATGAATCGTCTTTTTCTTCTGTTTTTGTTTCTTTATCAAGGAGTTGTAATTGCCCAAAAAGAGCGACGTGTCAACGTTAAAACCTTCGGTGCGAAGGGGAATGGAACAACACTCGACACCAAAGCCATCCAAAAGGCCGTTGACCATTGTGCCGCCCAAGGTGGTGGAACGGTCTGGTTTCCCGCTGGCCGTTATTTGACAACCACCGTTTTTCTGAAAGACAACGTCACGCTTGATATTCCTGCGGGTACGACCATTTTGGGCGCGACTGATATTTCGTTGTACCCTGTTCTTACCCCCAAAATCCCTTATTACAGCAATGATAACATTCATTTTGCGCTGTTTTATGCAGAGGGAAACCAGAATATTAGCCTACGTGGCAACGGTATCATCGATGGCCAAGGGGCTGCTTTTAAAGATACTTCCCCCGCTTTTCCCAAAAATTATAATGCACGGCCGTTTGTTTTTTGGTTTGTACAAGTGAAGGGATTAACCGTCAAAGAATTACACTTGCGAAATTCGGGGTTTTGGATGCAGCACTACTTGAATTGTGAAGAAGTGTTGATTGATGGTATTGAGGTATTCAACCATAGCAACAAAAACAACGACATGATGGACATCGACGGTTGTAAAAACGTTCGGATTGTCAATTGCCTTGGCGATAGCGACGACGACGGCATTACCCTCAAAAGCATGAATCAGTACCCTGTCGAAAATGTCGTTATTAGTAATTGTATTTTGAGCAGCCATTGCAACGCCATCAAGTGCGGTACCGAGTCGTCGGGAGGGTTCAAAAATATTGCCATCACCAATTGTGTCGTACGGCCGTCCATCGTTTCTGACCGCGCTATTTACGGCAACCCTACAGGTAATTCAGGGATTACGCTTGCGACCGTCGATGGTGGAGACCTGGACGGTATTGTCATTGATAACATTCGCATTTCGGGGCCACAAGCACCTATTTTTTTGAGGTTGGGTAATCGGGCACGGCCTTATAAAAAGGACCAAGAAAATGTCCCCGTTGGTGCATTGCGCAATGTGTACATTTCTAATGTGGTAGCTACAGGAGCTTCCCGTTTGGGCTGTTTGCTGGCGGGTTTGCCTGAGCACCCCATTGAAAATGTGCATTTATCCAATATTTCTATCTCGTTTTCGGGTGGTGGCACCCTAGCCGATGCGCAAAAACAATTGCTCGAAAATGAGAAAAAATACCCCGATGCCGAGCAGTTTGGCCTCAGCAACGCCTATGGTTTTCAAGTGCGACATGCTCGTGCTATTTCACTGAAAAACATTCAGTTGAATTATTTGAAAACCGACGACCGTCCTGCGGTGGTTTTGGATAATGTACAACAAGGGACGGTAGAGGGAATAAGTGCTGTAGTATCGCCCAACGCCGAAGCATTTGTGCAACTGCGGAATTGTCAGGCCATCAAAGTAATTCATTGTTTTCCCGAATTTGCTTCAACCTCCGCGTCCTTTCTCAAAGCTTCTAATGTTAAAAATGTATTGTTGTTAAACAACGATTTAAGAGGTTTTGCCAAGCCCATTGCCACCGAAAATACGGCCGCCGAAGAAATTATGCTCAAATAAAGCGGCCTTTAAAACGCCAACCCAAACGCCTTCTCGCATGTCAGCCCATGTGAGAAGGCGCTTTGGTTATTAAAGCATTGCTTTCGCTTCTTTTATTGTTTTATCGCTTTTAGAGTCAAATGCGTTTTATCCTCGTAATTCACCCGAATCAGGTAAATTCCCGTCGATAAATGCTCGCCAAAACTCACTTTTGTACCTCGTATTATTTTTTCAAGTCCAACGCGCTCTAGCCCTAAAATATCATATACTTTGAGCGTTTCGACGTTTTTGTCTGACACCCACGTAAACACATTCTGAGTAGGGTTAGGATAAAGCAAGAACGCATCGGCAGATACCAGCTCCTCGGCGGCTACCCTTGCTGCGGCGCACACGTTCACCGTTTTGCAGTATTGCTTGTACCAAGGCGAAGCCGAATAATTTACCCCTACGCAAACTTGGCCACCCGAAAACCATTGGCCAAAATTAATCGTCACCTTGTAAGGCTGGCCCGAAGTTGGGGTAATACTTTGTATCGAACCCGTACTCCACCACGAATAGCTGGTGGCGTTGGCTCGATTGGTGACATTTAGCTCAAACGGTTTTACTGAATTGACGGCGGCACAGTCATCGCCAATAATATCAGCGGTTGTGGTAGGGGGCGCATTTACCGTTACGGAAATTGCCGAAGAAGTGCTCGTAGTGCCTTGGTTATCAGTCGCTTTGGCCGTTAAGCTATAAGAACCTGCCCCAACGTTTGTCCAGCTAAAGGTGTAGGGAGCGGTGGCATCTTCGCCTAGCTTGGTGCTACCGTTGTAAAACTCCACCTTGGCGATACTGCCATCCGAATCAGAGGCATTCGCCGCCAACGAGATGGAAGCAGGTGCCGTAAAAGAGGCATTATTGGAGGGGGCCGATAAACTCACCGAAGGGGCTTGATTGACAACTGGGGCATTTACCGTGACCGAAACCGCCGAAGAAGTGCTTGCTGCGCCTTGGTTATCAGTCGCTTTGGCCGTTAAGCTATAAGAACCTGCGCCAACGTTTGCCCAGCTAAATTCGTACGGCGACGTCAGGTCTTCGCCCAACTTCGTACTTCCATTGTAAAACTCTACTTTTGAAATGCTACCGTCGTTGTCGGCGGCAGTGGCGACCAGCGCAATCGTTGCAGGTGCCGTAAAGGAGGCATTGTTCGATGGAGCCGTTAGACTCACCGAAGGGGTTTGATTGACAGGAGGTTGTCCCGTACAAAGTGTCACTGTTTTACAAAACTGCTTGTACCAAGGCGCTGCCGAATAATTGACGCCAACGCACACTTGTCCGCCCGAGAAGTTAGCCCCAAAATTGATATTAACTTTTGAAGGTTGCCCCGAAACGGCCGTAATGCTTTGGGTAGAACCCGTACACCACCATGAAAAACTGTTGGCGTTGGGTAGATTGATAGAATTTAGCTCAAACAATTTTGTTTCATTCGCACTCACGCAATCAGGCCCAATGATGTCTGCGGAAGGATTGCCAGGGCTATTTACATACACGGTTACACTGCCTGAAGTTACCACCGAATTTTGGTTGTCAGTCACTTTAGCCGAAATCGTGTATGCGCCTGAGGCCACGTTTGTCCAGTCAAAACTATACGGAGCTGAGGTATCTTCCCCCAGTTTCGTCGAACCATTGTAAAACTCCACTTTCGCGACACTACCGTCACTGTCGGCAGCATTGGCCGCAATCGAAATGGTGGCTGGAGCCGTAAAAGTTGTTCCGTTGGTGGGGGCTGTAAGGGTAATTGTAGGCGGTTGGTTAGGCGCAGGAATCGCCGTCACTTGCACCAGCGACGACGTCAGTGGGCCGCCTGAGTTAAGCAACGCTTTTACGGTTAAATTATACGTTCCTGCTTGGATGTTCGACAAGGTCAATGAATACGGGGCGGTGGCATCTTCGCCCAGTTTGGTCGTACCATCGTAAAACTCTACCACGGTGGCGGTGGCATTTCCCACGTTGGCCGTAATGGTCAAATTGGCGCCAATCGTCACCGTCGAATTGTTGGCAGGGCTACTAATTGCGACAAAAGGCGTAGGAGGGCCAAAATTATCGGCAGGATTTAAGATTTTATCTTTGACCCACGTTCCCGACGTGCTCGTATTGTTCCACCCATTGTTGCCACAGGCTCCAGGCATCAACGCCGCCGAAGATTCGTCTTTGTCGCAATAACTCCAGTTACACCAGCTAATTTTCATTCCAGAGGAGTTGTTTCCCCCCATAAAACTCACCCAATTTTGGGCGTTGGTGTAATCGTTCCCGCCGTTGCCTGAATAATTACTCGTGCCCCATTCTGATACGAACAAAGGCACCGTTTTAATCACATCGTCGATGTAGCTTTGGGTATAATGCGAACCTGCGTAGAAGTGGAAGGTGTACATGATGTTGTGGGCGTTCGGTCCTGTCAGTGGATTAGAACGGACGTCGCCTGGCGAACCGCTCCACGAAGGTGTACCCACCAAAATAATCGCGTCGGGGTCGTACTGACGGATGGCTGGGATGACCTGCTCAGCATAACTTTTGACCGACGACCAGTTGACGCCGTTGGGTTCATTGCAGATTTCGTAAATAACGTGTTTTTTACCCGCGTGCTGCTGCGCCATCAACTGAAAAAATTCAATGGCATCGGCGGTGTGCAGGTTAGGGTCACCAGGGTTCAGAATATGCCAATCGATGATGCAATACATCCCAAACTGAGCCGACCAATCGACCAACTGGTTGACTTTGTTGCGCAGACCGACTTTGTTATTCATGTACCCACCTTCGTCCACGTACATGGCTGCCCGAAATACGTCAGCGCCCCAGTCGTTGGCCAGTGTTTGTAAGGCCGAAGAATTATAACATTGGTCAAACCAATGCAACCCGTGCGAACTCATTCCCCTCAGCTGAATGGGCGTTCCTGCTTCGTTACAAAGCTGGCGGTTGATTACCTGTAAGCGGCCGTTGGCTGCCAAAGGAGTGGAGGATTGTCCAAAAGCAAGAGAATGGACAATGAAAAGGAGCGCAAACACTCCGAAGATTTGTAAAATTGAGCTTTTCATAAATCTACCTCTAAAAAAGTGTGTATTATAAGTGACCACATTGACGGTTTAAAAATACCTACACAACCAACGATAAGTTGAGAATTGGGTGTGAATGCCCAATACAAAGCTGTAAAACCAACTAATATTGTGTGCGAATTTTATAAAAATGCCAGCCTTCGCTACACCTAGCGAGGTTTGACAATACCGATAAGAAGTAGGGGAAAATGCGCTTATCCGTAAATATAAGCGATTTTAAATATTCCCCCCCCTGATTGTCCTAATCTTTTTCTAGCACTATATCTTAGCCTTGTTTTTGTCCATTTTCTGGGGAAAAACTTGCTTATTTTCGAGAAAATCGTTGCTTTGCATAAGTTCACTTCTTCCATCCCTAAACCTCTATTTTCATGAATACCTTTCCACTTGCTGGGTTTGGCAACCGCTTGGTCGCCCAAATCATTGATAGTATTATTGTCGGGATTGCTTTTAGCCTTATTCTCGTTCCTTTTGGGGGCTTAGCTGCCCTGATTGGTCTCAGTTCTGCCGATGCCCTTGAAGGCTCCGAAGAAGCTACGGCCGCCGTGATGGGGCTTTTTGGCATTGGACTTATCGTTCTAATTTTAGCTAGTATCTTTACTCCCTTTGTTTACGATGCTTTTATGGTAAGCTCAAGCAAGCAAGCCACGTTTGGCAAAATGATCATGAAAATAAAAGTGGTAGGCCCTAGTGGTGAACGCCTTACGTTCAGTCAAGCGTTAGTTCGTTCACTGATTAAGTACATTTCAGGCCATTTTTGTATTTTGCTATGGCTTTGGCCTTTATTTAACCCCGAAGAGCAAGCCTTGCACGATTTAGCGGCCAAAAGTTTAGTCATTCGAGAAGCCTAATGATAAAAAAAGTCATTTTAACGGTAACGGCCTTGGTCATTACCGTTTTTTATTTTTACTACAATCCTGCTGTTCAATCGTTTGGGCCGCCTTGCCTCATTCACAAAACCACGGGTTTGTATTGCTGGGGCTGCGGTGGGCAACGGGCGTTTCATGCGCTACTTCACGGAGAGTTTGGTAGGGCATTTCAGGACAATGTGCTCATTTTCTTGGTTCTGCCACTTTTAGGCTTGGTTTTGTACGCCGAACTTTTCGACGATGTCCGTCCGTTTCATTATCTTCGCCGCCGCTGGGTAGTCCTCCTGGCCGTAGGAATATTTTTCCTGTTTACGATTATTAGAAACCTAAACGGATTTGATTTTTTAATTCCAACAAACTAATTCATCATGCTTACCATTGACCTTCGTTCCGACACCGTTACCAAACCCACCAAAGCAATGCTCGAAGCCATGTTTACCGCCGAAGTCGGTGACGATGTCTTCGGCGACGACCCCACCGTTAATGCGTTGGAAACAAAAGCAGCAGCTTTATTTGGTATGGAAGCGGCGCTTTTTTGTAGTTCAGGAACCCAAACCAATCAATTGGCAATACGTGTGCACACTCGCCCTGGCACGGAGGTTATTTGTGACAAACTTTCGCATATTTATTTGTACGAAGGCGGTGGCATCGCGCTCAACTCATTGAGCTCAGTCAAACTGTTAGACGGCGACAAAGGGCGCATCTCTGCGCAGCAAGTACGAGATGCCATCAACAACCCCGACGACGTACACGCGGCCGTATCGCGATTGGTTTCCCTCGAAAATACAATGAACAAAGGCGGAGGCTGTTATTACAGTTTCAGCGAAATTGAAGCGATTAAAGACGTTTGTACCCAACATGGTTTGGCACTTCATTTAGATGGAGCTCGCTTATTTAATGCCCTCGTCGAAACGGGCGAAACTCCGTTCCAACACGGGCAAGTTTTCGACAGCATCAGTATTTGTTTGTCCAAAGGACTTGGCTGCCCCGTAGGGTCGTTGTTGTTAGGCAGTAAAGACTTTATTAAACAAGCGCGTCGAGCTCGTAAGGCCATGGGAGGTGGCTGGCGCCAAGCGGGCTATCTTGCTGCCGCAGGAATTTATGCCCTCGACCACCACGTTGAGCGTCTTCGTCAAGACCATGCTCGCGCCCGTGCCATCGGAGAGCTACTAAAAGGCCGCCCCGAAGTAGAAGAAATTTATCCGATTGATACCAATATTGTCATATTTCGCCTACCCGAAACGATCCTTGCTACCGACTACGTAGCCCAGCTTGCTTCTCAAGGCATCAGAGCCGTGACGTTTGGGAAGCACTTGGTTCGCTTTGTGACGCACCTTGATTTTACGGATGAGCACCTTTCAGAATTACAAAAACGGCTCTAAAGTTATTTTTCGGTAACAAAATGCGTATTTCTACGCTATAATTTTGCCCAAAAAGTTGGCACTTTTGTTGCTGTAAAATTTTTGTGATTTTTTTTAAACCTTTTTGTACTTTTTCCCGTCTAAAGTAAAAACAGGTGCAAAAAGCAATGTGATTGAGAAAAAACCAGAAATGATGTTTTTTCTACAATAGCAAGGCAGAAAGTCCGTTAATTGAGCTAAATTAGTTGTTTTGTTAATTTCTAAATCGTCCGTCAAAGCCATGAAAAAAGTCGTCAAACTCTTGTCAGTTGCTTTAGCAGTGGGTGCAGCCGTATATACATACAAAAAGTTGCAACCTAAAAAAGCATAAAAAAAGGGGGCGTTGCTGAGGGTCAGCAGCGCCCTTCGCTTTTATGTTCAGTTTGACTTGTTTATGAAGCAACGCCTAAGCGTTCAAAACCAGCATTCTTCTCTGCGGTAGTTTCAAAAATACCCTTCGTTTTTTCAACGTGATACTCCCGAATCACCATCTTTTGGGCAATTTGTACGAGTTCGTTTTCATCAACTCCTTCGGGGACTTCACCTGCCCACTGCAAGAAAGTTTGGTAGTCTTTAAAGTCGCATATCGGTAGCGACATAGCCAAAATTCTACACAAGCCATCAAGCGTTGTTGTATCAAAACAACAATTCCACGGGCTATTCCACATCTTACTGTAACTTTTTTTGGCGGCTTCAGGAGTGGGTACTTTTCCCAAATGATGGCAAAGGGGAATTTTTTCCGAAAACCAATGAAGCAACTTTTTGTCAGTGGGCCTATTTTTGGGATAATCCTCTATTGCCCAAGCAAGAAGACTTGTCAATAAGCCCATGTAATAGGCTGAGTGAGTAGGGTTGGGTTTACGTGGCATAGAACTAAATGGTTTAGATGTCGGTACACCAAACAACTAAGTATGCGCACGAAAGTACTTTTAACGGGGTAAAGTTAACACCCTGTAAAAATGAAACGAATGAATTTAAAATACTAGGAATGAAAGTAGAAAATTTTAGGAATCTTATTCATGGGTATCAACAAGGAACTTCCCTCGACCAATAGCAGTTACTAATTCATAACATTTCATAGTGATTAGCCTTGGAAAGTGCAGTTTCCCTAATTCGCTATTTATTTCAAAATGCTCCAAAATCGCTTCATAAAACGGGTTTTTGCCTACTTTGTACGGGGGCTTGTACTTGTTGCTCCCACTTATTTTACGTTCCTAATTATCAAAGAAGGAATTTCATACTTAGACAGTATTTTACCCATCTACATTCATACCGATGCCAAGCATCCACTTTATTTGCCAGGGCTGGGGCTGTTGATTATCGTCTCAAGCATTGTTTTTTTAGGGTTTATTTTTTCCCGCTTCGTGCCCCAATCGGTATTTAGTTTTAGCGAAAGTATTTTGAAGAAAATGCCGTTGGTGAGTTTGATATATTATTCTATCAAAGACCTTATTTCGGCTTTTGTGGGCGACAAGCGTAAGTTTAATCAGCCTGTGTTGATTACAATCAACCCTCAGTCTGACCTAAAAAAACTGGGTTTTATAACGCAAAACGACCTTTCTAGCTTCGAGCTTAGTGAGTACGTAGCCGTTTATTGTCCACACTCTTACGCATTTTCGGGAGAGTTATTTATTGTAGCAAAATCCAACATCAAGATTCTCGACAACGTATCGAGTACTGACGTCATGAAGATGATTGTTTCGGGAGGGGTTTCGGTCAAATAGCTTTACAACCCACGAATCACACGGCGTGCCCATGAGTTACGTCCGCGTGGCGTGTCGGGGGCTTTGAAAACATCCGTCCAAGTCATTTGTTTCTTGCGCTTCATCGCCCGAATTTTAAGGAAGTAGCCTGCACTAAGGTAAACACAAAATAAACCCACCAAAATAAAGAAGGCTTCGGTATTGGTGATGTATTCAAAGGTGAGGAAATAACCCATCACGTTGACAATGGTCATGCCCCAAAACGTAAGCGAAGTTTGGATGTGGGTAAATCCATTGTCTAAAAGCACGTGGTGCATGTGATTGCGGTCGGCTTTAAACGGAGAGCGGCGGTTAAGAATACGTACCAAAAACACGCGCAATGTATCGAAAATAGGAACAATCAGAAGCACTACTGCAAGAATAGGCGCATTGAAGAACGCAGTAGAATCATGTTGGTAAGTGATGTTAAGACGGATAAACTTCACAGCAAAAAATGCCAACAAGAAGCCAACAATCAACGATCCTGTATCGCCCATGAAAATTTTGCTCGTCTTTGAAAAGTTGAACCGCAAAAAGCCTAGAAGGGCCCCCGAAAGCGAGAAAGCCATGCAGGCCATTGAGAAATGGTGATTTAACAAAAACCACGTTCCAAAACTCAAACTTGCAATAAAAGCAATTCCTCCTGCAAGCCCATCCACGCCATCAATGAGGTTGACGGCATTGATAATGGCAATGAAAATGAAAATTGTGAATGGAATACTGATGACATCTGGAATGTGTGTCCAGCCAAAAATACCAAAGAAGTGATCAACTTTCAGTCCTCCAAGTAATATCAAGGTAGAAACGGCTACGACTTGAAGCAAAAGCTTTTTGTTGGGGTCAAGTACTAAAATATCATCTTTGAGCCCTAAAAAGAACAGTATTGTAAGCCCTACTACTGCCAAACTTGTCAGGTAAGCATCGGTTTGCTCGTTGGTGTGAGGCCACAAAAAATGGGCAATGAGAAGCGAAGCATAAATGGCAATTCCTCCAAACTCAGGCGTTTCTTGCTGGTGAGAACTGCGGAAGTTGGGTTTCTTTTTCAGTTCCAACAATCCACTAATATTGATAATCACTGGAATAGACGTAATGGCCACAGCGCAGGCAATCAAAAAGGATATAAGGCACTGATACACTTCGTGTTGAAGTATATTTTGATATTGGCTTCTGAGTACGTCTATTAGTATATCTGCGTTCATAGAATTCCGTTTCTGCCTTTTTGTCTCTCATAACGGAAGACAAAAATTATAAAAATTAGCTTATCTCACAAAAAACACTCCCGAAAATACGATTCTATTTATTATTCGGTCGTTTTGGTTTGTAAACAAATTGTAAAACCTTTCTAAGGGGTTTGAGCCATAAAGTAAACCAATAGGGCTCCAATCCATTCAGGTGCCACGCTTCTCGGTCACTTTGATTTGCCTTTAAGCGATTCCCCACTGTTTTGTTACTTACCCCACCCGTTCGCATCACGGTGACAATCTCTGGAAGGTAAGTAACCTTTAGACGTTGCTTGTATAGGAAACGTAACATTAATTCGTAATCTGCCGCGCTTCCCAAATCAAGACGATACGTTCCAAGCTGCTCATAAGACGCTTTTTTTACAAAAAACGTTGGGTGAGGGGGCATCCAACCGAAAAGAAATTTTTTTCTATCAAACCCACCCGACTTCCAATAACGTGTTACCTGTGCCGTATCGTTTGCATCTACGTAAACCAAATCACCATAGATGCCGTCAGCGTCCGTTTCTTTCAACTTTGCCACTAACTTCTCAATGACTTGGTTGTCTGCATAAAAATCATCGGCATTCAAGATACCAATTACCTCGCCCGTTGCGTGGGCGATACCTTTGTTCATCGCATCATAAATCCCTTGGTCTTTTTCAGAGATAAATACAGCAATTTTTGTGCCGTAATTAGCGACTATCTTAGGTGTATTATCGGTTGATTTTCCGTCAATTACGATGTATTCTATATCGTGATATGACTGATTTAGTACCGATTCTATACAACTCTTTAGGGTCTGTTCTCCGTTAAAAACTACTGTAATAATACTTACTTTCAAAGCCTCTTGGGTTGGTGATGAGATAATGTCTAACGTTTTAGCGTTACTCCGTTATTCTACGTTCGCGGATCCACTGAGCGGGATTCCCTTGATAAATACCGTATGGCTCTAAGTCGCGCACGGCCACCGAATTGACGGCTAACACAGCGTGTGAATGGCAGGTAACCCCTGGACAAACCACCGCTTTGGCACCAATCCATGCGCCTTCTTCGAGAACAATTTTACCCACTTTCAAATCAAAAGTACTGCGGGTATAGTCGTGGTTCCCAGTCAGGAGCATGGCTCCTTGCGAAAGGCACACATTGTTCCCAATCACAATCTCGGTTAAGCTATCAATCCATACCTCTTCGCCTATCCAGACGTAATCCCCAATCGTAAGTAACCAAGGATACTTGATGTTTACTTTGGGTTTAATCATCACATTGTGCCCGACTTTCGTGCCAAAACCTCTCAAAATAAAACACTTAATAGAGGCTGGCAACGGAAAATACGAATTAAAAAAAAGTGCGTTTACCAGAAACCAAAGCACATTTTTCCAAAAAGGCGGATGCTTGTACCAACTATTGTCGTACCGAGACAGGTCGGTTTTGAACCGATGAGAGGTCTTTTCCGTATTCATTTCGGAAAAATTCAATGATAGCTTGTTTATCTTTTCCAACTCGAAACTCTACTTCAAACAGTTTGGCGTCCACCAAGAAACGATACCATAATCCCTGTAAAAAGTGCCATACTAAGCCTTTTTTACCGTCAAGGAAGCCAAACTTTATAAAATAACGATACAAAAAATAAGCGAATGGACGAGTAAAAAGGGGTAAGGAAGCATACTTTTGCTTTAAATAGCGCTTCCGTTGCTCTTGTGTTCCAAAAAGCTTGGGAATAACGCGCTCCGCTTCTGCAAAATTATACTTTATGTCCAATAAATCAATCACTTCTCGAATGGCATAATTATTATGCTTTTGTGTCCACCACGTGAGGTTATTCAAATTGTGATCCACAATGTCATTTTTGAATTGGATAGTTTCCCCTTCTGAAAGTTTAATGTGTTCGTCCATCCAAAGTTCCTCGCAAATCCCTTTGTCGCGGTGCCATAAGCGTAACAACCAAATGGGATAATACCCCCCGCGCCGAATCCATTGATTCATAAACATCACACGGCGCTTGACATATACACCAGTAATTGTAGGTGCTAGTCCAGCAAGAGTTTGATTGATTTCGTTGGCCAACTCAGGCATTACATACTCATCGGCGTCCATACGCATGAGCCATTTGGTCTGAAAAGGGGTATTCTCAATCCCAAAATTAAACTGCGTAGCGTAGGTAATCCACGGGTTATGAACGACGTTCGCACCTAATGATTCGGCGATTGCCACTGTGCGGTCGGTAGAACCCGAATCCACAATAAAGATTTTGTCCGTAAACACTAATAAGCTACGGAGACATCGTTCGATGTGTTTTTCTTCGTTGTGCGTGAGGATAATGACTGAAATATCAGATTTCACAGTTGTGCGATTTCAAGCTGCAAATTGTACTTTTTTAGGTTGAAAAGCAAAAAAATGGCCTTAACTTTGTAAAATTATCAGATTATCGACTCTCAATGCAAGCAGTAACCGTTTACCCACCTCTGGCTCCCATTCAAGCCAAAATCCAGTTAGCAGCTTCTAAAAGCGAAAGTAATCGCGCTTTGATTATCAATGCGTTATCGAATTTTGGAGGGCAACTTTCTAACGTATCAGCCGCTCGTGACACCCAAACGATGCTGCGTTTGTTGCAATCGTCGGAAACGGTCGCCGATGTACTTGACGCTGGTACTACCATGCGTTTTCTCACTGCTTATTTTGCAGTGACAGGCCAAAATAAAACCATGACAGGAACGCCACGCATGTGTGAGCGCCCGATTGGGATTTTGGTCGATGCCCTACGCACGCTTGGCGCAGATATTACGTATTTGGGAAAGGATGGATACCCACCAACCCAACTAAATGGTTTTACCTATTCGGGAGAAAATAAGGTAAGAATACGGGGCGATGTGAGTAGTCAGTATATTTCTGCCTTGCTAATGGTAGGCCCTACGCTTCCCGAAGGGATTACTTTAGCGCTTACGGGCGAGGTTGGTTCACGCCCTTACATTGAAATGACGCTTCAACAAATGGTGGCTTTTGGAGCAACGTTTGAAGCGGATTGGGAACAGAAAATTATCCGCGTTCCTGCCCAAAAATATACCCCAACTCACTACCAAGTAGAGTCCGATTGGTCGGGTGCTAGTTATTGGTACAGTGTAGTTGCTTTGGCCGAACAAGCTGAAGTAGAGCTTTTGGGTCTAAAAGAAAACTCATTGCAAGGCGATAGCGCCATTGTCGATATTATGCGACAGATGGGCGTGGAAAGCACTTTTACGGCGCAAGGAGTTCTTTTGACCAAAATTCCTGCCCAAGAAGCGTTTGCTTGGGACTTCACTGACTGTCCTGATTTGGCTCAAACCGTTGCCGCTTGTGCCGTAGCTAAAGGCATTACGGTAACAATGACGGGCATTGAAAGCTTAAAAATCAAAGAAACCGACCGTGTAGCGGCTCTTCAAGCAGAGTTGCCCAAAATTGGTGGAGAATTAGTAGAAGTTGAAAGTAATACCAAATACGTGGTAAGACGCACCGTAGCGCCTACAACACAACCTACCATCGAAACTTACGATGACCACCGCATGGCCATGGCGTTTGCACCTGTAGGAATGGTAATGCCTATTGTTATCGAAGAACCGCACGTGGTGGCCAAGTCGTACCCAAGTTTCTGGGAAGACTTGAAAAAAGTCACAACTGTTGAATAAATCGTAGGAGCATCGCTCTCCATACGCCACTACCTTTTGCCAGCCCGAAGCTAATACCTTCGGGCTAAAATCATTGTTTCATTTTACTGATATTTGTCTCCAAACAATGAAAAATCCCTATTTCTCGCTCTTACAAACGGCTTGGCGATATGCACGCAAGGAAAAAGGGCGATACGTGTTGGTGTATGGCCTTTTTGTCCTTGCCAATGTGGTTTTTGCGCTTAATCCGCTTTTGTACGGCTGGTTTGTCGAAGCCATTCAAAAAGAGGGAACGGGTGTCATCAAGCACGTTTGGATGTATGCAGGCGGTTACCTATTCTTGATGCTGTTGGAGTGGGCATTTCACGGTCCTGCGCGGGTGATGGAGCGCGAACTCGCGTTTAATCTGAGCCGTAATTTTTTAGAAGAACTGTATCACCAATCGCTGCATTTGCCCGTTCGTTGGCACCAAGACCACCACAGCGGCGCTACCATCAACCGTATTCGGAAAGCCTACGAAGCCTTGAAAGACTTCTTTCAAAACGGCTTTATGTTTTTGCACGCCTTTTCAAAGTTCATCTTTTCGTTTTTGGCCATTCTGTATTTTTCTCCGCTTTATGGAAGCATTGGCGTTTTGATAGGCGTTTTTACGGTTTGGATTATTTTTAAGTTTGACAAGCCCTTCATCAAAGCCCTCGACGAAACCAACGAAAAAGAACACGTCGTGTCATCGACTTTGTTTGATAGTCTTTCCAACATCATTACGGTGATTACCCTGCGCCTCGAAAAACGCATGGAAAATAGCCTGTTGGCCAAGGTAAAAGAGATATTCCCGCCATTTCGTCGTACGGTGGTTATCAACGAATGGAAATGGTTTGTGGCGAGTGTGCTCATTGGGGTTATTTATGTGGTAGTTGCGGTTGGGTACGTGTATCAAAATTACGTTCCCAACGCAGTGTTTTTAGTGGGTGGACTGGTCACTTTGTTGGGTTATGTCAATCAATTTACCAGTGTTTTTCAGGATGTTGCGTGGCAATATACCGAAATCATTCGCTACAATACCGACGTTCAAACGGCTCGTTCCATCGGCGAAGCCTACCGTCAGCAGCACCGCGCCGAAGCAACTGAAATTCTTCCGTCTGATTGGAAAACAATACAAATCAACCAGTTGAGTTTTTCGCACCACGATACCTACGACGCCCAGAAATCGGCGCATAGCCTTCATCAATTAAACTTGCGCATCGAACGAGGCCAACGCATTGCTTTTATTGGGGAAAGTGGTAGCGGAAAAAGCACCCTTTTGGCCTTACTGAGAGGGCTGTACGAACCCGAAAAAGGAGCAGAATTGACCATTGATGGAAAACCAGTGGAAGGAGTTGGCCTGATTACGGACACCGTGACGTTGTTTCCACAGGAGCCCGAAATTTTTGAAAATACCATTGCTTACAACATTACGTTGGGACTGCCTTTTGAAGAGCAAGATATTTGGCAAGTATGCGATACGGCCCAATTTAGCGAAGTAGCCCGTCAATTACCGAATGGGCTTGAGTCCAGCATTCAAGAAAAGGGCGTCAATCTTTCGGGGGGACAAAAACAGCGGTTGGCGTTGGCTCGTGGCATTTTGGCCGCCCGAAGCAGCGATATTGTATTGCTTGATGAGCCTACTAGCAGCGTTGACCCCAAAACTGAGTCATTGATTTATGATCAATTGTTTGACGAATTTAGGGGCAAAGCTGTACTTTCGTCCCTCCACCGTTTGCACCTTTTGACCAAATTTGACTACGTGTATGTGCTCGAAAACGGCCGAATTGTTGACCAAGGTACGTTCGAGTCCCTCAGAGCTAATAGTCCAGTTTTTCAAGAACTGTGGAAACATCAAGAGAAAACTTCGAGTTAGTGAATCATAACCAAGACATTTATGCTAACCATCAACCCTAAAGACGTTTCAGTACCTGTTTTGCATCACTTTTTGCAAGGTGCAGTGGCGCCTCGCCCCATCGCTTTTGCCAGCACGATTGATGCCGAGGGCAACGTAAATCTCAGCCCATTCAGTTTCTTTAATTTGTTTGGGACAAAACCCCCGACCTTGATTTTTTCGCCCAATCGCCGCGTGCGAGACGGAAGCAACAAACATACGCTGGAAAACGTACAGGCTGTGGACGAGGTGGTGATTAGCATGGTTGACTACGCCATGGTTGAGCAAATGTCGCTGGCGAGTTGTGAATATCCGCGTGGCGTCAACGAATTTGTGAAAGCAGGTTTTACCGAAGTGCCGTCCCAACTGGTACGCCCGCCGCGCGTTGGCGAATCGAAAGCCGTTTTTGAGTGTAAAGTCAAACAAATTATTTCGTTGGGCGAAGAAGGAGGAGCAGCCAATTTGGTGATTTGCGAAGTAATTCTAGCCCATTTTTCGGAGGATATTTTGGGGGAAGATGGCCGCATCGACCAGCGCAAAACGGATTGGGTAGCCCGCATGGGGGGCGATTGGTACGCACGCGCCTCGGGCGACGCGATTTTTGAAATTCCCAAACCAAGTACTCAAAAAGGCATTGGGGTGGACTTGATTCCTGATTTTATCAAAAACAACCCCGAATTTTCGGGAAATAACTTGGGACGTTTGGGGAACATCCAACAGTTGCCTGAAACCGATAAAATTGAAGCATTTAAAGCCCAACACGCGGGACAAGATTGGGTGACGACAGCCAAGCAGTACCTTTCGGAAGGAAAAGTTGAACAAGCTTGGCTATCGTTGTTGGCTTCGCAAGGAAGTTAGGCCAGCGCTTTACCTTGTAGTACAGGGCGTTTGTCTTTTGCCCCCGACATGCGGTTGATGCTGTTGTCAAAACTTACCGTCAAGGCATCACCGTCAAATTGGCCAATGACGTAATTTCGGTGTGGTGACTCGTAGTAACGTAGCGTTATTTCAAACGTTTTTGGGTCTTTCCACGTACCACTTGCCGCTATTTTGGCGATTTTTTCGGTTTTAATTTTCTGAGAAGCAACCAAATTGGGTCTTGGCAAGTCGGTTTGTCCAAAGACCCATTTTTCCAATCCTACTTCTACTTTATGCTCACCTGCTGCATCTTTTAGCATGAATTGATACGTACCTCCTTCGCGGTAGGCCAGCGAAATTTGTTGTACATTCATCGAATTTGCTTCGATTGCAAACGCTTTCCCCGATACTTTTACCGCTTCCGAAGGCTTTACGTTTCCTTTGGGTGGCAATAAAGCCAATGCTGCCATTCGCTGCTTCAACGCATTGACCGAAGCCGCATTGGCAGGTAATGCCTGGGATTTCATGGCGGGCAGAATGTGCTCCCAAACCAAGTCCAAAATCCCCTGCATGTCAGGAGTTTCGCTCGTGATGGCCAATACGGCGTCTTGGTCGGGCATCACTATTGTGTATTGTCCATACGCTCCGTCACCTCGGTACGCGTTGTGCTGACAACGCCAAAACTGGTAACAATAGCCCTGAAGCCAGTCATTTTTTTCGTTGGGGCGCGTTGGTTTTGCGGGAGAAGGTTGCTGAATTTTGAAGGTAGTTGCTTCTTCTACCCAGGCTGCTGGAATGATTTGTTTGCCATTCCATTTGCCTTTTTGAAGGTACAATTGCCCAAACTTCGCCATGTCTTCGGTACGGACGCGCAATCCCCACCCACCCGTATTGATACCCAACATGTCTTCTTCCCAATCGGCACCTTCAATGCCAAGAGGTTCGAATAAACGAGGGCGTAGGTAATCAATGATTTTTTGTCCTGTTACTTTTTGTACAATGGCCGAGCACATGTAGGTAGCCATGCTATTGTACAAAAATGTACTGCCTGGGTCGTTTTGAATTGGAAAGGCCAAAAACGTTTTTATCCAATTGGCTTCATCCCGAATGCTCTGGCCCGTGGGGTCCACACCATGCCCTACCGACATCGTTAGGAGGTCTTTAACCGTCATTTTGGCCAAATAATCACTGACCGTTGCGGGCGCGTATTCGGGGTAAAATGAAATAACACGGTCGCTGGTTTTGAGCTTGCCTTCATTTACGGCAAACCCTACGGCCGTGGATGTAAAACTTTTACTCATCGAGTACATGGTATGTTTCAATTCCGCCCGATAGGGTGCCCACCAGCCTTCGGCCACCACTTGGCCGTGCCGAACGAGCATCATACTGTGAAACTCGTGCTTACTTTGGGCAATGGCGTCCAAAAACGCATTGATGTTTGCCGAATCGACCCCTTGTGCTTCGGGCGTACTACGAGGTAACCGAACGGCTGATTTGCCCCAGCTGTCATACGGCAATGCCGCCGAAAGCCCTAGGCTAATTCCTGCCAAACCTAACTGTTGGATAAACTGACGACGCGTAGTTTGCATGGTCTATTTGTATTTTTTTTGTAGAAAAGGAACAAGAATTTTGGCGTATTCACGATAACCTTGCGGGTTGATGTGTAGGCTGTCTTTGGTATATAGTTCGCTTTTTACCGTACCATTAGGGTGGAATAGTGCGGGGTTAATATCCACGTACGACAAACGCTTTCCTGTACTAAATGCTTTTACCATTTGATTCCCTTTGGTAACTTCAGCCCAGTGCTGGCGGCGCGACGGCGATAGTTTCATTGACACAAAGCAAATGTGAGTTTTGGGAGAACGCTTCTGAATGAGCGATACAAAATCGCGGTAAGAGTCAAAAAGCTGTTCGGCCGACTTGAATTTTTTTCCTGATAAATCATTCTCTCCTCCGTAAACAACCAATAATTTCGGCTCGTGCGGAATCACCGTTCGTTCTGCATAATGAATCAGTTCGGGAATGGTAGAACCTCCAAAGCCACGGTTGACGACGGGCAATGGGGCTAAGTCGGTTGCCATGTCTTTCCATAGGCGCCAACTGGAACTTCCGTACAAAACTACTTGGCCTTTTTTGATACCTTTGGTTGCATCTTCTTGCTCAAATTTCTTAATTTCCTCCTCAGAGCGGTCGATTTTATAGTCTAGCGCAAAAGGTTCAGCAATGGGTTGATAGGTGAGGTTACTACGTTGGCAGGAAGCCACCACTAGAAGCAATAAAAAGCTACTTACAAAAAAGTTGCGTTTGGTAACTAAAGGGGTCATAGGTGGAGTGTTTTCTAGTTGAAAGCGCCAAACGGTTAGAATTTACGCTTAAACCGAAAAAAAAGCTACCCTAAGAAGGTAGCTTTTTTTGCTCACAAACACTTGACCTAGTTTTCAAAAAAAGATTGATGATGTGTCTATAGTAAGTCTCTTAGCAATGCCACGAGACGTAGTTACAAGTCAAAGATAAGATATAAAATCGCCATTTCCTCACAAATAGTACAGTTTTACACAAAAACTAAAATTGTCAGTTGGGGTAGTTCTAACAAACAAAAATCCGACTTCTCATCGAAAAGTCGGATTCTCACACGATACCTAAACCTTTACTCTACTGAAGGATGGAAAACTCTTTTGTTA
The DNA here is from genome assembly GCF_057652295.1 of Runella sp. R5_40. NCBI lineage: Bacteria > Pseudomonadati > Bacteroidota > Cytophagia > Cytophagales > Spirosomataceae > Runella > Runella sp. R5_40. The sequence continues at coordinate 19,943 of NZ_JBYFCH010000002.1, read as the reverse complement.
GATAAAAATCTGATATTGTAACGTCAGGGCACTTCGGCGACCGTTGGGGCTCAGGCGGCCGTCGGTCGCATTTTGATACACTGGACGGTTTTGATAATCGAGTGTAATTTTGGAGTTATGGCCTTTAATGAGCCAATTCACCCCTACACTGTAAATACTTGCCGTTTTTGACAAGCGCTGGTAGTTGGCTACTTGAGCCGTGGCGTAGGGCATTAAAGTACCGTTTTTGCCCAACAAATCGGCGGCACACAAGTAGCCCAGTTGGCTATAGACCACACTTCCTGTTCCAAACATCGGAAACGCATTGCCTTGCACCCCCGATACCCCCGAAAGCCCTTGGGTGGTTCCACTGGCAGGATTCATGATGCCATTAAAACGTAAATAATTGGGGCCGTAGTCGGTATGAAAATAGCCTAAGTATCCCGAAAAGGCAGTTCCTTTATCCTTATTGATTGGCATATCAGCAAACAATGCCAACGACCACAAATTCATCGCATTATACACCGTGTCTTTGCTTTGGTTGGCGGTGTTCCACATTGCTTTTTTCTGAGAAATAAACCCGCCTTCTAGGTTCAAAATCTTCTTTTTTCCTAAATAAGTGCCTGTCATGTAAGGTGTTTGGTGCGTGTCTTTGTCGAACAAATTATACACCAAAAAACCTTGGTATTGCTTGTGGTGGCCTTTGGCCGCGAAGCTAGAGTTGGTCGAAATCGCTGGCGTAGCAGCGCCGTTGGTAGTGATGGGGAACGGGTCGGTTAATCCTATACGATAATCCCATTTGCCTACCTGACCACGGGCATAGACGGTGAGTTTGCGAGAAAATTCATCGGTTTGGTCCACAGTGGCTTGCGCAAACACAGGCACATCCATCGTCATAATCGTGGTAACACTCGGCTGGCTAAAACGCGAAAGTCCGTTCAAGATGGTTAGTCCACCTCCAATTTTTAACCAATCTTTGTTGGCAAAAGCGGAATATTCCACCACGGCATCATGGATAAAAAAGCCTACTTTACGGTTGGTAGGTACTCCTTGGGCATTTCCCAAAGCTGGAAAACCGTTCAGGAAGTTGAAGTTGTTCATTCCCAATTGGAAATACACAAAGGCGCGGTCGGAAATCTGCCCAAACAACTGCATACGCGTCCGACGAAGACCTAAATCTAAGGTTTGTGAAGCGGGTTCATTTATCACAGTCGTACCTGGATTGCTTTGGTTGAAGCGTACCCAAGTCTGATTCAAAAAAGTAGCTTTAAAGAAGTGCGTACCCGACGCATTTAGGTTGTATTTTAACTCATTTTTGTCGGGAGCAGGTTTGACCGAATCCTGTGCCGTAGCAATTCCTCCCGTAAGAAGGAGCATCCAAATAAGGTGCTTCATGGTGCGCTTTTTAAGTATTGTTTACGCTCACAAAGCACCTACTTGACTATTAATACCACATGAAAAAAAAATTAAAATCATGTTAAAGCAAAGGGGGTGGACTTAGTTACCAAAAGCCCACTGCAAGAAATCTGGCATTATCCTTGACCACGTTGCTTGGTCGTGATGCCCGCCTTTTACCTCTACGTAGCGCACTTCTTTGCCCCACCGAAATCCTTTTCGTTCGAGTTCGGCTACAAGGTCTAGCGTATCTTCTATAGAATCAATGATCCCGTTGTGGTTTCGGTCGTCTTTTTCATCGTCGGTGCCCGTTTGGAACCAAAAAGTGGGCGTAAGTTCCTTAAATTGCTCTCGCCGTACCGACGATTCGCGCACCAAACGGTGCATAATGCGGTCTTGGTGGTCGTCGTAATGATTTTCGTAAGCCCGTTGGCGCCACCAAAACGACCCTGAAAAAGCCCCCGCTTTGCCAAATATTTGGGGATGATGCCACACAATATCAAACGCCGACAAGCCGCTCAGCGAAAACCCGCAAAAGACCGTGTGCGGTGGGCCTGTCAGAACCCGATACTGGTTTTTGATGTAAGGAAGAAGCTCTTCTAGTACAAACGAAGTATAAGCCCCTGCTCTTGCACCACGGTGTTTGTAATCAGCTTGGGTTGCTGTGCCGTATTCTTGAATGCGCTCACCGCAATGTACTGCTACAAGAATAAAAGGAGGCACTTGCTGATGGTGATACAACTCACTTAGCACACGCGTCATTTGTAGGCGTTCTAAATCCTGTCCGTCGTTCATGTACAATACGGGATAGGCCGTATTCGTTGCCTCATAGTGAGGCGGTAACACCACGTCCATAACAATGCCGCGATGCAAGTGCTGCGAATGAAGTGTTGTGTCGTGTTTTACGACCAGTTCAGAAGGAGTGATGAAGTGTTCCAATTAGATAAAAGCTTTGAAAGGCAACAAAAATACAAATAACCCAATATGGGGTATTAATTTCAAATAATTCATTCTTCCAAACTTTTTTCGGACATTTTTGCGTTTATTTACGAAAACTATCAAAAATTGATTTTAATCCCAAATTTTTCTAATTGCATGAAGTATCCCATCGCGCTGACCCTCACGGTAATAGCATCAACCGTTGTTTCATTTGCTCAAACCAAGAAAGCGCCCGTAAAACCTGCTACACCTGCTGCTAAAACAGCCGCACCTGCCAAAACTGCTACGCCAGGCAAACCTGCGGCAGGGTTAAAAATGACAAACGAGTTAGATTCCGTTGCTTATAGTATAGGTATGAATATTGCCCAAAACTTAAAAGGGCAAGGACTTGATAAAATCAATGTAGGCTTACTTTCTAAAGCCATTCAGGATGTGTTGAAGTCGAGCAAAACCGACCTCGACGATTCTCAGGCGCAGATGATTCTTGGTAATTTCTTTAACAAACTTCAAGCCAAGCAGCAGTCGGAAGAAGCTAAAAAGTACGAAGTTGTGAAATTAGCTGGCGAAAAGTTTTTGGAAGAAAACAAAAAGAAAAGCGGCGTAGTTACACTTCCGAGTGGTTTGCAGTATGAAATTATGAAAGCAGGTGACGGCCCTAAACCAACGGCCAATAACACCGTAAAAACCCATTACCACGGCACGCTTATTGACGGAACAGTGTTTGATAGCTCAGTACAACGTGGCCAACCTGCCGAGTTTCCTGTAGGTGGTGTCATTCAAGGCTGGGTAGAAGCCCTTCAATTGATGCCTGTAGGTTCAAAATGGAAATTGTTCATTCCTTATAACTTAGCATACGGTGAGCGTTCGGCTGGCCCAACCATCAAACCGTATTCTGCCCTTGTTTTTGAAGTAGAGTTGTTAGAAATAGTTAAATGATTTTAGCGGGTTGTCGCTTTTGACATCCACTCGCAAGGCTGGTTTTAGAAGTCGCCACACTAAAGTCAATAAATCAGTTTATGAAAATGAAAAGCCTATTAATCGCCTTAGCTCCAGTGTTGCTGCTTGGTCTGCAACCTGATGATTCTCGCTCGCGGGGAGTGATTGCTTCTCACCCCTCTGCCATTAGTGAAGACGACTTGAAGCCTACCATCACCCAAGAAAAGGTGGAGGCGTACGTGACCAAAATTTTCTCGGGATACCATTACCGCAAATTTGGTCTCAACGATTCGTTGTCGAATAAAATGTATGAGAACTATCTTAATGAGATTGACCGTGCAAAGCTTTATTTCTTAGCGAGTGATGTACAGTCGTTTGAAAAATACCGTAACCAATTGGATGAGTCACTTAGCAATGGAGACTTAACTGCGGCTTACGATATGTACAATACGTTCAGAAAACGCTATCGCGAGCGTAGTGCTTACATTGATAAACTATTGACGAAGCCTTCTTTTGATTTTATGGTCGATGAATCATTCAATACCGACCGTGAAAAAGTAGCTTGGGCGAAAACGCCCGACGAGTTGAATGAAGTTTGGCGTAAACTGATTAAAAACGAGGCACTTGAGCTTAGAATTTCGGGCAAACCCGATTCTTCTATTGTTACGTTACTCAAAGACCGCTACAAAAACCGTGAGCGTAACTTAGGCCGTTTCCGCAGCGAGCAAGTGTTCCAAATGTACATGAACGCTTTCTGCGAAGTGCTTGACCCGCACACGCGGTATTTTTCACCTGCTGATTCTGACCGCTTCAAGCAAGATATGTACCAAGCCCTTGAGGGGATCGGTGCGGTGCTTCGCGAAGACGGAAACTACATCAAAGTCGTAGAAGTGGTACCAGGTGGGCCTGCTTTCAAAGACAAACGCTTGAAAAAAGATGACCGTATCATCGGGGTAGCCCAAGGCGACGAAGGGAAATACGAAGATATCGTTGGTTGGTACGTGGACGATGCTGTAAAGAAAATCAAAGGAGCTAAAGGAACGGTTGTTCGTTTGCAAGTTTTAGCAGCGGATGCCCTTCCAAGCGATCCTCCAAAAGAAATCCGTTTGGCGCGCGAAAAAGTAAATTTGCAGACCTCTCGGGCTAAAAAGGAAGTGGTTACCATTACTCAAAACAAGCACGATTATAAGATTGGAATTATTCAGATTCCGTCGTTCTACCGTGACTTTGAGAGTGCTGGCAAACGTGATAAAGATTTTGCAAGTACCACCCGCGACGTACAAAAGCTATTGGATTCACTCAAAGCTGAAAACGTAGAAGGGGTAGTGATTGACCTTCGTAACAACGGTGGTGGTTCGCTTACGGAAGCTATTTCACTCACTGGTTTGTTTATCTCAAAAGGACCTGTAGTGCAAGTCCGCGAGCAAACGGGAGAAACAGAAGTTCAATCTGACCTCAATCCCGAAGTAAATTACGACGGGCCACTCGCGGTACTTACCAACCGTTTCAGTGCGTCTGCTTCCGAAATCTTTGCGGCGGCTATTCAAGACTACAAACGTGGTATCGTATTGGGCGAGCAAACTTACGGCAAAGGTACGGTACAAACCATGGTGGACTTGAACCAGTGGATTAAAGATCCCGACAAATTGGGTCAAATCAATATTACTGTTGCGAAGTTTTACCGCATCAATGGTAGCAGCACGCAGCGCAAAGGAGTGTCACCTGACATTGAGTTCCCGTCGGCGTTTAGTGCCGCAGAATACGGCGAAAGTTCACAACCAACGGCGCTTCCTTGGGATCAAATTGCGACTACTCGTTATGATTTGACGAAATACTTGAACGAAAAACAAGTAGAAAAGCTGCGTGAAAAATACCAACAACGCCTCAAAAATGAGCCTGAGTTGAAAACGTTTACGGAAGAACTTGAGCTTTTCAGAAAAGCCCGCGAAAATACCGTTGTTTCTCTCCAAGAAACCAAACGTAAGAAAGAACGCGAAGAAGCGGAGAAAAAACGTCAGGCGTTGAAAAAGTTGGAAACCGAAGAAGAGGATGACGACGAAGGTACAGTAGCTACCAAGCCTGCCGACAAAAAGAAAAAAGACATTTACATGATTGAAACTGAGCGCATCTTGGCTGACTATATTGCGTTGATAAAGTCGCCTTCGATGGCCAAACGCTAATTTATGAAATACAAAAAGCACGTTTTTATTTGCGCTAACCAAAAAGATGGTGGCAAGAAATGTTGTGGCGCCGAACACGGAACGGCCCTAGTAGATGCCTTCAAGACATCGTTGAAAGACAAAAATCTCCATATTGATATCCGCGCTCAAAAAGCAGGATGCCTCGATGTGTGCGCTTTGGGTCCTGCCTTGGTGGTATATCCTGAAGGTATTTTTTACGGCAATGTCCAGTTGTCTGACGTCGAAGAAATCGTAGAAAGCCACTTGGTAAACAATACGCCAGTGGAGCGCTTAAAACTTCCATTCTAAGCCGTTCTTTTGATTTTTTGAATGCCATTGCGGGCGAGTAAATGTTTCAAAGCTTTACTTTCTGCAATGGCATTCTTATTTTTACTGCTACTCAAACCTCCACCTTCTCTCCATGCTCGAACGTTACTTTTCGCTTTCCCATCACCAAACTACCCTTCGTACCGAAACCATTGCGGGGGTGTCGTCATTTTTGGCAACGATGTACATTATCGTCGTTAACCCCGCCATTTTAAGCCAAGCAGGTTTGCCCTTTGGAGCCGTCCTGACGGCGACCGTCTTGCTGTCGTTCTTTTGTAGCTTGATGATGGGATTATATGCCAAAAACCCGTTGCTCGTTGCGCCTGGCATGGGGCTGAATGCCTTCTTTACTTTTACGGTAGTCAAAGGAATGGGAATCGCTTGGCAAACAGCGCTCGGTGCGGTGTTCTGGGCGGGGGTATTGTTTTTGATTTTATCCATTTTCAACGTCCGTACGCACATTGTTAAGGCCATTCCTAAACCGCTACGGTATGCCATTTCGTCGGGCATTGGCTTGTTTATTACCTTGATTGGTTTTACCAATGCCAAATTTATCGTTGGCAATTCTGCTACGCTCGTTGGGATTGGCAACCTCAAAGACCCCGTTCTGATTACGTTTTTGGTAGGTTTGCTAGTAACGGCGGTATTGGTCGCAAAGCGTGTTACGGGCGGGATTGTCATTGGTATCATTACGACCACGCTTTTAGCCATTCCCATTGGTCGTTGGTGGGGTGATGCGTCAGCGATTAATTTTGGTCAAAAAGCCCTCGTCAACTGGAACGGCCTGCTTGCTTCGCCCGATTTTAGTCTTTTGTTTCAACTCGATTTAGGCGGTTCGTTGAGCCTGGCGTTGTTCCCCGTTATTTTTGCTTTTGCTTTCACTGACCTCTTCGATAGCTTATCGACCTTCGTAGGAGTGGCTGAAGCCGCCGATTTGTACGACGAAAACGGCGACCCGCGCCACATCAAAGAATCGCTACTAACCGACGCCGTGGCTACTACACTAGCGGGGGTCTTGGGGACAAGCCCAGGCACTGCTTACATCGAGTCGGCGGTGGGGATAGAGCAAGGAGGGCGTACAGGTCTAACCGCCGTAATCGCCGCCTTTTTGTTTTTGCCTTTCATGTTTTTGTCGCCCTTGCTGTCGGTGGTGCCTAGCATTGCTACCGCACCTGCATTGGTGATTGTGGGTGCATTTATGATGAAACCCGTCACTAAAATTGACTGGTCGCGCATGGACGAGGCCATCCCTTGTTTGCTCGCTCTTGTCCTGATTCCGTTCAGTTATTCCATCACCCAAGGCATCATCTTTGGTTTCTTGAGTTGGAGTGTTTTAAAAACGATGACAGGCCAAACAAAAGACGTTTCTCCAACACTTTGGGTGATTAACCTTTTTGCCATTGGCTCACTGATTTGGGGACATTGATTTTTCCACTCAATAACTTAATGACAAAAAATAGCGATTCCTGACTACATTTGACTTTCCATTTTTCAATCCATTCAATTTTATTCAAACGCAACAGAACTATGAAAAGAACAGCAGCTGCCAATTGGCAAGGAAGTGGTAAAGAAGGCCACGGAACGGTTTCAACGCAAAGCACGGTATTAGACGGAACGCAATATTCGTTCAACACGCGTTTTGCCGATGGCATTGGCACTAACCCCGAGGAGCTCGTTGGGGCAGCCCACGCGGGTTGTTTTACGATGAAATTAAGCTTTGTAATTGGAGAATATGGTTTAATGGCCGAAAATATCGACACCAAAGCCACCGTTACGTTTGAAAACGGCGCGATTCCAAACATTCACTTGTCGGTAAAAGCAAGTGTACCAGGCATGACAGCTGAGCAATTTGCCGAAGCGGCTCAAAATGCAAAAGCGAACTGCCCCATTTCAAAATTGTTGAATACCGACATTACCATGGACGCCGAATTGGTGTAGTCCTTTAAATCAAAACGCCAGTCGGATTTTTCCGCTGGCGTTTTGCACTTGTTAAGATGAGGTGGGTTGAATCAATGATTAAATGTATTGATTCAAGATGTTTTCGAATAATTCTTGCTTGCCGCTGATTAGCTTTGGCTCGCCATTGGCTACGGCAAAGCTATGAAGGTCTTCCAACGTTAGTTTTCCTGCTTCAAAATCTTGGCCAGCGCCGCTGTCAAACGAAGCATAGCGCTCTGTACGGAGTTTGCTGTACGGAGATTTTACCAAAATATCGTTGGCAATGACCAACGAACGCGCAAACGCATCCATACCACCGATGTGAGCAATGAAAATATCGTCGAGGTCGGTAGAGTTACGGCGGGTTTTTGCATCGAAGTTGATACCTCCTGCGGTGATACCACCTGCTTCAAGAATCACCAACATCGCCTCCGTTAGCTCGCTTAGGTTGATGGGGAATTGGTCAGTATCCCAGCCGTTTTGGTAGTCACCACGGTTGGCATCGATACTACCCAACATACCAGCATCGGCGGCCACTTGCAACTCGTGTTGGAACGTATGCCCTGCCAATGTAGCGTGGTTTACTTCGATGTTCAATTGGAAATCTTTCTCCAAACCGTACTGGCGCAAGAAGCCAATCACCGTTGCTGAATCGTAATCGTATTGGTGCTTGGTAGGCTCACAAGGTTTAGGCTCGATGAAGAACGTACCTTTGAAACCATTTTTACGCGCGTAATCACGAGCCACAGTCAAAAACTGCCCTAGGTGATCCAATTCACGTTTCATGTTGGTATTGAGCAAGCTCATGTAGCCCTCACGACCACCCCAGAATACGTAGTTTTCACCACCCAACGCAATCGTTGCGTCAATGGCGTTTTTCACTTGTACGCCCGCATGAGCCACCACATTAAAATCTGGGTTGGTCGATGCGCCGTTCATATAACGAGGGTTTGAGAATACGTTGGCCGTACCCCAAAGCAATTTTACCCCACTTGCTTGTTGCTTTCCTTTCGCATAGTCCACAATGGCTTGCATACGGCGTTCGTACTCCGAAATGCTTGGCCCTTCGTCCACCAAATCCACATCGTGGAAGCAGTAGTAAGGTACCCCTAGCTTGGTGATAAACTCAAATGCCGCGTCCATTTTGTCTTTGGCACGCTCTACGGCATCTGCTTTGGCATCCCAAGGAAATACTTTTGTTCCTGGGCCAAAGGGATCAGCGCCTGTTCCGCAGAACGTATGCCAGTAAGCTACGGCAAAACGCAAGTGTTCTTTCATGGTTTTTCCGCCAATGATACGGTTTTCATCGTACCACTTAAATGCAAGCGGATTGTCTGAATCGCGACCTTCAAACTGAATTTTGGAGATGCCCTTGAAATATTCGGAATTTCCGAGTGTAACTGACATAAAATAAGTTAGTTTAAATGTTTTCTCGAAAGCGTAATTACTACTAAAAGAGCGAATTTTGCTTTCTTACTGATGCAAAAAAAGAAAATAATTGTCAAATTGACAATTTTATATTTAAACTTGCACTTGACAATCTTTTTTCAAACCATCAAAAAACTGTCAATAGGCTATCATACAGCACATTAACTTTATTGTACGTATATAAAAAAAGACAAAAAAAATAGAAGTGCCGCCGCTTCTATACGCAACTCTGAACGAGTTTTGGTAGTCTTTTTTACCTAAAACTGCGTAGTAAAGAAATCCAAGTATGGTAATTTATTGAGCAAAGTCTCTTTTGACCGAGAGAACCCAAAAATATTCTATGAAACTCTATCGTACCACCAATGGCTTTTATGCCGAGGCTGATGGCCAATTTTATAAAATCCCAACCTTTATTTGGGACGAACTTATCAACCGCGACGATTTGCACGCTTATTTGCGAACCACCATCGCTAGTCTTGCTCCCGAAGCGTCTTTCGACGAAAGCAGCATTGTGGCTCCCGTAGGAACGCAAGAAGTGTGGGCGTCGGGGGTGACGTACTATCGCAGTAAAATTGCGCGGATGGAAGAGTCAAAAGACTCAGGAGGCGATACCTTCTACGACAAGGTATATGATGCCGAACGTCCTGAGTTATTTTTCAAAAGCCTTGCCCACAAAGTAGTGGGAAGTGGTGGCACGGTCAACATCCGTCCTGATTCGTCGTGGAACGTACCTGAGCCAGAATGGACGCTCTTTGCGACATCAACTGGAAAAATTGTTGGGTACACTATCGGAAACGACATGAGTTCGCGTAGTATCGAAGGAGAAAACCCACTTTATTTGCCTCAGGCCAAAGTCTATGACGGTTCGGCTGCGTTGGGGCCTTGTTTGTACGTACCCGCCGAGCCAATGGCCGTTACGACCACCATCGACATTGAAATTTTACGGAATGACGCAAAAGTATTTGAAGGCCGTACCACCCTCGAACAACTCAAACGCCGCCCTGAAGATTTGGTGAGCTATTTATTCCGTTCTAATACATTTACCACAGGCGTATTCTTGATGACGGGCACAGGACTTGTGCCTTCTAACGAATTTACGCTTCAAGTGGGTGACGTTGTCAATATCCGTATCGATAAAATCGGCCAATTGACCAACACTGTTGCGTTTGCTAAAGCTTAAAATACACCAATCTATATGCAAGATACACTCCCACAGGGCTTTATTCCTGTGATGCTCACCCCGTTTAAAGAAAATGGTGAGATTGATTTCGATGGTTTGACCCAACTTACTGAGTTGTATTTACAAGCAGGAGCAGCGGGTCTTTTTGCCAATTGCCTCTCGTCCGAAATGTACGAACTCACCGAAGACGAGCGTCTTGCCATTACGCGTCACGTAGTGGAGGTGGCCAATGGCCGCGTGCCCGTGGTTGCGACAGGAACGTTTGGCGGACCGATTGCCGAACAGGCTGAGTTTGCCAAGAAAATTTATGCAACGGGGATTCAAGCAGTCATTGTGATTACTAGCTTGTTGGCCGATGCCAACGAATCGGATGAGGTGTTTATGAAGCGAATAAACGAACTTCTTCACCTAACGCCAGGCGTCATTTATGGACTGTACGAATGTCCGGTTCCTTACAAACGTCTTGTTACGGCCAAAGATTTGGGTGAACTCGCCGCGACAGGTCGGGTGATTTACCACAAAGATACGTCGCTCGACATTGACAATGTAAAAGGTAAAATCGCCGCCACCCAAGGGCAGCGTTTTGGCGTATATGATGCCTACATGGAGCACGCCGTGGCATCGTTGCAAGCAGGTTCGGCAGGGTTATCGTGTATTCAAGGGAATTTCTTCCCAGAAGTTATTGTGTGGTTATGCGCAAACTATAACAATCCTGACCAGCAAGTAGGCATTGCGCGCGTTCAGCAACTGTTGATTGAGACCATGCCCGTCATCCATTATGCGTATCCTACGGTCGCTAAGTATTACTTACAAAAACGCGGTTTCCCGATTTCGCTTTATACCCGTCGCAAGGTAGAAGAATGTACGGCAGAAGTGAAAACGGAGGTCGATGCACTTTACGAGCGCGTTGAGGCACTTTCCAAAGAACTCGGGATTAGCTAGATATTATAGTAGATATTCCTGCAAATCTGGGATTTAATTCTCGATTTGCAGGAATAATTGCTAAGACACCTTCACGGTCAGCCCCTATTAGGGCTGGCATTTTTTTTGCCTGTCTTTCACCAAACAATGACTGATGGCCATTAAAAATACGTTGCTCTACGCTTTTCTTCCTAGTAAGACTATCTACCTCTCCATGAAATCTTTTTTCTACTTCATCATCGCTATGGCTGGGGCTGTGAGTGCGTTGGCACAGCGGCAAATTGTACCTGTTAATTTTTCGCAGGTGACGGTCAATGATTTTTTCTGGAAACCTCGAATTGAGAAAGTGCATTCAGCGACCCTCCCCGTGTGCATGACTTACACCGAAGACTCAACGGCTCGGATTCGTAATTTTGAAAATGCAGCCAAACGAAGCGGGCAGCATAAAGGCATTTATTTCGACGATTCGGACGTCTATAAAGTCATTGAAGGCATTGCGTACACCCTTAAAACCACCCCTGACAAAGCTTTAGAAGCCAAAACCGACGAGTGGATTGATAAGATTGCAGCAGCGCAACTTCCCGATGGTTATTTGAATACGTACTACACGCTCAAGGGACTCGACAAACGCTGGACCGACATGGAAAAGCACGAAGACTACTGCTTAGGGCATTTGATAGAGGGGGCGGTGGCCTACTACGACGCTACCAAAAAACGTAAATTGCTCGATGTATCCATTCGCTTTGCCAATCATTTTGATTCGACGTTTCGCCTTCAAAATCGACCTTGGGTAACAGGTCACCAAGAATTGGAGTTGGCACTGGTGAAGCTTTACCACACGACTCAAAACGACCGCTATCTCAAACTCGCCGACTGGCTGATTGAGCAACGCGGCAAAGGAAATGGTCGCGGGCAGATTTGGACAGATAAAAATTTTGATGGCGCTCGCTATTGTCAAGACGATGTGCCTGTCCGTGAAATGACCGACATCAAAGGCCACGCCGTTCGGGCCATGTACCTCTACACTGGTATGGCCGACGTAGCCGCAGAAACAGGCGACCGTGGCTACACCCAAGCCCTCGAACGCGTCTGGGCCGATGTGGTCGAACGAAATATGTACGTCACGGGTGGCATTGGCTCTTCGACCAAAAACGAAGGGTTCACGGTCGATTATGACCTACCCAACGAATCGGCTTACTGCGAAACCTGTGCTTCGGTGGGGATGGTTTTTTGGAATCAACGCATGAACCTCTATTCGGGCGAGGCGAAGTACGTGGATGTGCTCGAACGTTCGCTTTACAACGGTGCGTTGGCAGGTGTACAACTGACGGGGAATTTGTTTTTTTACGTCAACCCGCTGGCTTCGTTTGGGATGCACCACCGCAAAGCTTGGTACGGTACGGCTTGTTGCCCCAGCAACGTCTCACGCTTGATGCCGTCGGTAGGAGGCTATATTTACAACACTTCGGCGAATACGCTTTGGGTGAATTTGTATGTTGGTAGCAGTACTGAAGTGAAATTGGGAACTAACAAAGTGAAGTTTACCCAAAAAACCAATTACCCTTGGGCGGGCGAAGTAGAGTTTAAAGTTGTTCCCGACAGCAGCAAAGTGGACTTTGGGGTTAAATTGAGAATCCCTGCTTGGTGCGACAAATACAGCGTTGAAGTCAACGGAAAGGCAGTTTCAAACTTGGTGGCAGACAAAGGCTACGTGACAGTTGCGCGCACATGGGCAAAAAATGATGTTCTCAAACTTCGCATGGAGATGCCCGTTAAAGTTGTAGCGGCCGACCCGCGCGTGCAAGCCAACGTAGGCAAACGTGCCATTCAGCGCGGCCCGCTTGTGTATTGCATTGAAGAGCAGGACAACCGTCATTTGGATTTTGACCAAATGGTGCTTTCGCCCAAAACCCAATTTACAACAGCATTTGAGCCTGCTTTGCTCGGAGGTGTTACTACGATTAAGGCCCAAAATGGCGGCGATAACTTTACGTTAATTCCCTACTATTCGTGGGACAACCGCCAAGCTGGCCGCATGAAAGTATGGATGGACTGGAAGGGGAAATAACCGCAAACGGTTCGGTATCGGAAGTTTAGCTTTGCATTAAGCTCAACTTCCGATAAAAACTTTTTTCTTCCTTTAAAAGCTCGTCGTGCGTGCCGCGTTCGATGATTTTTCCACCGCTTAATACCAGGATTTCATCGGCGTGCTGAATGGTGCTGAGGCGGTGAGCAATGACCAAGGTCGTACGATTTTTCATCAAATTAGTCAACGCTTCTTGCACCAACTTTTCAGATTCGGTGTCCAAGGCCGAAGTCGCTTCGTCCAAAATTAAAATCGGTGGGTTTTTCAAAATCGCCCGCGCAATGCTCAAACGCTGCCGTTGTCCACCCGAAAGCTTTGTGCCTCGGTCGCCGATGACGGTTTGGTAGCTATCGGGCTGTTCCAGAATAAAATCGTGGGCATTGGCAATTTTAGCCGCCGCCATCACTTCGGCTTCGGTGGCCTCGGTGCCAAAAGCGATGTTGTTGAAAATTGTATCGTTGAAAAGAATCGACTCTTGTGTTACAATCCCCATTTGGTCGCGCAGCGATTTTGTGGTGATGGAACGTAAATCCAGTCCATCAATCAAAATTTGCCCTTCGGTGGGGTCATAAAAACGAGGAATCATATCGGCAATCGTTGATTTACCCCCGCCCGACGAACCTACAAGTGCAACGGTTTTGCCTTTTTTGAGTGAAAAAGAAATGTTCTGCAATACAGGGACGCCCTTTTCGTACTCAAACGAAAGGTTTTTTACTTCAATGGCCGAGTTAAACTTCTTGAACTGCTGGGCATTGGGTGCATCTTGAACTTCCAAAGGCATGTCAATCAAACGCATGATGCGCTCGCCCGACGCCACTCCGCGTTGGATGCCACTGATGGCGTTAGAAATCTCTTTGGCAGGCCGTAACACCTGTGAAAAAATAATGATGTACGTCACGAAGGTGGAAGCCGAAAGCTCAAAGTTGTCGGAAAGTACCATCGAACCACCGTACAACAATATCCCCGCTACGACCGAAACCCCCATAAATTCCGACATCGGCGGGGCAAGTTCTTGACGAAACACCATGCGTAACAAGGAATGGCGGTAGCCTTGGTTTTCTTCTTCAAAACGGCGACGAATGACTTTTTCGGCATTAAAACCTTTCACCACCCGAATCCCACCAAACGTTTCGTCGAGGACGCTGATGATATTACTCAAACGTTGCTGCACTTCTGAGGCCGATTCTTTGAGTTTTTTGGCCAATGTTCCAATAATAATTCCCGAAAGAGGAATGACGATGAGCGTAAAAAAAGTCAGTTTGACCGACATGGCAAAGAGCGTCACGAAGTAAAAAATGAGCGTAAACAACTCTTTGAACAACGCACTAAACGCCCGTCCGAGCGAGTTCTCGATTTCTTGGACGTCGGTAGTAACGCGGGAAATGAGGTCGCCTTTGCGCTCGTTGGAGAAAAACGAAAGGCTCAAACGAATGGCACTGTCAAAAACCGCTTGGCGCAGCTGGGCTACGGTGTGCGCTTTAAAATTTTCAATGATTCGAATGGAAAGGTATTTGAAGACGTTGGCCAAAAAAACGCACAACAAAATAGCTCCACAGACAAATTGCAACGCTCCTAGTTTGCCGTATTGTTGGATGGCGTGCCCAAAATAATATTGGAACAAATCGACCAAATAGGCGGCGTCGAAACGGAACGAGGGAAAAACCAGTTGAGACGGAATTTTTGCTTTCCCAAAAAGAACATCTAATAAAGGTTGAATCAGTGTAAAATTGAGTACCCCAAACAAGCTACCCAATAAAGAGGTAAAAAAGTACGGCCCAACGTATCGGCTAAGCGGGCGGGCGTACTGTAAAATGCGCCAGTAAATTTTCATTTAGAACCTTAATCCATTTTATCAATTCCAACAACGATAAACTCTTTATAGTTGTGTTGATGAAGAGGTTTATCAAAATTGTCTATTTATGGGGCCAAAGGTAACAAAAATAGATAGGTATGTTACGTGTTTAGCTTTTGCCAAAATGCTCTAATTTATTTATTTTTGATAAAAACATAGACCTATGCAAACCTCCACTTCTGTCACTGTTGAAGAATATTTTGATTTACTTCAAAAATCTGATGTCAAACTAGAATACCATGCAGGGGAGGTAGTTGCGATGGCAGGTGCCCAGCCTGCTCATAATCGGATATGCGTGACGCTTTCTACTGCGCTGGAAAATTGTTTACGAACAGGAGCGTGTATAGTACTAAATAGCGACCAACTTATCAAAATTGAAGGATGTCAAAAATATGTTTTTCCTGATTTGGTGATTGTTTGTAAAACACCCGTTTATGAGAAGGCTCCGAATGGGTTGGATGCGTTGGAGAATCCTGAAATCATTATTGAGGTCTTATCCGATTCTACCGAAGCCTACGATAGACTGGAGAAATTCGATTGTTACAAAACAATTCCTTCGTTTCGTGAATACGTACTTGTGT
Source organism: Runella sp. R5_40 (assembly GCF_057652295.1). Taxonomy (NCBI): domain Bacteria; kingdom Pseudomonadati; phylum Bacteroidota; class Cytophagia; order Cytophagales; family Spirosomataceae; genus Runella; species Runella sp. R5_40. Next base: position 4,201 of record NZ_JBYFCH010000002.1, on the reverse strand, counting down.
CATCTAAAAAGAAGAAAGTGGAAGTTATCAAAAAATTAAGCGAGGCAGAGTGGTTGAGTCATACCTATAATGAAAACGATACGACACTTCAAATCGGAGAATGTTCAATAGCTTTGGCCGACATTTATCATAAGGTAATGTTCGGTTAAAACATTCACGAAAAGTGAGTAGAAAACAGTTTTTAATATTTTTTAAAATATATTTGTACTTATTATAAACTGTTCCTGCCTTTATCGTGAAAATGAATCGAAAAATACTTGCTTACCTGTTCAAAAACAGGCTTTTAGTAGGAGTGGGCATTGCGGTTAGCTGTGTGACTACTGCTTGCTTTCTGAATGGAGGTAGCACGTCGGCAGCTTCTGTTCCCGACGAGGTTGACTATAATTACCACATCCGACCGATTCTCTCGGATCGTTGCTTTAAATGCCACGGCCCCGATGCTAACAAACGGGAAGCTGACTTACGTTTAGATACCGAAGAAGCCGCTTATGCCGCGCTGAAAGACAATGCCAAGCTTCATGCGATTGTTCCAGGAAAACCCGACGAGTCGGCGGTGTGGTTGCGTATCATTACCAAAGATACGGCTGAAATTATGCCGCCTTTGGAATCCAACCTTAAACTGAACGAACACGAGATTGCGCTGATTGAAAAGTGGATTAAACAAGGCGCTAAATACAAACCCCACTGGGCGTTTATTGCGCCAGAAAGGCCCAAATTGCCCAACGTTGACAATGATGCTTGGCCTAAAAACCCCATCGACTACTTCACGTTGGCTGAAATGGAAGAGAATGGCTTGAAGCCCAACGAGGAAGCCGATAAAGAACGGCTTTTGAAACGGGCGGCCTTGGATATTACGGGACTTCCGCCTTCGCTCGATTTGCAAGAACGCTTTTTGAAAGACGAATCGCCTAATGCCTATGAAAAGGTGGTGGACGAATTGCTAAGTTCAAAACACTACGGCGAAAAAATGGCGATTCCGTGGTTAGATGCCGCTCGGTATGCCGACTCGCACGGGTACCAAGACGATGGACTACGGACAATGTGGCCGTGGCGCGATTGGGTAATTCATGCTTTTAATCAAAATTATAGCTACAGCAAATTTTTGACGTGGCAACTTGCGGGGGATTTGATTGTAAAACGTCAGAAGGGCAATCCCGCCAATCCTCGCATCAAAGAGGCATTGCTGGCAACGGGCTTTAACCGTAACCATAAAATCACGCAAGAAGGTGGGGTGATTGACGAAGAATACCGCATCGAATACGTAACCGACCGTACCAATACATTTGGGAAAACGTTTTTGGCACTGACCTACGAATGCGCCAAATGCCACGATCACAAGTACGACCCCATTCTACAAAAAGATTATTACAGTGCTTTTGCCTTCTTTAACCAAGTGCCCGAAAAAGGCTTGGTAGGAACCATTGATGCTTCCTTCGCCGACCCTCCAAACCTCAAGTTGACGACCAAAGATGTTAAGAGTATTCTGACCTTTGTCAACAAAACCGATACCGCCGATGTGACGGTAATGGTGATGCAAGATTTGGATACGTTGCGGAAAACGCACGTGTTGGGGCGCGGTAATTATGACCAACCGACCGATGTAGTTGGGGCTCAAATGCCCAAATTCTTATTGCCTTTTGATACCAAAAAATACCCCGACAACCGCCTAGGGCTTGCACAATGGATGCTTGATGCGAAAAATCCGCTGACAGCGAGGGTGTTTGTCAACCGAGTGTGGCAGGAGTTCTTTGGACGTGGCATTGTCAAAACTGTTGGTGATTTTGGAATGCAAGGGGAGTTACCTTCGCATCCGCAGTTGTTAGACTGGTTGGCGGTGGATTTCCGTACCCACGATTGGAACATTAAGCGTTTGGTGAAACAAATCGTGATGTCGGCCACCTATCGACAGTCGGCTGTGATTACGAAGGAACACTTGGCCAAAGATCCTGAAAATGTGCTATTGGCTCGTGCGCCCCGAATGCGCCTTTCGGCGGAGTTGGTACGCGATTTTGTGTTATCTACGAGCGGACTGCTTAGTCCTGCCATTGGTGGGCCGAGTGTCAAACCTTACCAGCCAAAGGGCTTGTGGGAAGTAGCGACTTCGGGGCGAGGAAGTCTTAAAAGCTACATCCAAGACCACGGCGATAGCCTTTACCGAAGAGGAATGTATGTCTTTATCAAACGAACGGTGCCGCCGCCGTCGATGCTGATTTTTGATGCTTCCAACCGCGACCAATGCGAGGTAAAACGTTCCCGAACCAATACACCACTTCAGGCATTGGTAATGCTCAACGACCCCGTTGTATTAGAATCGGCGAGGGTATTGGCCGAAAAACTAGCACTGGAAAAGAACTCGGACGAGGACAAAATCAAGAAAGCTTTCCGCATCGTCGTGTGCCGAACTGGAAAAGATAAAGAACTCAGTGTGCTCGAAAAATATTTTGAAAGTGAGCAATCGGTGTTTGCCAAAGACCCCAAAAAGGCCGCGAAACTGCTGAGTGTAGGAGAACGTCCGCAAGCACGAATCGCTAATCGTCCTATGGTAGCAGCCCTTATGCAATCCATACTGATGATGTATAACTTGGAAGAGGCGATTATGAAATAACTGGGCAAGAACACACAACAATTCATTAGAACTATGAATAAGAACGAATTTTTTGAAAACCGTTTGAATGTCAACCGTCGGCATTTTATGGGAAAAATGGCAGCGGGGATTGGTAGTGTTGCGTTGGGGTCTTTGCTTGTTCCTGATTTGTTTAAGGGAGCAGGTGATGACGTAGAAGAACTTCCTTTGGGGGTTGCTCAGTTTGCACCCAAGGCAAAACGAGTCATTTATTTGTTCCAAAACGGGGCTCCATCTCAGTACGAAAGCTTTGAATATAAACCGTTGCTCAATAAAATGGCGGGCGAAGAACTCCCTGCCTCGATACGGATGGGACAACGCCTGACGGGAATGACGGCCAACCAAGCCAAGTTTCCGTTGGTTGGGTCTTACTTTAAGTTTGCACAACATGGGCAGTCGGGGATGTGGATGAGCGAGTTGTTTCCCAACATTGCCAATATTGCCGACGACCTCTGCATGATTAAAACCATGAACACGGAGGCCATCAACCATGACCCTGCGCTCACTTTTATGCAGACGGGCGCGCAACAAGGCAATCGCCCTAGCATGGGGTCGTGGGTGAGCTATGGTTTGGGTAGTGAAAATAAAAACTTACCTGCGTTTTCGGTGTTGCTGTCGCGCGGGAAGGGAAATGGACAAGGGGTGTATTCAAAACTTTGGTCCAACGGATTTTTGGATTCGACGCACCAAGGCGTGGTATTTAGTAGCGGTGAAGACCCTATTTTGTACCTCAACAACCCCGCCAATTCTGACCGAGCGTCGCACCGAAAAATGCTGGATAAACTGGCAGAACTGAACAACATGGCGTTCGACGATTTTGGCGACCCCGAAATCAAAGCCAAAGTGCAGCAGTACGAAATGGCGTATCGGATGCAAACCGCCGTTCCTGAGTTGACAGATTTGAGCAAAGAACCTGACCACATTGTAAAAATGTACGGCCCTGAGTGTTTGGTGCCAGGGACGTTTGCTGCCAATTGTTTGTTGGCACGTAAACTTTCGGAAGCAGGGGTACGTTTTGTGCAATTGTATCACCAAGGCTGGGATCAGCACGGAAACATGGTGGGAGAGATGCCATTGCAAGCCAAAGATACCGACCGTGCTTCGGCGGCTTTGATTACCGATTTGAAACAACGTGGCTTGCTCGACGAAACATTGGTGATTTGGGGAGGAGAATTTGGGCGTACCAATTACGGTCAAGGAACTTCAACCAAGGATAACTACGGCCGCGACCACCATCCACGGGCGTATTGCACGTTTATGGCGGGTGGAGGAGTAAAACCTGGAACGGTCTATGGCCAAACGGATGACTTTGGGTACAACATCGTGCGTGACCCTGTTCATATCAACGATTTTCACGCGACGGTGATGCACTTGATGGGTATCAATCACGAAAAACTTACCTACAAGCACCTCGGCCGCCGCTATCGCTTGACCGACTTGGCTGGAAAAGTATTGCCTGGGCTAATTGCGTAATTGGCTGTAAGCCTGCTAATAGTCGTCGCCGCACGGATTTCTATGGTTTATGCAAGCGTGCGAGTATAATTTTTGTCATATTTTTGCTGGTGATGCACCACCGAG